>NZ_BAAGRP010000074.1:0-295868 GCF_054782895.1 Promicromonospora xylanilytica
GGACTGGCACACACCCTACGAAGCAATGAGCAAGCTACTGTCAGCCGACACAACCGGTGTTGCGACCACCGATTGAATCCGCCCTACCTCGCCAGGTGACTACCTCGGCGTATACCGGGCGCACCTCCGACGTTCGGCCCGTGTTCACAGTTAGGCTCACCCCGTGCACCTCAAGACGCTCACGCTCCGGGGATTCAAGTCCTTCGCGTCGGCGACCACCCTTGAGCTGGAGCCGGGCATCACCTGCGTGGTGGGCCCCAACGGCTCCGGCAAGTCCAACGTGGTCGACGCGCTCTCCTGGGTCATGGGCGAGCAGGGAGCCAAGTCGCTGCGCGGCGGCAAGATGGACGACGTCATCTTCGCGGGCACGTCGGGCCGCGCGCCGCTCGGCCGCGCCGAGGTGGCCCTGACCATCGACAACACCGACGGCGCGCTGCCGATCGACTACACAGAGGTCACGATCTCCCGCACGCTGTTCCGCAGCGGCGGTTCCGAGTACGCGATCAACGGCAACAGCTGCCGTCTGCTGGACATCCAGGAGCTCCTGAGCGACTCCGGCATCGGGCGTGAGATGCACGTCGTCGTGGGGCAGGGGCAGCTCGACGCCGTGCTGCGCGCCACGCCGGAGGAGCGCCGCGGCTTCATCGAGGAGGCCGCCGGTGTCCTCAAGCACCGCAAGCGCAAGGAGAAGGCGCTCCGCAAGCTCGACGCGATGCAGGGCAACCTCGCCCGGCTGGGCGACCTGACCGCCGAGCTCCGCCGCCAGCTGGGCCCGCTCGGCCGGCAGGCCGAGGCGGCCCGCAAGGCCCAGACGGTGCAGCGCGACCTGCGCGACGCGAAGTCCCGTCTGCTCGCCGACGACCTCGCGCAGCTCACCGCGCAGCTCGAGCAGGAGCGCGCCGACGAACGCTCCCTCCGGGAGCGCCAGGCCGAGACCGAGGCGGCACTGACGGAGGCACGCGGCAGGCTCGCCCGCCTGGAGGCGGCGATGTCCGCCGAGTCGCAGCAGGTCAGCCAGGCGGGCGACACGGTCTTCGCCCTGTCGCAGACGCGCGAGCGGCTGCGCAGCCTCCAGTCCCTGGCCGGCGAGCGTGCGCGACTGCTCGGCACCGCCGAACCCGCCCACCAGGGCCAGGACCCGGACGACCTGGAGGCGCAGGCCGCCCGCGCCCGGGCGAGCGAGGAGGAGCTGGTCACCGAGGTCGAGATGGCCCACGAGGTGGTGGAGACTGCCGTGGACGCGCGGGCCGAGGCCGAGGCCGCGGCGCAGGAGGCCGAGCGTACGCACGCGGGTCTGCTGCGTGCGGCCGCCGACCGCCGCGAGGGCCTCGCCCGCCTGGCCGGGCAGGTGGCCGCGCGCCGCAGCCGGGTCGAGGCCGCGCAGTCCGAGCTGGACCGGCTTCGCGACGCCCTGCTCGAGGCGGAGGAGCGGGTGGCGAACACCTCGCGCGAGCTCGGGGCGCTCGAGTCGGAGGTCGGTGGTGGCGAGGACGGCGAGGAGGGGCTCGACGTCGCGCACGAGGCAGCGTCGGAGGTGCTCGAGCTGGCGAAGGCCGAGGTGCGGCACCTCCAGGAGCAGGTGACGACCGCGCAGCGGGACCGCAGCGCCGCCGCCGCCAAGGTCGAGGCACTGGAGCTGAGCCTGGACCGCAAGGACGGCGCCGGCACCCTCCTGGCCGCCGACCAGGCCGGGGTTCTGGGCTCGGTGGCGGCGCTGCTCGGCATCGAGGCGGGTTTCGAGGACGCGGTGGCGGCGGCGCTCGGCCCGGTGGCGGACGCCGTCGCCGTGGCGGGCGTCGACGAGGCGGTGGACGCGCTACGGCTACTGCGGGACGAGGACGCCGGCCGCGCCAGCCTCGTCGTCGGCTCGGACCGGAGAGCCGCGCACGACGCCGACCGGCCGGCGGTCGCGCTGCCGGCCGGGGCGCGGTGGGCCACCGACGTGGTCCAGGTGGCTGGTCCCGCGTCGGCCGCGCTGCTGACGATCCTGCGTGACGTGGTGGTCGTGGACGACCTCGCGCGAGCCCGCGCGCTCGTCCGTGACCAGCCGGTGGTCGCGGTGACCAGGGCCGGCGACCTGCTCGGCACCACACGGGCCTGGGGTGGGTCGGCGGCCGCGCCCAGCGTGCTGCACCTGCAGTCGGCGCTCGACGAGGCCAAGGCCGCCCGCGACGAGGCCGCCGCCCGGGAGACCGACGGTTCGGCGCACCTGGAGCGTGCGCGTGCCGAGCGTACGACGGCCCAGGAACGGTACGACGAGACGCTCGCCCGGCTGGGCGAGGCGGACGCCGCCCGCGCCGCCGCCGCGGAGCAGCTCGGTTCGCTCGGTGCGGCCGCGCGTGCCGCCCAGGCGGAGGCCGACCGGCACCGGGCCGCGCTGGAGCAGGCCCGGTCCCGCCGCGAGGAGGACGAGATCGAGCTGGAGGCGCTCGTCGAGCGCATGACGATCGCCGAGGAGGAGCCCTCCGACGGCGAGGGCTCGATCGACGCGGTGCAGGCGGAGCGGGACACGGCCGCCGCCGCGGCCACCGCGGCCCGGGCCCGGGAGACCGAGGCGCGGCTCGCCCTGCGGACCGCCGAGGAGCGGGCTCGTGCGGTGTCGGGCCGGGCGCAGTCGCTGGCCGCGGCGGCGGAGCAGGAGCGTGCGGCCCGCGCCCGCGCGGCCGAGCGTGAGGAGCTGCGGCGGCGTGACGCGTCGCGCGCGACGCTGGTGCAGCAGGCGGTGGCGGTCGCGCTCGAGGCGATCGGTCGGTCGCTCGACCGGGCGGTGGCCGACAAGGCGGCCGCCGAGGAGGCGCGGGCGGCGGGCTCCGAGCAGCTGGTCGCGGTGCGGGGGAGCGTCGAGTCGCTGACGGGCGAGCTGCGCGAGCTCACCGACGTGGCCCACCGGGACGAGGTCGCCCGCGCGCAGCAGGTGCTGCGCCTCGAACAGCTCCAGAGCCGGGCGTCCGAGGAGCTGGGCATGGACCCGGACGTGCTCATGGAGGAGTTCGGTCCGCACCAGGCGGTCCCCGTCTACGAGGGTGACGCGGCGGTCCGCGGCCGTAAGCGTCGCGCCGTGGTGGAACGTGACGACGAGGGCAACCCGATCCGGTACGAGGGCGATCCCGCGCTGCCCCGTGGCGCGGCGGCGCGCGAGGACGCGCTCATCGCGCGCACGCGCGCCCTGCACGAGGCGGGCCTGCGGCCGGACGACCCCGCGGCCACCGCGGTGGTCGTCGCGGCTGCCGGGGCCGAGCCGGAGGAGGGCCCGGCCGAGGGTGAGACCGCAGCGGTCGAGGAGCCGGCCCCGAGCGAGCCGAAGCCTGACCGGACTGTCCCGTACGTCCGCGAGGAGCAGGAGGCCCGGCTGGCGAAGGCCGAGCGGGCGCTGTCCCGGATCGGTGCGGTGAACCCCCTGGCGCTGGAGGAGTTCGCGGCCCTGGAGGAGCGGCACCAGTTCCTGGTGGACCAGCTCGCCGACCTGAAGAAGTCCCGTGAGGACCTGCTGCAGATCGTCGACGACATCGACGAGCGTGTGCAGCAGGTGTTCGCCGAGGCCTTCCAGGACACGGCGGCCAAGTTCCTCGAGATCTTCCCCCGGCTCTTCCCCGGGGGCGAGGGCAGGCTGACGTTGACGGACCCGGAGAACCTGCTCACCACGGGTATCGAGGTCGAGGCACGGCCGGCGGGCAAGAAGGTCAAGCGGCTGTCGCTGCTCTCGGGCGGTGAGCGCTCGCTGGCCGCGGTCGCGTTCCTCGTGGCGATCTTCAAGGCACGGCCCAGCCCGTTCTACATCATGGACGAGGTCGAGGCGGCGCTCGACGACGTCAACCTGGGGCGCCTCATCGAGATCTTCAAGGAGCTGCAGAAGGACAGCCAGCTCATCGTGATCACGCACCAGAAGCGCACGATGGAGGTCGCGGACGCCCTCTACGGCGTGACCATGCGTGGCGACGGCGTCACGACCCTGATCAGCCAGCGGATGGGTGACCGGGAGGCGGTCACCGCCTGAGCAGGAGGTGCACCGGGGGTGAATTTTCGTGCCCCGCACAGGGAAATTTTCAGGTGTGAGGCATTTCTCCTGCGTTCCGCGCGCGTGTTGCGCGGCGTGTCGCGGCCGTCTGCACGGCAGGACCGGACAAGACACGACACAATAGGGCCATGTGGTGGTCGGTCATTCTGCTCGTGGTGTGCCTGGTCCTGGCGGTCGGGGTCTTCGTCGTCGCCAGCCAGATGGACGCGCCCGCGAACAGGACTGAGCAGGTCTCGTTCCTCCAGTGGTTCTCGTCCGGCATCGCACATCTTCGTGGTGACGCCAAGCGGCGCAGGGACGGCCGCCGCCTCGGCGCGTCCGCCGTCGCGACCCACGCGGTCGGTGCCCCCTCCGTGTGGGTCGGCAAGCCACCCGTGGTCAAGCCGGACGACTCGCCCGTGGACATGGGCATGTCCGAGTTCTTCGCGGCGACCATCGAGTCCAAGCCCGGTTACGTCGACGCCGAGGAGCTGACCGACGTGCTGAACCGGGCACGCGACCAGGCGCAGAAGACCCTGCACGTGCCGCTCGGGACGGTGCCGCTCAAGCCGACCAACCTCGTGCCGGGGCAGCTCAGGGCCGTGCGGCCGGTGCAGAACGTGCAGAGCGTCGCGCCGGAGCCCGCGGTGGACGACGGCCCGGCCCAGGCCGCGAGCTAGCGTCCCCGCCGGGTCCGCCAGGCCCGGCCCCGCTTCAGCTCTGTACGGTGCGGTGCGAGACGATCACGGGGGTTCCGCCGATCGGATCCGTGAGGATCGACGCCTCGACGGAGAAGACCTCGCGCAGCAGCTCGGTGGTGACGACCTCGGCGGGCGCGCCCTGCGCGACGATCTCGCCGTCGCGCATGGCGACGATGTGGTCCGCGTACCGGCACGCGAGGTTGAGGTCGTGGAGCACCATGACGACGGTCCGGCCGTGGTCCCGGTTGAGCGTGGCGACCAGCTCCAGGACGTCGAGCTGGTGCGCCATGTCCAGGTACGTCGTCGGCTCGTCGAGCAGGAGCAGATCCGTGCGCTGCGCGACGGCCATCGCGATCCAGGCTCGCTGGCGCTGCCCGCCGGACAGCTCGTCCACGTCCCGGTCGGCGATCTCCTCCGTGCCGGTGGCACGCAGCGCGTCCGTCACCGCGTCCGTGTCCGACCTGCCCCACTGGTGCCACCAGCTCTGGTGCGGGTGCCGCCCGCGGGACACGAGGTCCCGCACGGTGATCCCCTCGGGCGCTACGGGCGACTGGGGAAGCATGCCCATGACGCGTGCCACCTCGCGGGTGGGCAGCTCGGAGATCGCCCCGCCGTCGAGGAGCACCGTCCCGCTCGTCGGCGGCATGAGGCGGGCGAGACCGCGCAGCAGGGTCGACTTGCCGCACGCGTTGGGCCCCACGATGACGGTGACCCGCCTGTCGGGCACGGCGAGCGACAGCGTGCGGACGATCGTCCGTTCGCCGTAGCCCAGGGTCACGGCGTCGGCGCGGAGGCGGGCGTCGGACGTGATGGCGACGTTCATCAGGGGGTCCCTCTCGTCGGACGGCGACGCTGCAGCAGGTACAACAGGTAGGGCGCGCCGAACAGGCCCGTCAGCACGCCCACGGGGAGCTGGAACGGCAGGGCCGTGCGGGCGACGGTGTCCGCCACGAGCACGAGCGAGGCGCCGGCGGCGCCCGCCAGCAGCGGTGGGATGTCAGGGACGGCGGCGAGCCGGCGCGCAACCTGTCCCGAGACCAGGGCGACGAACGCGACGGGACCGGCGGCCGACGTGGCGAGCGCCGCCAGGCAGACCGCGATCACGAGCAGGGCGGCCCTGGCGCGACCGGGCCGCACGCCCCAGCCGGACACGACGTCGTCCTCGAAGAGGAGGGCGCGGCCCGTGTGGGCCAGCACGAGGGCGGCGGGCACCAGAAGAGCCACCCCGACGGCCACCGGCATCGTCTCGCCCCAGCCGCGCGCGTTCAGGCTCCCGGTGAGCCAGGCCGCCGAGCGCTGCGCGTCGTAGACGTCGATGCGGGTGAGCAGGAACTGGGTCAGCGCGGTGAGCGCGGCCGACAGTGCGATGCCGACCAGGAGGATGCGGCGTCCCCGGAGGGCCCCGTCCCGGGCGAGCAGGGCGATCAGCGCGGCCGCGGCGAGGCCGCCCGCCAGGGCGGCCGCCGGGATCGGGACGACGCCGACGGGCCCGCCCAGGGAACCGACGGCGATGACTGCTACGACCGCCACCGAGGCGCCCGCGCTGATGCCGAGGACGTCGGGACTGGCCAGCGGGTTGCGCAGCACGCTCTGACTGAGCCCGCCGGACACGCCGAAGGCGGCGCCCACGATCATGGCCAGGACCACGCGGGGCAGCCGGACCTCGAGCACCGCGTACACGGTGTTCTCCGGCCCGCGGCCCTGGAGCGCCGCCCACAGCGCCTCGGGCGACGTCGGTTCGTCGCCGAGGCTCAGGGCCACCGCGGACACGACGGCCAGGAAGAGCCAGGTCCCGAGCACGGCGGCGACGACCCGGCGCCGGGGGCGGGGCCGGGGGAGCAGGGAGCGCGGGGCGCGCGGGGACCGGCCGGTACCCACCCGGACGGCGGTCACCGGGCACGCTCCTTCGCGCGGCGGGTCAGCCAGATGAAGAACGGGGTGCCGAGCAGCGCCGTCACGACACCTACCTGAACCTCGGCGGGACGGGCGACCAGGCGGCCCACGACGTCGGCGGTCACCAGCAGGAGCGGACCGAGCACCGCCGAGAGGGCGAGCACGCGCCGCACGTCGGTACCCACCAGCGCCCGGGCGACGTGCGGGATGACCAGACCGACGAACGCGATGGGCCCGGCCAGCGCGACCGCGGTGCCCGACAGCAGCACCACGGCCGCACCGGCGAGCAGCCGGCTGCGCACGACGGCGACACCGAGCGCCGCCGCCGTGTCGTCGCCCAGGGCCAGGGCGTTGAGCGAGCCGGACACGACGATCGCCAGGATCGCGCCCACGACCGCCGGCGGGATCGCGGGCAGCAGTACCGCAGGCTCCGGCAGGCTCAGCGCGCCGACCACCCAGAACCGGTACTGGTCCATGGTGGAGGCGCTGAGCAGCACGGTCGCCGAGACCGCGGCCCCGAGGAAGGCGGTCATGGCCATGCCGGCGAGCGTCATGTTCACGGGCGTGAGTCCTTCGGGCGAGCGGCTCGCGAACAGGTATACCGCCGCGGTCGCCAGCGCCGCCCCGGCCAGTGCGAGCAGCACGCGGGGGACCCCCGCGCCGAGGCCCAGGAAGACGCTGCCCGCCACCACGGCCACCGCGCCGCCCGCGGAGATGCCGAGCAGGCCGGGGTCGGCCAGGGGGTTGCGGGTCACCGCCTGCGCGAGCACCCCGGCCACGCCCAGCGCGCACCCGACGAGCAGGCCCAGCAGGGTGCGCGGCAGCCGCAGCTCCCAGATCACCGTCGCGGCGATGCCGTCGTGCCCCAGCAGCCCCGCGAACGTCTCGGCCGGCGACAGCACGCGCGTGCCCACGGTCACGCTGGCGAGCGTGGCGGCGGCCAGCAGGACGAGCGCTGCGAGCAGGACCGCGGTGACCGCGGTCCCGCTCGCAGCGACGGTCCGGGGTGCGCTCACCGCTGGTCGGCGGCGATGGCTTCCAGGTCGTCGAGGACCAGCTCGGCCCCCGCCACACCCAGGCCCAGGTACCAGGTCTCGTCCGGCACCTCCTGCACGACGCCACCGTCCGCCACCGCGGGCACCTGGTCCCACAAGGGTCCGTCGACCACCGCGGCCTGCTCGGTGGAGTCGGGCTCGCCGTAGGTGCCCCACAGCAGCCAGTCACCCTCGGCGAGCGTGATCTCCTCGGCCGAGATCTCCACGGCGAGGTCGGCGATGTCCTCGGTCTCCGGCCGGGGCAGCCCGGCGTCGTCGAGGACGATGCCGATGAACGAGTCGTTCGCGTACAGCCGGATCTGGCCCGCCATGAAGCGCAGCATCGTGATCGTCGGGGCCTGCCCGCCGTTCGCCTCGGTGACGGCGGCGCCGACCTCGGCCGCGCGCTCCTCGTAGGCGTCCAGCAGCTCCTGAGCGCGCACCTCCTCGCCCACGGCGGCGGCGTTGAGCAGGAAGTTCTCCTTCCACAGCACGCCGGGGCGAGGCGCGAGCACGGTCGGCGCGATGTCCTGCAGCTGCCGCTTGAGGTCGTCGTCGTCGATCCGCAGCGAGGTGCCGAGGATCAGGTCCGGCTCGAGGTTCTTGATCTGCTCGAGGTCCAGGGCGTCGTACGGGCCCAGGTCGACGGCGTCGCCGACGTCGAGATAGTCGGGCGCCATGCCGACGTCGGCCGGGTGGGCGATGCCGACCGGCTCGATGCCCAGGGCGGCCATGTTGTCGAGCTCGCCCGTGTCGAGCACGATGACGCGCTCCGGCTTGGCGGGGATCTCCGTGTCGCCGACCTCCTCGTTGGCCACGAGGTTGCGCACGGTGCGGGGAAACTCGCCGGGCGCGGCGTCGGTGCCGAGCCGGGCGGCCAGCTCGCGTACGTCCTCGAATCCCTCCTGCCCGGTGGCGACGTTGGACTTGTTGTCGCCGGTGCCGGAGTCGTCCGCCGGGCCGCAGCCGGTGAGCAGGGCGGCGCCGAGGACCAGGACGGCGACGGTCGCGGTAACTGCGCGGGGCATGGTGGTTCCTCTGTCTCTGGTGACGGCCGCGTTCGGCCGTGGTTCCGAGCCAGCGCGGGCTCCGGGCTGAGTCGCGCGCGGCGACGTCACCTTACACTCGGGAATTAGGCAAGCCTAAGCATGCCCGGCTCCCGGACGTCGCGGCGGCGCTGCCGCGCGGCCCTCCGCGGGATGAAAGAATCTGGGGCGTGAACGAGCTTCCCTGGATCGAGATCATCTCCGCCGTCGTCGTCGTCCTCGCGGGCGGTGGCGGCATCGCAGGCCTCGTCGCCGTCCGGCGCCGGAGGCGCGACCAGGACCAGGCCGGCGGCACCGCGACCGTCGAGCGCGAGCGGACGGCGGAGCCGGAAGCGCCGGCCGTGCCCGCCACGACGGCCGAGCCGGAGGCCGCCGCCGAGCCGACCGAGGCCCCGCCGGTCCGCCCCACGGTCGAGACGCCGGCGCCCACGGCCGGCCGCCTGGTGCGGCTCCGCGACCGCCTCGCGCGCTCGGGCTCGCCGCTCGGCGCCCGCCTGTTGTCCGTCCTGTCCCGCGACGCGCTCACCGAGGACGACTGGGACGAGATCGAGGAGGAGCTGCTCCTGGCGGACGTCGGCGCGGGGCCGACGACCGAGCTCCTGGAGTCGCTGCGCACCAAGGTCCGCGTGCTGGGCGTGCGGGAGCCCGCCGCCGTGCGCGATCTGCTGCGCTCCGAGCTCGTCGCCCTCCTGGACCCGGCGCTCGACCGCACGCTGCGGACCGAGCCGACCACGGCGGACGACGGAACGCACCTGCCCGCCGTGACGCTCGTCGTGGGCGTGAACGGCACGGGCAAGACGACGACGGTCGGCAAGCTCGCCCGCGTGCTGGTGGCGGACGGTCGCAGCGTCGTGCTCGGCGCCGCGGACACGTTCCGGGCGGCCGCCGCCGACCAGCTCACCACGTGGGGCAACCGCGTGGGGGTGCCGACCGTGCGCTCGGACCGCGAGGGCGCCGACCCCGCGTCGGTGGCCTTCGAGGCGGTCGCCCGCGGGCGCGACGAGAAGATCGACGTCGTGCTGGTGGACACCGCGGGCCGTCTGCAGAACAAGGCAGGGCTCATGGACGAGCTCGGCAAGATCGTGCGGGTCTCCAGCAAGGTCGCCGCGCCGAGCGAGGTGCTGCTCGTCCTCGACGCGACCACGGGCCAGAACGGGCTCTCGCAGGCCCGGGTCTTCGCGGAGGTCGCCGGCGTCACGGGCATCGTGCTGACCAAGCTGGACGGGACCGCCAAGGGCGGGATCGTCGTGCAGGTGCAGCGCGAGCTCGGCGTGCCGGTCAAGCTCATCGGCCTGGGCGAGGGGCCGGACGACCTGGCGCCGTTCGACGTCGACGAGTTCGTGGACGGCATTCTCGGGTGAGTCCCAGCAGGTCTCGCCTCCCTTCTTCGCCACCCCGGGTGTGAAACGAGACGTTTACCCTCCTCCGGCCTGCTTCACGCGCCCGTAACTCCAGGGTGTGTCCGGTGAAACGGTCCTTCGCGACTGTGTTGCGAACCCAGCACTCCGAGCTGGCCAAGAGAGGATCGTCATATGGAACTGGACACCGGAGCCACAGCGTGGATGCTGATGTCAGCGTCACTCGTGCTCCTCATGACTCCCGGCCTCGCCCTGTTCTACGGCGGGATGGTCCGGGGCAAGTCCGTGCTGAACATGATGATGATGTCGTTCGGGGCCATCGCCGTGACCGGTGTCGTCTACGTGCTGTGGGGCTGGTCGATGTCGTACGGGGCCGACGTCGCGGGCATCTTCGGTAACCCGTTCGACCAGTTCGGTCTGGCCGGCGCGATCTACGACGACGCCGGCGAGTTCGTCATCGACGACTTCGGCGTGCCGGGCATCGTCGGGGTCGGGTTCCAGGCGACGTTCGCCATCATCACCGTCGCGCTGATCTCCGGGGCGATCGCGGACCGCGTGCGGTTCGGCTCGTGGCTCGTGTTCGTCGGGCTCTGGGTCACGCTCGCGTACTTCCCCATGGCGCACATGGTCTGGGGCGGCGGCCTGCTCTCGCCGGACGGCCCGTTCGCGAGCATCGCCACGCCCATCGACTTCGCGGGCGGCACCGTCGTCCACATCAACGCGGGCGCCGCGGCCCTCGTCCTCGCCCTCGTGATCGGCAAGCGGAAGGGCTTCGGGTCGGAGCCCATGCGCCCCCACAACCTGCCGCTCGTCATGCTGGGCGCCGCGCTCCTGTGGTTCGGCTGGTTCGGGTTCAACGGGGGCTCGGCCTTCACCGCCGACGGGGCCGCGGGCCTCGCCTGGGTCAACACCACCGCGGCGACCTGTGCCGCCATCCTCGGCTGGCTGGTCGTCGAGAAGCTGCGTGACGGCTCCGCGACCTCCCTCGGTGCCGCGTCCGGCGTGGTCGCGGGCCTCGTGGCCATCACGCCCGCCGCCGGCGCGCTCAGCCCGGTCGGCTCCGTCGTCGTCGGCGCGATCGCCGGTGCCCTGTGCGCCTTCGCGGTCAGCCTCAAGTACCGGTTCGGGTTCGACGACTCGCTCGACGTCGTGGGCGTGCACCTCGTCGCGGGCCTCTGGGGCACCGTCGCCATCGGCTTCTTCGGTACGGAGACCGGCCTGTTCTACGGCGGCGGCGCGAACCAGCTCGCCGTCCAGGTGATCATCGCCGTGATCGCCGTCCTCTTCTCCGCCGTCGTCACACTGGTCCTCGCGCTCGCGATCAAGCCGCTCGGCTGGCGCGTCTCCGAGGAGGCGGAGGTCAGCGGCATCGACCTCGCCGTCCACGGCGAGACGGCGTACGAGAACTCGGGTTCCACCATCACCGAGGTGCGCTGACCGTGATCACGGTTCAGCGCCCGACCGCTAGGGAGGTACGCGCATGAAGCTCGTCACGGGGATCGTCCAGCCCCACCGGCTCGACGACGTCAAGACGGCGTTGGAGAGTGCCGGTGTCCGGGGGATGACGGTGAGCGAGGCCAGCGGCTACGGCCGGCAGAAGGGGCACACGGAGGTCTACCGCGGTGCCGAGTACACCGTGGACCTCGTGCCGAAGGTCCGGGTGGAGGTCCTGGTGGCCGACGCCGACGTCACCGCGGTCACCGACGCCATGGTGAACGCGGCCCAGACCGGCAAGATCGGTGACGGCAAGGTCTGGGTCGTGTCGGTCGACGACGTGGCCCGCGTGCGCACCGGCGAGCACGGCGACGCCGCCCTCTGACCGGGGAGCCGTCGACGACGTATGGCACATGACCCGGTGTCGGAGGACGCCAGGGCGCAGGCTCCGGACCCCGCCGACGGGGTCCGGGGCCTGCGCGAGCAGCTCCTCACCATCGCGGCAGACCTCACCGGGCCGGGGCGCTCCGGCCAGGCCCGGCGGTCCGCCGTGGGCCAACGGGTCACGGACCGCCTCGGTGTGCTGTTCGCCGAGGCGACGAGGGACGTGGTCCCCACGGGTATCGCCCTGGCGGCCGTGGGGAGCCTGGGGCGGGACGAGCTCGGTCCGCTGAGCGACCTGGACCTCGTGCTGGTGCACGACGGCCGGTCGCACAGTGCCGAGGACCTGCAGCGTGTGGCGGAGCGCCTCTGGTACCCGCTGTGGGACTCCGGCGTGGATCTCGACCACGCGGTGCGGTCCCTGAGCCAGTGCCGCCAGGTGGCGGCCAGCGACCTGCCCGCGGTGATCGGCTGGCTCAGCGTGCGCGCCGTGGCGGGCGACGCCGCCGTGGTGCACCGGGCGGCCTCGGTGGTGCTGAAGGACTGGCGCGCCGCGGCCCGCCGCCGGCTGCCCGAGCTCCTCACCTCCACCAGGGAGCGCGCGCGGCGGGCGGGCGAGCTCGCCTACCTCATCGAGCCGGACCTCAAGGAGGCGCGCGGTGGCATCAGGGACGCGGTCCTGCTGTCCGCGCTTGCCGCGACGTGGCTCACGGACCGCCCGCACGGTGCGGTGGACGCGGCGGCCACCCACCTGCTCGACGTCCGCGACGCCCTGCAGGTGGTGACCAGGCGGCGCACCAGCCGCCTGCTGCTGGCCGACCTCGAGGAGGTCGCGGAGCACACCGGCTACGACGACGGCGACGACCTCCTGGCCGGCCTCGCGGAGTCGGGCAGGACCATCTCGTACGCGCTCGACCTGACGATCCGGCGGGCTCGGCAGGCCCTGACGCGACCGGTGGGCGTCGGCAAGCCGCTGATGGTGCGCGGCCGCCGCACGCCGCCCCGGCTGCGGGTGGTGGGCGAGGGGTTGGTCGAGCACGACGGCGAGCTGGTGCTCGCCGTGGGCACGCGTCCGGCGTCGGACCCGCTGCTGCCGCTGCGGGCCGCCGCGACGGCGGCCAGGACCGGGCTCGTCCTGTCGCCCGTGACCATCGGGAGCCTTGAGCAGTGTCCGCCCCTGCCCGAGCCGTGGCCGCCGCCCGCCCGCAAGAGCCTGCTGTCGCTGCTCGCGGCGGGGCAGGCGCAGGTGCCGGTGTGGGAGGTGCTCGACCTCGCGGGAGTGGTCACCACCTGGATGCCGGAGTGGGGAGACATACGCAACCGGCCGCAGCGTGCAGCGATCCACCGGCACACCGTGGACCGGCACCTGGTGGAGACGGCGGCGGAGGCCGCCCGGCTGCGCCGAGGGCTGCCTGGCCCGACGGCGGGGCGTGCGGCCGCCGGCGACCTCCTGCTGCTGTCGGCGCTGCTGCACGACATCGGCAAGGTCCGCGACGCGCCGGACCACTCGGTGGAGGGAGCACTCCGGGTACCGCGCATCCTGGGGCGTGCGGGATTCCCGCGCCCGGTGGTCGACGACGTCACGCGCCTCGTGCGACACCACCTCACACTGGCGGACCTGGCCGTACGGGCCGACCCCGACGACCCGGCCACGGTCGCGGAGCTGCTGGCGGCGGTGGACCACCGGAGCGACCTGCTGCGGGTGCTGCGGGCGCTGACGGAGGCGGACACCACGTCCCTCGGGCCCAAGTCGTGGACGGACTGGCGCGCGCAGCTCGTGAACGGGCTCACCGAGCGCGCGCTCGCGAAGCTCGCCGATGAACGAGACGGGAGCGGACTCGATTAGGCTGTGTCCGTGTTCAATTCCCTGTCCGACCGGCTTACCTCGACGTTCAAGAACCTGCGCACGCGGGGCCGTCTCTCCGAGGCGGACATCGACGCGACCGTGCGGGAGATCCGCCGCGCCCTCCTCGACGCCGACGTCGCGGTGCCCGTGGTGCGCGAGTTCACCGCCGCGGTGCGCGAGCGCGCGCTGTCGTCGGAGGTCTCCGGTGCGCTGAACCCGGCCCAGCAGGTCGTCAAGATCGTCAACGAGGAGCTCGTCGACATCCTCGGCGGGGCCACGCGCCCGCTCACGCTGGCCAAGACGCCGCCCACGGTGATCATGCTCGCGGGTCTGCAGGGTGCCGGCAAGACCACGCTGGCCGGAAAGCTCGCGCACGCCCTGAAGGGGCAGGGGCACACGCCCGTTCTGGTCGCGGCCGACCTCCAGCGTCCGAACGCCGTGACCCAGCTGACCGTGGTGGCCGAGCGCGCCGGCGTGCCGGTCTTCGCGCCGCACCCCGGCAACACGAGCGAGGCCGACGACCCCGCCGCCGACGCGCCGCTGATCGGCGACCCGGTCGGCGTCGCGCGCGACGGCGTCGCGTACGCGAAGGAGCGGCAGCACGACGTCGTGATCGTGGACACCGCCGGCCGCCTCGGCATCGACGAGGTGCTGATGCAGCAGGCCTCGGACATCCGCGCCGCGGTGAACCCGGACGAGGTCCTGTTCGTCATCGACGCGATGATCGGTCAGGACGCGGTGAACACCGCCAAGGCGTTCGCCGACGGTGTGGACTTCACCGGCGTGGTGCTCTCGAAGCTCGACGGTGACGCCCGCGGTGGTGCCGCCCTGTCGGTCGCCAAGGTGACGGGCCGGCCCATCATGTTCGCCTCCACCGGCGAGAAGCTCACCGACTTCGAGGTCTTCCACCCCGACCGCATGGCGAGCCGCATCCTCGACATGGGTGACGTGCTCACCCTGATCGAGCAGGCCGAGAAGGCGTTCGACGCCGGCGAGGCCGAGAAGATGGCGGCCAAGGTCGCCAGCGGCCAGGACTTCACGCTCGCGGACTTCCTGGTGCAGATGCAGCAGCTGAAGAACATGGGCTCGATGAAGAAGATGCTCGGCATGCTGCCGGGCATGGCCCAGATGCGCGACCAGCTCGACCAGTTCGACGAGCGCGAGGTGGGTCGCATCGAGGCGATCATCCACTCGATGACGCCCGCCGAGCGGGAGAACCCGAAGATCATCAACGGCTCGCGCCGCGCCCGGATCGCCAAGGGTTCCGGTACCACGACGACCGCCATCAACCAGCTCCTCGAGCGGTTCGACAACGCCCAGAAGATGATGCGGCAGATGTCAAAGGGCGGCGGCATGGGCCCCGGTGGGATGCCGGCGATGCCCGGAGGCCCCGGTATGGGCATGGGCAAGAAGTCCCGTGGCAAGACGGCGCCTCCCAAGAAGGGCAAGAAGGGCAAGTCCGGAAACCCCGCGAAGCGCGCCCAGCAGGAGAAGGAAGCCATGCAGCGCGCGCTCGGCGGTGGGCCCGCCGGCACGCCGTCGGCGCCGGCCGGCTCGTCCTTCGGCCTCGGCGCCAAGAAGGACGAGGCACCCGACCTGAGCAACATCGAGCTGCCGCCGGGCCTGGAGAAGTTCTTGGGTCGGTGAGGTCCGCCGGTGGTTCCGGCGGGTGGTGGTGGGTCACAGCGGGTGCGGTAGGCCGCTGGTCGTGCGGGGGGCAGGGCGTGTCCACAGGGTGAATCGGGGAGAACGAAGGAGCCGGATGTCTGCGCTGGAAGGTCCTACCGCGGCGATCCGCGGACGCATCCTGCTGGGTGACGACCGCGAGGCCGAGGAGATCTGGGTCCGCGGCGGCAGGGTCAGCCTGACCCGCCCGTCGGCGCAGGGCACCAACATGCAGGTGCTGGAGGGCTGGGCGGTGCCCGGCCTGGTGGACGTGCACTGCCACATCGGGCTCGCCGCCGACGGCGCGGTGCCCGTGGAGGAGGCCGAGAAGCAGGCGGTCGCCGACCGCGACGCCGGGGTGCTGCTGATCCGCGACGCGGGCTCGCCGCTCGACACGGCGTGGGTGCACGACCGCAGCGACCTGCCGCACCTCCTGCGCTCGGGCACGCACCTGGCGCGGCCCAAGCGGTACCTGCGCAACTACGGCCTCGAGCTCGAGTCCCCTGAGCTGCTCCCCGACGCGGTGCGTACCCAGGCGCGCCGTGGCGACGGCTGGGTCAAGCTCGTGGGCGACTGGATCGACCGCACGCTGGGGGCCGACGGGGACCTGCGCCCGCTGTGGCCGGACGACGTGCTCGCCGAGGCGGTCGCCGTGGCGCACGCCGAGGCGGCGCGGGTCACGGTGCACGCCTTCGCCACCGAGACCATCGACGGGCTCCTGGCCGCGGGTGTGGACTGCATCGAGCACGGCACCGGCATGACCGCCGAGCACATGGCGGTGGCGGCGGAGCGCGGGATCGCCGTCACGCCGACCCTGCTGCAGGTCGGACAGTTCGAGAGCATCGCGGCGCAGGCCGACGGCAAGTACCCCGTGTACGCGGAACGGATGCGCGCCATGTACGCGAACCGATATCAGCAGGTGCGGGACCTGCACGCCGCGGGCGTGCGACTCCTCGTCGGCACGGACGCCGGCGGCACCATCTCGCACGGCCGGATCGCCGACGAGTGCGCCGAGCTGGTCGCCGCGGGCCTCCCGGCGGCCGAGGTGGTGGCGATGGCGTCCTGGCGCGCCCGCGACTACCTGGGCTTCGGGTCCGTGGTCGAGGGGTCGAGCGCCGATCTCGTGGTGTACCCGGCGGACCCGCGCGAGGACATCGAGGTGCTGCGCCGCCCCACGGCGGTCGTGCTGCGCGGCACGGTCTACCCGACCGATCGCTGACGGGCCGGCGTGTGACGCACACGCGGTTGGTGGGCACCCCCGCCGTCTGGCACAATATCCACGTACTCGGCATGCCCAGACCCCTCTCACCTGGTCGTGCCGTGTCCCGGTCTCACACACTGCTTCACCCCACGTCGCGGTGCGCGGACCATCCCATAGAAACCAGGAGAGACCACTTCGTGGCTGTCAAGATTCGTCTCAAGCGCCTCGGCAAGATCCGGGCCCCGTACTACCGTGTCGTCGTCGCCGACTCGCGCACCAAGCGCGACGGTCGCGTGATCGAGGAGATCGGCAAGTACCACCCGACCGAGGAGCCGTCGCTCATCGAGATCAAGTCGGAGCGCGCACAGTACTGGCTCGGCGTCGGCGCACAGCCGAGCGAGCAGGTTGCCGCACTGCTCAAGGTGACCGGTGACTGGCAGAAGTTCAAGGGCCTGCCGGGTGCCGAGGGCACGCTGCGGGTCAAGGGCGAGAAGGTCGACGCGGCCGCCGCGATCGAGGCCGTCAACGCCGATGCCGAGAAGGCCAAGGCCAAGGCTGCCGAGAAGGCCGCTGCCGCTGCCGCCGAGGCTCCGGCTGAGCCGGCCGAGGGCGACGAGGCCTGATGCTCTCGGAGGCCCTCGAGCACCTGGTGCGCGGCATCGTGGACAACCCGGACGACGTTCGCGTCTCCGCGAAGACGCTGCGCCGTGGTGACCTGCTCGAGGTCCGAGTGCACCCCGACGACCTCGGCCGAGTCATCGGCAGGGGCGGTCGCACGGCGCGCGCGCTGCGCACCGTGATCGGTGCGCTTGCCACCGAGGGTCCGGTGCGGGTCGACGTCGTGGACGTCGACCGGCGCTGACAGCATCGCGCTGCGGGGCTGCCCGCCCTGTACGTCGACGAGGCCCGGTCCGAACGCGGACCGGGCCTCGCTCGTTCCTTACCCTTGATCCTCACCCTTCATCCCTCGAGGAGAGACATGCAGCTGACCGTGGCCCGCGTCAGTAAGCCGCACGGGCTCAAGGGCGAGGTCGCCCTCGACCTGCGCACGGACGACCCGGAGACCCGGCTCGCGGTCGGTGAGCGGCTCGAGACCGTGCCCGCCGAGGCCGGCCCGCTGACAGTGACGCACGCGCGCGAGCACCAGGGGCGGTGGCTGGTCACGTTCGCGGAGATCACCGGCCGCGACGCGGCGGAGAACCTGCGCGGGACGGAGCTCGTCGTCGAGGCGGACTCGTCCTCCGAGGAGGACGCCTGGTACCCGCACGAGCTCGCGGGCCTGCGCGTCGAGCTCGACGACGGCACGGTGGTCGGCAAGGTCGTCTCCCTCGAGTACATGCCCGCCCACGAGGCGCTGCTCGTCGAGGAGACCCTGCCCGACGGTGGCACGGCCCGCACGCTGGTCCCGTTCGTCATGGCGATCGTGCCGGTGGTCGACGTCGAGGGCGGTCGCGTGGTGCTGACCCCGCCCGGCGGGCTGCTGGCCCGGGACGCCGACGCCGCGATCGTCGACCGTGCCGATGACGTCGACGCCGTCGAGCGTGAGGACAGCTGACGTGCGCATCGACGTCGTCTCGATCTTTCCCGACTACCTGGCGGCGCTCGACCTGTCGCTGGTGGGCAAGGCGCGACAGCGGGGTCTGCTGGACCTGCGCGTGCACGACCTGCGGGACTGGACCACCGACCGGCACCGCACCGTGGACGACACCCCGTTCGGCGGAGGCGCCGGCATGGTCATGCGGCCCGACGTGTGGGGTCTCGCGATCGACGAGGTCCTGGACGTCGAGGTGACGGGGGCCCACCTGATCGTCCCGACGCCGTCGGGCGAGGTGTTCACCCAGCGGCATGCCGAGCGCCTCGCGTCGGCCGAGCAGATCGTGTTCGCCTGCGGACGGTACGAGGGCATCGACGCGCGGGTGGCGGAGCACTACCGGGACGCCGGTGTCACCGTGCACGAGCTGTCGATCGGTGACTACGTGCTCAACGGGGGCGAGGTCGCCTCCCTCGTCATGATCGAGGCCGTGGCGCGGTTGATCCCCGGTATGGTCGGCAACCCGGACTCGCTGGTGGAGGAGTCGCACGGTGCCGCAGGCCTGCTGGAGTACCCGGTGTACACGAAGCCGCCGTCCTGGGCGGACCTCGAGATTCCCGAGGTGCTGCTGTCCGGGCACCACGCGAAGATCGAGCGCTGGCGCAGGGACCGCGCGCTGGAGCGGACGGCGCGGCTCCGCCCGGACATGATCGCGGCGCTCGACGTCGCGGCCCTGGACAAGCACGACCTGGCGCTCCTCGCGGAGGTCGGCTGGGTGCCGGACCCGCAGGACGCCGGGAGGCTCGCGCGGGCCTGAGGGCGAGCGCCGGGCGTCACATCCGCTCGGCTGCCTGTTCCGGCTGTTCGTATGGCAGAATTACCCGTTGGTGCGTCGCCGGTCAGGTCTCTGCCACAGGGGACGGCCGGGACGGGCAACCGTCCCTGACCGGGTCAAGCCGCACCAGCACACACACCCTTCCGGGACCCTGCCGGCCTGTCGGCCGAGGCAGGGCCCACGATATTCGCGCCTGACCTGTGGCAGGCCCGGAGAGAACAATGCAGAAGCTCGACATGATCGACGCAGCCTCGCTGCGATCCGACATCCCGGAGTTCCGCGCCGGTGACACGGTCAAGGTCAACGTCAAGGTCGTCGAGGGCAACCGCTCTCGTGTCCAGGCGTTCCAGGGCATCGTGATCTCCCGCCACGGCGGCGGGATCGGCGAGACGTTCGCTGTCCGCAAGGTCAGCTTCGGTGTGGGCGTGGAGCGCAAGTTCCCGCTGCACGCGCCGTCGATCGAGTCCATCGAGGTCGTCACCCGCGGCGTCGTGCGCCGTGCGAAGCTCTACTACCTGCGCGAGCTGCGCGGCAAGAAGGCGAAGATCCGCGAGAAGCGCGAGAGCTGACGCGCACCAGCACGTCTCGAACGCCGGCCGTCATCCTCACGTCGGGGATGGCGGCCGTCGTCGTGACTGCCCCGGTCAGCAGGGATGCCACCGGGGCATCTGACCGGCCGCGCGACCATTTCGCCGCGGACGCCCCGAGGTGACAGAGTTACCCTCGTGACGAGTTTCGACCGGGTGGCGCCGCCCACCCCTATCGATGGGACGCCCTTGAGCGCAGCAGATCCGTGGGAGAACAGCGGGGCGCATCGTCGGGGCGGGGCCGCCCACGGTCGTGAGCCGCGCAAGCAGCAGTCGGGCTTCGTCGCGATGCTCAAGGAGGTCGGGATCATCGTGGTCAGCGCGCTGGTCCTGTCGTGGCTCATCAAGACGCTGCTGGTGCAGCCGTTCTACATCCCGAGCGCGTCCATGGAGGACACGCTGACCGAGGGCGACCGGGTGATGGCCTCGCGCCTGACCCCCGGTCCGTTCGACCTGAAGCACGGGGACATCGTCGTCTTCGTGGACCCGGGCGACTGGCTGCCGCCCTACCCGGCACCGGACCGGGGGCCGCTCGGCAACGCGGCGACGTCCTTCCTGACCACCGTGGGCCTGCTGCCGCAGGACACGGGCGACCACCTCATCAAGCGCCTGATCGGGCTGCCCGGCGACAAGGTCGTGTGCTGCGACGCCGAGGGGCGGGTGTCGGTGAACGGCACGCCCATCGACGAGACGTACATCAAGCCGGGCTCGGTGCCGAGCCAGGACCCGTTCGAGGTCACGGTGCCCGCGGACATGCTGTGGGTCATGGGCGACAACCGCCAGGACTCGCAGGACTCGCGCTACAACCGGGGCAAGCCCGGTGGCGGGTTCGTGCCGATCGACAACGTCGTCGGCACGGCGTTCGCCACCGTGTGGCCGCTGGACCGGCTGAACTGGCACAACCATCCGAGCGACGTCTTCGACGGCGTCCCGGACGAGCCCCCAGCGGAGAAGTAGGTGGTGCGGACCGTGCCCACGCTGCGGCAGGAGCGCGCGCTCCTCGCCTCGGGTGCCCGCCTCGTCGCGGGCATGGACGAGGTGGGGCGCGGGGCCCTCGCCGGCCCGGTCAGCGTGGGCGTGGTGGTGGTCGACGCCGCCACGCGCACCGGTCCGAAGGGCGTCGCCGACTCGAAGCTGCTGACGCCCGCCGCGCGGGAGGCCATCGCGCCGGCAGTGCGGAGCTGGGCGGTGGCCTGGGGCGTCGGCCACGCCGGGCCCGCGGAGATCGACGAGATCGGGATCATCGCGGCGCTCCGGACCGCCGGCCGCCGCGCACTGGCCCAGGTACGGCTGATGTGCGGCGACGTCGACGTGGTGGTGCTGGACGGCAAGCACGACTGGCTCTCCACCCCGTCGCTCGACCTGTTCGCGGCGGCGGACGCGCCGGACGACGGCGTCCCCGACCCCGCCGTGCGGACGCTGATCAAGGCCGACATGACCTGCACGTCGGTGGCGGCCGCCAGCGTGCTGGCCAAGGTGGAGCGCGACGCGATCCTGGTCGAGCTGGCGCAGCGGCACCCGGAGTACGCATGGGACCAGAACAAGGGCTACAGCGCGAAGGCCCACATGGACGCGCTCGGCCTGCACGGGCCGACCCCGCAGCACCGCAGATCCTGGAACCTGCCCGGAACCGCGGCGTCGGTGGGATGATGCTTTCGTGAGCGCCGAAGACCTCGAGAACTACGAGACGGAGATGGAGCTCGCGCTCTATCGCGAGTACCGCGATGTGGTGGGCCTGTTCGCCTACGTGGTGGAGACCGAACGCCGGTTCTACCTGGCCAACCAGGTGGACCTCCAGGTGCGGTCCGCCGCGGGTGAGGTGTACTTCGAGCTGCGGCTCGGCGACGCCTGGGTGTGGGACGTCTACCGGTCGGCCCGCTTCGTGAAGTCGGTCCGCGTCGTGACGTTCAAGGACGTGAACGTCGAGGAGCTGGCGAAGGCGGAGCTCGGCCTCTGACGCAGACCCGCCCTGGGCCGAAACTCGTCGTGAGCCTGTGCGGACCCTCCTGACGGGACGCCAGGGGTTCGACCACGACGTGGGACCTGTGGATCGTCGAGCTGTGCACAGGTGACCCCGACGGCGCCGTCGGACTGCCCTGCCGTGACCAAGGCTGGTCATGGAGGTGGACGCGATGGCGAAGAAGGACGGCGTGGGCCGGTACGGCGAGCGCGTGGCGCTGCGACACGTGGAGGCACGCGGCTGGCGTGTGCTCGACACCAACTGGCGCGGCAAGGACGGGGAGCTCGACATCGTCGCGCTCGACGACGACGTGCTCGTGGTGATCGAGGTCAAGACCCGGTCGGGCCACGGGTTCGGGCACCCGGCGGAGGCGGTGACGCCCCGCAAGCTCGCCCGCATCAAGCGGTTGACGGGGCAGTGGATCACCGTGTTCAGGGAGCGACTGGCCGAGGCGCGGCTGCTGGAGGAGGCGGGACCGGGCAGCGCCGTGCCGGTGCTTCCGGACGTGCGCGCGCGGTTCGGTGCCGTTCGGATCGACGTGGTGGCGGTGACGCTGCAGGCCAAGGGGCGCCCCGTGGTCGAGCACCTCGAGTCGGTGGCCTGATGGGCACGGCGACCACGCGGGCCGTCTCGCTCGTCGGCATGCGGGGACACGTCGTGGAGGTGCAGGCCCACCTCGCCGCGTCGGTCCCCGGGTTCACCCTGGTGGGCCTGCCGGACGCCGCGCTGAGCGAGTCGCGGGACCGGGTGCGCGCGGCGGTGACCAGCACGGGGCTGGCGTGGCCAGTCAAGAAGATCACGGTGAACCTCTCGCCGGCCTCGCTGCGCAAGCAGGGCAGTGCCTACGACCTCGCGATCGCCGTGGCGGTGCTCGCGGGTGCCGAGGGGCCCTCGTCGCCGGGGCTGCGCCGGACCGGGCTCGACCGCGTGGTGCACCTGGGCGAGCTCGGGCTCGACGGGCGCCTCCAGCCGGTACGTGGCGTCCTGCCCGCCGTCGCGGCCGCCGTGGACGCCGGGTACCCGGACGTCGTGGTGGCCGCGGGAGACCTCGACGAGGCCCGCCTCGTGCCGGGCGCACGGGTCGTGGGCGCGGCGAGCCTCGGCGAGGTGATAGCGCTGCACGGCGGACCGCCCGAGCTGGTCCGGGAGGTGGTGACCGTGCTGCCGACCCGAGCGGCGCCGCCCGCACGGCGGCCGGGGGACCTGGCCGACGTCATCGGGCAGGAGCGTCCGCGCGCGGCGCTGGAGGTGGCGGCCGCCGGAGGGCACCACCTGCTGCTCGTCGGGCCGCCGGGAACCGGAAAGACCATGCTGGCGTCCCGCCTGCCGGGCATCCTCCCGGACCTCACGGACAGAGAGGCCGTCGAGGTCACCGCCGTGCACTCCGTGGCGGGAACGTTCGACCCGGGCGGAGGACTGATCCGTCGGCCGCCGTTCGAGAACCCGCACCACACGGCCACGCAGGCTGCGGTGGTGGGTGGCGGGTCGGGTATCGCCCGACCGGGAGCGGTCTCGCGGGCGCACCGCGGAATCCTGTTCCTCGACGAGGCTCCCGAGTTCGGCGCACGGGTGCTGGAGACGCTGCGGCAGCCGCTGGAGCAGGGCGAGCTCGTGATCCACCGGTCCGGGGGCGCCGCGCGATACCCGGCCCGGTTCCAGCTCGTCCTCGCCGCCAACCCCTGCCCTTGCGGGCTGGCGATGGACAAGGGCCTGGAGTGCAGCTGCTCGCCCGCGATGCGGCGCCGGTACTTCGCGCGCCTGTCCGGGCCGCTGCTGGACCGGGTGGACGTGCAGGTGGAGGTGCGTCCCGTCGACCGGGTCGAACGGGTGGAGGGTACGTCGGAGCCGTCTGCGACCGTGGCGGCCCGGGTCCTCGCCGCACGCGAGGCCGCGCGGGCGCGCCTGGCCGGCACCCCGTGGTCGACCAACGCCGAGATGCCGGGACGGTTCGTGCGCGACCTGCTCCGGCCGCACCCGGGCCTGTTCGGACCGATCGAGCGCGCGATGACCGACGGACGGCTCAGCCTCCGGGGTGTCGACAGGGTGCTCCGGATCGCCTGGACCCTCGCCGACCTGGCGGGGCGTGCCGCGCCCACGGTGTCGGACGTCGGCAATGCGCTGCTGCTGCGCACCGGAGGCGACCGTGGGTGAACCGCTCTTCGACCTGCCCCGCGCGGGGCTCGGGTTCGACGTCGGGGATCCGGTGCTGGCTCGGGCGGCGTGGAGCCGGATCGCCGAGCCGGGGGATCCGGTGGCGGGAGCCTTGGTGGGCAGCCTCGGACCGGTCGGAGCGCTCGACTGGCTCGTGGACGCGGCCGGGTCGCCGGAGACGGCCGGCGCGGTGCTCCGTCGGCTCGAGAGTGCGGCGCAGGGGGCTGTGCCCGGTGCGGCACCAGGAATCGGTTCGGGTCCGGTCGGGGCCGATAGGGCCGACGCACCCGGGCGTCTGCTCGGTCCCGTCGCCGAGGGCCCGGCTCCCGAGGCCCCCGCCGTCGGCAGCCTGACCTCCGGACCGCGGGCGGCGGAACTGGTCATGGCGGCGGTCCGGCGCTGGGCGCCCCGGCTCGAACGGCTCGACCCCGGGGGAGAGCTCGCCGTGCTCGGCCGGTACGGGGGAACGTTCCTGACGCCGGACGATCCCCGCTGGCCCGCCGGGTTCGCCGCGCTGGGGGCCGGCGCACCGCTGGCGCTGTGGGTGCGTGGCGACCCTGACCTGGCGCGGCTGGGGGAGCGCTCGGTATCGCTGGTCGGTTCCCGGGCCTGCACCGACTACGGCATCCGCGTGACCCGGGCACTGGCCTGCGGGCTGGCCGACCGGGGGTTCACGGTGGTCTCCGGCGGCGCCCACGGCATCGACGCGGAGGCGCACCGGGGCGCGCTCGTCTCAGGGACGCCGACCGTGGCGTTCCTCGCGGGCGGCGTCGACCGGCTCTATCCGGCGAGCAACACCGACCTGCTGCGGCGCACCGTCGAGCAGGGTGCCGTGGTGAGCGAGGTGCCGCCCGGGTCGGTGCCGGGAAAGCAGCGGTTCCTCAAGCGGAACCGGCTGATCGCGGCGCTCACGTCCGGCACGGTGGTGATCGAGGCGTCGGTCCGGTCCGGCGCGCTCTCCACCGCCAACCACGCGGTGCGGTTGCTCCGCCCGCTGGGCGCGGTGCCGGGGCCCGTCACGTCCATGGCCTCCGCCGGGTGTCACGAGCTGCTGCGTCGCGGCGCCGCCGTGTGCGTCACGGACGCGGCGGAGGCCGCGGAGCTCGTCGGGGACCTGGGCGAGAGCGCGCCGCGGCGCCGCGGCGAGCAGCGGCCCGGTGACGACCTCGACGCGGTGGGCAAGGCCGTGCTGGACGCACTGCCCGTGCGCAAGGCCGCGCACGAGCGCTCGATCGCGCGAGCGGCAGGGCTCGCGCTCGGCGACGCCACAGGAGCTCTCGGGCTGCTGGAGCTCATGGGCCTGGCCGAGCAGCGGGACGGAGGCTGGCGGCGGCGCTGAACGGGGCTCGGCGGGCCAGGTAGGGGCGAGGACGGCGGCGCGCCTGCTTCGTCGCGCGGCGTGCGAGCTGCACACTGGCAAACGTGGACCTTACCGACCTGTCCGGCTTGCCGCGGCTGCCCGAGCAGCTGTCCGACGCCGTGTCGCGGTTCGCCCGGTACCTCGACGCGCAGCGCGGGCACTCCGCCCATACCCGGCGTGCCTACGTGGCGGACGTGACCGACCTTCTCCGGTACGCGATGCGACACGGTACGACGCGGCTCGACGCCATCGACCTCACCCTGCTGCGCGCATGGCTCGCCTCCCAGTCCGACCGGGGGCTCGCCCGCTCCACGCTCGCCCGCCGAGGCGCCTCGGCCCGTGCTTTCCTACGCTGGGCGCACCGTTCGGAGCTGGTCCCCGTCGACCCGTCGGCTCGCCTCGCGAGCCCCAAGGTGCCGCGCACCCTGCCGACCGTGCTCGACGTGGACGCGGCGAGCCGCCTGCTCGACGGTGCCCGGGCCGCTGCCGACGACGCCGACGAGGCGAACCGGCCCGTGGCCCTGCGGTCGTGGGTCGCCGCCGAGCTGCTGTACGGCGCGGGCATCCGGGTGGGTGAGCTGGTGTCCGTCGACGTCGGGCACGTGGACTCGCGCGACCGGCTCGTGCGCGTGCTGGGCAAGGGCGGCAAGGAGCGGGTGGTGCCGTTCGGGGTCCCGGCGGCGCGCGCCGTGGAGGCCTGGCTCACCGACGGGCGGCCCGCACTGGCGACGGCAGCGACCGGCGACGCCCTCCTGGTGGGGGAGCGGGGCGGACGCTGGGGCCAGCGCCAGGTGCGCGAGGCCGTGCACCGCCTCGCGGCTCAGGCCGGGGTGGACGACGTGGCGCCGCACGCGCTCCGGCACTCCGCCGCCACCCACCTGCTGCAGGGCGGATCGGACCTGCGCGCGGTGCAGGAGGTGCTGGGCCACGCGAACCTCGCGACCACGCAGCGCTACACGCACGTGGACGCCGAGCGGCTGCGCAGCGTCTACGCCCAGGCCTTCCCGCGCGCCTGAGGGACCGACCACGGGAGGGCCGCCGAGCCGCAGCTCAGCAGTCGACCGGGGTTTGACCGGCGTCGAACCGCAACCTGGACGTCCGCCCAGGGCCTGGCGGCCGCCGAGCCGCAAGCTGAACGTCTTCGCGGCGGCTGATCCGCAACTGAGCCGTGCATCCGCGCGTCGATCGATGTCTACCTTGCGGTCCGGGGCCGGGTCGACGCCTGTCCTGCGCTTCGGGAGCCGGGTCCATGTCTGCCGTGCGGCTCGGCGGGCCTCGTTCGCGGAACGTGCGGTTCGAGAGCTGCGTGAGAGCGGCGGCCCTGCCTCGCCGACGACGCTGGTCGCTCGGCGTCAGTGGTCCGGCAGGAGCACGATCGGCGGGCGGTCCAGCAGGGACAGCGGGTCGATGTAGCGCTCGCCCCTGCGTACACCCCAGTGCAGGCACGACCGAGGCGCGCAGTGGCTCGGCGACGTGCCGCCTGCCGCGTCTCCGCCCTCCACGGTGCCGATCCGTTCGCCGGCCGTGACCGCCGTCCCTACCGCGACGGAGGCGGCGACCGGCTCGAGGCTGCTGCGCAGCCCGTCCGGATGGGTGACGACCAGGACCCCGCGCCGTGCCACCGGCCCGGCGAACGTGACCACGCCGGCGCCGGGGGACAGGACGCTCGAACCGTGCGCGGCGGTCAGGTCGACCCCACGGTGGCCGGCGCCCCACCTCTGTGCGGGTGGGTCGAACCTACGCTCCACACCGGCCGGCGGGTCCACGCCGGCGACGGGCGGCACGTATCCGGTGGCCCCGGCGGCGCCGGGGCGCGCGTTCACCCCGGCGGCGCCGGGGCCTGCGTCCACCCGGACGGCGAGGTCGGGTCCGGAGCGCAGCGCTGCGGCGGGTGCCACGGTGACGAGTGCGACGAGGACGACGGCGAGCAGCACGATCAGCACGGTCGCCGGGAACCGGGCGATGACCCGGCGGGGAGCGGGAGCGGGGAGATGCGTCATGTGGTGAGCATCGCCCGGTCCGACGCGCTCGGGACCACGTAGGTCGGCAGGCTGTGCACGGTGCGGCGCGCGTGCTCCCTGTGGTCGCGCTCGCCGCCCGCAACGCCGGTGACGAGGGTCGCCGGGGGCGGCAGCGACTTCTCCGAGCCCGCCGGGACCGGGTCCTCGCCGGCAGCGCGCGACGTCACAGTCGCGGGGCGTCGGCCGAGTCCTCGTTGCATGGGCTGGTCGGGTAGACTTCCACCCGCGACTGGCATGGACTCCCGTCGGACAGCTGGACAGCTTCGCTGGCCGCCTGCCCAGTACGGAGACCACCCGATCGACAACGCGCGTCACAACATGTCGCGCCCGGCAGCGGTCCGGCCCCCAGGGTCGGCGTCGGGCACGGAGTGGCGCCAGGGGCACCGAGGTAACTGCGGTGCCGATCCAACCGAACCGCGGCCCGGGCTGTCAGCCCAGGTCCGCCTGAAATGCGTGCGGAGGACCCGGGTCGATCTCGGGCCGCACCGAAAGGACGTGTCATGGCCGTCGTGTCCATGCGCCAGCTCCTCGAGAGCGGTGTCCACTTCGGACACCAGACCCGCCGTTGGAACCCGAAGATGAAGCGCTTCATCTTCACGGAGCGCAACGGCATCTACATCGTCGACCTGCAGCAGTCGCTGCACTTCATCGACAGCGCCTACGACTTCGTCAAGGAGACGGTCGCCCACGGCGGCTCGATCCTCTTCGTCGGCACCAAGAAGCAGGCCCAGGAGCCGGTGGCCGAGCAGGCCGCCCGCGTCGGGATGCCCTACGTGAACCACCGCTGGCTCGGTGGCATGCTCACGAACTTCACCACCGTGCACAAGCGCCTTCAGCGGATGAAGGAGCTCGAGGAGATCGACTTCGACGACGTGGCGGCCTCGGGCCTCACGAAGAAGGAGCTCCTGGTCCTGCGTCGCGAGAAGGACAAGCTCGCGCGCACGCTCGGCGGTATCCGTGACATGGCCAAGGTCCCCTCGGCCGTGTGGATCGTCGACACCAACAAGGAGCACCTCGCGGTGGACGAGGCCCGCAAGCTGGGCATCCCCGTCGTCGCGATCCTCGACACCAACTGCGACCCCGACATGGTCGACTACGCGATCCCGGGCAACGACGACGCGATCCGTTCCGTCACGCTGCTCACCCGCGTGATCGCGGACGCCGCCGCCGAGGGCCTCATGCAGCGCCACTCGGGTGGCAGCAAGACCGGTGCCGAGGCCGAGGCCGCCGCCGAGCCGCTGGCCGAGTGGGAGCGCGAGCTCCTGGCCGGCACCGAGGGCACCGTCGAGGCTCCCGCCGCGGAGGGCACCGTCGCCGCGGCGTCCGCCGAGGCCGCCGAGGCTGCCACCCCGGCCGCTCCGGCCGAGGTCGTCGAGGCCGCTGAGGCAGCCGAGGCCACCGCGCCCGCCGCCCCCGAGGCAGCCGAAGCCACCGCGCCTGCCGCCGAGGCTCCGGCCGCCGCCCCCGAGGCCACCGAGGCTGCCGCCGCGGTCGCCCCGGAGGCCGAGACCGAGAAGTGACGTGCTGCGCTGACCGGGCCCGGTTCGTCCGGGCCCGGTCGGCGCACCGCTCCTCGGGTCGTCAGACCTCCCACGAACAACACGACTGCACGGAGGACCAGAACAATGGCGAACTACACCGCCGCTGACATCAAGGCGCTGCGTGAGCGGACCGGCGCCGGCATGCTCGACGTCAAGAAGGCCCTGGACGAGGCCGACGGCAACGCCGAGAAGGCCATCGAGATCATCCGCACCAAGGGCCTGGCCCGCGCCGCCAAGCGTGAGGGCAACACCGCCTCCGAGGGCCTCGTCGCCGTCAAGATCGACGACTCCGCCGCCGGCCAGGTGGCCACCATGATCGAGCTCAACGCCGAGACGGACTTCGTCGTCAAGAACGAGAAGTTCATCGCGCTCGCCGAGGACGTCCTCGCGGCCGCTGCCGCCGCAGGCGCCACCGACGAGGTCGCCGCCGCTGCCGCGCCGTCGGCCGAGGGCACTGTCGCCGACCTGATCGCCGCCCAGGGCGCGACCATGGGCGAGAAGGTCGTCCTGCGCCGTGTCGCGCGGGTCGAGGGCCCCAAGGTCACGGCGTACCTGCACAAGACGGCCAAGGACCTGCCGCCGTCGATCGGTGTCCTCGTCGTCACCGACGAGGCGGGCTCCGCCGTCGCCAAGGACATCGCCCAGCACGTCGCGGCGATGGCCCCGAAGTACCTCACGCGTGAGGACGTCCCGGCGGACATCGTCGAGAAGGAGCGCGCGATCGCTCTGGAGACCTCGAAGAACGAGGGCAAGCCGGAGGCCGCGCTGCCCAAGATCGTCGAGGGGCGCCTGAACGGCTTCTTCAAGGAGGTCGTGCTCGTCGAGCAGCCGCTGGCCAAGGACCCGAAGACCACGGTCGGCAAGCACATCGCCGCCGTGAACGGCTCCCTGACGGCGTTCGTGCGTTTCCGCGTCGGTTCCTGACGCAGCTTGGTCGGCCCGGTCCGCGCTTCGGCGCGGGCCGGGCCGACGCATACGCGGGCCGGTCCCTCCGGGCGGCCCGCACACCGGGCTCCTCAGGAGCACGGTGCGACTTCGATACTTTTGGTGGGGTGTAGAGCCGTCTCGGCTCCACTTCGCACCAGGGGTCTCGAGGCCGGTCCGGACGTCTCTGCCCCGGCGCAGAGGTGTGTTGCCCGCGAGTCGGGCAGTATTCCGGAAGAGCCAGTGTCCCGGTAGTGACGACCGAAGGGTGACGGACCAGTGAGCGACGAGGCGACCCAGGACTTCGCGGTGGACGAGCACGGCAGGCCCGCACGGCGGGTGCTCCTGAAGCTGTCGGGCGAGGCGTTCGGCGGCGGAAGCGTCGGGCTCGACGCCGACGTGGTGCGGCGTATCGCGAAGGAGATCGGCGTAGCCGTGCGCGACGGCGTGCAGGTCGCCATCGTCGTCGGCGGCGGAAACTTCTTCCGTGGCGCCGAGCTGAGCGTGGCGGGCATGGACCGCGCCCGCGCCGACTACATGGGCATGCTCGGCACCGTCATGAACTGCCTGGCGCTCCAGGACTTCCTCGAGCAGGCGGGCGTCAAGACGCGCGTGCAGACCGCCATCACCATGGGCCAGGTCGCAGAGCCGTACATCCCGCTGCGCGCCATCCGGCACATGGAGAAGGGCCGCGTGGTCATCTTCGGTGCCGGCGCGGGCATGCCGTACTTCTCCACCGACACCGTCTCCGTGCAGCGCGCGCTGGAGACGCACTGCGAGCAGGTGGTCATGGGCAAGAACGGCGTCGACGGCGTGTACGACTCCGACCCGCGGCGCAACCCCGACGCGAAGAAGCTCGACCACCTGACGTACACCGACGCCCTCGTGAACCGCCTCGGCGTCATGGACGACACGGCGCTGGCCATGTGCCGCGACAACAACGTCCAGATGCGGGTGTTCGGCATGGAGGGCGAGGGCAACGTGACCCGTGCGCTGGCCGGCGAGCCCATCGGCACGCTGATCACCTCGCGCTGAACCGTCCGCGCCCCGGGACCCGGGAAACGCGCGATCCTTTCGGTAGCCGGGCAAAGTGTCCGTAGAGTGGCCCCGGCACCACCCGTAGACGAATGACAGGAGCAGTGGTGATCGACGAGACCCTCCTCGAGGCCGAGGAAAAGATGGAGAAGGCGATCGAGGTCGCCAAGGAAGACTTCGCGGGTATCCGTACCGGTCGCGCCAACGCTGGGATGTTCAGCAAGATCACCGTCGACTACTACGGTGCGCCGACGCCGCTGCAGCAGCTGGCGTCGTTCAACATCCCGGACGCCCGCACCGTGATGGTGGCGCCGTTCGACAAGAGCTCGCTCCCCGCCGTCGAGAAGGCGCTGCGTGACTCCGACCTGGGCGTGAACCCCGCGACCGACGGGAACGTCGTCCGCGTGGTGCTGCCCTCCCTCACGGAGGAGCGGCGCCGCGACTACGTGAAGCTCGCCAAGACCAAGGCGGAGGAGGCGCGCGTCTCGATACGCAACGTCCGGCGCAAGGCCAAGGACGAGCTCGACCGTGTGGTCAAGGACGGCGAGGCCGGCGAGGACGAGGTCGCGCGCGCCGAGAAGGAGCTGGACAAGCTCACCAAGAGCCACGTCGACGTCATCGACCAGCTGCTCTCCAGCAAGGAGAGCGAGCTGCTCGAGGTCTGATGTCCGCACCGCCTCGAGACAGAACAGAGCGAGACATTGCGCGCATCCCTGTGAGCCCGGCGCCCGAGCCCGCGTCCGACCCCGCGCCGGCTCCGAAGCAGTCGCGCGCCGGCCGTAACCTGCCGGCCGCGATCCTGGTCGGCGTCGGCCTGCTCGGAATCGTCGGCGCGTCGCTGTACTGGCGGCCGGAGCCGTTCGTCCTCCTCGTCGTCGTCCTGATGTGGGCAGGGCTCTGGGAGCTGCGCCAGGCGTTCGCGCGCCGCAACCTGCAGCTGCCGATGGTGCCCCTGTTCGTGGGCAGCGCCGGCATGATCGTCTCCGCGTACCGGGGCGGTCCGGAGGCGCTCTTCGTCGCCTTCGTGCTGACGGTGGCGGCTGCCGTGGTCTGGCGGGCGCTCGACGGCTCGGGCCTCGGCGCCGTCCGGGACTCGGCGGCGGCGGTCTTCGCCGCCGCCTACCTCCCGTTCCTCGCGGGTTTCGTCGTGCTCATGCTGGCGCAGCCCGACGGCGAGATCCGGGTGGCGCTGTTCATCCTCCTGGCGGTGGCCAACGACACCGGCGGCTACATCGCGGGCGTCATGCTGGGCCGGCACCCGCTGGCACCGACCGTGAGCCCCAAGAAGTCATGGGAGGGTCTGGCCGGGTCGATCGTGCTGGCCACAGCGGTGGGCGTGCTCGGAGCGGTGTACGGGCTGGGCGAGAGCCCGCTGCTCGGCATCGCGCTCGGCGTCATGACCGCCATCACCGCGACTGTGGGCGATCTCGCGGAGTCGCTGCTCAAGCGTGACCTAGAATTGAAGGACATGGGCTCATTGCTCCCGGGGCACGGGGGCGTGCTGGACCGCCTCGATTCGCTGGTCATCACAGCGCCCTTCGTCTATCTCGTGCTCTCGGTGGTTGCCTGATGAAAACTCCCCTTGCCCAGCCTGTCGTCCGGCCCTCGGACGAGACCCCCGCCATCCCGCTGCAGATGGCACCGAAGCGTCGCGGCAAGCCGCCGAGGCACTTCGCCGACCTGACTCCCGAGGAGCGGGTGGCCTCCGTCGTCGAGGCGGGAGAGCCGGCGTTCCGCGCCAAGCAGCTCGCCACGCACTACTTCACGCACTACACGAGCGACGCGGCGAAGATGACCGACCTCCCGGCGAAGTCCCGGGAGGCGCTGGCGACCACGATGTTCCCCACGCTGATGCGGCCGACGCGCAAGCTCGAGGCCGACGGCGGGACCACCGTCAAGACGCTGTGGCACCTGTTCGACGAGGCCAAGGTCGAGTCCGTCCTCATGCGCTACCCGCAGCGCACCACGCTGTGCGTCTCCAGCCAGGCGGGCTGCGGCATGGCCTGCCCGTTCTGCGCCACCGGCCAGCTCGGTCTGACCCGGAACCTCTCGACGGCCGAGATCCTCGAGCAGGTCCGCGCGGCGTTCCGCTCCCTGGCGGACGGCGAGATCCCCGGCGGGGTGACGCGCCTGAACAACCTGGTCTTCATGGGGATGGGCGAGCCGCTCGCCAACTACAAGGCCGTGATCGAGACCGTGCGCGCCCTCGTGGCGCCGCAGCCGGAGGGCTTCGGCATGTCGGCCCGCAACATCACGGTCTCCACCGTGGGCCTGGTCCCGGCCATGCAGAAGCTCACCAAGGAGGGCATCCCGGTGACGCTCGCGCTGTCGCTGCACGCGCCCGACGACGACCTGCGCTCCGAGCTGGTGCCGATCAACACGCGCTGGAGCGTCGACGAGACGCTCGACACCGCGCGGAAGTACTTCGAGGTCACCGGGCGCCGGGTGTCCATCGAGTACGCGCTGATCAAGGACATGAACGACCACGCGTGGCGTGCGGACCTGCTCGGCGAGAAGCTCAACGCGCGCGGCCGCGGCTGGGTGCACGTGAACCCGATCCCGCTCAACCCCACGCCCGGTTCGATCTGGACCGCGAGCGACCGTGAGGTCGAGGACGAGTTTGTGGCACGATTGCGCGGTCACGGGATCCCGACCACGATCCGTGATACCCGCGGGAGCGATATCGACGGAGCCTGCGGGCAGCTTGCGGCTGAGGAGGACGACGAGTGAGTGGGATGTTCAACAGCGTTCCCGCGATGCGCACCGGGTACGACAAGGACGAGGTCGACGAGTTCTTCGAGCACGCCCGGCAGGCGTACGAGGGCCGGACCATGGACCGGCTGACCAGTGCCGACATCCAGGCGTCCACGTTCGACCTGACCCGTGGTGGGTACAACACCCACGAGGTCGACGCGGCGCTCGACCGGCTCGAGGCGGCATTCATCGCCCGGCAGCGCGCGGAGTACGCGGCGGCACACGGTCAGCAGGCGTGGATGAACGCGCTCGCCGAGCGCGCCCGGTCCCTGTACGGACGCCTGGGCCGGCCCGACGGCGAGAAGTTCGCGCCGGCCGACCGGGGTTCACAGGGTTACGACAAGGACGACGTCGACGACCTCTGCGACCGGCTCATCGGCTACTTCGACCGGCAGGAGCCGTTGACGGCCGGGGACATCCGGTCGGCGACGTTCGGACGGGCCCGCGGCGCGGACGCCTACGACGAGGCCTCGGTGGACGCGTTCCTGAGCCGTGCGGTGGAGGTCCTGCTCGGGGTGGAGTGACCGCCCCTCCGCCGAGGTAGTCGTCTGGCGAGGTAGTCATGTAGCGAGGTAGTCACCTGGTTCGCGCTGGGCGACTACCTCGCTACACGACTACCTCGCCAGACGACTACCTCGCCAGGTGACTACCTCGGCAAGGGGAGGGTCAGACGGCGGGGGCGGGCTCCTGCGTCTCCCGCAACAGCGCCTCGTTGCGCGTGGCGGTCAGGAACGCCCGGATCGAGTCCCTGCTCCGGGTGAGGCAGTCGATGCGGGACTGGACACCGATGAGCGCCGTGGCGAGCTGCTCGGCCACCTCGCGCGGGCAGGTCGGCTCGTCCCGTCCGGCGGCGTCCTCCGCGTCGAGGAGGATCTTGACGAGCCGGGTGGGGATACCCGCCTGGACCAGGCCTGCCACCCGGGACACCCGCTCGACATGGGCCTCGGTGTAGACGCGGTACCCGTTGGGCGCACGGTCCGCCTCGAGCAGGTCCTGCTGCTCGTAGTACCGGATCAGGCGGGTGGTCACGCCTGTCCGGGCGGCGAGCTCACCGATCTTCATCGCATGCCTCCGACGGCCTTGACATTGACACCAGTGTCAAACTTTAGCGTGGCCGACATGGAGAAGACAGGCGCCACAGCAGCCGTCCAGCCGGCCCTCGCGAGCCCGCCCCGGGACCGGCGCGCCCAGCCGCGTCCCGCCGACGGTCTGCCGTGGCCCTCCCTGCTGGTGCTGGGCGGCGGGACCCTGCTCATGGTCACCGCAGAGATGCTGCCGACCGCCGTCCTCGAGCAGATGAGCACCGGGCTGGGCGTGGCCGAGTCGAGCACGGGCCTGCTCGTCTCGATCTGGGCCGCGGTCGTGGTGGTCCTCAGCTTCCCCCTGGTCCGGTTGACGCGCGGACGCGACCGGCGTGCCGTGATCACCGGCGGACTGGTCGTGCTCGGCGTCTCGTCCGCGCTCACCGCGCTCGCCCCGACCTTCGAGCTGGCGGTGGGCGCGCGCGTCCTCGGGGCGTCCGCCGTCGGTCTGCTGTGGGCGACCACGAACGCGCACGTCGCGGACCTGGTGCCCGACCGCCTGCTCGGCCGCGCCGTCGCCGTGGTGCTGGGCGGGGCGACCCTCGGGATGGTGGTGGGCACGCCGTTCGCCCGGCTGGTCGCCGACGCCGCCGGCTGGCGCGCCTCCTTCTGGGCCCTCGCGGTGCTCGGCCTGCTGGGCGCGGTCGCGGTCCGGCTGGTCGTCGCGCGAGCGCCCCGGCCCGTCACAGCGCAGAGCACGGCGCAGAGCACAGCGCAGAACACGGTACCGGGCGCAGAGGCGCCGGCCACCGCACCGCGGCGCGGGACGGGGCACCTGCTGGCGGTGACCGCGCTCGTCGGGCTGGTCCTGGTGGGCCACTACGGCGCGTACACCTACATCACCCGCCTGACCGAGGTGCCCGCAGAGGCGCTGCCGGGCGGGATGAGCGCCCTGCTGCTCGTCTTCGGGATCGCCTCGGCGGCAGGGGTCGCGCTGGCAGGCCGGCTCGGGGACCGGAGCGGGCCCGCCCTGGTGGTGAGCGTGGCCGGTACGGCGCTCGCCGTGCTCGCCCTCGCCGTGGTCGACGTGAGCCCCGTGGTCGGCATCGGAGTGGTCGTGGTGTGGGGAGTGGTGTCGGGCGGAATGCCGCCCTTCGCCCAGACGCTGATCCTGCGGATCGCCGGGCCGGAGCGCCGGTCCTTCGCCGGCGCGCTGATCCCGGTGCTGTTCAACGGCGGCATCGCCGTCGGGGCGGCGCTCGCCTCGATGGTCGTGGCCGGGCCGGGCGTGGCAGGAGTACCGCCGCTGGCAGCCGGGGTGGTCGGCGCGGCTGCGCTCGGCCTGGCCGTGACGCTCCGGGGCCGCCGGGCGAGCACCGCATGAAATTCGGATGAACGGTTGGTGCCGACCGGCCATCCGGAGTGCGCCTTCCGCCCCATATGCCACGATCGTGCAGTCAGGGCACAGTCGGGAGAGATCTCCGACGGGCAGGCCGAGCCGGCCGGGAAGGGCGCGACGTGGAGACGGACCCGCGCGACGTGGAGACGGACCCGAAGGCTCGCGCGCGGGGGGACCGCGGCCGGACCGGCCGGGTCGTGGCCGCGCTTGCCGTCCTGCTGGTCGTGGTGGTGGCCGGCGTGGCCTTCTGGGTCAACTCGCAGCCTCGGGACCCGGTGACGCTCAGGGTCCTTGCCGGCTCCGAGCTCGCGGACGTCATGGGCGACGACGCGCTCATGGCGGACCTCAGATCGACGACCGGCGTCACGCTGGAGCCGACCTACGTCGGCACCCTGCAGGGTGCCGACTCCGTCGTCAACGGGGGCGTTCGGTGCGGTGCGGCGGGCGACAGCACGGACTGCGACCTGGCGTGGTTCTCGTCGAACGACTACATGGAGCTCCTCTGGGACGAGAAGCAGGCCCTGGCCGCGGCGGCCGAGGATCCCTGGGTCACGCAGAGCGGGGAGACGATGCGCTCGCCGGTCGTCCTGGGCGTGAAGCGTTCGGTCGCGCAGCGGCTCGGCTGGACCCAGGACCGCACCGTGTCCTGGAACGAGATAGCCGACCGCGCCGCCGACGGCTCGCTCTCGTTCTTCATGACCGACCCGGCGACGTCGAACTCCGGGTTCTCCGCGCTCGTCGGGGTCGCGTCGGCGTTCGACCGGAACGGTGCCGACCTGAACCTCGAGGACATCGACCCCGCGCGGGCCGGTGACCTGTTCTCCGGCCTCGTCCGGACCGCGGGCAGCTCCCAGTGGCTGACCGAGCAGTTCGTCGCCGACCAGGACGAGGCGGACGCGATCGTCAACTACGAGTCGGAGCTGATCGCTCTGGCCGGCTCCGGCCAGCTCACTGAGGAGCTGGTGATCATCTACCCCGAGCGGACGGTCTACGCGGACTACCCCGTCCAGCTGCTGGCCCCGGACCAGCAGGACGCCTACGACCGGACGGTCGAGTGGCTCATGGCCGAGGGGACCCAGGAGCGTGTCTCTGCCGCGACCCACCGCCGTCCGGCGACGGACAGCGAGGTGCCCGCCGACCCGTCGGTACCGCCGATGGATCCCGTGCCGGTCCCGCTGCCCGAGGAGCTGAACACCGCCAACGGGCTGATCGACAACTACCTCCAGGACTACCGCGACCCCGCGCACACCATCTACGTGCTGGACACGTCGCGGTCCATGTCAGGCGCGCCCATGAATCAGCTCCGGCAGGCGTTCGGCGACCTCACGGGAAACGACACCTCGATCACGGGGGAGTTCGCACGGTTCCGCAAGGGGGAGCGCGTGACGATCCTGCCGTACGACACGGCGCCCGGGCGTCCGGTGCGGTTCAGCCTCGCCGACCCGGAGCTGGACCCGGAGGAGCTGACGCCGCTGCGCGAGCACGTGGCCGGCCTGGTGCCGGACGGCGGCGGGACAGCCATCTACGCGGCGCTGGAGGAGGCGTACGGCCTGGTCGAGCGCTCGCAGGCCGAGGGGGAGGGCTACTACACCTCGATCGTGCTGATCACGGACGGCGAGAACAACGATCCGAGCCTCGGCCTCGACGCATTCGAGGCGGACTTCGCCGCGGGGAGCAGCGGCTCCCTCGGCACGCCCACGTTCATCGTCATGCTCGGGGACGACGCGAAGTACGTGCGCGAGATGGAGTCGGTGGCGACGCTGACTGGTGGCCGGGTCTTCGACGCGGCCCGGACGTCGATCCGCGCGGCGTTCAAGGAGATCCGCGGCTACCAGTGACCGGCCCGCGGGACGACCGGCGGTGGTCCCCGCCGCGGGTCAGCCGGTCGGGTCGTCGTTGGAGCCCCTCCGGTCGTTGCCGGACCGGAGCGCGATGATCCAGGCGCCCAGCAGGCCGGTCGCGAGCACCGCGCCCGTACCGATCAGCCAGGCGTTGTCGTGCAGCACCAGCGAGACGACGACCAGCACGAGGGCGACGGCCGCACTGGCCACGATCACCACGGTCGGGCTGGGTCCGCGGCCCGGTGGCCAGATCGCGGCACAGAGCGTGCCGATCATGACCACGATCAGGCCCGCGATCGTGCCCTCCGCAAGAGTTTCCACGGGACAGCGCATCCTCCGTCGAGCCTCGCGCCCCGGGTGCCCGCGGCACGTTCCGCCGGAAGTCTGCCACGACCCGGCGTGCGTGCGGAAGGAAAGATCCGGGTCAGCAGGCCGGCGCCACCGGGGCGTTCGACCCGGTGCTCACGTAGGCGTCAGCCACCCAGTTGCCCGGGCCGATCCGGTTCCACAGGTCGCTGGTGCCGAACGTCCCCGTGACGGTGGTGCCGCGTGCGGTGCACTCGATCACCACGTTCGCGTGGTTGCCCGCCAGCCCGACGGCGGTGCGGGCGGTGCTGGGGCCGGAACGCACGGTCAGCGGCCCACCGCTGGTGCGGACGATGCCCCGGGGGCCCGAGCCGGTCCAGAGGTAGGTCACGGTGGTCCAGGCGTTGTCGGTGAGCCCGACGCCGTCCCAGAAGGTGCCGTCCCCGAGGTCGATGCCCGCCGGGTTGGCGACCCGGCGGCCGAACCCGTCGAGCCCGCCGTTGTAACCGTCCTCATATGCGGCCTGAGCCTGCGGGCGGCCCTGCGGCAGGTCCGCCCAGGACTGCCGCGTCCCCGCCGGGTTCCAGTAGTCGTCGGTGGTGTTCCACGGGCCCACGTCCCAGACCGGCGCGTACGCGCAGCGCCCCGTGCTCTCCGCGCAGACCCGCACCGAGTAGCTCCCCGAGGCCTTCGCCGACAGACCGCGCCGCGACGGCAGCGCCACGAAGTGGTCCCGCGGCGTGATCACGTGCCCGTTCGCGGTGGTCCCGCCCACCAGACCCTCCCGGGTGGCGAAGACGCGGTACGAGTCCTCGCCGGCCGTCGGGGCGGCCTCTGCCTCCTGCAGCGACCGAGACCTGAGGGCCGAGGGCGTGAGCGTCACCGCCCGCACGGCAGGGCTCACGTCGCCGGTGCCGACCAGCGTGACCCGCGCCTGCACCGTCTCGGCCGGCACCGGGAGCGCCGAGCCGGCGGGGACCCACTCGGTCCAGGAGTCAGGTCCCTGGCCGGTGAGCCGCCCGCGCACGTCGACCAGCACTGACGTGCCTTCCGGTGCGGTGGCGTCGACGTCGGCCGAGACGGCGCTCGTGGGGGAGCCGAGGGCCTCCGGCTCGGCGACGAGCTGGCCCGACACCTCCTGAGCCGACACCTCCTGGTCCGGGCCCGAGTCGCCCCCAGAGCCGCCCGCAGAAGCCCCCGCCCCGGCGCCCTCGAGGCGCAGCGTCCCGGCCTGGTGCCGCACCCCGGCGTCGTCGGCGCCCACGTCGGTGAGGTCGACGGCCCAGGACCGCGCGTCGGGGTCCGGTGCAGCTCCCGCGACGGCCGTCCCCGAGGCGAGGACGAGCGCGCAGGCGGTGGCGGCGAACAGGGCGGCGCGGCGGCGGGTCCCGCGTACCTGGATGAGCATGTGCCGAATGTATGCGTCCGGTATTTCACCCGCGAGGGGAAAGAGGTGAAATCTCGGTGTCCGGCCGGCTGCCGTCGCCCCCGGCCCTGGCGCACGTGGTGCATGATTCGGGGAACGCACCCCGGTGCGCCCCAGAGCAGCGATGACGAGCAAGGAGAACCACGTGCCCGAGTTCCTGGCCGACAAGCCCGGTGAGTACGACCTCGACGGCGACGGCGTCACGGACGTCGAGGTGGCTGACACCGACGGCGACGGCGTGGTGGACGCCCAGTTCGAGGACTACGACGCCGACGGCGTGCCCGACGTCGAGCTGCACGACACCGACGGTGACGGGCGGCCCGACGTCGTCGTGGAGACCGCCGGTGGCACGCGGACGATCTCCGTGGACACCGACGGTGACGGCGAGGACGACGCCGTGGACTCGTTCCCGGCGTAGGAGGACCCGCCCGTCAGGCCCGCACGGGAGCCGGCCGGGGCCGACCGTAGGTCAGGCGGCGCAACAGCACCTCGGCCGGCCCGCGGCGCCCGGTGCGCTCCTGCCAGACGGCGAAGGCCACGGTGAGCGCCCAGACGCCCACGGCGTACAGCAGCATGGTCGACGACGTGAGGTGCTCGCCGAGCCCGAGCCCCCACGCGGCGAGGACCGGCGCGCACAGCACCGACTGGAGCAGGTAGGACGTGAGCGAGCGCTTGCCGACGGCCTGCACCGCGCCGGCGAACCGCCCGTCCGTGGCGAACAGGTCGTTCGACGGCGTGCCGGTGCGGCGCAGGGCGATCCGATGGCCCAGCAGGCCGAACAGCGCCACGTAGCCCAGGCCGCCGAAGAAGCCCGTCAGGATCTGGACGGGCAGCACGACCCAGCCCGCGTGGTCGGGGATGCTGATGGCGCCGACATGGTCGAGCGCGGACGGCAGCGGGCCCAGCCAGCCGATGGCGATGCCGACGACGGCCACGCGGCGCAGCAGCGGCAGGTGCTCGCCCGGGTTCTCCAGGATGCGGCGGCGTCCGGCCCAGAACGCGAGCAGCAGCATCATCGGCACCACGAGCATGAGGACCCCCTGGCCGACCGACCCGAGGACCCAGTAGCCGAGGCGCTCGCCGATCGATGCGAGGTACGACGTCGCGGCCACCGAGTCGGTCGTCGGGCCGAAGTCGGCGACGATCGACCGCGCGAGGGGGTCGTCCGCCGGGACCTGCGCGGTGAACCAGGCACCGATCACGGCGAACACCGTGCCGATCGCCAGCAGGCCGCCGAGCACCCACGTCCAGACGATGAGCGTCACGTCCTTGGCCTGGAAGAAGAGCCACACCACGAGCAGGCCCGCGATGCCGTAGGCGCCGAGCACGTCGCCCATCCAGAGCAGTGCCGCGTGCACGAACCCGAACGCGAGCAGGAGCCAGTTGCGCCGCTGCAGCAGCCTGCGTGCGGCGTCCTCGGGGGTTCCCGAGGACACCTGGCGGTTGAAGAGCTGCATCATCCCGTAGCCGAACAGGAACGCGAACATGGGGTAGGTCCGCAGGTCGACGAGCACGATGACGAGGAAGTCGACGGTCTTGTCGAGGGCGGACCCGTCGACCGGGTGCGACGCCCACGGGTTCATCTCGCGACCCCACAGGTAGTAGGGCGTGTTCGCGACGGCGATCAGCAGGAGCATGAAGCCGCGCGCGAGGTCTGGCGCGGGCGAGCGCTCGGAGGCCTGGACGGGCCCTCTGGTCAGGGCTGTGGTGGGCATGGGTCCATCTCAGCAGCCCACGCGGCCGGTCGCGAGCAAAGAGGGCCGGAGACCTACGCGGCCTGCTCCGCCAGGCGGGCGCGCTCCTCCTCGACGATGCGGCGTGCCACCTCCGCGTCGGCGACGTCGGTGGCGCCCGGCGCCACGGCCACCGTGGAGCGGCCCGCGTACTCGGCGAACAGCTCCGCCTTGGTGCCGAGGATCTCCAGGAGCCGCTCGTCCACGCTGTTCTCGACGAGCAGCCGGTGGACCTGCACGGTGCGGACCTGGCCCATCCGGTGCGCGCGTGCGATGGCCTGCGCCTCGACGGTCGGCTTGACCTGCGGCTCGCAGAGGATCACCACGGAGGCGGCCTGGATGTTGAGCCCCACTCCACCGGCCTCGATCTGGCTGACCAGCACCTTCGGCTCCGGCGACCGGGTGAACTCGTCGACCAGCTCCTGGCGCCGCCGGGCGGGCACCGAGCCGGTGATGGGCCCGATCGCGAGCGGGCCCAGCTCCGCCAGCACCGTCTCGATCACGTCCCGGAAGAACGAGAACACGACCACCTTGCGGTTGTTGTCCATCGCCTCGGCCACGATCTCGCGCAGCCGCACCAGCTTCGCCGTCGGCTCGGGGGCCGGCGCGAAGGCGGCCCGCCGCATGTCCGCGAACGACCGCTTGAGCACGGCCCGCCGGTAGGCGGCGCCGTCGTACTTGCCGAACCGCTCCCACTCGTCCACCTGGACCAGCTCGGGCAGCTCGGTGAGCACGTCCTCCTGGTTGCGCCGCAGGTACACGGTGGCCACCGACCGGCGGAACGCCGCGGCACCCGCCAGGCCGGCCGCCGGGTCGACCGAGGCGGCGACCTCGGGCTTGAGGTAGTGCACCAGGTTGCGGAACTCGTCCACGGTGTTCTCCATGGGCGTGCCCGACATGAACAGCACCCGCTCGGCCGAGCGGGCCCAGTCCGCAGTCCGCTCCGAGCGCTGGGCGGCAGGGTTCTTCACGTAGTGCGCCTCGTCCACCACGAGCAGCGCGGGCCGGGGCAGCCCGTCCGCGCGCAGGTGCCCGAGCTGCGGGAACGTGACGATGCCGACTCCGCCGTCGGCTATCCAGGTGCGGATGCCGGCGTCACGGTCGTCGCCGTGCAGCACCCGGGGGTGCAGCAGGGAGTGCGCGGCCACCTCCCTGGCCCAGTTGGCGGCGACGCTCGCCGGGCAGACGACGAGGAAGTGCCTGCGGCCGCGGGCGGCGAGGTGCGCCATCGCCGCGATGGCCTGGACGGTCTTGCCGAGCCCCATCTCGTCGCCGAGGATGGTGCGCCGCTGCACCAGCGCGTACCGGGCGCCGAACGCCTGGTACCCGCGCAGGGACACGGTCAGGAGCGAGGTGTCCAGGTCCTGGGCCGTGACCTGGTCCACCACGTCCTCCGGCAGGTAGCCCTCCGCCGCCTCCACGTCGATGCCCAGGTCGACGAGCTCGCCCAGAGCGGTGTAGTAGGCGGCCGCGCGGGCCTCGTAGTCCTGCCAGACCTCTGCGTCCGAGGTGCCGGTGAGCGTCCGGTCGAGGCGCCGCAGAGCCTCGGTGACCCCGGAGGAGTCCAGCCCGTCCACGGTCTCGCGGAGCGCGGTCAGCGCCGTGTCCGCGGCGGCGGTGCGCTCGCGGCCCGCGAAGAGCCGCCGCACGAGGGTGCCGCGCAGGGCTCCGGTCTCGGCCAGCCGGGCGAGCCTCGGCACCTCGACGTCGGCCCGCTCGCCCCACGCGTCGAAGAACCGGGCGACCTGCTCGTGGGTGTGCAGGGCGCGCACGAGATCGGTGACGAGCGGGTCGGCCGGGTCGGCCTCGATCCGGAAGGTGAGCGACTCGTCCACGGCGTCGAAGATCTGCCGCGCGGCCTCGCGCAGCAGGCGGGCGGTCTTGGGCCCGACGCCCCCGATCGCGTCGAGCTCCTGGGTGCTCGCCCCCAGCACGTGGGCGACCGTGCGGAACCCCGCGGACTCGACGGGCCCTACCCGCACGCGCCCGGTGCTGACCTCGCGGATCCGGTCGACGGGGACCTCGGCGAGCTCCGCCAGCACCCGGGCGTCGCGCACGGCGCGGTACGCGACCCGCACGCGTTCCGGGGCGGCGCCGCGCTCGGTCAGCGCGGCCGTGCCGAGGGCGTGCCGCGTGCGGGCCTCCTCGAGGAGGTCGCGGGCGGCGCCGCGGGACCAGGTCTCCATGGCGGCTGACGGTACTGCGTGCGGACCCGGACCGGGAACCAGCACACGCCGTCGGTGCACCGCTGCGGTGCATACCGGACTGAACGCCCGTTCTGGTAGTTTCGTCGCACCGTGGACAGGAGGAACGAGTGAGCACGGACGCACTGCCTCAGCAGGCACAGGCGGCGCAGGCCACCGCAGCAGGGGAGACGACGCCAGGGGGCGCGTCGCAGACGGCACTGGACGTGGCCGAGCGCGACACGGACCTGGTGGCAGCACCCGACCAGGCGACGAGCCCGGAGCAGGTGACGGGTCCCGCGCAGGTCGCGGGCGCTGAGCAGGACAAGGCCCCGGAGCCGGAGGAGGCTCTGGAGCGCGAGGAGAACCTCGAGACGCGCACGGCCGCCAGGCTGCACGAGCTGGTGGCCTCGGGCGCCGAGAAGCTGCCCGGCGAGGCCGGCAGCACGGTGTCGCGGCTTGCCGTGGCGCTGCTGTCGTTCGGCAGCCAGGCCGCCACGAAGGACCAGGACAAGCCGACCACCAAGCTGGTCGGGGAGGCCGTCGAGCTGTACCGCAGCCTGGACGACGACGACCCCGCCAAGCAGCGCGCGGTGCTCGAGGGCGCGCTCGAGAAGTTCACGACGTCCGTCGTCGGCGGCAAGGAGCGCTCGCAGGTGCTCGAGGTCGCCGAGGAGGCCATGGGCCTGTGGGCCAAGCTCCGCGGGACGTCGTCCGACCTCGCGAAGTCGGACGCCGCCGTCTCGATGCGCTCGCTCTCCAGCGTGCTGCGCAAGGAGGGCCGCGACGAGGAGGCCGACGAGACGGAGACCGAGGCCAAGCGCCTCGAGTCCTGAACCGTCACGGGCACCGGTATCGAGCAGCACCGGTATCGAGCCCTGACCGGGGCGTGGGCACTGTCCCGTGCCCCGGTCAGGGCTGTCCCGGCAGCAGTGCCGGCCCGCACGTGGGCTCGTCCCTGAGGCCCACGTCGGCGGGCAGGTCCGCGACGGTCGGTTCCCGGCCCGCCATCGCGCAGGCCCTGGCGATCATCTGGTCGTCCGAGAAGCTCCACTCGGTGGTCACGCCGTGGTCCTGCACCACGACGAGCTGCCCGTCGTCGGCGTACACGGTGTTCGCAGCGGCCGTGCCGCCGGGAGCGTAGAGACGGGTCGCGAGCCTGCCCACCCGCTGGCCCGTCCCGATGTCGAAGAACACCAGCTCCGCGCCCTGGTTCCGGGCCACGAGGTCCGGTCCTGGCAGGACGGCCAGGACGTCGCCGTAGCTGCCCTTGAGATCGAGCCGCACGGGGTCGTCGTGCCCGTCCACGCTGCGCAGGCGCACCGCCGCGTCCACGCCGAGCGTCACGAGCCGGTCCGGTCCCGGCGTGAGCCCGGCCTGCTGCGCGTCCACCGTGTGCACCTGGGCCACGGCGCTGCCGCGCACCGCCCAGACGTCCGTGCCGCCCTCGGCGGCGGCGGCGAGGTCGGCCACGCGCAGCGCGAAGTCGCGTGGCGCGACGGCGACACGGCTGCCGTCGGCGGTGACGGCGACCCGCCCTGGCTCGTCCCACTCGGTGGCGAGCCGCGGGTTGTCGCCCAGCGGGCCAGGCACGTACAGGGCCTTGTCCTCGAGGCCCGCGTCGAGCAGGTAGAGGCCTGAGCACGCGTCGACCAGCAGGATGTGGTCCTGTGCGCGCTGGGCGCTCACGAACGTGGCGCAGTCCGGGTCGCGCCCGTCGAGGGCCGGTACCACCAGGCCGCGGAACCCGGCCTCGTGCCCCGCGACGGTGCCGCCCTGGGTCCGGTAGGCGTTGCCCTCCGGAGAGATGAGCAGCAGCCGGTCGCCGTCCAGCCAGACCGGCAGGAGCGGCCGCCCCACGTCCTCGCTGTCGTCGGGCAGCGTCACCGTGCCGAGACCCTGGATCATGACGGTGCCGTCCGACCAGGACATCGCGACGTCCGCCGACCCGGTCGTCCCGCCCCGGTACGTGGCGATCACCGGTGTGGGCCCGGCCCTGTCGGAGGTGCCGGGCCGTGGCGCGGCCGCCGCGGTCCCGGCCGCGCCGGGCAGGGGTGCGTCGCCGTCCGTGCCGGCGGTGCTCCACAGGGCGATCCCACCGCCCGCCGCCGCCACGACGCGTTCCGTGCCCACCAGCACCGGCGGGCCGGGCTCCGGGACACCCGACAGGTGCCAGGTGCGGTGCTCGCCCAGACCGCTGTGGATCTCGCAGGCGACCAGCCCGCCGTCGGTCGTGAGCAGGGCGCGGGTCGTGTCGTCGTCGATCGCCACCACCCGCGGGTGGGACCAGGCGCGCGGCACCGGGCAGCTCGCCGTGCGCGTCGACCCGTCGGCCCAGTGGCGCACGGTCACCGTGGTGCCGCCGGGCCCGGAACGCAGGGTCGCCCAGTCCCGCAGGGACGGCGACGGCACGGCACCGGCCGGCAGGTCCACCGCCCCCGCGCCGCTCAGCGCGAGAGAGTCAAGGCTGCGGACCTCGAGGGCACCCGCGGCGGCGTCCGCCACCGCCAGGGTGCGGCTGGAACCGACGGCGAGGGACGTGACCGACAGGCCGGTGTCCGCCAGACCGTAGAACGCCAGGTCCTGCTCGTCGGGGCGGTGCGGGTCGCCCTCGGACTCCAGCACGGAGAGGTCCCGGCCCTCGAGGGTGATGCTGCCGATCCGGTTCCGCCCCGTGTCGGCGTCGTGCCACGCGACGATCAGCATGCCGCCGTCCGGCGTGACGGCGACCGCCGTGGTGCCCGCCAGGTCGAGGTGCGTCTGCCGGCTGGTGCTGCCCTCGGGCAGCTCGCCGAACCGGCCGATCGTCACCCCGAGATCGTCCACCGCGGCGACCACCGCCCCGTCAGCGCTCCCGGCCACCACCGTGCGGCCGGCGGCCGCCCCGTCCGCCCGGGCGGTCACCCGGGCGAACGGGGTGCGGTCCCCGTGCAGCACGGTCGGGGCGCCGTCGTCGGGGTTCCAGCGCACCAGGTCTCCGGTGTCCGTGCGGCCGACGACGCCGGTACCGGTCGCCGCCACGTCGGCGAGCGCGGCGTCCCCCGTCAGGTCCGTGGTGCGCAGCAGGTACGGGTCGGCGGGCTCGTTCGCCGTGACCGCGTTGAACAGGGCGGTGCGGGTCTGGCCGTCGCGGAGCCTGCGGACGGCCTCGACCGCCAGCAGCTGCGCCGTCGCGGGATCGTCCTGCTGCACCACGTGGGACGTCGCCCCGAGCAGGTGCGCCGCGTTGGCGTTCATCGCGTCGTTCGCGCGGCCCGCCTCCCGCTCGGCGAACGCGAACGCGCCGACCGACAGCGCGAGCATGACCCCGAGCGAGAGGTTCACCAGGCGTCCCCGCATGCTCGCCGAGCTCTGGCGGGCGATGTGGGAGCTCAGGATCTCCTCGGTGCTGACGTCGGGCCCGCGCAGCGGGGCGACGAGCTCGGCGAGCGCCGTGGGACGGTCCGGGTGGTGCCGCCAGAACCGGCGCTGGCGCAACCGCGTCAGGTCGGTCCACTTGGGCTCGTGGTCGAGACCCGCCGCGAGCGGCGCGGGCAGTGCGGTGCTGCTGATGGTGTCGATCTCGTTCGCCGTCTGGTCCCAGACGATCCTGCCGCTGGTCATCGCGATCAGCAGCGTGTCGATCCCGCGGTGCTCCAGCCACCACTCCACCTCCTTGGCCACGTACTTGGAGCTCGCGGCGCCCTCGGAGGCGAACAGGATGAAGTACTCGGAGTCCTCGAGATTGCGTTCGATCGCGCCCCACAGGCTGGAGTTGTTCGCCAGCCCGGTCCGGTCGAGAAAGATGTTGAGGTCGGGCACGTCGTCGCGCTTGTCGAAGTCGAGCAGCTGCTGGTGGAACTCCGGCGCGAACTCGCCGTCGGAGTCGCGGCTGTACGACAGGAAGGCGTCGTACCGGAAGCCCCGCGGGCCACGGCGCGCTCTACCGGCAGGGCGCAGGGCACGTCCTGTCCGGTTGGTCATCCTCGTACCCGCGTCCCTTCCTCGGCGAAGGTGGTGAACCGGAGAAACGTATCCCCGGGTGGGTCGTGTCGCCGCAGGTCAGACGCTAACGACCTTTAGGGTGCATTGCACGGTTATGCGTGGGCGCGAGTCGGACGTCGCGAGCCGCACGAGGAAGGGCACGACATGGCACCGGAGCTGGTGGTCCCCCGCGGCGGCTCCCGCAGGCCGTTGGCACGCCGGTCCTGGGTCCGCGCCGGCTTCGCCGCGCTGTTCGGGGTCGCCTTCGGTCTGGGGCTGTGGGGCTTCTGGCTCTACCGCGCCTCCCCGGACTTCGCCTGGGGCACCACCGTGTGGGACGTCGTCTACTACACCGTGCAGCTCTTCGTGCTCGGCGCCGAGGCCACGAACGAGGGCGGCGACCTGCCCTGGCAGCTCCAGGTCGCGCGCTTCCTCGCGCCGGTCGCCACCGGCTCCGCCGTGTTCGAGGCCGTGCGCTCCTTGTTCGCCGACCAGTTCACGCTGATGCGCACCCGCCGCATGCGCGGCCACGCGATAGTGGTCGGCCGCACGCCCGCCGCCGGCGTCATCGCCGAGGCGCTCGCGGCCCGGGGAGCGCTCGTGGCGCGGACCGCCACCGGCGACGCCGAGTCGCTGCGCAACGCGGGGGTGGCCGGTGCTGCGGTGCTGTACGCCTGCGAGAGCGAGGACGACGAGCCCGGCGTCAACGTGCTCACCGTCGCGGTGGCCAATCGTGCGGAACGGGCCCCCGACGTGCCCGGACTGCGGCTGAACGCGCACGTCAGCGATCCCGAGCTCGCGCTCGCCCTCCAGGCCCGCCACCTGAGCCACCCCCAGCCCGGGGTGGACTTCTTCACGCTGGGCGAGCTGGTCGCCCGCTCCCTGGCCCGGCGCGACCAGACGGCCGCCCGCGGCGACGCCCCACATATCTCGGTGGTCGGGCACGGGACGTTCGGCCGTGCGCTCGTCGTCGCCTTCGCCCGCCTGCGGAGCGTCGAGATCGCGTCCGGCGGAGAGCCGCTCACCGTGACCCTGGTCGGGCCCGGCGCGCAGGATGCCGCCCGCACCCTGCGGACCCGCTGGCCCAGCGTGCGCTCGGCGTGCCGGCTCGTCCCGGTGGAGACGTTCGCCGAGGTGCGCGCCCTCGGCACGCCCCAGCGCGTCTACGTGTGCCACGACGACGACGGCGATGCGCTCCGCAACGCCCTCCGCGACAGCGACCTCTGGCGGGCCGGCGAGGGCGCGGTGGTGCTCCGGCTCAACCGGCTCGCGGGGCTGGGCGGGCTGTTCGGCACCCACGACGGCGCGATCCTCGACGACCTCGGCGGGCGGCTCGACGTCGTCGAACCGGGCTCGCTGCTGCGCAAGGCGACCGCGCCCGGCGCGCTGGTGCACGACGACGTCTACGACCTGATGGCCGTCTCCGCGCACCTGACCTACCTGCGCAACCAGCGGGCGCGCGGCGTGGCCTGGGAGAGCAGCCCCGCCATGGTCTCCTGGGCCGACCTGTCCGACGACCTGCGCGCCGCGAACCGCGCCCAGGTGCGCGCCATCCCGGACCGGCTGCGCCAGATGGGCTGCACCGTCGCGCCCGCCGGCGACACCGAGCACGGCCGCATCCCCGAACCCATGGTGGACGCGCGGGCTGTTGACGAGCACGACCGCTGGATGGCGGACAAGCTCGCCGACGGCTGGTCCTACGCTCCCGAGCGCGACGACGCCCGCCGCCTGCACCCGGACCTGCGTCCCTGGGCCGACCTGTCGGAGGCGGACCGCGAGAAGGACCGGGCGGCGATCCGCGCGATCCCGGTGATCCTCGCGGACTTCGGCCTGCACGTGGTCCCGCTCGCCGAGGACGCCGGCTTCGAGGCCGCCGACGCCCCCGTGCCCGACCCGCGCGGAGTGGTCCGCGGCTGGCGGATGTTCGGCAGGGGCCGTGCCGAGCAGCCGGGCGAGGGCTGACAGGATGTGCCCATGCGAAGCGTCACCCTCCTCGGCTCAACGGGTTCCATCGGCACACAGGCCATCGACGTCATCGGGCGCAACCCCGACCGGTTCCGGGTGGACGCATTGTCCGCGGGGGGCTCGGACCTGCCGGCGCTCGCCCGCCAGGCCGCGGACCTCGGCGTCCGCGCCGTCGCCGTGGCCGACGCCGCCGCACGCCCCGCACTGACCACCCTGCTCGGCGAGGCGGGGGCCGACGGCGTCGAGGTGCTCGCCGGACCCGACGCCGCGACCGAGCTCGCCGGCCGGGGGAGCGACGTGGTGCTCAACGGCATCACCGGGTCGGTCGGCCTGCGACCCACTCTCGCCGCGCTCGCCGCCGGCTCGACGCTGGCGCTCGCGAACAAGGAGTCGCTCGTGGTCGGTGGCGCGCTGGTCAAGGCGGCCGTGCGGCACGAGGGGCAGATCGTGCCGGTCGACTCGGAGCACTCCGCCATCGCGCAGTCGCTGCGCTCGGGCGCGCCGTCGGAGGTGCGCAGGCTGGTCGTGACGGCCAGCGGCGGGCCGTTTCGTGGCATGTCGCGGGCGGAGCTGCGCGACGTCACGCCCGCACAGGCTCTGCGGCACCCCAACTTCGCCATGGGGCGTGTGGTCACCACCAACTCGGCGACCCTGGTGAACAAGGGCCTCGAGGTGATCGAGGCGCACCTGCTCTTCGACCTGCCGTTCAGCGCCATCGACGTCGTGGTGCACCCGCAGCAGATGATCCACTCGATGGTCGAGTTCGCCGACGGCTCCACCATCGCGCAGGCCGGCCCGCCGCGGATGCTCGTGCCCATCGCGCTCGGCCTGTCCTGGCCCGACCGCCTGCCGGACGTCGACGTGGCGATCGACTGGACGAAGGCCGCCACGTGGGAGTTCCTGCCCCTGGACGACGACGCCTTCCCCGCCGTCCGCCTGGCCCGCCAGGTGGGCGAGGCCGCCGGCACCCACCCGGCCGTCTACAACGCCGCGAACGAGGTGTGCGTGGACGCGTTCCACGACGGCGCCATCGGGTTCCTCGACATCGTCGACACGGTGGCTGCCGTCGTGGAGCAGCACGCGACGACGGCCGCGGGCGACGCGGGCTCGGTCGAGGGCGTCCTGGAGGCGGACGCGTGGGCGCGCCGGCGCGCGGGGGAGATCCTCACGTCGGCCTGACGCGGCCGTCCTGCCACGCCATCTTCCGCAGGCCACGCCATCTTCTGCGTCCGAGGCGGTCAGCCGCGGATCATGGCGTGGCCCGCAGATCATGGCGTGCGCGGCCGGTCAGGCGCTCCGGTCCGCGAAGCCGTGGTCGACCGGGCCGTGCCCGCTCCACGGTCCGGGCGCCGTGCCGGTGCCGCCGATCACCAGGTCGTCCGCCGCCCGCAGCGCACCGGTCAGGTAGTCCTTGGCGGCGCGCACCGCCGGTTCCCAGCCGTCGTGCCGCGGGCGCAGCACGGCGCACGCCGAGCTGAGCGTGCAGCCCGTGCCGTGCGTGTTCCGGGTGGGCACCCGCGGGGCCGTCAGCGCGACCACGTCCGGCCCGGGACCGGCGAGCTGGTCCACCGACTCGGCCGAGACGAGGTGCCCGCCCTTGACCAGGGCGTACCGCGGCCCGAGCTTCAGCAGCGTGCGGGCCTGGTCGGCGGCCTCCACGGCGTCCCGCGCCTTCTCGACGCCGAGCAGCACGGCGGCCTCGGGCAGGTTCGGCGTGACGAGGTCGGCCAGGGGGAGCAGCTCGTCGCGCAGCACCGCCTCGGCGTCGGGTTCGAGCAGCCGGTGGCCCGAGGTCGAGACCATCACCGGGTCGAGCACCACGTACGGCGCGGGGCCGGCGGACCGCAGCGCGCGCAGGGTCGCCGCGATCGCCCGGCCGACGGCGGCGTCCGACGTCATGCCGATCTTCACCGCGTCCACCGCCACGTCGGCGAACAGCGTCTCGAGCTGCGCCGTGACCATGTCGCCGGGTACGGGCAGCACCCGGGTCACACCGGTCGTGGACTGTGCCGTCAGGCCCGTGAGCACCGCGCAGCCGTAGCCACCCAGGGCCGCGAAGGTCTTCAGGTCGGCCTGGACGCCGGCTCCGCCCGAGGGGTCGGAACCGGCGATCGTCAGCGCCACGACGGGGTGGCCGGGCGCACGGGTGCGCACGACGGAGGGCAGGGCAGGATCGGGACCCATGAGGCGTTCCTTCGCTAGAATTACCTAGAGCAGGTTCACGGGTGCATCTCAGCCGGGCTCTCGCCCTGGCGCCCCGCGCCATGTCGGTCCACCTTAGACCGGTCGTGCCCCGTGCTGAAGTCCGTCGACCAGCAGGTCGAGCATGCGGCGGCCGTGGTCCGGCCCCTCGTCCGCCATGGGCAGGGACAGCTTCGAGACGGCGTACAGCAGGTCCTTGGGGCTGGCCACGGCGCGCACGGCGCCCGCTTCGACCGCGGCGTCGAGCAGCGAGCCGAGCGCGGGGCCCAGCCGCCCGAGGAAGTAGGCGGGCAGGGCGTCGAAGGCGCTGTCGCCCGAGTGGAGGGCCGAGGCGAGCCCGCGCTTCGTGGCCAGGAACTCCGTGTACCGGTGGAGCCACCGCTCGAGCGCCTCGACCGGCGCGTACTGCTCGGCGAGGACGGGGGCGGCGTCGGCGCAGGCGTCGACCTCGTGCTGGAACACGGCCTTGACCAGGTCGGAGCGCTTGGGGAAGTGCCGGTACAGCGTGCCGACGCCGACGCCGGCCAGGTCGGCGATCTCCTTCGCCGGCGCATCGACGCCCGACGTGCCGAAGACGGCCTTTGCTGCGTCGAGCAGGGCGTCGACGTTGCGTTGCGCGTCGGCGCGCAGTGCGCGCGGCGCTGTGTTCTGGGTCACTTCGCTCCCATCCCTTGCTATCCGGAATGCCTTTCCATATAGTTCTGGAAGAGCGTTCCACTTAGTTCCGAGACTACGGCATCGACGGTGCGCTCACCAGACCATGACCCCAGGAGGACGCATGCAGTACCGCAACCTCGGGCGGACCGGCATCAAGGTCAGCCCCTACGCACTCGGCGCGATGATGTTCGGCGCGGTCGGGAACGCCGACCACGACGACTCCGTCAAGATCATCCACCGGGCCCTCGACGCCGGGATCAACTTCATCGACACGGCCGACGCGTACTCGCACGGCGAGTCCGAGGAGATCGTGGGCAAGGCGCTCAAGGGCCGCCGCGACGACGTGGTGCTCGCCACCAAGGTGCACCTGCCGATGAGCGACGACCCCAACCACCGCGGCAACTCCCGCCGCTGGATCATCGCCGAGGTCGAGAACTCCCTGCGGCGGCTCGGCACCGACCACATCGACCTCTACCAGATCCACCGCCCGGACCCCGAGACGGACGTCGAGGACACGCTGGCGGCGCTGACGTACCTGATCAACTCGGGCAAGGTGCGTGCCATCGGATCGTCGTCCATGCCCGCCGCCGACATCGTCGAGGCGCAGTGGGTCGCCGAGCGGCGCGGGCTGGAGCGCTTCCGGTCCGAGCAGCCGCCGTACTCCATCCTCAACCGGGGGATCGAGCGCGACGTGCTCCCGGTCGCCCAGCAGCACGGCATGGGCACCCTCGTCTGGAGCCCGCTGGCCGGCGGCCTGCTCACCGGCCGGTACCGCAAGGGGCAGGCCAACGACACGCACCGCGCCCGGTACGGGTTCGAGCACCTGCGTGACGAGCATCGCCTCGACGTCGTCGAGCAGCTCGTCCCCGTCGCCCAGGACGCGGGGGTGCCCCTGAACCACCTCGCCATGGCGTTCGCCATCGCCCACCCGGGCGTGACGTCCGCGATCATCGGCCCCCGCACCATGGAACACCTCGACAGTGCGCTCGCGGGCGTCGACGTGGCCCTGACCGACGAGATCCTCGACCGGATCGACGAGATCGTCCCGCCGGGCACCGACGTCGGCCGCCTCGACATGGCCTACGACCCGCCCGCCATCCAGCAGGCCCCGCTGCGCCGTCGGCCCGCCGACCAGCGTGCCGCGGCCTGACCAGCACGCCATCGCACGGGAGGAACTTTCATGACACACGAGCAACGGCCCATCGGAACCGGGTTCACGGCGGCCTCGACGGTCGAGGACGTGCTGGCCGGCATCGATCTGACCGGCAAGAACGTGATCGTCACCGGCGGTCACTCAGGACTGGGCCTGGTAGCGACCCGGGCGCTGAGCGGCGTCGGCGCCTCGGTCGTCGTCGGCTCGCGCGACACGGAGCGTGCCGCGGCGGCGGTAGCGGGCATCGAGCGGGTGGAGGTCAGCCGGCTCGACCTCCTGGACCCGGGGTCGATCGACGCGTTCGTCGCGCGCTACCTCGCCTCGGGGCGCCCGCTGCACATCCTGATCAACAACGCCGGCTATCCGGCCCCGGCCGAGATCGTGCGGGACGCCCGCGGCTACGAGGCGCAGTTCGCGACCAACCACCTGGGCCACTTCCAGCTCACCCTCGGCCTGCGCCCCGCGCTGCGTGCCGCGGGTGGCGCACGGGTGGTCAACACGACGTCCGGGGCTCAGCGGATGTCCGACATCCTCTGGGACGACCCGAACTTCACGGGCGGCGGCTATGCCCCGGGCCTCGCCTACGCCCAGTCCAAGACAGCCAACGTGCTGTTCACGGTGGAGCTGGACCGGCGCTGGTCCGGAGAAGGGATCCGTGCCTTCGCCGCCCACCCGGGGGTGATCGCCACGACGTCGTTCAACAGCGCGGTGGGCGTCGAGGAGCAGCGTGCCCAGGGCCTGATCGACGACGCCGGCCGGCCGGTCATCGACCCCGAGCGCGGCAAGAAGACCGAGGCCCAGGGCGCCGCGACCATCGTGTTCGGGGCGACCAGCCCGCTGCTGGCGGGCATCGGGGGGCTCTACCTGAACAACAGCGACGTCTCGCAGCTCGACGACGACCAGCCGCCGCCCACGCCGGAGGAGATCACGGCCGACGTCGTGTCGCACTCGATCGACCCGGCGTCCGCACGGCGGTTGTGGGAGCTGAGCGAGCGGCTGCTGGCCGGGTAGTGGGCGTGGGCTGGGGCCGTGCTGCTTACCGCCCCCTCGTCCAGTTGAACACCGCGATACCCGTCACCAGGGCCCCCACCGTGACCAGGGCCGTCGCGGCGACCGCCTGGATGCCGTTGAGCAGCCCGGCGTCCAGCGCGACCTGGACGGTGCCGATCAGCGCGTAGACGCCGGCGAACACCGTGATGGCCGAGAGCGTGCCGTCCATGAGGCGACGGCGTCCGCGCTCACGTCTCGCCTCGGCGGCCCGCTCCCGGTCGCCGTGCAGGCGCTCCAGGGCTGCCAGGCGCGCGGCGATCGGCTCCTGCAGCAGCTCGCGCAGGCGCTCCGTGACCACGGCGGCCTGCTGCTCGAAGTGGGACGCCTGCAGCAGCTGGCGCAGCATCCTGGACTCCAGCGCGGAGGCCAGGAACGTGGGCGAGGTGATGGTGGTCAGCGTGGTGCGGACCTCGGAGGCGAACTCGTGCAGCCGCAGCTGCTCGCGCGTGAGGCGCTCCTTGCGCTCCGCGAGGTCGGCGCCGTTGTTCACGTCGTGGTCGGCGAGCATGGCCGCGACGATCCGCAGGTGGTCCGCGAGCGTGGCGTTCCACGCGCTGAACAGTCCGTTGAGGCTGGCGACGAACTCGGCGAGGGAGCCGTACTGGGAGATCTTGAAGTGGGCGGTGCCGACCAGCGCGACGGTGGTCGAGTTGGTGGCCACGGCCACGACGTCGCCCAGGTGGCGTACGCCCTCCAGCAGCACGGGGTTGCGCTGGCGCAGCGTCCAGTCGCAGAGCGTGGCGGTGCCGTAGGGGACGGGCTGGAGCAGCACCTGGGAGCCGAACGCGGCCAGCAGCTCGTCGCCCATCCTGACCGGTATGCGTTCCGCCGCCGGCGCGGCCGGCCCGCGTCCTCGGCTCGCCTCGTAGACGGTCGTGACCACGTGCGCACGGCCCTGGGCGATCTCGGTGCCCTCCCGGACCAGGTCGGCGGTGGCGCGCTGGAGCAGGTCGGCAAGGTCGAACAGCCGCTCCGGCGGCGGCCCGTCGCCGTGGTCGACGTCGACGGCCATGCCGTCCGGCGTCGTCCAGCGCACCCGGATGTCGGCGTGCAGGTTGGAGAGCCGGAACCGGGCGTCCCTGACCTGCTGCGGTGACTGGTCGCGGGCCGAGTAGCGGAACCGGACGTAGTGGTTGCCGAACTCGGTGAACCGCACGTCGCAGGACAGCTCGGCGATGAACGACCCGTCGGGCTGCTCCAGCTGCACGTTCGGCATCGCGATGGACACGCCGCCGTAGGGGCGCGCGGCCCGGTCGACGCTCGCCCACACGTCGTCCATCTTGAGCCGCCCGCGCACCGCGAGGGCCTGGACGCCGAGCAGCCGAGGTCGTTCGTCGCGGTCGGCGAGGGTGCGGATCGCCGCCACCGCGGCGGCGGGCCTGATGTCGCGCAGCCCGAACGGGTAGATGTAGACGGTGCGCAGGCGGTCGAGCGTGAGCCAGGTCGTGTCGAGGCTGCGGTGCAGCTCGGCGAGGTGCATGCGGTAGGAGCGCAGCTCGCTGGCCAGGATGTAGTTGAGGTGCCGGTCGGTCTCGGCGGCGCGCAGACCGTCGAGGGCGGCGGCGAGCGGTGCCGGGTGGCCGGCCATGGCGGCGTCGGCGGCGCGGGCGGCGTCGGCCAGGGCGCGGAAGTACCGGATGCGGGTCACTGCCTGGGGTACGAGTGCGAGGCGGAACGGGGAGCCCGGGTCCGGGATGGCGCGGGCGGCCCTGAGCAGGTCGGTGCATCGTTCGCCGGCCTGGTCGGCGGCGACGGCCACGCGTCCGAGGTCGCCCGCGCTGCGTGCGGCGGAGGTGTGCATCTGGGTGATCAGGGTGCGCAGCAGCACGGCGACGGCGTCGCCCTCCGCGCGGCAGACGTCGTCGGGCGCGCGGTCGCGGCACGTGGCCCAGGTCTCGACGAAGGCGCGGAGCGGCACGATGATCCGGCCGTGCCGAAAGGTGTACTGCAGGGCGTCGCTCGCCTGCGACCACAGGTAGGCCCCGAGCAGGGCGGCGGCACGGGGCAGGTGGGCGACGGCGGTCAGTGCGGCGGCGGTCTGCGGTCCGCGGGGGTCGCCGGGCAGCGGGTGGCGGCGGTTCGGCGCCTCGCCGTCCTCGCCCATGTTCCAGCGGGACGCCGCCCAGATCGCGCTGACGTCGACGCCGACGTCCCGCAGCTGTCTGGCGACGCGGGAGTCGCCGTCGGCGGCGGGCCAGGCGTCGGTCTGGAACATCGACGTGAGGCTCTCGGTGAGGGCGGCGGGGCCGTGGGCGTGCGCCTCGCGTGAGATGGACGAAACCGACATGAGCGCTAGGTTAATGATCAGTAACCGTTGTTTCAACGAATCACCATGAATTCGAAAGGGCGTGAACGTCGGGTGGTCGTCCCGGGGGAGAGCTGAGCGGCCTTCCGAGCGTGCGGAGAGGTGCCGTAGTCTCGGTGCGGTGAGCATCGTTCCGCACATCGTTGGTGTGCTCGTCCTCCTGCTGGGCGTCATCGTCTCCGTGGGGCTGCACGAGCTGGGCCACATGATCCCCGCCAAGAAGTTCGGCGTACGGGTGAGCCAGTACTTCGTCGGGTTCGGGCCCACCCTCTGGTCACGGACCAAGGGCGAGACCGAGTACGGCATCAAGGCGATCCCGCTGGGCGGGTTCGTGCGCCTGATCGGCATGATGCCGCCGGCGCCGGCCGGTACGCGGCGCGGCAAGGGTTTCTGGAACGAGCTCGTCGCGGATGCCCGCGACGCCTCCGTCGCAGAGGTGCGCCCCGGTGAGGAGCACCGCGCCTTCTACAACCTCTCGACGCCCAAGAAGCTGATCGTGATGTTCGGCGGGCCGTTCATGAACCTCGTGATCGCCACCGTGCTGATCGGCGTGATCCTCGTCGGGTACGGGGCGATGACCGTTTCCACCACGGTGGCGCAGCTCTCGGAGTGCGTGCCGGCGTCCGTCACCTCGACGGCCTCCGGCGACGACTGCGAGGGACAGCCGGCGGCGCCCGCCGTCGCCGCCGGACTGGAGCCGGGCGACGAGATCGTGGCCTTCGGCGGTGCCGAGGTGCACAGCTGGCAGCAGCTCGTCGGTCTCATCAACGACTCCGCCGGCCGCACGTCCGAGGTGGCGGTGCTGCGCGACGGCGAACGCGTCACGCTCGAGGTGACCCCGGCCAGGGCCGACCGGCCCGTCGTGGACGAGCGGGGCGCGGCGGTGCTCGGCGCCGACGGCGATCCGGTCGTCCGGCCCGGTGGGTTCGTGGGCTTCTCCCCGCTGCAGGAGCGTGAGCCGCAGCCGCTCTCCAGCGTGCTGCCCGCCGTGGGCGACCAGACCTGGCAGACCCTGACCATGGTGGCGACCCTCCCGGTCCGCGTGGCCGAGGCCGCCACCCAGGCCTTCACCGCGGAGGAACGCGCGCAGGACTCCGTGCAGTCCATGGTGGGCGTCGCGCGGATCAGCGGCGAGATCATGGCCCTGGACGAGGCGATCCTCGACCGCGTCATGTTCTTCCTGAGCCTGCTCGCGAGCCTCAACATCGCGCTGTTCGCCTTCAACCTGATCCCGCTCCTGCCGCTCGACGGCGGACACCTGGTCAACGCCCTCTACGAGGGCGGCAAGCGTACGCTCGCCCGGGTGCGCGGGGCCGCGGTGCTGCCCGGCCCGGCCGACGTCGCCCGCATGACGCCCGTCGCCTATGTGGTCTTCCTCATCCTGCTCGGGGTGGGTGGCGTGCTCATCGTGGCGGACCTGGTGGATCCGGTGCGGATCACGTGATGCCCGACACGATGTACGTATCGCACCTTCGGAAGCAGGGATACTGAACCCGTGAGCGCAATCAGCCTCGGCATGCCGGCAGCACCTCCGCCGGTCCTCGCCCCCCGCCGCAAGACTCGGAAGATCAAGGTCGGCAAGGTGGAGGTAGGTGGTGACGCACCCGTGAGCGTGCAGTCCATGACCACCACGCCCACCACCGACATCAACGCGACCCTCCAGCAGATCGCGGAGCTCACGACGGCAGGCTGCGACATCGTTCGCGTCGCCGTCCCGACCTCCGACGACGCCGAGGCGCTGCCGATCATCGCGAAGAAGTCCCAGATCCCCGTGATCGCGGACATCCACTTCCAGCCGAAGTACGTGTTCGCCGCGATCGACGCCGGGTGTGCCGCCGTCCGCGTGAACCCCGGCAACATCCGCAAGTTCGACGACCAGGTCAAGGAGATCGCCCGGGCCGCGAAGGACGCCGGGATCTCGCTGCGCATCGGCGTCAACGCCGGGTCCCTGGACAAGCGCATCCTGGAGAAGTACGGCAAGGCGACGCCCGAGGCGCTCGTGGAGTCCGCCGTGTGGGAGGCGAGCCTCTTCGAGGAGCACGACTTCCACGACTTCAAGATCTCGGTCAAGCACAACGACCCCGTCGTCATGGTCCGCGCCTACGAGCTGCTCTCCGAGCGGGGCGACTGGCCGCTGCACCTGGGTGTCACCGAGGCGGGGCCCGCGTTCCAGGGCACCATCAAGTCGGCCACCGCGTTCGGCGCCCTGCTCAGCAGGGGCATCGGCGACACGATCCGCGTCTCCCTCTCCGCCCCGCCGGTGGAGGAGGTCAAGGTCGGCAACCAGATCCTGCAGGGCCTCAACCTGCGGCCGCGTAAGCTCGAGATCGTGTCCTGCCCGTCCTGCGGCCGCGCCCAGGTGGACGTGTACACGCTGGCCGAGAAGGTCACCGCGGGACTCGAGGGCATGACCGTCCCGCTGCGCGTCGCCGTCATGGGCTGTGTCGTGAACGGCCCGGGCGAGGCACGCGAGGCCGACCTCGGTGTGGCCTCCGGCAACGGCAAGGGCCAGATCTTCGTCAAGGGTGAGGTCATCAAGACCGTCCCCGAGGCGATGATCGTCGAGACCCTCATCGAGGAGGCGATGCGGATCGCGGACTCGATGCCTTCGCCGGAGAATGATGTGCAGGCCGGTCCCCCGGTCGTCTCGGTGGGCTGAGCCGGAGCGGAGCAGCAGGCTCAGGGACTACCGAAGAGTCTGATTCGAACGGAGCAGAGCATGGCTCGCTGGCGCACCCCGGTACCCGCCGGAGCGCGCCCCGACGGGCCGCCAGAACCGGGCGAACAGGACATTCGGATGCAGGTGGAGGGGCAGTCGGGTGCGCGCGCACTGACCCGGGCAGACCTGGCGCAGGCCCTCGCGGTCTGCGCCGTCGACCCGGTCTCGTCCGTGCTCGCCACCGCCCGCCTGGAGATCGCGGTGCGCGCCGGCTTCGGCGCCGCCGCGGGCCAGGCCTGGGGCTGGCCCGCCGTCGGACGCCTTGAGGCGGTGTGCTGGGCCGGTGCCAACCTGGTGCCCGTGGTCCCGGTGGCCGACCCGGCACGCCGTGCCGAGGCGATCACCGCCTTCGCCGAGGTGGCGCGCGTCCACGGCCGCCGGTCGTCGTCGATCGTGGGGGAGCAGGAAGCGGCGCTGGCGCTCTGGGAGCGCCTGTCGCCGCACTGGCCGCCGGCCCGCGAGGTGCGCGCCGACCAGCCCTCGATGGCCATCGGGACGGCACCCTCGCTGGCACCCGAGCCCACCGTGCGCCGTTCCGTGCCCTCGGAGCTGGGCCTGGTGCTGCCGGCCTGCGTGCGCATGTTCACCGAGGAGGTCGGCTACTCGCCCGTCGCGACAGGCGGCTCCGCCTACGCGGAACGCGTGAAGTCGCTCATCACCGAGGGGCGCTCGTTCGTCCGTGTGGTGCCCGACGTCGGCGGGCAGCCCGCCGTCGCCTTCAAGGCAGAGCTCGGCGCGGTCGCCGGCGGAGTCGCCCAGGTCCAGGGTGTCTGGGTGGAGCCGGCGTTCCGAGGCCGCGGCTGGTCGGAGTCGGGCATGGCCGCCGTGGTCGCCCTGACGCGCGCGTCCATCGCGCCCGTCGTGTCGCTGTACGTGAACGCCTACAACGAGCGGGCCGTCGCCGCCTACCGGCGCGTCGGGTTCGAGCAGGTGGGCACGTTCGCGACCGTGCTGTTCTGAGCCGACGGGCCGTTCCGCACCGACGGGTCACCGCAGCAGCCTGGACATCCTGCGGTCCGCGAGCGGCTTGCCGCCCGTCTGGCACGTGGGGCAGTACTGCAGGGACCGGTCGGCGAAGGACACCTCGTGCACCGTGTCGCCGCACGGCGTCCCGTCCCAGCCCGGGCAGGGCAGGCCGGCGCGTCCGTGGACCCGCATCCCGGCCCGCTTGGCGTCCTTGAGCTCCTTGGCCGGCTTGCCCGACGCCGCCGCGATGGCCTCGGCGAGCACGTCACCGATCGCGGCGTGCAGCCGAGCGGTCTCTTCCGGGGTGAACGAGCGGGTCAGCTTGTAGGGGCTGAACCGGCTCGCGTGCAGGATCTCGTCGCTGTAGGCGTTGCCGATGCCCGCGATGGCGCGCTGGTCCCTGAGCAGACCTTTCACCTGCTGGTTCTTCGTCGAGAGCAGGCCGGCCAGGACGTCGACGGTGAACTCCGCGGCCAAGGGTTCCACGCCCAGGGACGCGATCATCTCGATCTCGGCGGGGTCGCGGACCACGTGGACCGCCAGCCGCTTGCGGGTGCCCGCCTCGGTGAGGTCGAACCCGGAACCGTCGTCGAGCCGCACCCGCAGCGCGAGGACGGCGCCGCGCCCGGAGCCGCCGAGGGACGGACGCACCGGCTTGGTGGACAGCGCGTCCGACCAGCGCACCCATCCGCCCCGGGAGAGATGGAAGACCAGGTGGAGCGGGGCGCCGCCTGGCTCCGGGCCGACCACCACGTCCAGCCACTTGCCGTGCCGGGCGACGCCGGTCACCTCGCCTCCGACGAGCGCGCCGGTGGGCAGGTCGAACGTCTTGAGCGCGGCGATCGATCCGACCTCGACGGCGGCGACCGTGCGCCCAGAGGTCCGTGCGCGCAGGAAGTCGGCGAGCGCGGCGACCTCGGGCAGCTCCGGCATGGCCTCATCCTGCGAGACTTCCCGAGGCGGGGCAAGACCTGCGAAGCGTGGCCGAACCGCAACCTACGCCTGTTCCGGGCCTTGGCGGCCCTGGGGCGGGCGCCGAGCCGCAACTTGCGGGTCCACCGAACTGGCTGGCCGGGTCGAGCCGAAGGTTAGACGTCGATGTACTCGGCGAACCGCAGGTTGTGGGTCAACCTGGGCACCCAGAGGCGCGAAGCTTGCGGTTGACCACCGTTGGAGACGAGTAACGTGCGGTTCGGCGCCCCGCAGGACGAATAACGTGCGGTTCGGCACTCGACGACTCCCGACGTGCGGTTCGGGACCCGCCCCAGGCCGTGGGTGCCTCGTGGTTCCGCAAATTTCCGGCGAGCCGCAGCGGCCCGCGCGGATAGGCTGTGCCCCATGTCTTCCGCACGCCTCATCCAGGGCGACGTGCTGCGCATGTCGTCCCTCTTCGTCCGTACCCTGCGCGAGGACCCGGCCGAGGCCGAGGTCGCCAGCCACAAGCTCCTCGTGCGCGCCGGGTACATCCGCCGTGCCGCACCGGGCATCTACTCGTGGTTGCCGCTCGGTCTGCGGGTGCTGGCCAAGATCGAGGCGATCGTCCGCGAGGAGATGGTCGCCATCGGCGGCCAGGAGGTGCACTTCCCGGCGCTGCTGCCGAGGGAGCCCTACGAGGCCACGGGCCGCTGGGACGAGTACGGTGCCGCGCTGTTCCGGCTCAAGGACCGCAAGGGCGCCGACTATCTCCTGGCCCCCACGCACGAGGAGATGTTCGCGCTGCTGGTCAAGGACCTGTACTCGTCGTACAAGGACCTCCCCGCGATCCTCTTCCAGATCCAGACCAAGTACCGCGACGAGGCGCGCCCCCGCGCGGGCCTGATCCGCGGGCGCGAGTTCATCATGAAGGACTCGTACTCGTTCGACGTCAAGGACGAGGCCCTCGAGATCAGCTACCAGAAGCACCGTGAGGCGTACGAGAAGATCTTCCAGCGCCTCGGCCTGGAGTACGTGATCGTGTCCGCGATGTCGGGCGCCATGGGCGGGTCCCGCTCCGAGGAGTTCCTCAGCCCCTCGCCGATCGGCGAGGACACCTACGTGCGCTCGCCCGGGGGCTACGCCGCCAACGTCGAGGCCGTCGTCACGCCCGTCCCCGAGGCGATCCCGTACGACGACGCCCCCGCCGCGCACGTCGAGGACACCCCCGACACCCCGACCATCGCCACCCTCGTCGCGGTCGCGAACGAGAAGTTCCCGCGCCCCGACCGGCCCTGGACCGCCGCCGACACCCTGAAGAACGTGGTGCTCGCCCTGGTCCAGCCCGACGGTACGCGCGAGCTGGTCGTGGTCGGCCTGCCCGGCGACCGCGAGGTCGACCTCAAGCGCATCGAGGCCGCGCTCACCCCCGCCGAGCCGGAGCCCGCCACCGAGGAGGACTTCAAGAAGTTCCCCGGCCTGGTCAAGGGCTACATCGGCCCGCAGGCGCTCGGCCCCCAGGGCGAGCAGATCGAGGGGCCCGACGGCGAGAAGGTCCCCGCGATCCGCTACCTGCTCGACCCCCGCGTGGTGCCGGGCACCCGCTGGATCACCGGTGCCAACGAACCCGGCAAGCACGTGTTCGACCTCGTCGCCGGCCGCGACTTCACCGCCGACGGCACGGTCGAGGCCGCCGAGGTGCGCGTCGGCGACCCCGCGCCCGACGGCTCCGGCCCGCTGGAGCTCGCCCGCGGCATCGAGATGGGCCACATCTTCCAGCTCGGCCGCAAGTACGCCGAGGCGCTTCGCCTGGTCGTGCTCGACGAGAACGGCAAGCAGGCAGTCGTCACCATGGGCTCCTACGGCGTCGGCGTCACGCGGGCGCTCGCGGCGCTCGCCGAGGCCAACCACGACGAGAAGGGCCTGGCCTGGCCCGCGCACGTCGCCCCGGTGCACGTGCACCTGGTGGCGACGGGCAAGGGCACCGAGGTGTACGAGGCGGCGGAGTCGATCGCGACCGACCTTGCCGCCCGCGGCGTCGAGGTCCTCTTCGACGACCGGCCCACCAAGGTCTCGCCGGGCGTGAAGTTCAAGGACGCCGAGCTGCTCGGCGCCCCGCTGGTGGTCGTGGTGGGCAAGGGCCTGGCCGACGGCGTGGTCGAGGTGCGGCCGCGCGTCGGCGAGGCGGAGCAGGTGCCCGTCGCGGAGGTCGTGGACGCGGTCGCCGAGAAGGTGACGGCCCTCCTGGCCTGACCCCGCCGCCGACCGGAGAGCGTCAGGCGCGTTCCGGCAGTCCCGGGAACGGGACCGCCGGGGCGCCCCACTGGGCCGCGGCCAGCGTGCTGTCGGTCAGCAGCGCGACCAGCACGGCGCGGGTACCCGGTTCCGCGATCCCGGTCAGCGTCGCGTAGTTCTGCGCGAGGTCCAGCTCGAGGTCGCGGGCCAGGTCCGGCGTCGCCGTGTCCCGGCCGGGCAGCGCGTAGGCGACGCGGCGCGGGTCCTGGTCGGTTCCGTCGGTACCGGCCACGACGGCCCAGCCCTGGGCCCGTGCCCGGTGCAGCCTCGCCCGCTCGTGGGCCCGGGACCGCACCTCGCCGTCGGCCTGCGCCGCCCGGACCTCGAGCGCGTACGCGGCCGTGTCCTCGGACAGGATCAGGGCGTCGAGCTCGTCCGCCGAGAGCCCGGTCGGCACGGCGGCAGGACCCTCCGCGGACGCGGCTGTCGTCGCAGGGGCGTCCTCGCCGTCGGCCGGCTGTGCGTCGGGTTCGTCGGGTTCGGGAATCTCGGTCGGGGGAAGCTCAGGGCCGCGCGCACCCGTCAGCTGTGCCAGGTCACGGGCGTACTGCGCCTGGGCGGCGGACACGGAGGCGAGCAGGCGGCCGAGTGACCCGGCCTGGGCCTGGTTGGCGGCGGCGCGGGTGCGGGTGGCGGCGTCGCGCAGCGAGCTGACGACGGCCCGGGGCGTCTGCTCGGGTGTGGTCGCCGACGGGGAGGCACCGGCGTCCTCGGCCACGATGTCGCCGAGCCCTGAGTCGTACTCGCCCCCGAGCTGCTCCGCCTGCAGCGCCGTGGCCTCGGCGATGAGCGTGAGCTCCGCCGCGACGTCGGCCTGGACCCCGTCTGCCGCCGCCGCGCCGTCGGCCTGGTCGGCGACGAGCAGCGCGTCGGCGACGGCGGTGCGCCGCAACACCTCGGCCGCATCGGGGACCGGCTCGGTGGGTGGCGGCGTCTCGAGTCGCACGCCGCAACCTGAGAGAATGATCGCGCAGGTCAGGGCCAGCGCAGTCAGGGCTGACCGGCTTCGGGTGCTGGCCCTCGGGCCGTTGGCGTTCATCGTGGCCGATGATGCCATGTTCCAGAAGGCGATTCGTGCCCCGGCCGAGATGGGTCAGGTCGCGGACGTCACGTTCTACGCGAAGTGCCGAGGCCCGGCGCTTCGTTACGCTTGATCCAGACAACAACAGCACATCGGTCGAACCGTTCCGGCTCGAACCGTGCCCCCGCACGTGGGGGAGCCGACGGGAGGCAATCGATGACACAGCAGGCGGATGCGGTTCGCGAGGTGGTGGGACCGGTGGTCGAGGCCGCCGGGCTGCACCTCGAGGACGTGGACGTCACCCGTGCGGGCAGCAAGTCGGTGGTGCGGATCACCGTCGACCTGCCGGACGACGCCGTGGGCAGCCTGGACTCCGACGCGCTCGGCGACGTCGCACGCGCCATCTCGGCGGCCCTGGACGTGGACGACGTCGTCGCGGGCGCCTACACGCTGGAGACCTCGACGCCGGGCACGTCCCGGCCGCTGACCGAGGTGCGGCACTTCAAGCGCGCCAGGACCCGGCTGGTGACGCTCAAGATGATGGACGGCAGCCGCGTCGAGGGCCGGCTGACCGACGTGCTGACGGACGACGACGGCGACGCCCTGATGCTCGACGGAGACCGCCGGATCCCGGTGGGCGACGTGCGCAGGGGCAAGGTCGAGGTAGAGCTCAAACGGCTCGACGACGCCCAGGATGCCGAGGTGGGTGAACTGGGCGAGAGTGCAGATGAAGACACCGACGACGACTCGGACGGTGCTGGTTCGGACAACGCGACCGAGGGTAGTCCCGGCCGCAACGAGGAAGGCTGACATGGACATCGACATGACGACCCTGCGGATGCTGGAGCGCGAGAGGGATCTCAGCCTGGACGTCCTCGTCGCGGCCATCGAGCAGGCTCTCCTCTCGGCGTACCACCGCACCCCGGACGCCTACAACCGGGCCCGCGTCGAGGTGGACCGCGCGTCGGGCCATGTCACGGTCTGGGCGCGTGAGGAGCTGCCGGCTCCGGTCGACCCGGAGAGCCCCGAGGTACGTCCCACCGTGGAGTTCGGTCCCGAGTTCGACCACACGCCGCAGGACTTCGGGCGGATCGCCACCGCCACCGCCCGCCAGGTGATCGTGCAGCGGCTGCGCGACGCCGAGGACGACCAGGTGCTCGGCACGTTCCGCGGCAAGGAGGGTGAGGTCCTCGCGGGCGTGATCCAGCAGGGCCGCGACCCCCGCATGGTGCTGGTCGACGTGGGCGGTACCGAGGCGGTGCTGCCGCCGCACGAGCAGGTGCCGACCGAGGAGTACGTGCACGGCGAGCGGCTGCGGGCCTACGTGGTCGAGGTGAGCCGCGGAATGAAGGGCCCCCAGATCACGTTGAGCCGTACGCACCCGAACCTGGTGCGCAAGCTCTTCGAGCTCGAGGTCCCGGAGATCGCGGACGGCTCGGTGGAGATCACCGCCATCGCCCGCGAGGCGGGGCACCGCACCAAGATGGCGGTCCGCACGCGGGTCGCCGGGCTCAACGCCAAGGGCGCCTGCATCGGCCCGATGGGTGCCCGGGTGCGCGCGGTCATGGCCGAGCTGCACGGCGAGAAGATCGACATCGTCGACCACAGCGACGACCCTGCCGCGTTCGTGTCGAGCGCCCTGTCGCCCGCACGTGTGTCGTCGGTCACAGTGGTCGACGCCGACGCACGGGCCGCCCGCGCCATCGTGCCGGACTACCAGCTGTCCCTCGCGATCGGCAAGGAGGGGCAGAATGCCCGTCTCGCCGCGAAGCTGACGGGTTGGCGCATCGACATCCGATCGGACGAGGCCGCCGACGCCGACGCAGGTGGCACCGCCGCCGACGCGCAGGGCGGACGGTAACGCCCGGTGGGTCGGCGCGGTAGACTGTCCGAGTCTGGGCCACGCGCCCGTCTTTCGACATACCCCGTTCCGCCCGCCAAGGGTCCGGTACGCACGTGCGTCGGATGCCGGGGGCGCGACCAGCGGTCTGCACTCCTGCGTCTGGTGCTGGACGACCCGATGGGTGGTGACTCCGTGGCAGGTCCACGGCGCATCGTCGTCGACGTCCGTGCCTGCCTGCCGGGTCGCGGTGCCTGGGTTCACCCGGATCCGCGGTGTCTGGAGCTCGCTGAGCGTCGCAGGGCCGTACCGCGCGCACTGCGCGTCGACGGGCCCCTCGACCTCGGCGAGGTACGAGCACAACTCGGCCAGTGAGGGCACAGGCCGCAGGACTTTCCCGACCGGGCGCAACCGTGCGTCCGGCCGAACCATGCGATTCGTCGACAAGGAAGCGGGTCAGAAGCCGATGGGCACCCGATGAGTCCCCAGCGATGAGTACTCAGTACTAACGGTGGTCCTCCCTGTCTTGGGACGGACCGAGACAGGAGAGTTGTGGCAAAGGTCCGCGTCTACGAGCTCGCTAAGGAGCTCGGAGTGGAAAGCAAGACCCTGCTGGCCGAGTTGAAGTCGGCAGGCGAATACGTTCGCTCGGCGTCGTCGACGCTCGAGCCGCCCGTCGTGCGGCGTATGCGCGACAAGTTCCCGGCCGGTGGCGCTTCCGGCCCGTCCGACAAGGGCGGCGCGGCGACGCCCGCGAAGAGCGCTCCCAAGCCGACCGCGAAGCCCGCGGCCCAGAAGCCGGCCCAGTCGACACCGACCCCGGCCCCAGCTCCCGCGCCGGCCCCGAGCAAGCCGGAGGCCACTCCGGCTCCGGCGCCCGCCCCGGCCCCGAGCCCCGCCCCTGCCCCGGCGGCCGACGAGTCCCCGGCGGCGCCTGCGGCGTCCGCCAAGCCGGCCGCCGCGCCCAAGCCCGGTGCGCCGAAGCCGCCCGCCGCGCCCAAGCCCGGTGCGCCGAAGCCGCCCGCCGCGCCTTCCGGCGCGCGTCCGGGTCGGGACGGCGGCCGTGGTGGCCGTCCCGGTGGCGGTAACCCGCGTCCGGGCAACAATCCGTTCGCGACCAGCCAGGGCATGCCCCGTCCCGGTGGCCGTGGCCGCCCGGGTGCGGGTGCCGGCACCAGCGACCGTCCGGCCGGTGGCAACCCGCGCCCGGGCAACAACCCGTTCGCGACCAGCCAGGGCATGCCGCGTCCGGGGCAGCGCCCCGAGCGCACCGACGCCCCCAGCGGCGAGCGTTCCGGCGGCCCCCGTCCCGGTGGCCCGCGTCCTTCGGCCCCTCGTCCCGGTGGCACCGGTGGCGGCGGTCCTCGCCCCAACCCCGGCATGATGCCGGGTAAGACCTCCATGCCGCGTCCGGGTGACCGCCCGGCTCCGGGTGGCGGTCGTGGCCGTCCGGGTGGCGGCGGTGGCCGTCCTGGCGCCGGTGGCGCCGGTGCGGGTGCACCGGGTCGTCCGGGTGGCGGCGGTGGCGGCTTCGGCGGCCCGCGTCGCGGTGCCGGCGGTCGTGGCGCCACGCAGGGTGCCTTCGGGCGCGCCGGCGGCAAGCCGGTCCGCGGACGCAAGTCGCGTCGGGCGAAGCGCCAGGAGTTCGAGGCCATGCAGGCCCCGTCGCTCGGTGGCGTGCAGGTTCCCCGCGGCAACGGCACCACCGTCGTGCGGCTGCGCCACGGTGCGTCGCTGAACGACTTCGCCGACAAGATCGACGCGAACCCCGCGGCGCTCGTGACCGTGCTGTTCCACCTGGGCGAGATGGCCACGGCCACGCAGTCGCTCGACGAGGACACGTTCGGCACGCTGGCCACCGAGCTGGGCTACCAGATCGAGATGGTCTCGGCCGAGGAGGAGGACCGCGAGCTGCTCGGGGCCTTCGACATCGACCTGCAGGCCGAGGAGGCCGACGAGTCCGACGACGACCTGGCCGCACGGCCCCCGGTCGTCACCGTCATGGGCCACGTCGACCACGGTAAGACCAAGCTGCTGGACGCGATCCGCAAGTCGGACGTGGTGGCGGGCGAGCACGGCGGGATCACGCAGCACATCGGTGCGTACCAGATCACGCACGAGCACGAGGGCACCGAACGTGCGATCACGTTCATCGACACTCCGGGTCACGAGGCCTTCACGGCGATGCGTGCCCGTGGTGCGCAGGTCACCGACATCGCGATCCTCGTGGTCGCGGCCGACGACGGCGTGATGCCGCAGACGGTCGAGGCGGTGAACCACGCCCAGGCGGCAGGTGTGCCGATCGTGGTCGCGGTCAACAAGATCGACGTCGAGGGTGCGAACCCGGCGAAGGTGCGCCAGCAGCTCACCGAGTACAACCTGGTGGCCGAGGAGTACGGCGGCGACACGATGTTCGTCGACGTCGCGGCCAAGCCGGGCATCGGCATCGAGGGCCTGATCGACGCCGTCCTGCTGACCGCGGACGCGTCGCTCGACCTCCGGGCGAACCCGACCAAGGACGCGCGCGGCGTGGCCATCGAGGCGAACCTCGACAAGGGTCGCGGTTCGGTGGCGACGGTGCTGGTCCAGGCCGGCACGCTGCACGTCGGCGACGCGATCGTCGCGGGCACGGCCTACGGCCGCGTCCGTGCGATGTTCGACGAGCACGGCAACGCGGTCGAGGCGGCCACCCCGGCCCGCCCCGTCCAGGTGCTGGGTCTGACCAGCGTGCCGGGTGCCGGTGACACGTTCCTCGTGGCGCCGGACGACCGGACCGCACGGCAGATCGCCGAGAAGCGCCAGGCGGCCGAGCGCGCGGCGACGCTGGCCAAGCGCCGCAAGCGGATCAGCCTCGAGGACTTCGACGTCGAGCTCAAGAAGGGCAAGGTCGAGAGCCTCAACCTCATCCTCAAGGGCGACGTGTCCGGTGCCGTCGAGGCACTGGAGGACGCGCTGCTCAAGATCGACGTGGGCGAGGAGGTCGAGCTGCGCGTCATCCACCGTGGTGTGGGTGCGGTCACGCAGAACGACGTCAACCTCGCGACCGTCGACAGCGCCGTGATCATCGGCTTCAACGTGAAGTACGGCGAGCGCGTCGAGGAGCTGGCGGAGCGCGAAGGCGTCGACGTCAAGTTCTACTCGGTCATCTACCAGGCGATCGAGGACGTCGAGGCAGCCCTCAAGGGCATGCTCAAGCCGGAGTACGAGGAGGTCCAGCTCGGGACCGCGGAGATCCGCCAGGTCTTCCGTTCCTCGAAGTTCGGCAACATCGCCGGTTCGATGGTCCGCTCGGGCAGCATCCGCCGTAACTCGAAGGCGCGTGTGCTTCGCAACGGGACGGTCGTGGGGGACAACCTCACCATCGAGTCGCTGCGTCGCGAGAAGGACGACGTCACCGAGGTCCGCGAGGGCTTCGAGTGCGGTATCGGTCTCGGGTCGTTCAACGACGTCACCGAGGGCGACACCATCGAGACGTTCGAGATGCGCGAGAAGCCGCGCGTCTGACGCTGATGGCTCATGGAGTGCGGGGTATTCGCCCGCCCGGCTCGTCCGGGAAGGGCGAGTGCCCCGCACTCACGCCGAAAGGACAGGTTCATGGTCGACAATCCGCGGGCTCGTAAGCTCGCCGACCGCATCAAGGTGATCGTCGCGCAGATGATCGACACGAAGATCAAGGACCCGCGGCTCGGCTTCGTCACGATCACGGACGTCCGCGTGACCGGGGACCTGCAGAATGCCTCGGTGTTCTACACGGTCTACGGTTCGGACGAGGAGCGTGACGGGACGGCGGCGGCGCTGAAGAGCGCCACGGGGCTGATCCGCTCGGAGGTGGGCAAGCAGACGGGTATCCGCCTGACGCCGACCCTCGAGTTCCACCTCGACTCCGTGCCGGACACGGCAGCCAACCTCGACGCCGCCCTGATCGAGGCGCGCAAGCGGGACGCCGAGCTCGCAGCCCTGCGCGCCGCCGGCGCCGGGTACGCGGGTGACGAGGACCCGTACAAGAAGCCGCGCGAGGACGACGCCGAGTCGGAGTGACCTTCGACTCGGTGCTCCGCGAGCGAAGCACGCCCTACGGGGACGACGGCGCCACCCGGCGCCCGGCAGGAACCTCGTGTTCCGGTCGGCCCGGGTGGCGTCGTCGTCTCCCGACAGGGAGGGTGCGCCGGGACACGCGATACTTGCTCCCATGATTTCCCCCACGCCGCAGGCCCCGGTGCGCCGCCCGACGGCCGCCGACGGATTCGTCGTCGTCGACAAGCCGCAGGGCTGGACCAGCCATGACGTCGTCGGACGCATGCGACGGCTCGCCGGTACCCGCAAGGTCGGCCACGCCGGGACGCTCGACCCCATGGCGACCGGCGTGCTCGTGGTGGGCATCGGCAAGGCGACCCGCCTGCTCACCTACGTGGTGGGCGCGGACAAGGACTACGACGCCACCATCCGGCTGGGGGTGGCGACCACCACGGACGACGCGGAGGGTGACGCCGTCGCGGTGGCCGGGGCCGACGCCGTCGAGCGGGTCGACCGGGCCGCGCTCGACGCGGCCGTGGCCGACCTGCGCGGAGACATCCAGCAGGTCCCCACGTCCGTCTCCGCGATCAAGGTGGACGGCAGGCGCGCGTACGCACTGGTGCGGGCGGGCGAGGAGGTCGCCCTCAAGGCCCGGCCCGTCACGGTGTCCCGGTTCGAGGTGCTGGACGTGCGTGCGGCCACGGCCGCCGTGCCCGACCTCGACCTCGCGGGCACGTACGTCGACGACCCGGTCGACCGGGAGCCGGCCGACGGGGATCCGGCCGACCGGGACCCCGACGCGGAGCCCGCCTCGGTCGCCGACGTGCCGACCAGGGAGGTCCCGGCGGTCGACGTCGACGTGCGCGTCACCGTCTCCTCCGGGACGTACGTGCGGGCCCTCGCGCGCGACCTGGGCGCGGCGCTCGGCACCGGCGGCCACCTGACGATGCTCCGCCGCACCCGTGTGGGCGGCTACGAGCTGGCGGGCGCCCGCACGCTGGAGGAGCTCGAGGCGCAGGCCGACGCCGACGGCACGCTGGCCACGCTCCCGATGGCCGACGCCGCCCGCGCCACGTTCCCGGTGCGCGAGCTCGACGAGGACGAGACCCGCGCGCTCGGCTACGGCCAGTGGGTGGGGCCGTCGGGGCGGGCCGAGGTGGTGGCGGCGCTGTCGCCGTCCGGCGCGCTCGTGGCGCTGCTGGAGGACACGCGGCGGCGGGGCGAGAGCCTCGCCAAACCGGTGCTGGTGCTCGCCCCGGCGCAGTGAGCCGGGCACACGAGGGCTGAAACACGCCGTAGGCTTTTGGGGATCGGTGCGGGCAGGTCGCGCGAGCGGCCCCGCACCAGCGCCACCCGATTCATGAGGAGCAACCCGCGTGCAGCTGTGGACGGACCTGGAACAGGTTCCCCCGGGATTCGGGCCATCAGTGGTGACGATCGGCAACTTCGACGGCGTCCACCGCGGCCACCAGGCGGTGCTCGACCGCATCCTCCGGCTCGCCAGGGGGGACGCGGCCAGCGCCGTCGCCGTGACGTTCTCGCCCCACCCGGCCGCCGTGCACCGGCCTGATTCGGCTCCTGAGCTGATCACCGGCCTGGAGGACCGGCTCGCGCTCATGGAGCGCACCGGCCTCGACGCGGCGCTCCTGGTGCACTACACGCTCGACTTCGCCGCGCAGACCCCTGAGGAGTTCGTGGCGCGCTACCTGGTGGACGGCCTGGGCGCCCGCACCGTGGTGGTCGGCCACGACGTGCGCTTCGGCAAGCAGAACGCCGGCACGCTCGCCACGATGGTCGAGCTCGGCGGTCAGCACGGGTTCGAGGTGGTCGCCATCGACGACGTCGGCGACTTTCTCCCGCCCGAGGGCGACGGGCACCAGCGGTGGTCGTCGACGGCGGTCCGCGCGCTGCTCGCGGAGGGCGACGTCGACCAGGCCGCCGACGTGCTCGGCCGCCCGCACCTCGTGCGCGGCACCGTGGTGCACGGCGACGCGCGGGGCCGCGAGCTCGGCTTCCCGACCGCCAACCTCGGCGACATCACCGGGCTCGTCCCCGCCGACGGCGTCTACGCCGGATGGCTGCGCCGCGGCACCGCGGCGACCTGCGCGAGCCTCTCCGGGCCCGAGGGGGACCGGAACGCCCTGTCCGGGACCGGCCAGGGGCAGGAGGAGATCCTGCCGGCAGCGATCTCCGTCGGCACCAACCCGACGTTCGACGGCGTCGAGCGGCGCGTGGAGGCGTACGTGCTGGACCGCACCGACCTCGACCTGTACGACCAGACGGTCGCGCTCGAGTTCGTGGCCCACCTGCGGCCCACGCTGCGGTTCGACGGCATCGAGCCGCTCGTCGCCCAGATGAACGACGACGTGGCCCGCGCCCGAAAGATCCTCCGCCCCTGAACGCCGCCGCCCACGACAAAGCTGGTCGGTCGGGAGAACCGGTGGTCCTTCGCGCGTTGAGGTGGGCATGACGTCCCTCCAACTGACCGACCTGCTCGTCGGGTACGGCGGCCACGCCGTCTGTCCGCCGGTCTCGCTGACCGTGGCCCCCGGCGACGTGGTCGCCGTGATCGGAACCAACGGCACCGGCAAGTCCACCCTGCTGCGTACCGTGCTCGGTCTGCAGGAGCCGCTGTCCGGCACGGTCAGCGCGTTCGGCCGCGCCGTGGACGAGCGTGAGCGGCACTTCAGGGCCAGGGTCGCGGGCGTGCTGGACGACGACGCGTTCTTTCCCGGGGTGACCGTCCGGGAGCACCTCGTGCTCACCGCGCGCGGCCACGGCGTGCCCGACGCGGGAAAGGTCACCGACCAGGTGCTCGACCACGTGGGCATCACCGGGCACGGCGGCGCCATGCCGCACACCCTGTCGTCCGGGCAGCGCCGCCGGTTCCTGCTGGCCAGCGCCCTGGTGCGCCCGCGGGAGCTGCTCGTCCTGGACGAGCCGGAGCAGCGCCTCGACACCGCGATGCGCGCCCGCCTCGCCGACCTGCTGCGTGCCGAGTCCGACGCCGGCACGGCCGTGCTGTTCGCCACGCACGACGACCGGCTCCTCGCCGGGACCGGCGCGCACGCCCTGCACCTGTCCGACGACGGCGCCACCCTGCTGCCGCCCGACGAGGCACCGGGCGTGCTGGCGGGCTTCCGGTGACGGGCGGGCGGACCACGGCCGATCCGGTGCTGCCGCGGCTCACCGGGGTCGAGGAGGAACGGCTCACCGGCGCCGAGCTGCGCCGCCTCACCGCGCGGGTGCGGGCGCACAACCTGCCGGCCGAGGCGGGCCGGGTGGCCATGGACGTCGGCGAGATCGTGGTCTCCCTCGCGATCGTCGGGCTGTACGTGTGGGGTTTCGGCGGCCCCGTCCGGGAGATGCTCGGGTCGGACGCGACCCGGTTCGGGCTGGGCCCCGGTCTGGTCCAGGCGCTGGTGCTCGCCCTCGCGGCGCTCGCCGGAACGCTGCTCGCCCTGCGGCTGGGCCCCGCCGGCCTGCCCGCCGCCGGGGTGCGCTGGTGGGTGCCCGCCCCGGCCGACCGGGCCGGGCTCACCTCACCGTCGGTCGTGCGGGCGCTGCTCGCCGGGACCGGCGCGGGCCTGCTCGTGGGCGGCCTGCCCGCGGCGTTCGTGGGCGTCGACCTCGCCGGGATCCTCGCCGACGCCGCGCTCGGCGGGGCGCTCGGCCTCCTCGTCGTCGCCGGGACCGGTGTGCTGCAGGTGACCGGGGCGGCGTCGGGCGACCTGCCCGGACGGGTCCTCAACGCCCTGCTCGCCGCCGTGCCGCTGGCCGGGCTCGGTCTGGCGCTCTGGTCACCCCAGTGGCCCGCCTGGGCGGTGCCGTGGCCCGTGCCCGCCGGACTGGTCCTGGTTTCCGGTGCCGCGCTCGCGTTCTGGGCCACCCGGCTGGACCGCCTGCGCGCCGGCGACCTGCGCGCCCGCGCGTCCGCGGCCATGCAGGTCTCGGCCGCCGTGCTCTCGCTCGACGGCGGCGGGATGAGCCGGGCGCTCGGTGCGGGCCGGTCGGCGTCCCGGGTGCTGCCCTGGATGCCTGGCACGGCGCGCGGCCCGAGCGGTGCCCTGCTCGCCGCGGACGCGACCCTGCTGGCCCGTTCGCCCTCCGCGCTCGCGGGGCTCGTCGCGCTCGCCGCGACAGGCGCCTTCGTGGTGCAGGTGCCGGTCCTGGCCGGCGGGATCGGGCTGTGGGCGGTGCTCGCCCTCGCCGGCTACGCCGGGGCGGTCGCCGGTGCGGTGGGTCCACGGTCCGCGGGGGAGAACCCGCGCCTGGACTCGCTCGTGCCGCTGGGCGCGCGGGCGACCAGGGCGGTCCGCACCACGTGGCCGGTGGTGACCGCCGCGGTCGTCGTGCTGGCCGTCGTGGCCGCGACAGGGGGCTGGCAGTGGCTCGCGCCGGCCCTTCCCGCCGCCGTCGTGCTCGGGGCTGCCGCCGTGCGCACCGCGTACCGCGGGCCGGTGCCGTGGGACGTCCCGATGATCGCCACCCCGGCGGGCGGCGTACCGACGGGGCTGGTGCTGCACCAGCTCAAGGGCCTGGACCTGGCGGTGCTCGGTACCCTCCCGCTCGCCTGGGCGGTGGTCTCGGGGTCGGTGACGCCGGGGCTGGTCGCGCTGCAGGCGGCGTTCGCCGTCGGCGCGGTGCTGTGGGCCGTGCACGTCAAGCGCACCGACTGAGGTGGTGCGGCTCACGCGGTCCGGCAGGCCGCCTGAACACTGGTAATGTTGTGTCTGCCGTCTGAACGGCCGCGGATCGAGAGCGCCCGGTGAACAAGTCCCGGAGCACCGCGCAACGACACTGAAGGAGAGCCATGCCGCTCGACACTGCCACGAAGCAGCAGATCATTTCCGAGTACGGAACCAAGCCGGGCGACTCGGGCTCGCCGGAGGTGCAGATCGCGCTCCTCACGCAGCGCATCAAGGACCTCACCGAGCACCTCAAGGAGCACAAGCACGACCACCACAGCCGTCGTGGTCTGCTGCTCCTCGTGGGCCAGCGCCGTCGTCTCCAGGGTTACCTCAAGGGGATCGACATCGAGCGCTACCGCGCCCTGGTCGACAAGCTCGGCCTGCGCCGCTGACATGACGCCCACCAGCCCGGCCCCCGCTGCGGGGGCCGGGCTGGTCTGGTGAGATGCTGTAGTACAAGAAGGCGCCGCCCGTGACCTCGTCCGGTCCTCGGTAGTGGCTTCCCGAACACCTCGCACGTGCGAGCGCCGGTTCGGTAGGCCTCGATCGATGACCGTCGGGCACGGGGGCGTTCCGAAGAGAACACCCGACAGAAGGAGGGCACCCGTGGAGGGTCCCGAGATCCAGTTCGCCGAAGCCGTCATCGACAACGGTCGCTTCGGCACCCGTACCGTCCGGTTCGAGACCGGACGCCTCGCCAAGCAGGCCGCCGGCGCAGTCGCCGCGTACCTCGACGGCGAGACCATGCTGCTGTCGACCACCGCGGCCGGCAAGCACCCCAAGGACCAGTTCGACTTCTTCCCCCTGACGGTGGACGTCGAGGAGCGGATGTACGCCGCTGGGCGCATCCCCGGCTCGTTCTTCCGCCGTGAGGGCCGTCCGTCGACCGACGCGATCCTGACCTGCCGCCTGACCGACCGCCCGCTGCGCCCCCTGTTCGTCAAGGGCCTGCGCAACGAGGTCCAGATCGTCATCACGGTCATGGCGCTGCACCCCGACGACGCGTACGACACCCTGGCGATCAACGCCGCGTCGGCGTCGACCCAGATCTCCGGCCTGCCGTTCGACGGCCCGGTCGGCGCGGTCCGCATCGCGCTGGTCGACGGCCAGTGGGTCGCGTTCCCCAAGTACTCCGACAAGGAGCGCGCGGTCTTCGACATGGTCGTGGCCGGCAGGAACGTGACGGCTGACGACGGCTCGACCGATGTGGCTATCGCCATGATCGAGGCCGAGGCCACCGACGACGCGTGGAACCTCATCAAGAACGAGGGCGTCGCGGCCCCGAACGAGACGGTCGTCGCCGAGGGCATCGAGGCGGCCAAGCCGTTCATCAAGGCCCTGTGCGACGCGCAGGCGCAGCTCGCCGCGCAGTCCGCCAAGGAGACGCAGGAGTTCCCGCTCTTCCCGGACTACCAGGACGACGCCTACGCGGCCGTCGAGGCCGCCGTCTCGGCGCCGACGCGCGAGGCGCTCACCATCGCGGACAAGCAGGAGCGCGAGAACACGCTGGACGGCATCAAGGCCGGCCTGCAGGAGCAGCTCGCCGGGCAGTTCGAGGGCCGCGAGAAGGAGCTGTCGGCGGCGTTCCGCTCGCTGCAGAAGCAGCTCGTCCGCCAGCGCGTGCTGACCGACGGCGTCCGCATCGACGGCCGTGGCCTCGCGGACATCCGCACCCTCTCGGCCGAGGTCGAGGTGCTGCCCCGCGTGCACGGCTCCGCGATCTTCGAGCGCGGCGAGACCCAGATCCTGGGTGTCACCACGCTGAACATGCTCCGCATGGAGCAGCAGATCGACTCGCTCGGTCCGGAGACGCGCAAGCGCTACATGCACAACTACAACTTCCCGCCGTACTCGACGGGTGAGACGGGCCGCGTGGGCAGCCCGAAGCGCCGCGAGATCGGCCACGGTGCGCTCGCCGAGCGTGCCCTGGTGCCGGTCCTGCCGAGCCGCGAGGAGTTCCCGTACGCGATCCGCCAGGTGTCCGAGGCTCTCGGCTCCAACGGTTCGACCTCCATGGGCTCCGTGTGCGCGAGCACGCTGTCGCTGCTCAACGCCGGTGTGCCGCTGCGTGCACCCGTCGCGGGCATCGCGATGGGCCTCGTGTCCGACACCGTGGACGGCGAGACCCGCTACGCCGCGATGACGGACATCCTGGGCGCCGAGGACGCGTTCGGCGACATGGACTTCAAGGTCGCCGGTACCAAGGAGTTCGTCACGGCCATCCAGCTCGACACCAAGCTCGACGGCATCCCCGCCTCGGTGCTGGGTGCGGCGCTCGGCCAGGCCCGTGACGCTCGCCTGACCATCCTCGAGGTGCTCGACGAGGCGATCGACACGCCCGACGAGATGTCCCCGAACGCCCCGCGCGTCATCACGGTGAAGGTCCCCACCGACAAGATCGGCGAGGTCATCGGCCCGAAGGGCAAGATGATCAACCAGATCCAGGAGGAGACGGGCGCGGACATCTCCATCGAGGACGACGGCACCGTGTACATCGGTGCCACCGACGGCCCGTCGGCCGAGGCCGCCCGCGCGGCGATCAACGCGATCGCCAACCCGCACGTCCCCGAGGTGGGCGAGCGGTTCGTCGGAACCGTCGTCAAGACGACGTCGTTCGGCGCCTTCATCTCGCTGTCCCCGGGCAAGGACGGTCTGCTGCACATCAGCCAGATCCGCAAGCTCGTGGGGGGCAAGCGCGTCGAGAACGTCGACGACGTGCTGTCCATCGGCCAGAAGGTCCAGGTCGAGATCGGCGAGATCGACCCGCGCGGCAAGCTGTCGCTGGTCGCCGTGACCGACGAGGACGAGGCGGCTCCGGCCGACGTCGCCGAGCCGGCCACCGAGGCCACCGCATCCGCGGACGCCTGACATGACGTGGCACCTGCCGCTCGTCCCCGCGGGCGAGCCCGGTGCCGAGCTGACCGCCGGGCAGGACGGCGCGACCATCCGTCGCTCCGTCCTGCCCGGCGGTGTCCGTGTACTCACCGAGCACATGCCGGGTCAGCGCTCGGCCACGGTGGGTGCGTGGATCGGCGTCGGCTCGCGGGACGAGACCGACGGCCACTTCGGCTCGACGCACTTCCTGGAGCACCTGCTCTTCAAGGGGACCACCCGGCGCTCCGCGATGGACATCGCCGAGGCGTTCGACGCCGTCGGCGGCGAGGCGAACGCGGCCACCGGGAAGGAGCACACCTGCTACTACGCGCGGGTGCTGGACTCCGACCTGCCGATGGCGGTCGACGTGATCTCCGACATGGTGACCTCGGCGCGCCTGGACACCGACGAGCTCGAGACCGAGCGCGGCGTCATCCTCGAAGAGCTCGCGATGAACGACGACGACCCGACCGACGTCGTGCACGAGCAGTTCTCCGCCGTCGTCCTGGGCGACCACGCGCTCGGCCGCCCCATCGGCGGCACGCCCGAGACGATCAACGCCGTCCCGCGGGACGCCGTCTGGGACCACTACCGCTGGAACTACCGGCCGGAGACCCTCGTGGTCACGGCCGCGGGCGGCATCGACCACGACAAGCTCGTGCAGCAGGTCACCCAGGTGCTGTCCGACGGCGGGTGGGAGCTCGACGCGGCGACCGCGCCGTGCGACCGCCGGGTCTCCACCGAGGACCGGACCGGCGTGCCGGAGTCGGGCGCGGAGCTGACCGTCACCCGCCAGGTCGAGCAGGCCAACATCATCGTGGGCTCCACCGGCATCGCGGCGACGGACGACCGGCGCTTCGCGCTGTCCGTGCTGAACGCGGTGCTGGGCGGCGGCATGTCGTCCCGGCTCTTCCAGGAGATCCGCGAGAAGCGCGGTCTGGCGTACTCGACGTACTCCTTCGCCTCGGCGCACGGCGGGCTCGGTACGTTCGGCCTGTACGCGGGCTGCGCGGCGAGCAAGGTGGACCAGGTGACCGACCTGCTCGTCGAGGAGCTGGAGAAGCTGGCGAACGACGGCATCACCGAGGCCGAGCTCAAGCGGTCCGTGGGGCAGCTCTCCGGCGGTACGGTGCTCGGGCTGGAGGATTCCGGCGCGCGGATGAGCCGCCTGGGCAAGGCCGAGCTCGTGTACGGCGACCTCATGTCGCTGGAGGAGTCGCTCGAGCGCATCCAGTCGGTGACGGCGGCGGACGTCCGGTCCCTGGCCGAAGACCTGGCGGCCCGCCCGAGGTCGATCATCCGAGTGGGCCCGTTCGACAACTGACCTTCGTTGAGTGCCGGATGTTCGCCCGTCCAGGGCCGCTGGAAGGGCGAATATCCAGCACTCAACGACGAAGCAAGGGTGGTAGATCGTGAGTGACATCAAGGTGGCTGTGGTCGGCGCCGGCGGACGCATGGGTTCGCAGGCCTGCGCCGCCGTGGAGGCGGCGGACGGCCTGGAGCTGGTCGCGCGGCTGGACCAGGCGGACACCATCTCCCGCGAGACCCTCGCCGGGGCGGACGTCGCGGTGGACTTCACCGTCCCCGCCGTGACGGAGGCCAACGTGCACGCCGTGCTCGACGCGGGCGCGCACGTCGTGGTGGGCACCACCGGCTGGGACGACGACTCGCGCGCCCGCGTCGCGGCGCACCTCGCCGAGCTCTCGCCGCGGGGAACGGGCGGCAGCGGGGCACTGGGCGTGCTCATCGCGCCGAACTTCGGGCTGTCGGCGGTGCTGGCGATGACCTTCGCCGCCAAGGCCGCGCGCTACTTCGAGTCGGCCGAGGTCGTCGAGCTGCACCACCCGAACAAGGTGGACGCGCCGTCGGGCACCGCGCGGCACACCGCGGCGGCCATCGCCACGGCGCGCGCGGAGGCGGGCCTCGGACCGTCGCCCGACGCGACCGAGGACGGCTGGGAGGCCCGCGGCGCCGACGTCGACGGGGTGCGCGTGCACGCCGTGCGGCTGCGCGGGCTCGTGGCGCACGAGGAGATCCTCTTCGGCAACGAGGGCGAGCAGCTCATCATCCGGCAGGACTCGTTCGACCGGGCCTCGTTCATGCCCGGCGTGCTGCTCGCGATCCGGTCGGTGGTCTCGCGGCCAGGGCTGACCGTGGGCCTCGAGCACGTGCTGGACCTGTCGTGAGCGAGTCCCCGGGCGAGCGGCCTGGCGCGCGTCCGACGTCGGGCCGCAAGCTGCCCAAGGGCCTGGCCGGCACGTTGGCCGTGACCGCCCTGCTCGCGCTGTACGTGTGGCAGATCGCGGGCCGCGGCATCGCCATGGTGCGCACCGGCGAGTCGGTGCTGATCGCCATCGGGCTGGCCGTGCTGATCATCCCGCTGCTGGTCATCGGTCTCATCGTGCGCGAGTACCGGCTGGCCGCGACGGTCCAGACCATGGCGGACACACTGTTCGCGGAGGGCGACCTCCCCGTGGACGACCTGCCTCGGTCGCCCGGCGGCCGCATCGAACGGGCGGCGGCCGACGAAGCGTTCGAGCCGCACCGGGCGGCGGTCGAGGCCGCCCCCGAGGACTGGCGTGCCTGGTACCACCTGGCCTTCGCCTACGACGCGGCGGGCGACCGCCGTCGGGCGCGGGAGTCGCTGCGCAAGGCCGCCGGGTTCTACCGCGCCAAGCCTGCGCCCGCGGGCCCGGGAGGCTAGCGGGCGCCGTAGCGCGCGACCATCGTGGCGACCGCGTCGTCGACGGCGCGGGCCGTCTCGGCGTCGGTGGGGTTCCAGCCGACCACGGTCAGGCGGGGCCAGAACGTGAAGTTCGAGATCATCCCCAAGAACTGGGTGGTGGCCGCCACCGGGTCCTCGACGCGTGCGGCTCCGGCGTCGTGCTCGGCGGCGAGATACCGTCGAACCGAGTCGAAGAACGGCATCTTGCCGATGTGGAAGTGGGTCTCGGCGAGGGCCGGGAAGCGCGGCATCTCGGCGATGACGATGCGGTACAGGCCCACCATCTCGGGCCGGGACATCAGGGCGGCGTACCGGCGCCCGTACTCGGCCAGCCCACCGGCGAGGTCGCCGGACGCCGGCTCGGGGCGCTCGTCGCCGTCCGGGTTCCAGTGCTCCTCGACCATCGACTCGAACAGGCGCGCCTTGGTGGGGAACTGCTTGAACAGCGTGGCCCTGGAGACCTCCGCGGCCTCGGCCACCCGGGCCAGCGACGTGCCCGCGTAGCCGTTGTCCAGGAACAGGCTGGTGGCGGCGGCGATGATCGCCGCGCGCTTCTGCTCCGCGAGCTGCTGGTGGTACGTCCCGGTGCCGGTCGCCATGGGTCCATCATGCCTCAGGCTGTGAGGTGAGTCGCTTGACTCACCTCTAAGGCTGCGCCTATTCTGCAGAAGAGGTGAGTCAGTCGACTCACAACTAGCGAGGGTCGACCCCGTGCAGCGATTCGAGAACAAGACGGTCATCGTCACCGGCGCCGGTGGCGGCATGGGCGTCAGCCACGTGCGCGCCTTCCACGCGGAGGGCGCCGGCGTGGTGATCGCCGACCGCGACGCCGAGCGGGGCGCTGCGCTCGCCGCAGAGCTGGGGGAGCGGGCCGTGCACGTAGGGCTGGACGTCACCAGCGAGACGCAGTGGGCGGCCGCCGTCGCGACCGCCGAGGAACGGTTCGGGCCCGTGTCCGTGCTGGTGAACAACGCGGGGACGCAGCAGCCTGCGGCGCTGATCGAGCACCTGGACGCCGAGACGTTCCGGCGCACGCTCGAGGTCAACGTGACCGGTCAGTTCCTGGGCATCCGTGCGGTCACGCCGTCCATGCGGCGCGGCGGCGGGGGCTCCGTCGTCAACATCTCCTCGACCATGGGCAACGTCGGCACGGCTCACTACGCCGCCTACACGGCCAGCAAGTGGGCCGTGCGGGGCCTGACCCGGTCGGCCGCGCTGGAGCTGGGCCGAGACGGGATCCGGGTCAACTCGGTGCATCCCGGAGTGGTCTCCACACCGCTGATCACCACCCCGGTCGCCGAGGGCGAGCGTCCCGTCGCAGACCTCTACTCGCCCGAGCCGTTCGCCGTGCCGCGGCTGGGGGAGCCGACCGAGCTCTCCCGGCTCGTGCTCTTCCTGACCTCGGCGGACGCCGTGTTCGCCACGGGTTCGGAGTTCGTGCTCGACGGCGGCCTGCTGCTCGGGCCGGCGCTGCGCTACGAGACCGAGACCGAGGCGGAGACCGATGCTGCGAACGAGACCGAGGCCGCGTGATGGACGACGCCGTACGGCGGGCCGTCGAGATCACTCCCGCCGCCTCGACCTGGCAGCGGATCATCGATATCACCACGACGGGCCGGCGTACCGGCCTGCCCCGTCGGATCGAGATCTTCTTCTACCACGTGGCCGGACGCACCTACCTGTGCAGCGGCACGGTCCACCGGCCGAGCTGGTACGTCAACCTGGTGGCCGAGCCGGCCCTCACCTTCCATCTCAAGCACGGCGTGCGGGCGGACCTGCGTGCCACGGCACGGCCGGTCACAGATGAGCCGGAGCGCCGCGCGGTGCTGTCCGAGATCGTCGCCGACCTCAACCAGCCGGCCAACCCGGGGCACCTGGCCCAGCCGGTCGACCTCGAGGACTGGATGCGCCGCAGCCGACTGGTCGAGGTCACGTTCCTGGACTGACCGCCGCCGCCACGGCCAGGGATCGTTCGCGTGCGACCGGCCTCAGAGCGCCCGCAGGCGGTCCAGCAGCGGCCCGGCGGCCTCCGCGAGGAACCGGTCCTGGTTGTGGTCGCCCACCTGCACGATCGAGAGGTCGGTGAACCCGGCCTCGAGGAACGGCCGGGCGCTCTCGGCCAGCTTGTCCAGGTCGGGCCCGCACGCGATCGACGACGCCACGTCCTCCGGCCGCACGAACTGCGTGGCCCCCATGAACCCGGCGGGCGTCGGCAGGTCCGCGTTCACGGACCACCCGCCGCCGAACCAGCGGAACTCGGCGTGCGCGCGCTCGACCGCCTTCTGCTCGTCCGGGTCCCAGCACACCGGCAGCTGCCCGAACACGCGCGAGCTGCCCGGATGCTTGTCGGTCCAGCCCTTGACCACGTCGGCGTCCGGCGTCGCCTGGACCAGGTGGTCCCCGAGCGGCGCGAACCGCTCGACGCCGTGCTCGCCGGACACCGCGATACCGAGCTGTACCCCGGCGTCCGGCACGTCCCAGAGCCGCGCCGAGTCCACGCGGAAGTGCTGACCCTCCCACGTGACGAGCTCGCCCGTGAGAAGCTCCCGGATGATGTGGACCGCCTCCTCGAGGAGGTCGTGCCGCACCGCGATGCTCGGCCAGCCGTCGCCGATCACGTGCTCGTTGAGGTTCTCGCCGGAACCGAGCCCGAGCACGAAGCGGCCCCCGGCCAGGAGCTGGAGCGTCGCCGCCTGCTGGGCCACCACGGCCGGGTGGTACCGCATCGTGGGGCAGGTCACGAAGGTCATCAGCTCGACCCGGTCCGTCGCCTGGGCCACGGATCCCAGGAGCACCCACGCGTTGGGGGCGTGCCCCTGCTCCGGGAGCCAGGGGGAGTAGTGGTCGCTGGAGAGCTCGAAGTCGAAGCCGGCCTCCTCGGCGGCGACCGCGTACCGCAGCAGCTCGCGCGGTCCGCTCTGCTCGGTCATGAGGGTGTACCCGATGCGCATGAGGGCTCCTTCCCGCTTGCCTCCCTCGACGATAGGCAGCCTGATACCCGCTCGCCCCTCGGCCACGGCGCTCTCCGTCACGGCGCTCTCGGCCACGGCCGCACCCGGAGTGCGAGAACCGCTGATCCGCGCGAGCATTCGACGGTGACCAACCGCCCGTGCCGTCTGCCGGTCCGGCGACGCGTCCTGAGCGCGTTGGCCGTGGCCGTCTGCTGTGCGCTCACGGCGTGCGCGCCCGCGGCCACGCGGTCGGACGACGCCAACATCCTGGCGAGCGTGTCCGACCACCTCGACGAGTCGAGCTCGGCCGTGGCCACGGCGCGGCTCGCCGTCCGGGCCAGGGCCGACGGCCGCCTCCCGGCCGTCACGGCGGACGTCGCGGTCGGGGACGCGGCCGAGACCGCCACCGGGGCCGTGCACGGCATCGGCACGGTGGTGGTCTCCGGGGCGGACGCCGAGCGGGTGCGGGACGACGCGCTCGCCGCCGCCTCCGGCGCTGTCCGACCGGTCGCGGCGGCCCGGACCTGGCTGGGCGGGCCGGCGTCGTCGGCCGACGACGTGCTGCGCGCCCTGGACGACGCCGCCGGCGCGCTCGACGACGCGAACGGCGCGGTCCAGCACGCCCAGCGGACGGCGCCGTGAAGAGCCGCCTCCTGACGGTGGCACTCGGGGTGCTCACCGCCATCGGCGGGTTCCTCGACGCCGGTGACCTGGTCACCAACGCCGTCGTGGGCTCACGGTTCGGGCTGTCGCTGGCGTGGGTCGTCGCGGTGGGCGTGCTGGGCATCTGCGTGTTCGCGCACATGTCCGGCAAGGTGGCCGCCGTGTCGGGCCGGGCGACGTTCGAGGTCATCCGGGAGCGGCTCGGGCCACGCACCGCCGGGCTGAACCTGGTGGCCAGCCTCGCGGTCACGGTGCTGACGCTCGTGGCGGAGGTCGGCGGCATCGCGCTCGCTCTCCAGCTGGCGAGCAGCGTGGACCACCGGCTCTGGGTTCCCGTGGCCGCCCTGGCGGTGTGGCTGGTCCTCTGGCGCGTGAAGTTCAACCTCATGGAGAACGTCACCGGCCTGCTCGGGGTGACGCTCGTCGGGTTCGCGGTAGCGGTGTTCCTGCTGGGTCCCGACTGGGGCGAGCTCGGCGCGCAGCTCGTGCCCCAGGTGCCCGCGACGGAGAGCGCGCCCGTGTACTGGTACTTCGCCGTGGCGCTGTTCGGCGCGGCGATGACGCCGTACGAGGTCTTCTTCTTCTCGTCCGGCGGCGTCGAGGACCGCTGGACGGTGCGCGACCTGGCGACCTCGCGCCTGAACGTCATCATCGGGTTCCCGCTCGGCGGACTGCTGTCCGTCGCCATCGCCGCGTGCGCCGCCGTGGTGCTGCTGCCGGCCGGGATCCGGGTGGACTCGATGTCCCAGCTCACGCTCCCGGTCGCGCAGGCGGGCGGGCCGCTGCTGGTCGCTGTGGTGATCGTCGGACTGGTGGCCGCCACGTTCGGCGCAGCCCTGGAGACCGCGCTGTCCACGGGATACACGCTCTCGCAGTACCTGGGCTGGTCGTGGGGCAAGTTCCGGCGCCCCGCGCAGGCGGCGCGGTTCCACCTGGCCATGATCGTGGCGCTGGTGGTCGCCGTCGGCGTCCTGATGACCAACGTGGACCCGATCGCGCTGACCGAGTACTCGGTGGTCTTCTCGGCGGTGGCGCTGCCACTGACGTACCTGCCGATCCTGGTGGTCGCCAACGACCCGGAGTACATGGGCGAGCACGTCAACGGGCGAGTGCTCAACGTGCTCGGCACGGTGTACCTGGTGGTCCTCGTCGTGGCCGCGCTGGCCGCGATACCCCTCATGATCGCGACGGAGGCGGGCGGATGAGACGTACCGGGACCGGCCCGCGCGACCTGTCGCGCCAGCCGGAGCCGCAGCAGGCCGGGCGGGTCCTGGACGCGCGTCTGCACCTGCTGGACCGTCAGGTGCTCGACGTCGACGACGTGCCGGTGTGCACGCTCGACGACCTCGAGCTCGAGATCGTCGACGGCGAGCCGCCCGAGGACGGACGGATCGACGGCAGCGTCCCGGTCGTGATCTCGGCGCTGCTCACCGGTCCGGTGCTCGGCACCAGGGTGTTCGGGGGCCGGCCGCCCACCTCCCGCTGGTACCGCCTGCCGTGGGCCCACGTGTCGGAGGTGGGCACGGTGGCGCGTCTGGGGGTCAGGGGTACCGGTCTCGACGCGACCTGGCTCGAGCGCTGGACCCGCGACCACATCGTCGGGCGCATCCCGGGCGGGACGCACGACCCGGAGGGCTCAGGATGATCGCCTCGGACCTGCTCGACGTCCCGGTGCACGACGACGCCGGGGCGCACCTCGGCTGGGTGGTGGACCTGCGCTTCGTGCTCGACGGGCCGCCCAGCACCTACCTGGCCCGCGCGCGGCTCCACGGCCTCGTGGTGTCCCCGCGCACCAGGACGTCGTTCCTGGGCTTCGAACGCTCGCGTGTGCGCCATCCGTGGCCGGTTGCCCCGCTGCTGCGGTGGCTGCACCGGGGTGCGTTCCTCGTGCACTGGCCCGACGTCGCGCGGGTACCTGACCCGGACGACGACGGCCCGCACCGCGACGCCGTCGTCCTGCTGCGTGCCGGGTACGGGCGGTACGAGCCAGGGCTCTGAACCGGTGCGAGAGCACCGCCGTGCGCGGCGGAGACGGCGGCCACCTGCGACCTTGCTCACGATCGGCCGCCGGGGGTGGAGCGCACCCTGAGCCGGTTGTTTGAATGGTCGCCGCCGCGGTCAGCGCTACCGGCTGCGCGGCGTCCCCCTGACTGAAAGTTCTTGTGCTTCTCCCTGCCTTTCTCCGCGCGCGCCTGCGTGCGCCGAGCCTGAGTTCCGCACCGACCGGCTCCGGGCCGACCGGCTCCATACGCTCCGGGACCAGCTCCGGCCGCTCCCCGTGGCGCGCGCTGCGCCACCCCGCGATGCGCTGGTGGACCGGCGCCAACCTGGTCTCGAGCGCCGGGACCTGGATGCAGATGACCGTCCAGAACCTGCTGGTCCTGCAGATCACGGGCTCCCCGGCCGCCACGGGGCTCTCGCTGGCCGTCCAGGCGGCGCCCGGCCTGCTCTTCGGGGTGGCCGGTGGCGCGGTCGTGGACCGGTGGCCCCGCAAGGCCGTGGTCGCCGTGAGCCAGGCGGCGCTCGGCCTCGTCGCCCTCGCGACGGCCCTGCTCGTCGGCCTCGACGCCCTGAACCTGCCGCTCCTTCTGACGCTGTCCGCGGTCACCGGCCTGCTGGCCGCCGTGGACGGGCCCGCGACCTCGCTGCTCGGCAACGACCTGGTCGCACCGCACGACGTGCCCTCCGCCATCGGGCTGGGTTCCGTGACCAACAGCGTGGGCCGTCTGGTGGGAGTCGGCGTGGCCGGCGGCCTGCTGGCGTTCACCGGACCCGCCGCCGCGTACCTCGTCAACGGTGTCTCGTTCCTGGGGGTCGCGGCGCTCGTACCGTTCCTGCGCCTCTGGGCGCGCGGCCTCGAGGAGGCGTTGCCCGTGGCGCCGGTGCCTCCGGTCGAGCCGGCGGCGCACGGAGCGCCGGCGGCGCACGGAGGCGCGGTGCCTGACGAGGCGGACGCCGCACCGCGACCGTCGTCCAGCTCGCTCGACGGCATCAGGTACTTCTGGAGCCGCCCGCGGCTGGTCGCCCTGCTGGGGGTCACGGCCGTGAGCGCGGTCTTCGGCCGCAACTACTCCCTGACCCTCGCCGTGCTCGTCACCGGCGCGCTGGCGGGCACCACGCAGGACTTCGCCACCGTTGCGGCGGTGCTGGCCGTCGGCGGCATCGTCGGTGCGTTCCTCGCGGGCCGGCTCCGCCGTCCGACCGTGCGGGTGGTGGCCGCGCTCGCCGCGGCAGGAGCGCTGCTCCAGGTGGTCGCCGGTCTGTCCCCGACCTTCGCCCTCCTGCTGGTCGTCGTCGCGCCCATGGCCGTCATGGAGTCGCTCTCGGACACCGCGGGCGCGACCGTGCTGCAGACCGACCCGCCGGCCGCGATGCGGGGCCGGGTCCTGGGTGTCTGGCGCAGTGCGAGCACTGCGTGGGGCCTGGCCGGCCCGCCGCTGCTCGGCCTCATGATGGAGCTCGTCGGCGTGCGCGCGGCCCTGGTCGCGGGCGGGGCGCTCGTGCTGGTCACGATCGCCGCCGGCGCGGCCCGGCACCGGGTCTACGCGGCGCGCCCCGGCTCCGGGGCGGTCCGGCGCGGCCGGGTCCTCGGCCGGCCCGCCCCGGGCGCGGCCACGGAGGGGGCGCCCGCGGGCGCGTCGCCGTCGTGGGTCCCGCGGCGGCCTCGCGTCAGGCCGGCTCCGCCGCGAGGACGGCGTCCGCGTCCGGGTGGGTCGGCACCCACCGCACCGTCACCAGCACGAAACCGACGACGAGCAGCACTGACGTGAGCACGAACGGGTAGGTCCGGTCGATCCCGGACAGCCAGCCGGAGATCCAGCCGAACGGCGCGGCCGCGAGCATGATGCACGTGCGCTGGAGCGCCATCACGCGTGAGCGCTCGCCCTCGTCGACGTGCAGCGCGACGAGCGACTCCGAGAGCATGAACAGCATGCCCGCGCCGAAGCTGTCCAGCAGCAGGCACAGGCCGAGGAACGCGTAGGTCGACGCCGTCGCCGAGCCGTCGGCCGCGGGGATGGCGACCAGCGCGACCTGCCCGGCGAGGTGGACCCCGAACCCCCACAGGGTGGCGCGCCTGGGGTCGACGGCGGTGGTCAGGAGCGGGATGAGCGTGAAGAAGAAGACCACGGACAGCACCGAGCGGACCATCGGGAAGAAGGGCAGCAGCGCGTCCGGCACGTGCAGGTGCTGGCTGGCCACCACCTGCCAGAACGTGGCGTTGACGAGCGTGACCGCGGCGGTCAGCGCGGCCACCGCCAGCGCGAGGAGCGACCCGCGTGAGCGCAGCAGCAGCCCGAGCGCCCCGCGGTACCCGGCCAGCAGGTGCCACACGCTCTGCCCGCGCGTGGCGGCCATGCGGACCTGGCCCTGGCGCGTCTCCCGCGACCAGAGGTAGAGCCAGACGATCTTCGCGGTCATCACGACCGCCGCGTTGATGTACAGGATGCGCACCGCGGGCTCGAGCCCGAGCTGGGCGACCAGCAGGGCGGCCAGCGGCGCGAACAGCGCCGAGCAGTCGGCCGCGACCTTGACCAGCGAGTAGATCCGGGTGATCTGGCCCCGCTCGGCGTCCTCGACCATGAGGCAGTCCCACGAGTTCTGCGTGACCTGCAGGGCGCCGTTCACGAGCGACGCCGCGAGGAAGAACCAGAAGTTCTCCGCGAACGCCCACAGCAGGCACGGGATCACCCAGGCGATCACGTCGAACCACGCCGTCGTGGCGCGCCGGCCGAGCCGGTCGGTGATGATCCCGCCGGCCAGCCCGAAGCCGACCTGGGACAGCATGGCGACGGTCGCCAGGAAGCCGATCTGCTGGTCGTGCAGGCCCAGCGCCAGCATGAACACCGACGCGTACGGCAGCACCAGGGCCATGGACAGTCCCCACAGCGGCTCGGTCCACACGCAGGCGCGAGGGTTGCCGCGGAGCTCGACAAGGGTCCGCCAGAGCGGGTTACGGGTGCGGTTCACGGGGCAAGTGAAGCACCTCGGTGGCGGCCTCAGTCGGTGAGGCTCGTCCAGCAGTACAGGGCGTGTCCCTGGTCGGCGGCGCGGGCGGCCAGGGCCGCGAGCAGCAGGAGCGCGGCGGCGAGGTTGCGCGGCCGCACGGCGGGCGGCGCGGCGCTCGACCACTCACGTGCCGCCCGGGCGAGGCGGGCGGGGCCCGCTGACGCCAGCTCGTCCGCGAGGGTCTGCGAGACCGTCACGATCCACGGGCCCTCGTCGCCCCCGCTGCCGATGAGGCTGCCGTGTCGCGGGTGCGCGGTGACCTCGCCGTACGGGCGGCCGGACAGCACACCGGCGAGCCCGCCGAGCATGACGAACGGGTCCACGGCGGGCACCTCCACGGCGTCGAACCGCGGCAGGTCCGTGCGCTGGTCGGGCTCGGACGGCCCGCCGGACGTGTGGAGCGCCGTCGCCGCCACCTCGTCGGTAGGTGCGGCGAAGTACTCCGTGCGTATCCCCATGGTGCGATGGTCGCAAGGCCGTGTCACGGGACTGTCACGCGGGCGTGAAACCTGGGGTTCGCGATGCGCACGCGGGGTGCGCCCCGGCGCCGTCAGATCTGGGCGGACCAGCGGTGCTCGACGACCTCACGGGCACCCGTCGCGAGCGTGCGGCTCCGGCCGTCCTCGCCGAGGCCGCTGGCCTCGAGGAAGGCGGCGCGCGCCGTGTCGTCGACGAGCGACCAGGTCGTCACGGTCTCGGAGCCGTCAGCGCGGAGCCGGTCGACGGCCGCCGCCAGGAGGCGCGACCCGTGGCCGGCGCGCTGCGCCTCGGGCAGCACCTCGAGGGACAGCACCTGCCCGGGGGAGACGGCGGCGAAGCCGACCACGTCCGGTCCGTCGAGCGCCACGAACACCGCGAAGCCGGGTCCGGGCGGCGAGTTGATCGCCGACGACCAGCGGCCCTGCATGGCAGGGACGTCGAGCGCGGCGATCACCCCCTCGCCGAGCACCCCGGTGGCGCGCCAGGCGGCCACCTGGACCTCGGTCACGGCGTTCTCGTCACCGGCGACGGCGGGGCGGACGGACACGTCGGCAGTCTCACGAAACAGGGCCACCCGATCACCCTAACGGCCGCCCCGCTCGTCAGCCCCAGCCCAGGGCGCGGAGGGCGGCCGCCGTGGCGGCCGCGAGCACCACGACCAGGATGAACGGGGCGCGCAGCGCGAGCGCGAGCGCCGCGACCGCGAGCGCCGGGACGCGCGCGTCCACGGTGAGGGCGCGGCCGTCGGCGAAGCCCTGGACGACGACGAGCGAGACGAGCAGCGCCACGGTCACGAGCGCGGTGACCCGGGTGACGCGCTCGGAGGCGAGCCAGCTCCGGGGGATCAGGTGGCCGCCGAGCTTGAGGGCGAAGCAGGCCAGCGAGGCCACCAGGACGGTGGCCCACAGGACGGTGGTGGTCATGTGGCGGGCTCCCGGTCGGTCGAGTTCTCGGGCTCGTCGTCGGCGGTGCCCGGGGTGGTCGGCGCGACCAGCCCCACGACGACCGCCACGGCGGCAGCGGCGAGCACGGGGATGCCTGGCGGCACGAACGGGATCAGGGCGGCGGTGGCGGCGACGGCGAGCCCGGCCACGAGCTGGGCGCGGCGCGGGGCGAGGCGCGGCCACACCAGGGCGAGGAACGCGGCGGCGGCCGCGGCGTCGAGCCCCCAGGCGCGGGGGTCGCCGAGCGCGTCGCCGGCGAGGGCGCCGAGGAGCACGAACGTGTTCCAGAGGACGAAGACGCCGATGCCGGTGACCCAGAACCCGACCCGGGACGCGGCGGGTTCCGGCTGGGCCGCCGCGACGGCGGTGGACTCGTCGATGGTGAGGTGGGCGGCGGCGAGCCGGCGCCAGCCGCGCACCTGGAGCAGCGGCGAGACCACCGCGCCGTACAGGGTGTTGCGCAGGCCGAGCAGGGCGGCGGTGGCGACGGCGGCGACGGGGGTGCCCGCCGCGCCGATGACGCCGACGAGGGCGAACTGCGAGCCGCCGGAGAACATGAGCAGGCTCAGGGCCATGGTCGGGCCGAGGCCGACACCCGCGGTCACGGACAGCGCGCCGAACGAGATGCCGTACAGGCCGGTGGCCACCGCGACGCTCACGCCCTGGCGGGCGGCGGCGCGTGCCGCCGGGTTGCGGGGGAGGACGTTCACGTCGTGAGGTTATGTCCTCGCGCCGGCCATCCGGAAAGCCGCCCGCCGGCCGGACGGCGTCACAGCGCCACGTACACGGTCTCCTGGTATTCCTCCATGCCTGCCTCGCCGCCCTCGCGGCCCAGGCCGGACGCCTTGACGCCGCCGAACGGCGCGCTCGCGTCGGACACCAGCCCGCGGTTGACACCGATCATCCCGGCCTCGATCTCGTCCATGACGCGCCGGGCGCGGTCCAGCGACGTCGTGTAGGCGTACGCCGCCAGGCCGAACGGCGTGCCGTTGGCGAGCTCGATCGCCTCGTCGTCCGACCCGAAGGCCACGATCGGGGCCACCGGGCCGAAGATCTCCTCCGTCACGATCCGGGCGTCGGCGCTGATGCCGGTCAGCACGGTCGGCTCGAAGAAGTGTCCGGGGCGGTCGAGCCGCCCGCCGCCGGTGAGGACCTGTGCGCCGTGCGCCACGGCGTCGTCCACCAGGCCGGTCACCTTCTCCACGGCCGCCTCGTTGATGAGGGGCCCTACCTCCGCGCCCGGCTGGGAGCCCGGCGCGGTCACCTTGGCGCCCATCGCGTCGGCGAGCTTCTCCGCGAAGGTGTGCGCGACGGCGTCGTGCACGAGGAAGCGGTTGGCGGCCACGCAGGACTGGCCGGAGTTGCGCAGCTTCGCGATCAGTGCGCCCTCGACGGCGGCATCGAGGTCGGCATCCTCGAACACGACGAACGGCGCGTTGCCGCCCAGCTCCATGGAGGTGCGCAGCACGTTCTTGGCTGCCTGCTCGAGCAGCACGGAGCCCACGCGCGTGGAGCCGGTGAAGGAGACCTTGCGCAGGCGCGGGTCCTCGAACAGCGGGCCGGTGACGGGTCCGGCCTGCGTGGTCGGGACCACGTTGACGATGCCCGTGGGCAGCCCCCGCGCCTCGGCCTCCGACCGGATGATCTCCGCGACCAGGAGGGTGGTCATCGGGGTCAGCTCGGCCGGCTTGATCACCACGGTGCAGCCCGCGGCGAGCGCGGGGGCGATCTTGCGGGTGGCCATGGCGATGGGAAAGTTCCAGGGCGTGATCAGCAGCGAGGGGCCGACGGGCCGGCGGCTCACGTACTGCGTGTTGCTGCCGGACGGCGCCGTGCGCACCAGGCCGTCGGCGCGTACGGCCTGCTCGGCGAACCAGCGCAGGAACTCGGCACCGTAGACCACCTCCGCGCGTGCCTCGGCCAGCGGCTTGCCGGCCTCGGCGGTGATGAGCGCCGCGATGTCGCCGGCGCGGGCGACGAGCCGCTCGAAGACGGCCCGCAGCAGCTCGGAGCGTGCGCGCGGCGGCACGGCGCGCCAGGCGGGGGCGGCGGCGTGCGCGGCGTCGAGCGCGCGGACGGCGTCGGCGGGGGTGGCGTCGGAGACGTCGAAGAGGGGCTCGGCCGTCGCCGGGTCGGTGACCTCGAACGTGGCGCCGCCCGCCGCGGGGCGCCAGTGCCCGTCGACGAGGAGGCCGGTGGGCAGGTGCGCCACGAGCGCGGGGGAGAGCGTCGTCGCCGTCATATTCCGAGTATCCATACCCGCGCAACCGGCACCGGGAGCAGGGGTGGCGACCGAGTATCGTCTGGCACACGCCAACGAGACGGGGGATCACCATGACGGCGACGGCCGACCTGTACGACGAGCACGGCGAGGCGCTGGCCTCGCTCTCGCTGCAGCTGCGCGACTTCGGCGGGGTGCGCGCGTTCTCGGGCCCGGTACGCACGGTGCGGTGCCACGAGGACAACGGCCTCGTCAAGGCGCTGACGCGGACGCCGGGCGAGGGCGCGGTCCTGGTGGTCGACGGCGGCGGCTCGCTCCGCAGCGCCCTCATGGGCGACCTCATCGCCGCCGCGGCGGTCGAGAACGGCTGGGCCGGGGCGATCATCCACGGTGCGGTCCGCGACTCGGCGGCGATCGGCGGGCTGCGGCTGGGGGTCAAGGCGCTCGGCACCAACCCGCGCAAGTCGTCCAAGACCGGTGCCGGGGTGGTGGACGAGGCGGTGGAGATCGGCGGCGTCGTGTTCCGCCCCGGCGCCACGGTGTACGCGGACGAGGACGGCGTGCTGGTCGAGCGATGACGCACGGCCACGGGAGCCGCGCACCCGGCGGCGTCGAGCGGCGGGCCGGGCCGCTGCTGATCCTGCTCAACGGGCTGCCGGGAGTGGGCAAGTCCACGGTCGCCGCGGCCTGGTCGGCACGGCACCCCGGCAGCCTGAACCTCGACATCGACGTGGTCCGGTCGCTGATCAGCGGTGCCGTGCGGGACACGGCGGAGCCGGCCCGCGCGCTCGGGCTCGCCATGGCGGCCCAGCACCTGCGCGGTGGGCACCACGTGGTCGTGCCGCAGCTCGTCGCACGCGCCGACCAGGTGCCGCGCTTCGCGGACGCCGCGGCCACGGCGGGCGCGCGGTTCGTCCACGTGCTGCTGGAGGCGCCGGAGAGCCTGGTGGCCGGCAGGGTGGCCGCCGACGCGGCGCCCCACCGCCGCGACGTGGGCCCCGCGGCGCTCGCCGCGTACGCGGAGGGCCTGCGCGGGATCGCGCTGCGGCCCGGCGTGCTCAGGCTGGGCAACGAACGGCTCGCCGCCACCGTGGAAGGGCTGGAGCGGCTGCTCGGGACGGCCCGAGCACAAGCCCTGTGATCCGGCGGTAAACGGTACGGTATGCCTATGGTTCTTCCCGCTGCCTCCGCGCGCCCGTTCGGCGCGGTCCTGACCGCGATGGTCACCCCGATGACGCCCGACGGCGCCATCGACCTGAAAGCGGCGGCCAAGCTGGCGAAGAAGCTCGTCGACGACGGAAACGACGGCCTCGTCCTGTCCGGGACGACCGGTGAGTCCCCGGTGACGCACACGCCCGAGAAGGTGGAGCTCGTCGCCGCCGTCGTCGAGGCGGTGGGCGACCGGGCCGCGGTCCTGGCCGGCGCCGGGTCCAACGACACCGCGCACGCGATCCGCATGGCCACGCAGGCCGCCGACGCGGGCGCCGACGGACTCCTGGTCGTGTCGCCGTACTACTCGCGCCCCACGCAGGAAGGGCTGTACCAGCACTTCGTCGCCGTGGCCGACTCCACCGACCTGCCCGTCATGCTGTATGACATCCCCGGCCGGTCCGGGGTGCGCATCGCGCCCGAGACCTTCTCGCGCATCGCCGAGCACCCGCTGGTCGTGGCGAACAAGGACGCCACCGGCGACGTCTGGTCGGCGGAGCAGCTCATCGAGGCCACCGGACTCGCCTGGTACTCAGGCGACGACGGCCTGCTCCTGCCCTTCCTGAGCGTGGGCGGCGCCGGCATCGTGTCGGTGTCCGCGCACGTGGTCGGACAGCAGTTCGCCGAGGTCGTGCGGCTGTGGGACGCCGGCGACCACACCGCCGCGCTGCGCGTGTTCCGCACGACGGTGCCGGTCGTCAACGCGCTCAACGGAGCCGGCGCGCAGGCCGTGATGACGAAGGCCGCGCTGCAGGCACAGGGCGTGCTGGAGCACCGGACGCTGCGCCTGCCGAACGTCGCCGCCACCGACCACGAGGTGGCGCACCTGCGCGCCGTCCTCGTCGCGAGCGGTGTGATCCCCGCCAGCGCGCACCCCATGTCGCCGCCGGAGCTCCCTGAGGACGCCTCGGCCGTCATCGGGCACCCGGCGATCGTCACACCCCGTTAAAGAACTTTCTCTGTACGTAAACGAGGCCTTGGAGGCCAAGTGAGTCACCCTCACCCCGAACTGTCCCTGCCCCCCGCACTGCCTGACGGCGGTCTGCGCGTGGTCGCCCTCGGCGGCCTGGGCGAGGTGGGACGCAACATGGCGGTCCTCGAGCATGCGGGCAAGCTGCTCGTCATCGACTGCGGCGTGCTTTTCCCCGAGGACAACCAGCCCGGCGTGGACCTGATCCTGCCGGACTTCGACTACATCAAGGACCGCCTCGACGACATCGAGGCGATCGTGCTGACGCACGGCCACGAGGACCACATCGGCGCCGTGCCGTACCTGCTCCGCCTGCGCAAGGACATCCCGCTGGTCGGCTCGCGCCTGACGCTCGCCTTCATCGAGGCGAAGCTCAAGGAGCACCGCATCAAGCCCTACACCCTCGAGGTGAAGGAAGGGCAGCGGGAGAAGCTCGGCGTCTTCGACTGCGAGTTCGTCGCGGTCAACCACTCCATCCCGGACGCGCTCGCCGTGGCGGTCACCACCGCCGCCGGCACCGTGCTGCACACCGGTGACTTCAAGATGGACCAGCTGCCGCTCGACGGCCGCATCACCGACCTGCGCGCCTTCGCCCGCCTCGGCGAGAAGGGCGTGGACCTCTTCATGGTGGACTCCACCAACGCGGAGGTGCCGGGGTTCGTGACGCCGGAGGCCGAGATCGGCCCGGTGCTCGACGACGTGTTCGCCCACGCCGACAAGCGGATCATCGTCGCGTCCTTCTCGTCGCACGTGCACCGGGTGCAGCAGGTGCTGCGCGCCGCGCACGCCCACGGCCGCCGCGTCGCCCTCGTGGGCCGCTCCATGGTGCGCAACATGGGCATCGCCGCCGACCTGGGCTACCTCGACGTGCCGCCGGGCGTGCTGATCGACCTGAAGAAGGCCGACTCCGTGCCGGACGACCAGATCGTCTACATGTCCACGGGCTCCCAGGGCGAGCCCATGGCCGCGCTGTCCCGCATGGCCAACGGCGACCACAAGGTGCAGGTCGAGTTCGGCGACACCGTGATCCTCGCGTCGTCGCTCATCCCCGGCAACGAGAACGCCGTGTTCCGCATCATCAACGGGCTCACGCGCCTCGGCGCCCGCGTGGTGCACGGCGGCAACGCCAAGGTGCACGTCTCCGGGCACGCGTCGGCCGGCGAGCTCATGTACTGCTACAACATCCTCAAGCCGAAGAACGTCATGCCGGTGCACGGCGAGGTGCGCCACCTCGTGGCCAACGCGGCGCTCGCCGTCAAGACCGGTGTGCCCGCGGACCGCGTGGTGCTCGCGGAGGACGGCGTGGTCGTCGACCTCGTGGACGGCAAGGCCTCCGTGGTCGGTGCGGTGCCCTGCGGGTACGTGTACGTCGACGGGTCGTCGGTCGGCGAGATCACCGACGCGGAGCTCAAGGACCGTGTGGTGCTCGGCCAGGAGGGCTTCGTGTCCGTCTTCGCCGTCATCGACACCGCCACCGGCAAGGTGCTCGCGCCGCCGCAGATCCTCGCCCGCGGCATGGCCGAGGACGCTTCGGTGTTCGACAAGGTCATGCCGGAGGTCACCACGGCGCTCGAGAACGCGATCGCCGGCGGTGCCACCGACACGCACCAGCTGCAGCAGATCATGCGCCGCACCATCGGCCGGTACGTGGCAACGCGCCTGCGTCGCAAGCCGATGATCGTCCCGGTGGTCGTGGAGGCCTGACCGGTCCTGCTGATGCGGCCGGCCGAGTCCGGCCGGGTCGTTGAGAACGGGGTGATGTGTCTGATCGGGCCGATCAGACACATCACCCCGTTCTCGTCGGCCGACGAAGACGGCCGGTGAAGTTCACCCGCCGACGATGGGGGCATATCGGGCATCGGTCGCTAGCGTTGGCGGCTGCCCGATGCCTCCTTTCGAGAAGGTCCGCATGTCTCATCACGTCGTCGACCGGCGACCGTCGCAGGGCGTTTCCTCGCAAGGGTCGTCGCCCGCTGTCACCGGACCGTACGGTCTCGCGCACGTCGTGCGGGCGATCGCAGTGGTGTGGTGCCTGCTGCTGATCGTCGACCTGGTGGGGGTCTACCGGGCGCCCGGAGCCTGGGCGGACGCGGCGTCCGGCGGCCCGGGATGGGCGCAGGCCGAGGTGGCGCTCTACGCGTCGACCGCGTACCTGTACCTGCCCGTCCAGATCGCCGCCTTCCTCGTCGGCTCATCCTGGTTGTATCGGAGCCGGCAGCTGGCGGACGCCCTGTCACCGTCGTTCCGCCACAAGCACCCGCCCTATCGGGCGTGGCTCGCGTGGGCCTTCCCGGTCGTCAACCTCTGGTTCCCGTACCAGTTCGTACGCGACATCCGCCGGGCGACCGTCGGTCCGGTCGTGACGACGGCGCCCGTCCGCCTCTGGTGGCTGCTCTGGCTCGTGTGCCTGGCGGCGGACCTGGCGACGTTCGTGGCCGCGGCATCCGCCGAGGTGGGGTCGGACGCCACGCTGAGCGTCGTGCCGTGGCTCGTCACCGGGAGCTCCGCGCTCGGCGTCGTGGGCGGCGTCCTCTGGCTGCGGATCGTCCAAGAGATCACGTCCGCGCAGCGGGCGGGCCTCGCTCTGTCTGGAGAGGTGTTCTGATGTCGCACGACCCGTTCGTCCCGCCCATGGGGCAGCGCCCGCCCATGGGTCCGCCCGCGGGACCGGCGGCTCCCGTCGTGCCCGCACCGGTGCACTACACCTACGGCGCGCCGTTGTACTCCGTTCCGCCTCTGCGCAGCGCGGCAGGGCTGGGGACCGCAGCGATCGTGCTGGCGTGCGTCTGGTCGGCGGTGGGGGTACTGAAGCTAGCGCTCGCCCCTGCGGCAGCCGACGCGCTACGCGACGCGGCCGCCGCAGGGAAGGGCGCCTACGACAGTGCGCTCACCGGCTACGACCTCGCCGCGATGCTGTTCTTCGCGGTGCAGCTCGCGACCTACGTCGTCGCCTGTCTCTGGCTGTACACCAGCCGGTCGACCGCGGTGGCGGCCACCCCGGGCTTCGTGCACGCGCGCAGCAAGGTCTGGGCGTGGCTGGGCTGGTGGGTGCCGATCGTCTCGTTGTGGTTCCCCTACCAGGTGGTGCGCGACATCCGCCGGGGGACGGCCACCGGCCCGGTCTCAGCGATCGGTGGCTGGTGGGCCGCCTGGCTCGTCTTCGTCACGCTGTCGAACGCTGCCGGCCGGATGACCAGCCGCACGACCGCGGAGGCCACGGCGATCGCCGCGGAGGCGCTGGTCCTCGTCGAGCTCGTCGCGACGGTCGGCATGATCGTCGCGCTCGTGCTGTGGATCCGGATCGTCCGCGACGTCTCTCGCTCCCAGGGAGAGCGCATCGCGGCCGCGAGGCAGGCGCCCGGGTCATGAGGTCGCGTCGACGACCTCGTCCAGGCGCAACCTGCGGTTGAGCGCCCCGGCGATCCGCACCACGGCGGTGCGCGGCAGGAGCCTCGCCGGCCAGGTCATCGCACGGTTCACGACCCGGCCGGGGTAGGAGACGGCGCGCCGCCGGGCGTAGTCGTCCAGCGTGCGGGCCGCGACCAGCTCCGGTGTGTCGGCCGCGCGGGGGTCGATCGTGGCCGTGGTGCCGTCGAAGAAGCCGGTGGCGATCGCGCCGGGGTGCGCGGCCATGACGTGCACCCCGGTGCCCCGCAGCTCCTCGGCCAGCGACTCGGTGAAGGACAGCACGAACGCCTTGGTGGCGGCGTAGCTCGCCTGGTAGGGCATGGGCTGGAACGCCGCGGTGGACGAGACGTTGATGATGCCGCCGGTGCCGCGCTCGACGAGCTCGGCCCCGATCGCATGCGTCAGGGCGAGGAGGCCGCTGATGTTGAGGCCGACGGTGCCCAGCTGGGCGCCGAGCGGGCGGCGGAGGAAGGGGCCGACACTGCCCGCACCGGCGTTGTTGAGCAGCAGGTCGACGGTCAGGCGGCGGTCGCGCAGCTCTCGCAGGATCTGCTCGGGGCCGTCAGGGGCGGCGAGGTCGCCGACGACGACCTCGGCGTCCGTGCCGCCGTGCCGTTCCCGGATCTGGGCGACGAGCTCCCGCAGGGGCTCTTCCGAGCGGGCCAGCAGGATCAGCCGGGCTCCCCGGCGAGCCAGCTCCAGGGCGTAGGCGCGGCCCAACCCCTTGGAGGCGCCGGTGACCAGCACGGTGACGTCGGTGAAGTCATGGCGCACAGGATCTCCTATTGTTTCGAGTCTCGAAGTAATGCGACCCGAACATAGCACGGTACTTCGAGACTCGAACTATCGGTAGGATGGTGTGATGACGACGCCAGAGCTCACCGCGGTGGTCGCGGCGACCCACGACATCTGGATGCGGACGAACGACCTGCTCGGCGAGTCGCTGGCCGAGCACCAGATGACGCCGGCGACGTTCCAGGCGCTGTGGGTGATCGACCCCGACGAGCAGCCGCCGTCGATGAAGGTGATGGCCGAGCGCCTGTACTGCAACGCGCCCAACCTGACGTTCATCAGCAACCAGCTCGTCGACCGGGGCCTGGCGGAGCGTGCGGTGGACCCGGACGACCGGCGGTCCCGCGTCCTGGTCCTGACGGCGAAAGGGCGCGAGGTGCGCGCCGAGCTCGTCCGCGTGGCCCTGGAGAAGACCCCGCTGGCCGTGCTGAACAGGAGCGAGCTGCGGCAGCTCATGGCGCTGCTGGAACGGGTCAACCGGCCTGCCGGACAGCCCGCGGTCCCACAGCGCTGAGTTCTCGCGTGGTCGGTCGTCTACCAGACAGGACGCCGGCATCGGGCCGGCGTGACGGGCCCGGAGGACATGATGGAACAGGAACAGGACACCGAGTTCGACACGGCTGCCGCCGTGACGAGGTCCATGCTCGGCTGGGGCGTCGTCGCCGGGCCGTTCTACCTGGTGGTCGGGCTGGTGCTGGCGCTCACCCGCGACGGGTTCGACCTCGCGCGGCACCCGCTCAGCGCGCTCATGCTGGGCGACGGCGGCTGGATGCACACCACCAACCTGGCCCTCAGCGGTGTGATGGTCTGCGTCGCCGGCCTGGGGGCGGCACGGGCGACGGCCCGCGGTACCGGGATCGCGGTCGGCATCTACGGTCTGGCGATGGTCGCGAGCGCGGTCTTCCCGCCCGACCCGATGCCGGGTTTCCCACCGGGGCAGGACGGCGCCACCACACCGAGCGTCGCCGGACTGCTGCACTTCGTGTTCGGCGGTATCGGGTTCGTCGCGTTCGCCGTGGCTGCGTTCCTGCTCGGCGGGTGGCTGGCCCGGCACGGCGAGCGCACCGGAGCACTCTGGTCGCGCGTCGCCGCCGTCGTGATCCTCGTGGGCTTCCTCGGCGGAGCCGCACTGGGCCCCGCCGGTGTGGCCGGCATCTGGCTCGCCGTGGTGGTCGGGTTCGCCTGGCTGCTGCTCGCCTCCGTCCGGCTCTACCGCGAGGTGCCGCATCCGGACGTGGCGCGCCGCTGACCGCGGCGCGCCACGCGGGGTGGTTCCTGACCGGGCTCCGGTGGCGGAGACCTGCCGGAACTCGTCGACCGTGCGCGTGAAGTGCACCGTCCGGTGCCGGCGGGCGAGGTCGTCGAGCGTCTCGTCCTCGTAGAGCTCAGCTCGATCGAGTCCAGCGGGGCGAAGCCGAACGTGTCCTGGCAGTACCACTCTGACAGGCCCCAGGAAACTGGTGCCGGCGCACGGGATCTCGACCGGTCGTGGCGGGTTCACCCACAAATGGTGGCTACCGGACATTGCGGTGTGAGTACGGTGTCGGGAACACACCGGAGGCCATTGATGTCCGATCCGCGTATTTCCCACCAGAACGGTGCCGCCCCCTGGCCCGTGCCGGGTCAGCAGGGCGTGCAGCCCTACCCGGAGCCGCTGGGCAGCCCGGCGCACCCCCAGTCCCCGCATGTCGAGCCGCAGTACGCCGAGCCGCAGTACGCCGAGCACCGCACCGGTCAGTACCCGGCCGCCACGGGGCAACGTGTCGACACCGCGCCGCAGCCTCGCGTGCCCGTCGACGAGGCGTACCCGCCCGCCCGGCGGCGCCTGCCGAGCAAGCCGCTGCCCGAGCCCCCGGCCGGGCTGGCCGTCGGCGCGATCGTCGCCGCGTGCTGCGTGCTGTTCGTCGAGCTCGCCGAGCTGGCGATCCTGCTGGTGACCGGCGGCAGGGGAGAGTCCGCCGCCGGCATCGAGATCGGCATGGGCATCCGGTTCGACCCCAACAGCGGCACCGTGACGCTCCTGTTCGGGCTGGCCGCGTACGTGGCCGCCTGCGTCTGGCTGCACGCGAGCCGCAGGTTCGCCGAGGCGGCGAACCCCACCGCGCGGTTCGCGCACGGTCGTGCCTGGACCTGGCTCGGCTGGTGGGTGCCCGTGGTCTCCCTCTGGGTCCCCTACGGCGTGGTGCGCGACATCCGCCGTGCCGTGGTCCCCGGGGGCGGGCGCGGTGTGGTCCTCGGCCTGTGGTGGTCCTTCTGGCTGCTGTCGGGCCTGCGGCTGTTCGCCTCCTCCTCCGCCGACGCGGAGGTCGTCGTCCGGTCCGTCGCGGTGGTCGCCCTGGCCGTCGCGTTCGCCTGCTGGATCCGGATCGTCCGGGAGACCACGAGGGCACAGGAGAAGGTCTCAGGCCTCTTCTGACCGAGGAGCGGCGGGACGTTAGCCTGCCCGTATGGCTGCTCCCGCCCCCTCGCCGCGCCCGCCCCGTGCCGAACTGCACGTCCATCTCGAAGGCACGCTCGAACCGGACCTGGCCTTCGAGCTGGCGGCCCGCAACGGCGTGCGGCTCCCGTATCCCGCCCCGGCGAGCCTGCGTGCGGCGTACCAGTTCGAGGACCTGCAGTCGTTCCTCGACCTGTACACGGCGGGCATGTCGGTGCTGCGCACCGAGGCCGACTTCGCCGACCTGACGGGCGCGTACCTGGCGCGGGCGGCGGGGGCGGGGGTGCGGCACGCCGAGATCAGCTTCGACCCGCAGGCGCACCTCGTGCGCGGAGTGTCCCTGGAGACCGTCGTGGGCGGCATCGCGCGCGTCGTGGAGCGCGGCGAGGCCGAGCACGGCGTCTCGACCCTGCTCGTGGCCGCGTTCCACCGCGATCGTGACAGCGCCGAGGCGCTCGACGTCCTGGAACGGCTGCTCGCGATGGGCGCACCGATCGTCGGCGTGGGTCTGGACAACGCGGAGGTCGGCTACCCGCCGGGCCTGTTCCAGGACGTCTACGCGCGTGCGGAGGAAGCCGGGCTGCGCCGCACCGCCCACGCGGGGGAGGAGGGGCCCGCCGAGAACATCCGGGACGCCCTGGACCTCCTGCACGCCGAGCGGATCGACCACGGCATCGCCGTCGTCGACGACCCGGAGCTCGTCGCTCGCGTCGTGGCGGAGCAGGTCCCGTTCACCGTGTGCCCCGTGTCCAACGTGCGGCTGCGCGCGGTCCCGAGCCTCGCCGAGCACCCGCTGCCCGCGATGGTCGAGGCGGGCATGCTCGTGAGCATCAACTCCGACGACCCGCCGTACTTCGGCGCGTACGTGGACGACGTCGACGACGCCGTCACCGCGGCCTACGGACTCACCAGGGACCAGCGGGCCGGACTCGCGGCCGCGTCGTTCCGCGGGTCGTTCCTCGCGCGAGACCGGGTGGACGGCTACCTGGCCGAGGTGGAGGCGTGGCGCACGGCCGGCGTCTGACCCGCCGCCCGAGAGCGTGCGCCGAGCCCTGGTCTCCCGGCGTTCAGCGGCCGAGCAGCGCGGGTCCTACCGTTCCGGCGGCCCGGTCGAAGGCGGCCGCGCGCTCCTGCTCGTCGCCGGGCAGCAGGCCGGCGAGCTCGAGCGAGACCAGGCCGTGGACCAGGCCCCACAGCCCGACCGCGGCGCTCAGCACGTGCTCGGGCGGCGCATCGCCGACCGTCCGGGCGACCGCGTCGTGCAGCACCCGGAAGGTCGGCCGCTCGATCGCGGACGCCGGATCCCCGGGCGCCGGCGCCACCGCGCGGTAGAACATCACGCGGTAGAAGTGCGGGTCTGCCAGGGCGAACCGCCGGTAGGCGCCGCCGAGGCCGCGGAGGTCCGCCACGGGGTCGTCGCTCTGCCCGACGGCGGCCAGGTGCTCGGCGAAGCGCCGGAACCCCTCGCCGCAGACCGCCTCGACCAGCGCCTCGCGCGAGCCGAACAGCGCGTAGACGGCGGAGGCGCTGGTCCCGGCGTCGGCAGCGACCTTCCGCACGGTGACGGCGCCCTCGCCGTCGGACGAGATCACCCGTGAGGTGACCTCGAGGAGCCGGGCGCGCAGGGCGTCGTCGTGCAGTCGTGGTCGAGCCATGGCGTGAGTCTAGAAGTCTTGACGAAGGTTTGCGAACGGTGTTTGATAACACTGTTACAGAATATCGTCGCATCGACGCAAGGAGGAAGTCGTGCTCGAGCTCTCGGATCCGGCCCGCATCACAGCGGGTGTCGTGCTTCTGACCGTGGTGGGGATCGAGTCGGGCGGGTTCTTCCTGCTCAAGGTCTTCGGCGGCAAGCTGGTCACCACCGACCTGCAGAAGAGCTTCTACCGGGCGGGTCACGCGCACGCCGGTGTGCTGGTGATCCTCGGTCTGCTCTGCGTGCTCCTGGCGGAGGCGACGAACCTGACGGGGTTCGCGCACTGGCTGGCGGCCACCGGCGTGCTGTGCGCGGCGATCCTGATGCCGGCCGGCTTCTTCTTCTCCGCGATGGGGGAGGGGCGCACGGCACCCAACCGCGCCGTCGTGCTGCTCCCGGCAGGGGCGGTGTTCCTGGCTGCCGGTGTGGTGACGCTGGCGGCCGGCCTGCTCCTGGGCTGAGCGCGGCGGCCAGGTCCAGGACACACCGCGAGGGGTCCTGGGCCCCGCCGTCGTCCCCGGTTACGGTGGCGACATCATGGCGACCCGCACGTCGGCCCGGCGAAGCTCCGGGAAGGGATCCGGGCAGGGCGCGAAGCGCCCCAGGCCCAAGGCCGCAGCGTCGAAATCGACCCAGCGTCGGGGGGCCGCTCGTCCGGCACCCAAGGCTGCGTCCGCGCCGTCCCGCCCACCGTGGCCGGTCCGCGCGCTGCGCGGGCTGTGGATGGGTATGGCGCACGCCGTGGGCGGCGCGACTCGTGCCGCCGGGCCCCGGACCGCGCAGGACGCGTCCGGGGGCACGCAGCAGGCAGAGCAGCAGGGAGGGCAGGAACTGGAACCGGACCACCGGCGCGACGGCGTCGGCTTCGCGCTCCTCGCGGTGGCGGTGATCGTCGCCGCGCGCGAGTGGTGGGGCATCGACGGACCCTTCGGCGACGGCGTGCACGCGGTGGTCGCCGGCACGTTCGGCGTGGCCGGCGTCGCGCTGCCCGTGCTGCTCGTCTGGCTCGCCTTCCGGGTCATGCGCCATCCGGAGCGCGCCCAGCAGAACGGTCGCGTGGCGATCGGGCTCAGCTTCCTGGTCGTCGCCACCTGCTCCCTCGTGCACATCAGCGCCGACCTCCCCTCGCCGGCGGAGGGCTTCACCCCGGTGCAGGACGCCGGGGGTGTGATCGGCTTCCTCTTCGCCACCCCCGTGGTCACCGGCCTGACGCAGTGGTTCGCGATCCCCTTGTACGTCCTGGCCGGGTTCTTCGGCGTCCTCATCGTCACGGCGACGCCCGTGCACCGGATCCCCGCACGGCTGCGCGGCCTGTACGACCGGCTCACCGGCAACCACAGCGAGCCCCAGGCCACGGACAAGGACGGACTGGCGCTCGCCGAGGGCGTCTCGGCGCACGACGGGGCGCCCACCGGTAAGCGCCGCAAGCGCCGCACCAAGCAGGAGATCGCCGCGGAGAAGGAGCGCCTGGCCGGGTTCGTGGGCGACGAGGCCTTCGAGAAGGCCGCGGAGGTCGAGGCCGCAGAGCGCGCCGCGAAGGCGGGCAAGCTCACCACCCAGCGCATCCCGACCAGCGAGTCGGCCGGCAAGGTCACCGGCGCTCCCGCCATCGGACCCGGCGTGCTCGGGCCGGACGGCGAGCGCGGCAAGGGCGACGGGCTGGGGCCGCCGCAGGGCAGCGAGCCGATGCCGCGCGGGGTGCAGCCCATGCTCGAGGGCGACACCGTCTACCTCCTGCCCGACGAGGACCTGCTGGTGCAGGGCCCGCCGCACAAGGCGCGGTCGGCCGCCAACGACCGGGTGGTCGAGTCGCTCACGGGAGTGTTCGAGCAGTTCGGCGTCGACGCCAAGGTCACCGGCTTCAGCCGCGGTCCGACGGTCACCCGGTACGAGGTCGAGGTGGGCGCCAAGACCAAGGTCGAGCGCATCACCTCACTGTCCAACAACATCGCGTACGCGGTGGCGAGCGCCGACGTGCGCATCCTCTCGCCCATCCCGGGCAAGTCCGCGATCGGTATCGAGATCCCGAACACCGACCGCGAGACCGTCGTGCTGGGCGACGTGCTGCGCTCCGGCGCCGCGCGCCGCACCGAGCACTCGATGGTGATGGGTGTCGGCAAGGACGTCGAGGGCGGCTACGTGGTCGCCAATCTCGCGAAGATGCCGCACATCCTCGTGGCGGGTGCCACCGGCGCCGGTAAGTCGAGCTTCATCAACTCGATGATCACCTCGATCCTGATGCGGGCCACGCCCGAGCAGGTGCGCCTGATCCTGGTGGACCCCAAGCGCGTCGAGCTCACGATCTACGAGGGCATCCCGCACCTGATCACCCCGATCATCACGAGCCCCAAGAAGGCGGCGGAGGCCCTCGACTGGGTCGTGCGCGAGATGGACTCGCGGTACGACGACCTGGCGCTGTTCGGCTTCAAGCACATCGACGACTTCAACACGGCGGTCCGGGCCGGCAAGGTCAAGCCGCCGGCGGGCTCCGAGCGCAAGATCGCGCCGTACCCGTACCTGCTCGTGGTCGTCGACGAGCTCGCCGACCTGATGATGGTCGCCCCGCGCGACGTCGAGGCGTCCATCCAGCGCATCACCCAGCTCGCGCGCGCAGCGGGCATCCACCTCGTGCTCGCGACGCAGCGTCCGTCCGTCGACGTCGTCACGGGGCTCATCAAGGCGAACGTGCCGTCGCGCCTCGCGTTCGCGACGTCGTCGGTCACGGACTCCCGCGTCGTGCTGGACCAGCCGGGGGCCGAGAAGCTCATCGGCCAGGGTGATGCGCTCTTCCTGCCCATGGGGGCCGCCAAGCCGATGCGTGTCCAGGGCGCGTGGGTCACCGAGTCCGAGGTCCACGAGGTCGTCGAGCACGTCAAGAGCCAGCTCAAGCCCGTGTACCGCGAGGACGTCGCCGCGCCCGCCGCGGCGAAGAAGCAGGTCGACGAGGACATCGGCGACGACCTCGACCTGCTGCTGCAGGCCACGGAGCTCGTCGTCACCACCCAGTTCGGCTCCACGTCCATGCTGCAGCGCAAGCTCCGTGTGGGCTTCGCCAAGGCGGGCCGCCTCATGGACCTGCTGGAGTCGCGCGAGATCGTGGGGCCCTCCGAGGGCTCCAAGGCCCGCGACGTGCTCGTGGTGGCCGACGAGCTGCCGTCGGCGCTCGCGCTCATCCGTGGTGAGCAGCCGCCGCAGGTCTACGACCAGGCGGAGCCCGAGCGTGGAGCGGACGACACCGCGCGTGCCGCCGCCGACCAGTACGCGGAGGGGACGGACGGGCACATGCCCCCCGTCGCCACGGACTACCACGACGACGCCGACGCGCTGCGCTGACCTGGCCCGTCCGGACGGGGGGTGAACCGCCGCTAGGCTGGAGCAATGGTCACCGACGCTCCGTCGCCCTGGAACATTGCGAACATCGTCACGATGATTCGCATCGCCATGGTCCCGTTCTTCGCCTGGGCGCTCCTCGTCGACGGCGGGGACGACCCGACGTGGCGTCTCGTGGCCACGGCGATCTTCGTGGTCGCGGCGGTGTCCGACAAGGTGGACGGCTACCTCGCCCGGTCGCGCGGGCTCATCACGGACCTGGGCAAGCTGCTCGACCCGATCGCCGACAAGCTGCTCATCGGCGCCGCGCTGGTCCTGCTGTGGATCCCGCTCGGCGAGCTGCCGTGGTGGATCCCGGTGGTGATCCTGGTGCGCGAGCTGGGGATCACGGTCATGCGCATGGGCATGCTCAAGTACGAGGTGATGCCGGCGTCGCGCGGCGGCAAGCTCAAGACGGTACTGCAGTCCGTCGCCATCGCGATGTTCCTGCTGCCGCGTGACGGCTTCGAGTGGTTCACGGTGCTCGCCTGGGTCGTGCTGCTGGCCGCGTTCGTCCTGACGGTCGTGACGGGCCTCGACTACGCGTACCAGGGCTGGAAGATCCGCCGCGACGCGCGTGCCGAGGCGTCCAGCCGATGACGGCGTCGCGCCTCCTGGCCGAGGCGGCCGTGCGGGGGTGGAGCATCGGAGTGGCCGAGTCGCTGACGGGCGGGCTCGTCACGGCGTCCCTCGTCGCGGTGCCCGGTGCGTCGAAAGTGCTGCGCGGCGGTGTGGTCGCCTATGCCACGGACCTGAAGGCGGAGCTGCTGGGCGTGGACGCCGACCTGCTCGCCGAGCGGGGCGCAGTCGACGAGGCGGTCGCCGCGCAGATGGCGGCGGGTGCCCGCAGGGTCACGGGGGCCGACGTCGGTCTGGCGACCACCGGGGTCGCGGGGCCGGATCCCCAGGACGGTCAAGGGCCGGGTGTGGTCTTCGTCGCAGTGAGCACGCCGGTAGCCTCCGAGGTGCACCGGCTGGACCTCGACGGCGAGCGGTCCCAGGTGATCGGTGACGCTGCCCGCGGCGTGCTCGAGCTGGCGTTCACGCTCGTCAGCGAGGCACTGGGTGAAAACCGCGACACACCCCCCACCGAATTTCGTGAAGTTACAGACATGTGAAACTTCTTGGCCTAATCTTGCACAGGGCTTGACGGGTGCGGGCTCCGGGAACAAGGCTCAGATCCACGACGTTGGTCCCGGTGTGATCATGAACAGGCCGACCACCCGGAGCCGGCGCAAGAACCCTTCGAGCACGGGGTACGGTAGAACGAACTCCGCGCACGGAGGGCGCACCACACGCAAGGCACGTCCGGTCCAGACAGGACAGGGCGCGAGTTCAGGGACAGGCACTGAAAGGGGGCGCGAGATGGTCGTACTACGGCGAGAAATCGGAGACGTGCTGCGTGACACGCGGCAGCGTCAGGGGCGCACCCTGCGCGAGGTTTCGTCGGCGGCGCGAGTGTCGCTGGGGTACCTCAGTGAGGTGGAGCGAGGGCAGAAGGAGGCGTCGTCCGAGCTTCTTGGCTCCATCTGCGAGGCGCTCGACGTGCCGCTGTCCTTGGTCCTGCGTGAGGTGAGCGACCGCGTGGCGGTGGCTGAAGGATTCCAGATCCCGGACACCATCCCGGCGGACTTCGTCGCCGGGCTCCTGGCCAGGGGAGGCGACCGGACCGCAGCGCGGCGAGAGGTCGCGCAGTCGGATCTGGCACCGGTCGGCTGAGCCGGCACATTCGAGGCGGAGTCGTGGTGCGGTAGCACCGCGGCGACGGACAACCAGGGCGGGACCCCCGATGCGGGGGTCCCGCCCTGGTTCTGTCTCCGGTGCTATCTCGAGCCGGGTGCCTGGCAGGTCGCGCACCAGAACACCGGACGCTCGTAGGGCTTCTCGTTCGCCGATCCGACGCTGATCGGCGTGCCGCAGCGGTGGCACGGGCGGCCCGCCCTGCCGTGCGCGTGCATCTCGACGGCGCCCAGGCCGCGGGCCCGTCCCACGGCGACGCTGCGCTCCATCAGCCGCCTTGCGGTGCGCAGGAGGTCGTGGGACTCCTCGTCGGTCAGCGCCCCGGCCTGCGCCCACGGGAACAGCCGACGCGCGAACAAGGACTCGGCCATCCAGATGGTCCCGATACCCGCGACGGTGCGCTGGTCCAGCAGGGCCGCGCAGAGCGGCCGGTCCGGCTCGCGGACGAGCCGCGCCGCGGCGTCGGACAGTCCCGCGGTGGGGAAGTCGGCACCCAGCACGTCGGGGCCCAGCCCGCTGAGGATGCGGTGCTCGTCGTGGGTGCGCAGCAGGTCGAGCATCCCGAGGTGCCACCCGGTGGCCGTCCAGGCGTCCGTGGCGAGCACGGCACGGATCGCGGGGTTGCGGGCCGAGGCGTCGCGCGAGCCCGTGCGGTGCACCTTCCAGAGCCCCTCCATGCGCAGGTGCGTGTGCAGGGTGCGCCCGTCGTCGAGCCGGGTCAGCAGGTGCTTGCCGTACGCGCTGGTCTCCAGGGCGGTGGTGCCGGTCAGGTTCGCGGCCCCGGCGCTGGGCCAGCGCAGTTCCGCACGGACGAGCGGCAGGCCGCGCAGCGCCGCGGTGAGGCGCTCGGCGGTGAGACGCAGAACATCGCCTTCTGGCACGTATGCTCCCCTCGTCGTGGGGTTTCAGCGTAGTGTGCGCCTCGCCGAGCGAGGCCGCACAACCGGCATATCACCCGTGCACGTGGACCTGCTTCAGGTTCGGCCGCGCGGGGCCTATGGGGGACAGCCCCCAGAGATCTGCTGGCGTAACCGGGGGAATACCGGATGGATTCTGAGCGCCCGCTCCAGGACTCTTATCTCATGACCGTCGCAGACGCTGACCTGGGGAGACATCCCGAATTGCCGCCAGTACCCGTAGACCCCCGCAGCGCGCGCACCGTCGGTTGGCTCGGCGCGACGGCCCTGCTCCCGATGGCCGCCGCGCACGTGGTGGGCGCGTCGGCCGTCGACCCCGTGCTCGACCCGATCAGCTGGTACGCGTTCGTGCCCGGCGGCGGCGAACTCATCCTGGCGGGCGGCCTGGTCATGGCCCTGCTCGGCCTGATCCTCACGGTGCGGATGTATCGCGCCGGGCTGGCCGTCGGGCCGGTCCCCGCCGTCGCGATGATCCTCTTCGCCGTCGCGATGGTTCTGGTCGGTGCGTTCCCGACCGACCCGCCCGGCACCGCGGTGACCCTGTCCGCGACGATCCATCGGGTCAGCGCGGCAGCGGCGTTCTGCGTGCTCCCGGTCGTGGGCCTGAGCCTGGAGCGGTCGATCCCGCAGCCCCGGTCCGCGCTCCCACGCGGCCTGCGGACGGCGGCGATCGCCCTGGGCGTGGTGGTCGGCCTGTTCCTCGTGGTGCACCTGTCGTTGGTCTTCCTCGCCGACTCCGGGATCATGGCCTTCGGCCTGATCGAGCGCGTCGGCTTCGTGATCATGATCGGCTACCTCTTCCTCCTCGCGGCGACCATCGACCGTGAGGGGCTCGGCACGGAGCCCCTGACGGCGGTGATCGGCGGGCAGGAGATGGCCGAGATCGAGCCGGCCCTCGCGCTCAGCGGACCGCGATCCGCAGACCTCGTGGGGTGACCGCGAAACCCGCCTCCACGAGCGCGCGCGCCACCGGATGGTGCCGTGCCGCCTCCAGGGCGGGTACGCCGTCGACGCGCTGGACCACCAGCCGGCCCAGCCGGTCCTCGCGGACCGCGCGGGCCAGCGCCGCGGCGGCGACCGCGAGCCGCGCGGGGTTCTGGGTGAACGACAGCACCGTGCGCCCACCCCGCTCCACGAACAGCGCGAGATCACCGTGGGTGAGCACCACGACGGCACCGGCCTTGCGGCCCGGCCGGTGCGCGGTAGCGGCCCTGGTCCCCGGGCCTCTGCCCGACGTCGGTTCCCCGTCCTGGTCACCCGCGACGACTATGGACGGCGTCCCGTCCCCTCCGCGGCCAGGTACACCGTTGCCGTCGACCGGGCGGTCGGTGCCAGGGCCGGCCGGCCAGGCGAGCGCCGCCCCGTACGGGTTGGCGGGGTCCATCGCGGCGAGCACCACGGTGGCGCTCGTGGCGCTCGTGGCGCTCGTGGCGGAGCCGGCCGCCACGGCGGCCGTCCGTTCGGCGGCCTCCAGCTCAGCCTCGACCACGCGGGCGCGGTCCTGCGCGTCGACCCGCAGCCGGTCGACGGCACCCGGCAGCGCGAACTGCGAGCCGCCCAGGTGCTCGACGAAGTACCCCCGCCGTACCGCGCCACGTTCCTCCAGGCCGGACAGCACCCGGTACACGTCGCGGTAGCCGGCGCCGACGCCCTCGGCTCCCGCGCCGGACCTGGTGAGCACGCCGTGTCGTTCGAGCAGCACCTGGGTCAGCGCGTGGGCCCGCACAGTGGGGTCGGCCTCGCGCGCGGGCAGCGCCGCCCAGCGGCCCCCGCCGCCCGGGACGGTCGACCCGGCGCGGAGCGCCGACGCGGGGCGCCCCGGCGACACCGCGAACCGTGAGCGCCGCACCGGCCGGGCGCGTGCGGCGGTCCGTGGCGCACGATGGGCGCCCCCGCCACTGACCCGCTCGCGCAGGGCGCCGAGCCCGTCGTTGGTGACGTGCCCGGCCCAGACCAGGTCCCACAGCACCTCGAGCACCGCCTGCGGCTCCGCACCGGTGAGCTCGGCGACCCGCGCCAGGAAGAAGCCACCGGAACCGGTCAGCAGTTCCAGGACTGCCCGGTGCAGGTCGGAGTCGAGCGGGCTCCCCTCCTCGACCGGTTCCGGCGGGGGAAGGGTGAGCCCGGCGCCGTCGGCCAGGTGGAGCGAGACCAGGCCGTCGCCGCCGCCCGACCCGGGCAGCCGCGAGTGGCCGGCCCACAGGACCTCGCCGGCGACCGTCAGCTCGTCCAGCAGGGCGGGGGAGTAGGCGGTCACCCGCGCGGGCAGCACCAGGGACTCCAGGGCCGACGCGGGGACCGCCGCACCGGCGAGCTGCTCGATCGCCTGCACGAGCCCGTCCGCGCCGCGCAGCAGCCCCGTGGAGACGTTCTGCCAGCGGGGCAGGAAGACCCCGAGGGCCTCCTGCTCGACGGGCTCGACCTCGGAGCGCAGCACCGCCAGCGAACGTCGCCGCAGCAGGCGCAGCACCCCGGGATCGCACCACTCGTCGCCCGTGCCGCCGAGCGGGCCGGGTCGCAGGCTGCCGCGCGCGAGCACGCCGTCGGCCTCCAGGCGGGCCAGCCCGTGCGCGACGACCGCCACACCGAGCCCGAACCGCTGAGCGACCGTCGGCGCGCCGAACGGGCCGTGCGTACGGGCGTGGCGGCGCAGCAGGTCGCCCAGCGGGTCCGGCACGGGCTCCGTGAACGTCTCGGGGATACCCACCGGCAGCGCCACACCGAGGGCGTCGCGCAGCCGGCCGGCATCCTCGGCGACCGCCCACTGCTCCTGGCCGGCGAACCGGACCCGGATGACGCGGCGGGTCGCCTCCAGCTCGTCGAGCCAGTGCCCGACGGCGTGCCGGGCCTCGTCGCGGGTACGTGCCTCCAGGGCGGCGAGCGGGTGCGGCCCGGTGCGGCGCAGGAGGTCCCACAGGCCCTCGGCGTCACGGGCCTGCCGGTCCGGTGCGAGGCCGGCCAGCTCGGCCTCGGTCCGTTCGACGGCCCCCGGGTCCAGGAGGTCCGCCAGGTCCGCCGTGCCCTGGTCGCCCAGCAGCTCGGCGAGGAGCTCCGGGTCGAGGGAGAGGGCCGCCGCGCGGCGCTCGGCCAGCGGCGCGTCGCCGTCGTACAGGAACTGCGCCGTGTAGCCGAACAGGAGCGACTGGGCGAACGGGGACGGCGTCGGGGTCGTGACCTCGACGACGCGCACGCCGCCCCCGACGATCTCCCGCATGAGGTCGGCCAGCGCCGCGACGTCGAAGTCGTCCTGCAGGCACTCCCGCGCGGCCTCCAGCACGATGGGGAAATCCGGGAACTGGCTGGCCACCTCCAGCAGCTGGGCGGACCGCTGCCGCTGCTGCCACAGGGGCTGCCGCTTGTCCGGCCGGCGCCGAGGGAGCAGCAGGGCCCGCGCCGCCGCCTCCCGGAACCGCGCGGCGAACATCACGGACGAGCCCAGCTCGTCCCGCACGGCGCCGAGCACCTCGTCCGGGTCGAGCAGCAGGTCGTCGAGGGCGACCTGGCCGGGGGTGTGCTGCGCCTGCTGGGTGGCCTCCCGGCCGGTGTCCCGGCCGGTGTCCGCGCCGACCTCCCACGGGTCGCCCTCCCAGCCCCCGCCGGAGTCGGGCAGCCGCAGCACGATCCCGTCGTCCGAGTGCATCGCTGCCACGTCGAGGCCGAAGCGGGCCCGCAGCCGAGCGGCGATCACCAGGGCCCACGGCGCGTGCACGCGCGCGCCGAGCGGCGAGTGGATCACCACGCGCCAGTCGCCCAGCTCGTCGCGGAACCGCTCCACGACGACCGTGCGGTCGTCCGGCACGCGGCCGGTGCCCAGCCGCTGCTCGCTGAGGTAGGCGGCCAGGTTGTCCGCGGCCCAGGCGTCGAGCCCGCCGTCGCGCAGGTGCTTGCGCCCGGCCTCGGGGTCGGCCGCCAGGGCGGCGTCGGCCTCCCGCACGAACGCGCCGACCGCACGCCCGAGCTCGGCCGGGCGGCCCGGGGCGTCGCCCTTCCAGAAGGGCAGCCGTCCGGGCAGGCCGGGGGCGGGGGTGACCAGCACCCGGTCGGTGGTGATCTCCTGGATGCGCCACGTGCTCGACCCGAGCGTGAACGTGTCGCCGACCCTGGACTCGTAGACCATCTCCTCGTCGAGCTCGCCGACCCGCTTGCCGCCGCGCGTGCGGGCCGTGCCACCGGTCACGGCATCGGTGAGGGCGTCGCCCGGCGTGTCCCCGGTGGCCCCGTCGTTCGCCAGGAACACGCCGTAGGCGCCCTTGTCCGGGATGGTGCCGCCGCTCGTGGCGGCCAGGCGCAACGCTCCGGGCCTGCCCCGCAGCATGCCCGTCGCGCGGTCCCAGGTGATGCGGGCACGCAGCTCCGCGAAGTCCTCGCTGGGGTACCGGCCGGCGAGCATGTCGAGCACTGCGCGCCACGTCGCGTCGCCGAGGTGCGCGAAGGGCGCGGCGCGCCGCACGAGGGCGAGCAGCTCGTCCTCGGCCCAGTCGTCGACGGCGAGGGCCGCGACCACCTGCTGCGCCAGGACGTCGAGCGGGTTGGCCGGCACGTGCATGTGCTCGATCTCGCCGGCTCGCATGCGCTGCGCGATGACGGTGGCCGGGACCAGGTCGCCGCGGAACATCGGGAACACCACGCCCTTGGACACCGCGCCGACCTGGTGGCCGGCCCGGCCGATGCGCTGCAGGCCGCTGGCTACCGACGGCGGTGCGCCGACCTGGACCACCAGGTCCACCGCACCCATGTCGATACCGAGCTCCAGGGACGACGTGGCGACCACGGCGGGCAGCCGGCCCTCCTTGAGCTCCGTCTCCGTACGGGTGCGTTCCGCACGGCTCATCGACCCGTGGTGGGCCCGCGCCAGGAGCGTCTCGTCCTGGCCGGTGTCCCGGCCGGGCACGGCCTCGGGCAGTCCGCGCTGTCCGGGGGCCGGCCGAGGGAGGCCTGCGCTGGTCCCCGACTGCCCTGGCACCAGTGCGGCCCACGTGCTGGCCGGGTCGGCGACGTCAAGGCCCTGGCGCTGCGCCCATACCTCGTTCATGCGGGCGGTCAGGCGTTCGGCGCCCCGCCGGTTGTTGGTGAAGACGATGGTCGAGGTGTGGTCGGCCACGAGGTCGACCACCCGCTCCTCGACGTGCGGCCAGACCGACGCCCGGCGCAGCGGGCGCGTGGCCTCGCCCGAGAGGTCGATCTCGTCGTCGCCGGTGCCGTCCGGTGGTGCCGCGCCGTCGGACGGGCCGGTCGCAGGGGCGCTGTCGAGGTCGGCGAGATCAGGGACGGGCACGACGACGTCGATGGCCCACTCCTTGTGGGAAGGCGGCTGCACGACGGCGACCTCGCGTGCCGATCCGCCGGAGCGCCCGCCGCCGAGGAAGCCGGAGACCGCCTCGACCGGGCGGACCGTCGCCGACAGGCCGATGCGCTGCGCCGGGCGGTCGAGCAGCGCGTCCAGCCGTTCGAGGCTCAGGGCGAGATGCGCACCACGCTTGGTGCCCGCCACGGCATGGATCTCGTCGAGCACCACCGTCTCGACGCCGGCGAGACCGGCGCGGGCCGACGAGGTGAGGATGAGGAACAGGGACTCCGGCGTGGTGACGAGGATGTCCGGAGGCCGGGTGGCGAACGAGCGCCGCTCGCTCGCCGGAGTGTCCCCGGTGCGCATGCCGACCGTGACGTCCGGCACCGAGATGCCGTCCCGTGCCGCGGCCTGCCGGATGCCGGTGAGGGGGGAGCGCAGGTTGCGCTGCACGTCGGCCGCGAGGGCCTTGAGGGGCGACACGTACAGCACCCGGCAGCGGTGGGACCGCTCCTCGGGCGGGGGTGCCGACATGATCCGGTCGATCGACCAGAGGAACGCCGCGAGCGTCTTGCCCGACCCGGTCGGCGCGACCACGAGCGCGTGCTGGTCGCGCGCCACGGCGTCCCACGCGCCGGCCTGGGCGGCGGTGGGCTGCGCGAACGCTCCCGTGAACCACGTGCGGGTGGCGGGTCCGAACCGGGAGAGCGGGTCGTCGGGCGTCGGCATGGACCCATTCTGTCCCCGACCACTGACACCGGCCGGTTCTCGGGGCCCGCTCCCGGCGACGTAGGGTTGCCGGGTGCGCGAACGGGATTTCTGGCAGCTGGTCGACGAGGTCTTCGGCCCCGCCTACGGGCGGGCGCTCGCGCGTGAGCAGGTGCTGCCCGCGCTGGACGGCCGGACCCCCGCGGCCGCGCTCGACGACGGTGACGAGCCGCGCGACGTGTGGCACGCGCTGTGCGACGCGCTGGACGTACCCGACGCCGAGCGGTGGGGCAAGGACAAGTACCGGCAGGCGCCGCCTCCCCGGCGCTGAGCGGGCTCGGTGCCAGGGCCGGCGAGATGTCCCGCGACACGCCGATGTGTCGTGCCTTGCCTCGAACAGGCGTTCGGCTAGACTCTGACCACAGGCACGGATTTCGGAACGTCGTCCACAGGCGGCGGCCGGAGAAGGCGTTCGTGTCAGTGGCTCCGCGTACGGTCGGCAACGACGTACCGAGCCATCCATACCGGCGCACAGAGCGCCCCGAAACCGAAGGTGTTGCACATGCCCGCACCAGCAGATCGCGACAAGGCCCTCGAAGCGGCCCTCGCTCAGATCGACCGCAGCTTTGGCAAGGGCTCGGTCATGCGCCTCGGCGACGAGACGCGTGCGCCCATCGAGGTGATCCCGACCGGCGCGATCGCCCTCGACGTGGCGCTCGGCATCGGCGGCCTGCCCCGGGGCCGCGTCGTCGAGGTATACGGACCCGAGTCCTCGGGCAAGACGACCATCGCGCTGCACGCGGTGGCCAGTGCGCAGCGCCAGGGTGGCATCGCGGCGTTCATCGACGCCGAGCACGCGCTGGACCCGGACTACGCGAAGAAGCTCGGTGTCGACACCGACGCCCTCCTGGTCTCGCAGCCGGACACGGGCGAGCAGGCGCTGGAGATCACGGACATGCTGATCCGCTCGGGTGCGCTCGACATCATCGTGATCGACTCCGTCGCCGCGCTGACGCCCAAGGCCGAGATCGAGGGCGAGATGGGCGACAGCCACGTCGGCCTGCAGGCGCGCCTCATGTCGCAGGCCCTGCGCAAGATCACCGGCGCGCTCAGCTCGTCGGGGACCACGGCGATCTTCATCAACCAGCTCCGCGAGAAGATCGGTGTGTTCTTCGGCTCGCCCGAGACCACCACCGGTGGCAAGGCGCTGAAGTTCTACGCGTCGATCCGCCTCGACATCCGCCGCATCGAGACCCTCAAGGAGGGCACCGACGCGGTCGGTAACCGCACCCGGGTCAAGGTCGTCAAGAACAAGATGGCCCCGCCGTTCAAGCAGGCGGAGTTCGACATCCTGTACGGGCAGGGCATCTCCCGCGAGGGCGGCCTCATCGACATGGGCGTGGAGCACGGCTTCGTGCGCAAGTCGGGCTCGTGGTTCACCTACGAGGGTGACCAGCTCGGTCAGGGCAAGGAGAACGCACGGTCGTTCCTGCGGGACAACCCCGACCTCGCCAACGACATCGAGAAGCGCGTCAAGGAGAAGCTGGGCGTGGGCCCCAAGGTCGATGCGCCGGCCGACGGCGGTGCGGCGGCGACAAGCCCGGCAGCCACGGACACGACCCCGGCGACGGGCACCGTGGCCGCAGCGAGCTCGTCGTCTCGGACGACCGCTACGGCCAAGGCCACGAAGTCGACCAGCACCCGGTCGAAGGCCACCAAGCCGGCTGCTTCGAAGACCGCGGAGAAGGCGGAGGCGGCCGCCGAGAAGGCGCCGTTCTGACGTGCAGTACGGTGATCCAGCGGATGGTCCCGGCGTGGGGAAGCGTCGGGGCCGTCCGGCTGCCCGCGATGATGGCCGGGCGAACGGTGGTGGCCGTCGCGGCGGCGCCGACCGGGCACCCCGCCAGACGGTCGCGGAGCGCCTCGAATCGGGTCAGATCAGTCGGGACGAGGCCGTCGAGAAGGCTCGCGAGGTAGTTCTGCGGATCCTCACGGCGGCGCAGCGTTCCCGCCGCGAGCTCGAGCAGTCGCTGGCCCGTAAGGGCTACCCGGAGGACGTCGTCGTGCAGGTGCTCGACCGGTTCGACGAGGTGGGCCTGGTCGACGACGCGACCTACGCCGAGACCATCGTCCGCACCCGGCACGCCGAGCGAGGCCTGGCCCGCCGCGGCATCGCGGCAGAGCTGCGCCGGCGCGGCATCGACGAGGACACGGCCACGGTGGCCCTGGACCAGCTCGACTCCGACGACGAGCGGGTCGCCGGCGCGAAATTGGCCACCAAGCTCGTCACCCGCACGCGCAGTCTCGACCGGCAGGTGCGGGTCCGTCGCGCTGTCGGCTCGCTCGCACGGAAGGGCTACGCGCCCGGGCTGGCGTTCGAGCTGGTCCGTGACGCGCTCGCAGCGGAGGGCGAGGAGACGGACGACCTCGGCTACGCGGAGGACTGAGGCGGACGCAGGCGTCGGCAAAAGGTCAGGTGGTCGGTAGCCCGAGCTACCGACCACCTGACCTTCTTACCGATCACGCTACGTCCGCGCCCGGTCAGGCGGGGCCACCTGCTCCGACGGGACCGCCCGCGCCGCCGGCCACCACCGTGGGGTTGCCGATGCCGGGGCCTTCGTCGGTGAGGCCCGACGTGCGGCTGGACAGGAGCCTGGACAGCCGGTGCGCCACGACGGTGAGCGCCCAGTTGATCAGGATGAACACCACGGCAACGAGGATGAGGACCTGCAGCGGGTTCCCGTCGCCCGACGACACGATCTGACCGCTCCGGAGCAGCTCGTTGGAGCCGATGATCGACCCGAGCGCGGAGTCCTTCAGCACCACGACGACCTGCGAGACCAGGGCGGGCAGCATGGCCACGAGAGCCTGGGGAAGCTGGACGGACCTGAGTGTCTGGCCTTCGGTCAGGCCGATCGCGAGGCCGGCCTCACCCTGCCCCTTGGGCAGGTTGCCCACACCGGACCGCACGAGCTCGGCGATGACCGAGCCGTTGTACAGGATGAGTGCGACGACGACGGCGACGAACGCCTTGTCCGACACACCCGGCAGGACGACGCCGAACAGCCCGTAGAAGAACACCATCATGAGCAGCACGGGCACGGCGCGCAGGAACTCGACCACCACGCCGCAGACCCAGCGCACGGGCGCGAGCTGCGAGAGGCGGCCCATGCCGAAGACGAGTCCGAAGGCGATGGACCCGACGATCGCGAACGCGGCGGCCCGCAGGGTGTTCACCAGGCCAGGGACCAGGTAGTACTGCCACGTGCGGGCCGAGAGCGCAGGCTCCCACAGGTCCGAGGACAGCTGCCCCTTGGCGTCGAGCTGCAGCAGGACCCAGGCGACCAGGCCGATCGCGAGCAGGGCGCCCAGCACGTTCCAGGAACGGATCCAGGCCCGTGAGCGCGGTCCGGGGGCATCGAAGAGGACGGAGGTGCTCATCGCTTCACCGCCAGGCGCTGGGACATCCAGGTGGTCAGGAGGCCGATGGGGATCACCAGGATCACGTAGCCGATGGCGAACAACCCGAAGATCTCCCATCGATAGTTGGCATTGAACTCGATCATCGTCTTCATCGTGGAGGCGGTCTCCCAGGAGACGCTGGCGGCCGCGGCGACCGTCGAGTTCTTGAGCAGGGCGATGAGCGTGTTGCCCAGCGGGGCTATGGCACCGCGGAACGCCTGCGGCAGGATGATCAGCCGGGCGGCGGGCAGGAACGACAGGCCGATCGCGCGCGCTGCCTCCGCCTGCCCCAGGGGCACGGTGTTCACACCCGAGCGGATGGCCTCGCACACGAAGGCGGCGTGGTAGACCGCCAGGCCGACGACGGCGAGACGGAAGAAGTTCGCGTTGAAGTCAGCGGCCAGGCTGACCTGGAGCTGGGTCCAGACGGCCAGGACCAGGAAGGTCATGATGATCGTCAACGGGGTGTTGCGGAAGACGTTCACGTACGCGGCGCCGGCCCACTGCAGCGAGGCAACGGGGGAGATCCGCATCAGCGCGAGCACGGTGCCGATCACCAGGGCGAACAACGCGCCCCAGAACGTCAGCTGGATGTTGGTCCAGAACGCCCCGAGCACGTCGTACTGCTCCAGGAGCGCGCCGAGCCCGGACAGATAGTCGTTCACGGGTCACCTTTCGGGTGAGGCGCTGCCCCTGAGGGCCCGCCCCGGTCGGTCAGGTCGCGGACGGCAGGAGTGCCGTCCCCGCAGCGAACGGGATCGCGCCGGTCAGGCCGGACGCGATCCCGCGTGCACTGCGATGAGGACGTCAGGCGCAGGCGTCCGGCGTCGGCGGGTTGAGGTCCGCGTTCGGGGTGTAGTCGGCGCCCTCGGTGTTGGCGGCCACTGCCTCTTCCCACGCGCCCTCTTCGATCATCTTGGTGATCGCCTCGTTGATCGGCTCGCACTGGTCGGAGCCCTTGGGGAGGCCGACGCCGTAGTTCTCCTCGGAGAACGGGTTGCCGACGACCTTGAGGTTGCCGTCACCGTTCGCCGCGGCGAGACCCGCGAGGATGATGTCGTCCGTGGTCACCGCGTCGACCTGACCGGCAGACAGGGCAGTGACGCACTCGGCGTAGCCGGGACGCTCCAGCAGCTGGACACCCTCGGCGTAGTCGGTCTTGATCTTCTCGGCCGAGGTCGAGCCGGTGACCGAGCAGAGGTTCTTGCCCTCCAGGTCCTCCGGGCCGGTGATGTCGGTGTTGTCGGCCGCGACCAGGAGGTCCTGGCCCGCGACGAAGTACGGGCCGGCGAAGTCGATGACTTCCTTGCGGTCGTCCGTGATCGAGTACGTCGCGAAGATCATGTCGACGTCGCCGTTCTGCAGCATGCTCTCGCGGTTGGCGGAGGGCGTCTCGCGGAACGTGATCTGGTCCTCGCTGTAGCCGAGCTCCTGCGCGACGTAGCGGGCGACGTCGACGTCGAACCCGGTGAACTCCGCGCCGTCCTGCAGGCCGAGGCCCGGCTGGTCGTACTTGATGCCGATCGTGATGCCGCCGCCGTCCTCGGTCGCGCCGCCTTCCGGCTCGCCGCCGACCTCTGCGCTGCCGCAGGCCGACAGCACGAGAGCAGACGCTGCCGCCGTCGCCAGCAGCCCCATGGTGTGCTTACGCATGATTCCCCTTCGGGTAAGTGCGGGATCCGGTCCGGATCCCTTGACTGGGATCAACCACTGGAAGATCAGTGAGTGAGGATCTTGGAGAGGAAGTCGCGGGCCCGCTCGCTCTTGGGTGCCGTGAAGAACTCCTCGGGGGCAGCCTCCTCGACGATCTGACCGTCCGCCATGAAGACCACGCGGTCGGCGGCCTTGCGGGCGAAGCCCATCTCGTGGGTCACGACGATCATCGTCATGCCCTCGTGGGCGAGCGCCACCATGGCGTCGAGCACCTCGTTGACCATCTCCGGGTCGAGGGCCGACGTCGGCTCGTCGAAGAGCATCACCTTGGGCTGCATCGCCAGGGCGCGCGCGATCGCGACGCGCTGCTGCTGGCCACCGGACAGCTGCGCGGGCATCTTGCCCGCCTGGTTACCGACCCCGACGCGATCGAGCAGCTTGCGAGCCTGCTCCTCCGCGGCCTGCTTGCTCATCCCGCGGACCTTGCGCGGGCCGAGCGTCACGTTGTCGAGCACCGTCTTGTGCGCGAACAGGTTGAACGACTGGAAGACCATGCCGACCTCGGCACGGAGCTGCGCGAGGGCCTTGCCCTCCTCGGGCAGGGTCTTGCCGTCGACGGCGATGCTGCCGTCGTCGATGGTCTCGAGGCGGTTGATGGCACGGCACAGGGTGGACTTGCCTGAGCCCGAGGGGCCGATCACGACCAGCACCTCACCCTTGCGGACGGTCAGGTCGATGTCCTGCAGCACGTGCAGCGGGCCGAAGTGCTTGTTGACGTGCTTCAGCTCGACGAGGGGTGCGCCGAGGGCGTCCTCCGGCATCGGAGCGTCCGCGGTGTCGTCGGCCGCCGGCTGGCCGGTGGTCGAGGTGCTCTGGTCCATCCCTTGAACCTAACGATCCGATGTTTCCTGAGCCAAGTCGACAAGTCACGGCGACACAACGGTTCGGTAACAGATGTCCGCAATGAGGGGCGGCGCCGCCGTTCTGCGCGACTCGACAGGGGCCGTAAAATCGACTCGATGTCCACGACCGCCCTCACCCCAGTCCTGCCCTCCGCCGCCGCGCCGGAGCAGCCGCCGCGCACCTACATGGTGCGCACCCTGGGCTGCCAGATGAACGTCCACGACTCCGAGCACATGGCGGGCATGCTCGAGGAAGCCGGCTACCAGCGGGCGTCCAGCCAGGACGAGGCGGCCAACGCCGCGGACGTCGTGGTGATCAACACCTGCGCCGTCCGCGAGAACGCCGCGAACAAGCTGTACGGGAACCTGGGCCAGCTCGCCAGCATCAAGGCGGCGCGGCCGGGCATGCAGATCGCCGTCGGCGGCTGCCTGGCGCAGAAGGACCGCGGCGACATCGTGGCGAAGGCGCCGTGGGTCGACGTCGTCTTCGGCACGCACAACCTCGACGCCCTGCCGGTGCTCCTGGAGCGCGCCCGGCACAACGAGGCGGCCCAGGTGGAGATCGCCGAGTCCCTGCAGGTCTTCCCGTCCACGCTGCCGACCAAGCGCGAGTCCGTCTACGCCGGCTGGGTCAGCATCTCCGTGGGCTGCAACAACACGTGCACCTTCTGCATCGTGCCGCACCTGCGTGGCAAGGAGCGCGACCGGCGCCCGGGCGAGATCCTCGCCGAGGTGGAGGCGCTCGTCGCCGCCGGGGCCATCGAGGTGACGCTGCTGGGGCAGAACGTGAACAGCTACGGCGTCGAGTTCGGTGACCGCGGCGCGTTCGCCAAGCTCCTGCGCGCGTGCGGCCGGATCGAGGGCCTGGAGCGGGTGCGGTTCACCTCCCCGCACCCCGCCGCGTTCACCGATGACGTCATCGCCGCCATGGCCGAGACCCCGAACGTGATGCCGCAGCTGCACATGCCGCTGCAGTCCGGCTCCGACCGGATCCTGCGCGCGATGCGTCGTTCCTACCGCTCCGAGAAGTTCCTGGGCATCCTCGACCGCGTGCGGGCCGCGATGCCCGACGCCTCGATCACCACCGACATCATCGTCGGCTTCCCCGGCGAGACCGAGGAGGACTTCGCCGAGACGCTGCGCGTCGTCGAGGCATCCCGGTTCAGCTCGGCGTTCAGCTTCCAGTACTCGCCCCGCCCGGGTACGCCCGCCGCGACCATGGCCGACCAGCTGCCCAAGGCAGTGGTGCAGGAGCGCTTCGAGCGCCTGCTGGCGCTGCAGGAGCGGATCGGCGCGGAGGAGGCGCAACGGCAGGTGGGTCGCACGCTCGAGGTCCTGGTCGCCGAAGGGTCCGGCAAGAAGGACGGTGCCATGCACCGCCTCTCGGGGCGCGCGGAGGACAACCGTCTGGTGCACTTCGGCCTGCCCCGCCCGTCGGCCGGCCCGGACGACGGCGCGCTCGACCTCACGGGCGCCCCGGTGAGCCTCGACGACCCACGCCTGTCCGCCGTCGTGCCCGACGGCCTGCCGCGGCCCGGCGACGTGGTGACCGCGACCGTCACGAAGGCCGCCCCGCACCACCTGATCGCCGACCCCGTGGCCACCGGACCGCTCGTGGTGCGGCGCACCCGCTCGGGCGACGCCTGGGCCGAGCGCGAGAAGGTGCGCCTCGGCGGCGGTGAGGACACGCACTCCCACGGCACACCGGCTCCTTCGGGGCCGGTGTCGCTGGGTCTGCCGACCCTCCGCCACGCCTGACCCGCTCGGTCGTGGGCGGGATCGCCCACGACCACGCGGCGCGCGCTACTTCTCCGGGGCGCCCGGTTCTGCGTCCGACGGCGGGGCCAGCGACGCCACCGTCGAGAAGAACTGGCTGGCCGTGACCAGCCCGCAGGACACCGTCTGGGCCAGCTGGTCCTCGGTGGCGCCGTGCTCGAAGTCCACGGAGACCTCGGCGTACAGAGCGAGCCCCGCCGCCTCCTCACGCGTGTAGACCTTGGGCCAGATGCGCTCACGGTTCCAGTCGTTGGCGGCCTGCAGCACGGCGAGCCGCGCGCCGGCGGGCAGCGTGCCCGCCCAGCGGCCGCGCACCTGCAGGATCTCGGCGTGCTCGCCGAGCAGCAGGAACCAGAAGCGGTTGCCGTCCCAGGTGCCGGTGACGTCGCCGTCGTCGTCGATGCGGAACCGGTAGCCGCGGCGCGAGAGGTCATCGCCCACGCGCTGGGTGGTCAGCGGACGAGGCTTCTCGATCTGGACGCCCGCGATCGTCCGGGTCTGCGTGCCGGAGGAGCGCCGCGCCGCCGGCGGGCGCGGATTCAGGAGCCGCGCGAGCCAGCGGCCGGCGCCGCCTCCACCGAGAGCCGGGCTCATGGCGCCGACCTCAGGGGATCGGGGAACGTCTCGTCCAGGTGCTCGAAGAACATGGAGCCCGTGGTCAGCCCGCACTGCAGGAGCTGGTCGAGCTGGTCCTCGGTGACGCCGTGCTCCAGGTCGACCGTGACCTCGGTGTACACGAGCACGGCGCCGTTGTCCCGGACCCGGACGTACGTCTTGGGCCAGATGCGCTCGGCGTTCCACTCGTTGCAGAGCTCCAGGATCTCCTCGAGCCGCTCGATGGTGAGGTCGCGGTGCCACTGTCCGCGTACCTGGAGCACCTCGGAGCTCTCGCCCACCATCAGGAAGTAGAAGAGCCAGCCGTGCCACAGCCCGCCGACATCGCCCTCCGAGTCCACGAAGTAGCTGAACCCGTTCTCGCCCAGCCACTCGACCACACGATCGCGCGTGAGCGGCTCAGGCAGCGAAGAAGGATCGTCGAGACCACCGGTCAGCTCCCGAAGCAGAACGCCTTCGACCTGTGCCCGCAGCTCGTCGTCGTCGAGTTCCTTGGGCTCGGGCTGTTGCGGGCCGGTGGCCGCACGGTCGCCGTCGCCCGCCGTGTTACGGCGTCGTGACCCGAAGAACCTCACCTGACCACAGTACCTGCCCGACCCCGTCCCCCGCTGCGTCCATCGCGGGAGAAAGGGGGTGGAATCTCCCCGGAACGGCCAGAGACCGGGCCTCCTGCTACTTTCAGGGATCGTGCGCGCCGTGATCCTGCCTGCGACCCCCCTACTGGTCCCCGGGGTCGCCCCTGGCCTGCGGACCGACCCGCTCGCGGCCGTCCGCGACGCGGTGGCCCGCGCCCTGGCCGAGCTCACCGCGGGCGGCGTGCTGCCCCTGGTCCTGGCGCACGGCCCGGCCCTCCGGCACGGGCTCCTGCGCCCCTCCCTCACCGGCTCCGGCATCGGCGACCGCTGGCTGCCCGGCGCGGCCGGCCTCTGGGCCGACCCTACGCGCCCGGCCGCCGGCACCGGTGCCTCCGTGGCGCTGCTGGCGCTCGCGGACGTCCTGGGCGGGCGCGCCGCCGAGATCGAGACGCTGGAGGTTCCGCCGGGCGCCGAGACGCTGGAGGGCGACCCGTTGGACCTGCTGCGCCACGCGGACGGGGTCGTGGTCGCCGGCGGGGGAGCGCCCGGCGGACAGGACAGCGGCCCGGACGCCCTCACCGGCGGGATCCGCGCGGCGCTCCGGGCGGCGGGCGCGGGCGCGTGGACGGCGGACGTCCAGGTGTTCGAGCAGGCGGGCGACCACCTCCCGCCCGCGTACCAGGTGACCAGGCTGACCGACCGTAGGATCGCCGTGTGATAGTCGTCGCCGTCGTGGGGCCCACCGCCACCGGAAAGTCGGACCTCGCGCTCGACCTCGCGCAGGCCCTCGGCCACGCGGAGATCGTCAACGCCGACGCCTTCCAGCTCTACCGGGGCATGGACGTCGGCACGGCGAAGGTGCCGCCCGCCGAGCGGCGCGGGATCCCGCACCACCAGCTCGACGTGCTCGACCCCGTGCAGGACGCCTCCGTGGCGCGCTACCAGGAGTCGGGACGCGCTGACCTGGACGCCATCACCCAGCGAGGTGGGCGGGCCGTCGTGGCCGGCGGGTCGGGGCTGTACGTACGGGCCCTGCTCGACGCCATGGACTTTCCCGGAACCGACCCCGAGATCCGCTCGCGGCTCGAGGCCCGCGCCGAGGCGGAGGGCCGCCGCGCCCTGCACGCCGAACTGTCACGGCTGGACCCGCAGGCCGCGACCAGCATCGGCCCGCACAACACGCGCCGCATCGTCCGCGCCCTGGAGGTCATCGAGCTCACCGGGCGCCCGTACACCGCCAACCTGCCCCGGCAGGAGTACGTGCGGCCCGCCGTGCAGATCGGCCTGGACTGCTCCCGCGAGGTGCTGGACGCCCGTGTCGCCGCACGCGTCGACCGCATGTGGGCCACGGGCCTCGTGGACGAGGTGCGCGCCCTCGCGAGCCCCGAGCAGGGCGGCACCGGGACCGGCCTCGGCGTCACCGCCTCCCGCGCCGTCGGCTACGCGGAGGTGCTCGCCTGGTGGCGCGGCGAGAGCACCGAGGCGGAGGCCCGGGAGGCCGTCACCGCGAACACCCGGCGGCTGGCGCGCAAGCAGATGGGCTGGTTCGGGCGCGACCCGCGGGTGCACTGGTTGGACGCGTCCTCGCCCGACCTGCTCTCCGACGCCCTCGCGGTGGTCGCGGGGGCCGACGCGGGGACGCTGCCGGTTGCGGGGACCGAACCCGTGCGCCGTAGCCTGGGATCATGACGCAGCCCGCGACGAGCCCCGTGCCCTCCGCCCCGACGCCCGGCACCCTCACGTTCACCAAGGGGCACGGCACGCAGAACGACTTCGTGCTGATCGCGGACCCCGAGGGCGTGCTCGAGCTCGCACCCCAGGACGTCCGCAGGCTCGCCGACCGCCGCGGCGGCATCGGCGGCGACGGCGTGATCCGGCTCGCCCCGACCGCGGCGCTCGCCCGTGCCGGCGAGCCGTCCGCCCAGGCCGCCCTGGCCACCGACCCGACCGCCGAGTGGTTCATGGACTACCGCAACGCCGACGGCTCGGTCGCCGAGATGTGCGGCAACGGCGTGCGCGTCTTCGCGGCCTTCGCCGAGCAGGAAGGGCTCGCCGACCTGTCCGCCGGATCCCTCAGCCTCGGCACCCGCGGCGGCGTCAAGCACGTGACCAAGGAGCCCGGCGGCTGGTACGCGGTCGACATGGGCCCGTGGTTCCTGCCCGGCGGTGACGCCGCGGTGGCCGACGGGTACGACGCGGCGGTGGCGGTCCACGGCTGGACCGCGCCCCGCCCCGCCCTGAGCGTCGACCTCGGCAACCCGCACACCGTGGTCGCCCTCGCGAGCCCCGACGAGCTCGAGTCGCTCGAGCTCCACCACGCCCCAGAGGTCGCGCCCGTGCCGCCGCACGGCACCAACGTCGAGCTCGTGGTCCCGCTCGGCGAGGAGGACGGTCCCGACGGACTCGTCGGCCGCCTGCGGATGCGCGTGCACGAGCGCGGCGTGGGCGAGACGCCGTCGTGCGGCACGGGGGCCTGCGCCGCGGCGCTCGCGGTCCGTACCTGGCAGGGCGGGGCGTCCGGCGACGGGGCCCCCGACACGTGGATCGTCGAGGTGCCCGGCGGTGAGGTGCGGGTGCGGGTGCTCCCCGGCGGCACGGTCGAGCTCGCGGGCCCGGCCGAGCTGGTCTACTCGGGTCAGGTCACCCTCTAGGGTCGGGCAGGTCAGCCCGCGACCCGCAGGATCCGGAACCCCTTGGACGACGCCTCACGGGCCACCGGCAGGTCGAGCGTGTCGGTGATCCAGCGCGCGAGCGAGTCCGAGCCGAGGTTCTTCTGCACCACCAGCCACGCCTCGGCACCCTCCGCGAGGCGCGGCAGCCAGCGGGTCAGCAGGTCGTGCAGCGCCTGCTTGCCGACGCGGATCGGCGGGTTGGACCAGCACAGGTCGAACTCCAGGCCGTCGGGCACGTCGTCAGGCAGGACGGCGCGGACGTTGCCGAGCCCGAGCCGCTCGGCGTTGCGGCGCACGAGGTCGAGGGCTCGCTCGTTGACGTCGACGGCCCAGACCGTGGCGTGCGGCGCCTCGAGCGCGAGCGAGATCGTGATGGGTCCCCAGCCGCAGCCCAGGTCGAGCAGGTTGCCCGACGGCGGGGGCGCCGGCACCTCGTTCAGCAGCACCACCGTGCCCTTGTCCACGCCGCCGGGCGAGAAGACGCCCGGGGCCACCTCCACCTCCAGCTCACGGCCGGCGAGGTGGACGGTGCGGGTGCGGCGCTCGTCGTCCGAGGCGGGCTGCGCGGTGAAGTAGTGGTCGCTGGACACCGCGCCATCGTATGGCGTGCGGGGCCGCGCCGACGGTCGCCGTCAGCGCACGATCGCGGGCCGGAGGAGGAGCCAGCTCCCCACGGAGGAGAGAGTGATCACCACCCCGGCGGCCACCGCGAGCCACCACGGCTGGAACGCGGCGGCGATCTCGCTCATGGCGGGGATGACGACGATCAGCGCGGTCACGATCACGAGCACCACGCCGGCGGCGATGAGCTGTGGTCCCCGGGCGGCGAAGCGCACCCAGGACGCCGCGAAGACGCCGCCGACGGTGAGTGCGGTGAGCACCCCGAGGAACACGATCGGCACCAGCCGGAGCAGGTCGCCCGCCCCGAGGATGTAGACGTCGAAGATGTAGAAACCGGCGAACCAGTGGTCGGTCGCCAGCTCGATGGCGGTGAGCAGGGCGAGCACCGCGGTGATGTAGGCGGCGGTGATCGCGTACCACAGGAGCGTGCCCGCGACGAAGGAACGCCGTGTCGCACCGAGGGTCAGCGCGAAGGGGAACGTCGTGGCGACCGACGCGACGCCGAAGTACACCAGGAAGCCGACGAGCCCGTACGCGATGCCCGGGTTGCTCTGCGATCCCTGGATCCAGCCCTCGCTGCCGGGCAGGCTCCCGGAGCGCCAGAACAGCAGGGAGACCAGGACGGAGAACGCGGCGACGGTCCCCGCGATGTACAGGGGGACGGCGAAGGTGCTGACCCGCTGGTTGAGATGCAGCCTGACGGTGGAGATGACGGCGCTCATGCTCGCGCCCCTTCCTCGATGGATGCGGACCGCTCGTCGCCGAACGCGGCGACGAGGTCTTGCAGGGACGCGGGCGCGAGCCGGGCGCCGAGGCCTTCGGCGTCCGCACGGACGGAGTCGTCCGCCGTGCCCAGCACCGTGACCGACTTCAGCCCCGAGACCGTGTGGGACCGCAGGACGGTGTGGTGCTGTGCCAGCTGGTCGACGGCGGCCGTCGTGCCGCTCAGCGTGAAGGCCAGGTCGCGGGCGTCGTCGGCATCGCTGTCGACGCGCACCCGGCCGCGGTCGACGACCACGACCCGGTCGAAGAGCCGCTCGGACTCCTCGATGAGGTGGGTGGACAGCAGCACGGTGCGCGGGTGCGCCGCGTAGTCGCGCAGCAGCACGTCGTGGAACAGTGCCCGCGCGGTGACGTCGAGGCCCAGGTACGGCTCGTCCAGGAGGGTGACCGCGGCGCGGGACGCCAGGCCGAGGATGATCGCGACCGAGGACAGCTGGCCCCTGGAGAACTTCTTGATCTCGGTACTCGTCGGGATGCGGAACGCCTCGGCGAGCTCGCCCGCGACGTCCTCGTTCCAGTTCGGCGCGAACTCCGGTGCGATCCGGAGCACGTGCCGGAGCCGGTAGTTGTCGGGGTAGCGCTGGTTGTCGCGGACGAAGCTGATCCGGGAGAGCACCGACTCGTTCTCGAACGGACTCTGACCGAGCACGTCCACCCGCCCTGAGGTCGGTCTGTCCTGCCCGGCGATGATCGACATGATCGTCGTCTTCCCCGCTCCGTTGCGCCCGAGGAGCCCGCAGATCGAGCTCTCCGGTACGGCGAAGCTCACTCCGTCGAGCGCGGTGGTGCGCCCGAACGTCCTGGTCGCCGAGTGCATGTCGATGGCGTTCGTCACGATTCGTCCTCCTGCTTCTCGTCGATCATGTGATGGAGCTCCGCGTCGTCGATCTCGAGGAACCGCGCCTCGCGGAGAAGCGGCTTGATGTAGCGCTCGCGGAACTCCTCCCGTCGTCGGGAGCGGAGGAGGTCGCGCGCGCCCTCTGCCACGAACATCCCGATCCCTCGCTTCTTGTACAGCGCCCCCAGCTCGACGAGCAGGTTGACGCCCTTGCTCGCCGTCGCCGGGTTCATCTGGTGGAACACCGCGAAGTCGGTCGCCGACGGGACCGCCGTCCCCTCGGGGTACGTCCCGGCGACGATCTCGTCCGCGATCCTGGCGGCGAGCCGCTGGAAGGCCGGTCCCTCGTCTACGAACACGTCGCCACCGTAGTCCACTACCCGACTAATGGACCAGGGTGGTGGAGGGTGAACCTCGGCCGTGCGGGAAAGACATGGCCGCGGGACTTTCGGCCGTGGGATCCTTGTTGTACCAACGTCAGAACAGCCGAGAGTTAGGTAGTACATGACCCACACCCCGACAGAGCCCGAGCTCCCCGCTGAGGAGACGCCCGAACTCCGCGCAGTCCAGGCAGACGCCCAGGCGATCGCGAACGATGTCGTGGCACGGGTTCTCGCTCGGGCGGGGACCGCACGTGCCGACGGCGGGACGGTGCACACCGAGGCCGACGGCGACCAGCTCGACCTCGAGGAGCGCACCGCGCTGCGCCGCGTGGCAGGCCTCTCGACCGAGCTCGAGGACGTCACCGAGGTCGAGTACCGGCAGCTGCGCCTGGAGAAGGTGGTGCTGGTCGGCCTGTTCGCGGGTGGCGAGCACGCTGCCCGCGACGCGGAGATCTCGCTGCGCGAGCTCGCCGCGCTGGCGGAGACCGCCGGTTCGCAGGTGCTCGACGGTCTGCTCCAGCGGCGGCAGAAGCCCGACCCCGGCACGTACCTGGGTTCCGGCAAGGCCGTCGAGCTGGCTCAGGTCGTCCTGGCCTCGGGTGCCGACACGGTGATCGTCGACGGCGAGCTCGCCCCGTCCCAGCGCCGTGCGCTGGAGGACGTGGTGAAGGTCAAGGTCGTCGACCGCACGGCCCTGATCCTGGACATCTTCGCGCAGCACGCGAAGTCCCGTGAGGGCAAGGCCCAGGTCGAGCTCGCCCAGCTCGAGTACCTCCTGCCGCGCCTGCGCGGCTGGGGTGAGTCGATGTCCCGCCAGGCCGGTGGCCAGGTGGGCGGCGCGGGCGCCGGCATGGGGTCGCGTGGTCCTGGTGAGACCAAGATCGAGCTGGACCGGCGGCGCATCCGCAACCGGATGGCCAAGCTGCGGCGCGAGATCGCCGCGATGAAGCCGGCCCGGGAGACCAAGCGGCTGAGCCGCAAGCGCAACGCCATCCCCGCCGTCGCGATCGCCGGGTACACGAACGCCGGCAAGTCGTCGCTGCTGAACGCGCTGACCGGTGCGGGGGTGCTCGTCCAGAACGCGCTCTTCGCCACGCTGGACCCGACGGTCCGCCGCACCAAGACCGAGGACGGCCGGGTCTACACGTTCACCGACACGGTCGGGTTCGTGCGGCACCTGCCGCACCAGCTCGTCGAGGCGTTCCGGTCCACGCTGGAGGAGGTCGGCGACGCCGACATCCTGCTGCACGTGGTCGACGCGTCCCACCCCGACCCGGAGGGGCAGATCGCCGCGGTGCGCGAGGTGCTGTCCGAGATCCCGGCGTTCGAGGACGTGCACGAGATCGTGGTGCTGAACAAGGCCGACATCGCCGACCCGACGGTGGTGGGCCGGATCCAGCGGCGGGAGCGGCACACCGCCGTCGTCTCGGCGCACTCCGGTGAGGGCATCGCCGAGCTGCGGGCCCGCATCGCGGCCGAGCTGCCGCGGCCCGGCATCCAGATCGACCTCGTGGTCCCGTACGACCGGGGCGACCTGGTGCACCGGGTGCACGAGCACGGCGACATCGAGCTCACCGAGCACGTCGCGGCGGGCACGCACCTGCGTGGTCGCGTCGACGAGCAGCTGGCGACCGAGCTGCAGCGGGTCGCGGCAGGCTGACCCGCCCCGCCACGCAAACCGCTTGCAGGGCTGCGCAAGCCCTGCAAGCGGTTTGCGTTATCCGTGACTAGGATCGACGTCATGTCGAGACGGTTAGCGGATGTCGCGAAGAAGGTAGGGGTCAGCGAGGCGACGGTCAGTCGCGTCCTGAACGGGAAGCCCGGCGTGTCCCAGGGCACCCGGGACGCCGTGCTCACGGCCCTGGACGTGCTGGGCTACGAGCGGCCCACCAAGCTGCGGGGGAGCCGCGGCAAGCTGGTCGGGCTGGTGCTGCCCGAGCTGGTGAACCCGATCTTTCCCGCGTTCGCGGAGGTGATCGGCGGCGCACTGGCCCAGCAGGGCTACACGCCCGTGCTCTGCACACGGACGGCCGGCGGTGTCACCGAGGCGGAGTACATCGACCTGCTCCTGCAGCAGCAGGTGTCGGGTGTCATCTTCGCCGGCGGCTTCTACGCCGAGCGGGAGGCCGACCACTCCCACTACCGGCGGCTGGAGGACCTCGGGCTGCCCGTGGTGCTCATGAACGCCTCGATCGAGGACCTCGGCTTTCCGCGTGTCGCGACCGACGACCTCGTGGCGATCGAGCAGGCGATGGGCCACGTCGCGTCGCTGGGGCACCAGCGGATCGGCCTGCTGCTGGGTCCGGCCGACCATGTGCCGTCGGAGCGCAAGCTCGCGGCCGCGCGCCGGTTCGCGCAGCGGCACGGCCTGCCGCTCGACGCCGACGTGGTGGTGCACTCGCAGTATTCCCTGGAGAGCGGCCAGGCAGCCGCCAACCGGCTGATCGAGCGGGGCGCCACCGCGATCGTCTGCGCCAGCGACCCGCTGGCCCTCGGTGCGATCAGGGCGGTGCGACGGGTGGGGCTGACTTGCCCGGGGGACGTCTCGGTGGTCGGGTTCGACGACTCGGCGCTGATGAACTCCACCGACCCTGCCCTGACGACCGTGCGCCAGCCGATCGAGCCCATGGGGCGAGCCGCCGTCGACCTGCTCGCCGCGCTCATCGACGGCAACGACGTGCCGCGTGACGAGCTGCTCTTCGAGCCCGAGCTCGTGGTGCGCGCCTCCACCGCTGCCGCGAAGGTTGTCGCGAATCGATAAAGGTTCTGTCGTGTTCTTGCGCGACTGTTGTCATGTGACTTACGGTTCACCGCATGACGACGACGTCCGAACCTGCCGTGGAGCCGTACCCCGCCGCGCCCGAGTGGTGGCGCAGCGCCGTGATCTACCAGATCTACCCCCGCAGCTTCGCCGACGGGAACGGTGACGGCACCGGCGACCTCGCCGGCGTCCGCTCCCGCCTCGGCTACCTGCGCGACCTGGGCGTCGACGCCATCTGGTACACGCCCTGGTACGCCTCGCCGCTGGCCGACGGCGGCTACGACGTGCGGGACTACCGCCGGATCGACCCGGCGTTCGGCACCCTCGCCGACGCCGAGGCGCTGATCGCCGAGGCCGCCGAGCTGGGCATCCGGACCGTGGTCGACGTGGTCCCCAACCACGTCTCCGCCGAGCACGAGTGGTTCCGGGCGGCGCTCGCGGCCGGCCCCGGCTCCCCGGAGCGTGAGCGGTTCTGGTTCCACGACGGCCGCGGCCCCGGCGGGGCGGAGATACCGACCGGGTGGGTCTCCAGCTTCCAGGGGCAGACCTGGACCCGTACGACCAACCCGGACGGCACGCCCGGGCAGTGGTACCTGCACCTGTTCACCCCCGAGCAGCCGGACCTGAACTGGAACCACCCCGACGTGCGGCAGGAGCACGAGGACGTGCTGCGGTTCTGGTTCGACCGGGGTGCCGCCGGCATCCGGATCGACTCGGCGGCCCTCATCGTCAAGGACCCCGCCCTGCCGGAGGTCCCCGAGGCCGCGGGGCCGGGGGAGCACCCTCACCTGGACCGCGACGAGATCCACGACATCTACCGCGGCTGGCGCCGGGTCGCCGACTCGTACGCGGAGCCACGGGTGCTCGTCGGCGAGGTGTGGCTCGCCGACCACGAGCGCTTCGCCCGGTACCTGCGGCCCGACGAGATGCACACGGCCTTCAACTTCGACTTCATGGCGCGCCCGTGGGACGCCAAGGAGCTGCGCGAGTCCATCCGGACGACCCTCGAGGCACACGCCCCCGTGGGGGCTCCGGCCACCTGGGTGCTGTCCAACCATGACGTCACCCGGCCCGTGACCCGGTACGGCCGCCAGGACTCGTCCTTCGACTTCGCCGCCAAGCGGTTCGGCACGCCGTCCGACCTGGAGCTGGGCACCCGCCGGGCGCGGGCCGCCGCCCTGCTGGTCGCCGCACTGCCTGGTGCCCTCTACGTCTACCAGGGCGACGAGCTCGGGCTGCCCGAGGCGGAGGTCCCGAGGGACCTGATCCAGGACCCGATGCACTTCCGTTCCGAGGGCGTCGACCCCGGCCGGGACGGCTGCCGCGTCCCGCTCCCGTGGACCCGCACGGGGGAGAGCCTTGGATTCGGGCCGGCCGGCGGTGCCGCGCCCTGGCTGCCGCAGCCCGCCTCCTGGGGCGACTGCTCGGTCGAGGCGCAGGACGGCGACCCGGGGTCGATGCTCAGCCTCTACCGCCGGGCGCTGCACCTGCGGCGCGACCTCGGCGCACTGCACACCGAGGAGCTCGCGTGGCTCGACCTCGCCCTCGGCACCGCGGGGGACGACGTCCTCGCGTTCACCCGCGGCGCGGGCTTCGCCTGCGTCGTCAACCTCGGGACGGATCCAGTCCCGCTGTCCGCAGGGGCCACGGTGCTCCTGGCGAGCGGTCCCGTCGACGGCGCCGTCGGCCCGGACACCGCCGTCTGGCTCGATCTGCCGCACTGACATCCGGCTCGGCCGACCCCGCCCTGCCCGTCCTCAGCCTTTCCGAACCCGAAGCAGTGCTTTTCCCCAGTGGCCGTCCCAGCGGCACAGAACACAAGGAGTGACAATGAAGTCAGCACAGAAGCGACCGGCGTTCGCCCTGGTGGGCGTCCTGACCGTCGTGGGAACGCTCACCGCATGCGGCTCGTCGTCGGAAGCGTCCGACGAGCCGACCGGCCCGGTGACCATCCAGGTCTCCATCGACGCAGGGCTCGAGCAGCCGGCCATCGACGCTTTCGACGAGCGCATCGCGCAGTTCGAGAAGGACAACCCGGACATCCAGGTGGAGACCAAGGAGTTCACCTGGTCCGGCACGACGTTCGCCGCCGAGCTGGCGGGCGGCACCCTGCCCGACGTCTTCCCGATCCCGTTCACCGACGGCCGGGCCCTCATCGAGCAGCAGCAGATCGCCGACGTCAGCGAGCTCGTGGCCGAGCTGCCCTACGCGGACCAGTTCAACCCCACGATCGCCGCTGCGGGCCAGGACGCCGACGGCGCCATGTGGGCCGTGCCGATCGCCGCCTACAACCAGGGCCTGCACTACAACCGCCGGCTCTTCGAGGAGGCCGGGCTCGACCCCGACAACCCGCCCGCCACGTGGGACGAGGTGCGCGAGGCGGCCAAGGTCATCTCGGACGAGACCGGCCAGGCCGGCTACGCGCACATGACGCAGAGCAACACGGGTGGCTGGATCCTCACCACCGAGACCTACGCGCTCGGCGGCCGCATGGTCGAGGGCGAGGGCGAGGCGGCGACCGCCACCGTCGACAACGACGCGACGGTCGCGGCGCTGGAGATGCTGCGGGAGATGCGCTGGGAGGACGACTCCATGGGGTCCAGCTTCCTGTACGACTGGGGCACCATCAACCAGGACTTCGCCGCCGGCAAGATCGGCATGTACGTCTCGGGCGGCGCCAACTACCCCAACCTGTTCACCCAGAACCAGATGAATCCGGACGAGTACGGGGTGACGGTGCTCCCGCTGGAGGGCGACGACGCGGGCACGCTCGGCGGAGGCACGCTCGCCGCCGTGAGCTCGGCGGCTTCCGAGGCCGAGCAGGCGGCGGCCGTGAAGTGGATCGACTTCTACTACATCTCCAAGCTGACCGACCAGGAGGCCGCCGTCGCGGAGGCCGAGGTCGCCGCAGAGACCGACCAGCCCGTCGGCGCCCCGGCCCTGCCGATCTTCGACCGCGCGACCTACGAGGAGCAGCAGAGCTGGATCAAGGACCTCGTCAACGTCCCGCTGGAGAACTTCGCGCCCATGACCGACGAGATGTTCGACCAGCCCGTCGTCCCCGAGCCCGCCGTCGCCACCCAGGACGTGTACGCGGCGCTCGACCCCGTGGTCCAGGCGGTGCTCACCGACGAGGACGCCGACGTCGACGCACTGCTCGCCGACGCCCAGACCCAGGTCCAGGGCCTGCTCGACCGCGGCTGACGATGACCACCCTGTCCAGCCCGATCCGGACGACGACGGCGGCCACCCCGCCGTCGTCGTCCGTGCCCCGCAGGCGCGGCCGCCGCGCGCCCAGGGAATGGCTGCGCGACGGCGGCCTGAGCACCCTCGTCATCGCCCTGCCGATGATCCTGGTGTTCGGCGTGTTCTCCTGGTTCCCGATCGGGCGAGCCCTGGTCATGAGCGTCCAGGAGACCAACCTGGTCACGGCCCCCGTGTTCGTGGGGCTCGACAACTTCGCGTACGTGCTGCAGGACCCGCTCCTGGGCAAGGCCGTCGCGAACACGCTCTGGTTCGCCGTCCTCGCCCTCGTCTTCGGGTACCCGATTCCCCTGGCCGCCGCCGTGCTGATGAGCGAGGTGCGGCGGATGCGGGGCCTGTTCTCCGCCCTGGCGTACCTGCCCGTCGTCGTGCCGCCCGTCGTGGCGGTGCTCCTGTGGAAGTTCTTCTACGACGCGTCCGACACCGGCGTGTTCAACACCATCGCCGGCTGGGTGGGCCTCGGCCCGTACCCCTGGCTGCAGGACGCCTCCAGCGCCATGCCGTCCCTCGTGCTCGAGGCGACCTGGGCGGCGGCGGGCGGCACGGTCATCATCTACCTCGCCGCGCTCGTCGGGGTACGCACCGAGCTCTACGAGGCCGCCGAGGTGGACGGCGCAGGGGTGTGGCGCAAGATCTGGCACGTCACCCTGCCCCAGTTGCGCGGCGTCCTGTTCATCACCCTGATCCTGCAGATCATCGGCACCTCGCAGGTGTTCCTCGAACCCTTCCTCTTCACCGGCGGAGGACCCAACAACGCCACCCTCACGATCCTGATGCTGATCTACGACTACGCGTTCGGGAGCAGCCTCGGCGGCAACTACGGGGCCGCGACCGCCCTGAGCCTGATGCTCGCCGGCGTCCTCGCCGTCCTCTCCGCGGTGTACTTCCGCGTGACCCGACCCTGGAGCAGCTGACATGGCAGCCACCCTCGAACGCGGCATCGTCTCGTCCCACGACAGGCGGCGGCCCAGCGTACGGAACTCCCTCGGGGTGCTGCAGGGCGGACTGCTGGTCGCCCTGGTCGTCGTCGGGCTCGGGCCCGTCCTCTGGCTCGCGAAGGCGGCGGTCACCCCGACCCAGGAGACCCTGCGCGAGCCGCTGGGGCTGTTCCCCACCGGCGTCGACTGGGCCAACCTCGCCACCGCCTGGACCCGGGCCGAGATCGACCACTACTTCGTCAACACCCTGATCCTGGCCGTCGGAGCCTGGTTCTTCCAGATCCTGGTCGCCACCACCGGCGGCTACGTGCTCTCGGTCCTGCGCCCCCGGTACGGCAACGCCATCTTCGGGCTCGTCCTGGCGACGCTCTTCGTGCCGTCCGTCGTGCTCCTCGTGCCGCTGTACCTGACCATCCTCGACGTGCCCATCGTGCACGTGAGCCTGCTCAACACGTTCTGGGCCGTCTGGCTGCCCATGGGCGCCAGCGCGTTCAACGTGCTGCTGGTCAAACGGTTCTTCGACGGCCTGCCGCGGGAGATCTTCGAGGCCGCCCGGGTCGACGGCGCCGGACCGTTCCGGCTGCTGTGGAGCATCGTGCTGCCGATGTCCAGGCCGATCCTCGGCGTCGTCTCGGTGTTCGCCGTCATCGCCGCCTGGAAGGACTACCTCTGGCCGCTGCTCGTGCTCCCCGACCCGGCCAACCAGCCGCTGTCCGTCCGGCTGCCCGCCATCGCCCCCTACCTGGAGCTCGACGTGTTCCTCGCGGCGCTCGCGATCTCGACGGTGCTGCCGATCGCGCTCTTCCTCGCCTTCCAACGCCTGTTCCTGAGCGGCGCCGGACTGGGCGGGGCGGTCAAGGGATAGCACTCCGGGCGGCGTCCTGTCCCTGTGGACGACATGGGGTGCGTGTCGGTGGTCGCGCCTAGGATCGAGAGTGTGACCAGCCTTCCCGACGCACCTGCCGCACCCGCCTCCGACGAGCCGATTCCCGACGTCGAGGAGCTGCTCGACCTCGCGGTCGGTGAGCTCGGCGGTGGGCGCCGGGACGGCCAGCACCGGATGGCGGTGGCGGTCGGCGAGGCGATCGAGAAGGGCGAGCACCTGCTCGTCCAGGCGGGCACCGGTACCGGTAAGTCGCTCGGTTACCTGGTGCCCGCCGTCCGGCACGCCGTGGCCGCGCAGAGCAAGGTGATCATCTCGACCGCGACGCTCGCCCTGCAGCGCCAGGTCATCACGCGCGACCTCCCGCTGGTGGCGAAGGCGGTGGCGCCGCTGCTCCCGCGCGAGCCGCGCATCGCGCTGCTCAAGGGCTGGCACAACTACTTGTGCGTGCACAAGATCGGGGGCGGGTACCCCGCTGACGAGCCCACGCTGTTCGACCTGCCCGGCGGCGAGGACCACCCGCGCACGGAAGAGCCCGCGGCGTCCGGCGGGGCGCGCGGGCGGCGCAAGGACGACGGTGCGACGCTCGCCGACCACGTCCGCCGGCTGCACGAGTGGGCGGGGGAGACGGAGACGGGTGACCGTGACGACCTGGTGCCCGGCGTGCCCGACCGGGCCTGGCGCCAGGTCTCCGTGACCGCCATGGAGTGCCTGGGCGGCAAGTGCCCCATGCTCGCCGAGTGCTTCCCGGACAGGGCGCGCGCCATCTCGCGGGACGCGGACGTGGTGGTCACCAACCACGCGATGCTGGGCATCGCGGCGACGGGCAGCCCCGGGGTGCTCCCTGAGCACGACGTCGTGGTGGTCGACGAGGCGCACGAGCTCACGGACCGGGTGACGTCGTCGGCCACGGTGGACCTGTCCATGGCCTCGGTGGAGAACGCCGCACGGCTGGCCCGCCGGCACGCGGGCACCAACACCGACGCCCTCGACCAGGCGGCGCAGGCCCTCGGGACCCTGCTCGTCACGGCGCCGGCCGAGCGGTTCCCCACCGGCCTGCCGGACGAGCTGCGGACGGCCGTCGGCGCGGTGCGGGACGCGGCGCGCGAGGTGCTGAGCACGCTCAAGCCGGACACCGCCGGCGGAAAGGGCCAGGCCCAGGGCCAGCCCGAGCCGGGGCTCAAGATGGCGCAGGGGGCGATGCTCCAGCTGTTCGAGACGGCCGAGCGCATGGCGTTCCAGGACACGAGCGCCGACGTGCTGTGGTGCTCGCGCCCCGACAACGGCTGGGGCGGGTTCGGCGACAACGTGACCCGCCTGCACGCGGCACCGCTCCACGTCGCCGGCCTGATCCGCACGCACCTGCTGGGCGAGGCGACCGGCGTCTTCACGTCGGCGACTCTGGCGCTGGGCGGCACGTTCGAGCCGGTGGCGGGCACGCTGGGCCTCAAGGGCGAGGACGCCCCGCCGTGGCGGGGACTGGACGCGGGCAGCCCGTTCGACTACCCGCGCCAGGGCATCCTGTACACGGCGCGGCACCTGCCGGCGCCCGGCCGCGAGCCCACGACGGAGGCACAGCTCGACGAGATCGCCGAGCTCATCACGGCGGCGGGCGGCCGTACGCTCGGCCTCTTCTCGTCCCGGCGTGCGGCCAACGCGGCCGCCGAGGCGATGCGGGAGCGGCTGGACTTCCCGATCCTGGCGCAGGGCGACGACCAGCTGCCCACGCTCGTGCGCCAGTTCGCCGACGACCCGACCGCCTGCCTGTTCGGCACGCTGTCGCTGTGGCAGGGCGTCGACGTGCCGGGGCCGTCGTGCCAGCTCGTGCTCATCGACCGCATCCCGTTCCCCCGCCCCGACGACCCGGTCAAGGCGGCCCGAGCCCGGGCCGTCGAGCAGGCCGGGGGCAACGGGTTCATGGCGGTGTCCGCACAGCACGCCGCGCTGCTGCTCGCACAGGGGGCCGGGCGTCTCGTGCGGAGCATGGACGACCGCGGGGTGGTCGCGGTCCTGGACCCGCGGCTCGCGACCGCGCGGTACGCGTCGTTCCTGACCCGGTCGATGCCCGGGTTCTGGCCCACCACGGATCCAGCACTCGTTCGCGCCGCGCTCGCCCGGCTCGACACATAGCCTGGAACACATGGCAGCCCACCCGGACGTCCAGGACACGGAGCCGTCAGGTTCCCGTACCACCAAGCTGGCCGTCGTGGGCGCGGGGGCGGTCGGTTCGACCCTCGCCTTCGCGGCACTCACCCGAGGTTCGGCCCGCACGATCGCCCTGCACGACGTGAACCGGGCCAAGGTCGAGGCGGAGGTGCTCGACCTGCGGCACGGCCTGATGTTCACGTCGCAGGCGCAGGTCGAGGGCTCCGACGACGTGGCGGTCTGCGCGGGGGCGGACGTCGTCGTCGTGACCGCCGGGGCGAAGCAGAAGCCCGGGCAGACCCGAACCGACCTCGCCGAGGCGACCATCGGGCTGATGCACCAGATCCTGCCGGGGTTGGTGGAGGTGGCGCCCGACGCCACGTATCTGATGGTGACCAATCCCGTGGACGTGGTGACCTACGCGGCCCTCCAGATCTCCGGCCTGCCGCGGGAGCGACTGTTCGGCAGCGGTACCGTCCTGGACTCCTCGCGGCTGCGCGTCGTCCTCGCCGAGCGCTGCGGTGTGGCCGTCGGGAACGTGCACGCGTACATCGCCGGGGAGCACGGCGACTCCGAGATCGCGCTGTGGAGCTCCGCCACGATCGGCGGCGTCCCGTTGCTGGACTGGGTGCCGCTCGGCGACAGGCCGCCGATCGACGCCGCCGTGCGCGCGGAGGTGCACCGCGAGGTGGTCGACTCGGCCTACCGGATCATCGCGGGCAAGGGGGCGACCAACTACGCCGTCGGCCTGGCCGCGACCCGCATCATCGAGGCGGTCCTCAAGGACGAACGCCGGATCATGCCGGTGTCGTCGTTGCTGGACGACTATCACGGCATCGGTGACGTCTGTCTGTCCGTGCCGTCCCGCGTCGACCGGCGCGGGGTCACCGACAACGTGCGGGTCCCGCTGTCCGACGACGAGCTGACGGGCCTGCGCGCCTCGGCGGACAGCGTGCGAGCGGTCCAGAAGCGCTTCGGCTTCTAGGGGCGTGCCCGGGCGGCGAGAACGGGGTGGTGTTCCTGCTGTGGACCCAGCAGGAACACCACCCCGTTCTCCATCGGCTGTGCAGCCCTAGAGGCTGCGCAGGACCGCGACCACGCGGCCCAGAACCTGAGCCTCGTCGCCCGGGATGGGTTCGTAGGCGGGGTTCTGGGGCAGCAGGAACACGTGCCCGTCCGTCTGCTTGAACGTCTTGACCGTCGCCTCGCCATCGATCATGGCCGCGACGATCTCACCCTGCTCGGCGACGTTCTGGCGCCGCACGACGACCCAGTCCCCGTCGCAGATCGCCGCGTCGACCATCGAGTCGCCGGCGACCTTGAGGAGGAACAGCTCGCCGTCGCCGACCAGCTGACGGGGGAGCGGAAAGACGTCCTCCACGACCTGCTCGGCCAGGATGGGGCCACCGGCCGCGATCCGGCCGACCAGCGGCACGTACGACGGCGGCGGGGTGCTCGCGTCGTCAGGTACCGAGCCGCCCCAGTGGACCTGGCCGCTACGCCGCGGCTCGGGCCAGTGGATCTCGCCGCGGCTCGGCTTGTCGACCTGGTCCGCCAGGGGCTCGACGAGCTCCATCGCACGCGGTCGGTTCGGGTCGCGACGCAGAAAGCCCTTCTTCTCGAGCATCTGGAGCTGGTGCTTGACGCTCGACGGGCTGGCCAGCCCGACCGCCTCGCCGATCTCGCGCATCGACGGCGGGTAGCCCCGCGTCTCGAACGACTGCCGGATCGTGTCCAGCACGAGGCGCTGCCGCTCGGTGAGGCGGTCCGTCGGTGAGATCGCGTGCACGTCGGCGACCGCCTTGTCGCCCGGCGCGTCCAGCGTGGCGACGCCCGAGAGTGCCGTGTCGACGGCTCTCGTGTCGCTGGTCCCGTCCCGTCCCGTCATGCCCGTGCCCCTCCCGTTCCGACAAATGTTCTCCTCTGCGCGACCCACTCTAGATCACAAACCCGCTCGGCTCAAACGAATGTTCGAGCGTGTCTCGACATCGACGGTGTCCCGTGCTACACAATGGTACGGGCGTTCGACGAACGTTTGTATGAACGGCAAGAACTCAGTCACTCTTCGAGGAGGGGCCATGGGGGACGTGATCCCGTTGCGGCAGTACACCCCGACGTATGGGCAGGCGTACGCGCCGACGTACGGCCGGGCGCTCGCGCCGGCGGCCGGACCGGTAGTGCACCGGGCGTATCCGCCGGCCCGGGCGCGAACGATCGCGGACCGGCTCGGCGTGGCAGGCCTGCGGCTCACCCGGCGAGGCCGGGTGGCGCTCGTGCTGCTGGCCATGCTCCTGCTCGCGCCGATGATCACCTGGGGTGCCACGGCGGTGGCGAGCGCCCCTGGCGAACCGACGGAGGTCCGGGTGCACGCGGTGCAGCCGGGGGAGACCCTCTGGGGCTTCGCCCGAGAGATCGCGGAGCCTGGTGAGGACGTGCGGCACGCCGTCGGGCGGCTCCAGGAGCTGAACCAGATGTCGTCGGGCGCTCTACGGGTCGGAGAGCTGTTGCTCCTTCCCAAGGAGTGACCGGAGGCCTCGATTCGTCGTCAAATGCTGCGGCGATGTTGCATGAGGGTGGTTTGCCCGCTTACCGTCGGGACGCGACCGGAGGCCTCCGGTCCGTGGTCGACCCACGCAGGAGTGAGCATGCACTGCCCGTTCTGTCGCCACGCCGACTCGCGCGTAGTGGACTCACGGACCGCCGACGACGGCCTGTCGATCCGGCGCCGACGGCAGTGCCCGAACTGCAACCGCCGGTTCACCACCGTCGAGACCGCCAGCCTGTCCGTGGTCAAGCGCTCCGGCGCCACCGAGCCGTTCAGCCGCGACAAGGTCGCCGCGGGCGTGCGCAAGGCGTGCCAGGGGCGGCCGGTGAGCGATGACGACCTCGCCATCCTGGCCCAGCGCGTCGAGGAGACCCTTCGCAGCAACGGCAGCGCCGAGATCGACGCGTACGAGGTGGGTCTCGCGATCCTCGGCCCCCTGCGGGAGCTCGACGAGGTGGCCTATCTCCGGTTCGCGAGCGTCTACCAGTCGTTCGACTCGCTCGAGGACTTCGAGAGCGCGATCACCTCGCTCCGTGCCGAGCGTGCCGAGCGGGCCGCCGCGCAGGCCTGACGGCGCACGGGCGGCCGTATGGGCGCCGGCGTGCCCAGGCCGGGGTCGCCCGCGAAAAATGTTGGCACCCACGTGTGCCGTAGTGCAGGCTGAGCGGACGACGGACCCGATCGAGGGACCCCCGGAACAAGAGGAGGTGATCGGTGTGACGGACGAGAAGCCCACTACCGAGGCGGCCGAGGCGGCCGAGACCCAGGGCGCCGAGGAGCCCAAGGTGGCGACGGCGCCGAGCTCGGACGCCAAGGCGAAGTTCAAGGAGGCGCTGGACCGCAAGAACGCGGCCCGGCACCGGACCGCCGCGGGCGACGTGAATACCGGTGCGGTGCACGGTTCGGAGACGACCGGCCCCGTGCAGAAGATGTTCCGCCGCAAGAGCGGCTGAGCCTCGGTGGTAGGGGCCGCCGACCTGGTGAACGACCAGGTCGGCGGCCTTCGTCGTACTCATGTGGCACCGGGAGGAAGCCGGTGCGATGCTCACCGAGTCCTGGGCTCCCAGGAGAGCCGCACGAGCGACATTCGCGTTCCTAGGTCTCTCGCCAGTACTGGGTGAAGATCCCCGGTGACGGGTCGTAGGCCCAGACCGTCCCTGTGGCGGCCATGGCGCTCCGAACCAGCCGCCGGTCGGCGAGGCTCCGCCGGATCCTGCGTTCGATGTCGTCCGGGTCGAAGCGACTGAGGATGTCGGCACGTGCCCTGGCGACCGCGTCCGCGTACCGGGGGTCGCCGGCGAGGTCATGCCTCTCATCGGGGTCGGTCGAGAGATCGAACAGCTGGTGACCGTGGCCGTGCACGTAGACGTACTTGAGATCCCCTTCGCGGCGCATCCAGCACGGGGCATACACACCCTCCGAGTGATACTCGACGAACACAGGCGCTGCGGGGATCTCCGCGTTGCGCAGCTCGCCGACGAGGCTGCGCCCGTCCTGCCGCACGGGTTCGACGCCCACCAGGTCGCACAAGGTTGACGTCAGGTCCACGAGGGACACCGGAGTCGCGGAGGTGACGCCCTGTGCCTCGACAGGGCCACCGCCGATGATCAGTGGTACCCGGGACGACCACTCGTAGAAGGTTCGCTTCTGGACCATTCCTCGCTCGCCCAGCATGTCGCCATGGTCGCTCGTGAACACGATCACCGTGTCGTCGGCGTGGCCGGTCTCCTCCAGCGTGTCGAGCAGCTCGCCGACCTTGTCGTCGATGTAGGTGACCAGGGCGTAGTAGGCCCGGCGCGTCCGGGCCACCTCCTCCGGGTCGGTGAGGTCCACGCCGTCGACGCCGTGCAGTGCGTCCACCCAGTCGTCCATCGGTGACCGGGGGAGTTCCGGGCTCGCGGGTACTCGCACGGGATCCGTCTCGGCGTCGGCGTACAGGTCCCAGTACTTCTGCGGGGCGAGGAACGGCTCGTGGGGGTGGTGGTACGAAGCCACCAGCAGCCACGGGTCCTGTTCCGGCTCTGTGGCCGGCATCTGCAAGGAACCGCGCCGGGACGTGCGCCGGGAGCGGAGATACTCCAGCGCTCGGTAATGGGCCTCCTCGTCGAACTGCAGCTGCTCGGTCCATTGCACGGGGCCCGAGGTGACGTAGTCGATCGCGATCGGTGGCCCGTCCGGGTTCCCCGGGTGTGCGAACCTGCCGACGGCGTCGCGGTCGGGCGTCCAGGCCAGCGTGCTCGGGAACATGTCGGTGGTGAGCCGCTTGGCGAACCCGTGCACCTGGTCGGCGCCCACGAAGTGCATCTTTCCGGCCAGGGCGGAGTCGTAGCCTGCCGTGGCGAGGTAGTGCGGCAGCATCGGGATGTCCGAGCTGATCGGCGCGGCGTTGTCCCAGGCGGAGTTCGTGGACGCGTACCGCCCGGAGAGCATCGAGCTGCGCGATGGTGAGCACACCGGGACCGGGCAGTATGCGGCGTCGAACCGCACGCCCCGGCGGGCCAGCCGCTCCAGGTTGGGCGTCTGTACCACCGGGTGGCCGTACACGCCGGTGAGGTCTGCGATCATCTGGTCGGCCATGATGACCAGCACGTTCGGACGGTCAGGCACGTCGGGCATCCTCTCGCTCGGTGAGCTGGGTGATCTCGCGAAGTTGCATGGCGGCTGTCCGCATGCCGTCCGGGAACGGAGTGACCGCCGCCAGCTCTCCGATCACCTCGACGACCACGGGTGCTTCCGGCCAGCGGCGTGCGGTTTCCCGGCACAGCCCGGTCACGTCGAACGGGCCGTCCAGCGGAAATGTGCGGTCCCGGTATCCGAGAAGCTGGTTCGTCGGGCGGTGGTTGGCGTTCGAGACCTGTACTGCGAGGACGTCCACGCCGTCGAGGTGCTGCAGGTCCTGGAGGGACTGGCCGGCACGGAAGAAGTGGAAGGAGTCGAGCAGCATCCCGATCACGCCGTCGTTCAGCGCCGTCAGCACGGGTGCGAGCTGGTCCGTACGGCGCAGCACATCGTGATGGCCGATCGGCTCGACGGCGAGCCGCAGGCCGGCGTCCCTTGCGATCGGTAGGGCGCGGCGCAGCCCTGCGGTCACGGTGTCCGAGTCGCCGGCAGGCCGCATGAAAGGCATCACGAAGTAGCCGGCACCCGCTTCTGCGGCGCGGTAGATCTCCGCCCGCATGGCGCCCTCGAGCTCGTCGTCCCACCGCGCGTGCCACCCGTGCAGTGCGGCCGAGGGCGAGACGCCCAGGAGTCGCACGCGGTGCGCGCGCAGCGCGGCGGTGAGGCTGTCCGTGTCCTCCCCGAGGGCCTCCGACGTGAGCTCGACGCTCCCCAGTCCGTACTGCGCGGCGCCCATGATGACCTCGAGCGCGGTCGCCGTCGGAACCGTCTGGTTGTTGATGCCGAGCATGGGCTCGGGCACCGCCTCTCCGGCCAGGGTCGGCTCAGTCATCGAGCACGTCGAGGAACGTCGTGGTGTCGACGTAGTCCTCGGGCTGGAGCTCGGCTCCCTCGAGAGCGCCGATGTCCTCGAACGTCGACTGCATCGTTCCTATCCACCGCAGAACCGTGCCGTCCTGGTAGAGCTTCGCCCACTCGTCGTTCGTGTAGGCCTCGGTCCGGGCATAGAGCGATTCGCACTGCTCCTGGTCCATGTTCTCGGCGATCCGTGGGCAGAAGATGTCCAGGGCGGCATCCGGATCGTTAACGATGTCGGTGTTGGCCTGCTGCCAGGCACGGACCATGCCCTGCACCAGTTCGGGCCGGTCCTCGTAGAACCCGTTGGAGGACACCCAGCCGCCGGAGATCGGCGCGTCCAGGTCGGCGGCGCTGGCGATCAGGTTCGCATCCGGCATGATCTCGGTGACCTGCTGGTCGAACGGTGCCCACAGGGACGCGACGTCCACGCCGCCGGTCACGAAGGTGTTCGCCACGGCCGGCATCTCCAGGTTCACCATCTCGACCTCGTCCCTCGAGATGCCGGCTTGATCCAGGGCGACCTGCAGGACCAGGTCGGACGCGGTGCCGGAGGTGGTGGCGATCGTGGACCCCTCGAGGTCCTCGATGCTCGTGACACCTGAGTCGGGCGCGGCCCAGATCTGGTGGACATCGGTCTGCTGATTGTTCAGAACCATGACGTGGCCCTGCCCCTTCGCAGGGAAGTTCGCCACGACGGCGCCCATGACGCCGACGTCGAGGCTGCCGCCCGTCAGCGCCTGGGACAGAGAGATGCCGGTCTGGAACGCCGTCGTCTCGATCTGGATCCCCTGCTCGGCGAAGTACCCCGCCTCGTCTGCGACGAAGAGCTGCGCGATGTCGTGCGCACCGGGAATGTAGCCGACCCGTACGGTGGTCAGACCGTCCTCGGACTCCGAGGCTGTCTGAGGAGAACCGGCACAGCCTGCCAGGGTGAGCGCGGCGGCCGCCGCAGCGGCCGCGAGTGCGGTGGTGCGTGTGGTGATCACGGGGTGTCCTTTCGGGCAGCCGGCCGCTCGACGTCGTGGAGCAGGTGCTCCACCTGGCGGCGTAGGGCGATGAATTCTTCGGTGAGCTTGAGGTCGTGGTCGCGTTCGGCGCCCCACGGGACGTCGATGATCGCTTGGATGCGGGCTGGACGGGCGCCCATGACGACCACGCGATCGGCCAGATACAGCGCCTCCTCCACCTGGTGGGTGACAAAGAGGACCGTGCGGCGTTCTTGTCGGCTGATGTCGAGCAGTGCTTCCTGCATGTGCTCGCGGGTCTGGGCGTCCAACGCGGCGAAAGGTTCGTCCATCAGCAGGATCGCTGGATCCACGGCGTACGCCCGGGCGATCGCGACGCGCTGGCGCATACCACCCGAGAGGGTCTTGGGGAGCGCGTCCCGAAAGGCGGTCAGCCCCATCAGGTCCAGGTACCTGTCCACGGTCTCCGTCCGTCGTGCCGGGTCGCCGCGCCATGCGCGCAGGCGCGTACCGAACCCGATGTTGCGTTCGACAGAGAGCCACGGGAACACGGCGTACTCCTGGAAGACCACGCAGCGGGACGGTCCTGGTCCCGTGACCGGCTCCCCACCCACCTCGACGGTTCCGTCGTCCGGTGTGACGAAGCCGGCGACCGCGTTGAGCAGCGTGCTCTTGCCCGAACCGCTGGGGCCGACGATCGCCACGAACTCCCCCTCGGCGGCGGCAAGGCTGATCCGTTCCAGCACACTGACGCGTTTGGCACCGCGGCCGAAGCCGACGCTGATCTCCCGAACGTTGAGGTCGGTGGTGGTGGTCATCGTTCTCCCCTGTCCTGCCAGCGCAGCACGCGACTGGCCGTCACACGAATAGCGAGGTCCATCGCGAGCGCCGCCGCACCGATGAGGATGATTCCGGCGTACATGGTGGGCACGTCGAGGTAGTTGCTCGCGTTCTGGATCGCAGCGCCCAGGCCGTCCTGGGCGGCTACCAGTTCCGCAGCGACGAGCGAGGACCAGCCGATACCGAGCGAGATGCGCGCCGCAGTGAAGATGTGGGGCGTGGACAAGGGGAGCACCACGCGGGTGAACAGCTCCATTCGCCCTGCTCCGAGGGTGCGACCGGCGCGGACGTACTTCTCCTCGATCCCGCCGATCCCCTCGTAGACCACGATGATCGTGGCGAAGAAGGCTGCGTAGACGAGGATCACCTCACGTGCGACCTCCCCGATGCCGAAGTAGATGACGACCAGCGGAACGAGAGCGATCGGCGGTAGGGCGCGGAAGAAGTTCACGAGCGGGTTGAACGTCACCCGTGCCCGAGGAAACCAGCCCAGGGCGAAGCCGATGGGGATCGCGGCCGCCATACCGATCGTGACCCCGATGACGACGCGACGACTGCTGATGAGGAGGTCGTTGAGCAGGTTGCCGGACCAGAGCCCTTCCAGGAGCACCCGCCCGACCTCTCCTGGTGTGGGCAACAGACCGGGCTGCATGAGACCCAAGGTCGAGGCGAGCTGCCAGGCACTGACGATGATGACGAATCCGAGCATGCCAAGGGCCGTGTCGACGACCGCTCGGCGAACCCGCCGAGCCCGTTCGGCGGACCGCTCGGACTGTCGGGTCGGTGGTGTGTCACCCCCGGGTGACGCAGACGGTGGGACAGCTAGTTGCTGATGCATGGACTTCGTTGGCCTCCGCATTAGTTGGATCATTGATGGAACTTTCGTTGCATCTATGGTCGTGATCCACGATCGTCTCAGTGCCGGATGACTGTCAAGCCCTTGCTGGACAGTCGATGGTCAGTTCAGTATGGTTCTACCTTTAGATTGTTCATTGAGTCGCGGAAGGTTGAGGTGCCTGTGTCCACACCAATGACCCGTGCGGCGGTGGAGCGTGCCCACGCACAGCTCGTGGAGCTGATCGCGCAGCATCGACGAGACGGCAACCTTCGGCTCCCTCCGGAGACGGAGCTGAGCGGAGTGCTCGGCGTCTCCCGGAACACGTTGCGCGAGGCTCTGGCGCAGCTGGAGGCGCAGGGCGCCGTCACGCGCCGCCGCCGCCTGGGCACCGTCATCAACAAGGAGCCGGAGCGCGTCGGTACCCCTGCGCTGCCGGAGTACCCGCTCGACATCATCCTTTCGATCCCGGCGTTCTTCGCCGGAATCGATCAGCCTGTGACGGTCACCTCTGTCGCGGTGGTGCAGGAGCGTCCCGGTCCACACCTGGTCGCGCGGCTCGCACTTGCCCCGGGTGACGAGGTCTACCGGGTCCGCCGTACCTACGTGCGAGAAGGGGCACCGGTTGCCGTCAGCGAACACGTCATCCCACGTGTCCTACGGGGTCACGGCATCCATATCGAGGCGCTCACCGACGGCGTCTCGACGTTCCTCTCCGACGTCGAGAACATCAGCATCGACGAGGTCGAGCACATCACCTCCGCCGTCCCGGCCGACGAGGCGCTCGCACGTGACCTCGGCGTCGTCGCGGGCAGCCCGGTACTCGTGGTAGACGCAGCCCTGCGCAGTGCTGATGAAGGCTCCGTGCTGCACACCGTTGCGGTCGGACGCCTCTACTTCGATCCGCGGCAGGTCCACCTGCGAGCGACGGCGAGCCCTCCTCGTGATCGGTGACGGCAGTCGCGGGGCGCCTGCACGGGAGTCCTTGCGCCGGCCACCTTCTGGTTCGCCGCACGAGACGCCGACGAAGGCCCGGGGGAGGGTGAACATGAACCGGCCCCGAGCACGGCTGAGGCGAGCGCTCGCACCCCGCGGCGATGTGTACGCTCGTACGTATGACGCCCGACTACTTCGCCGGTGACCCCCGCACCAACCACGAGCGGATGCTCGCCGGTGACCTGTACATCGCCGACGACCCGACGATCGCCGAGACCCAGCAGCACGCGGTCCGGCTCGCGGCCCGCTTCCAGGCGGCCTACGACCAGGACCCCCAGGCAAGCCAGGCCGTCCTCGCCGAGCTGTTCGGCAGCGTCGGCCCGGATACCTTCGTGCGGGCGCCGGTATACGTCGACTACGGCAGCCGGATCTCGGTCGGCCCGCGCACCTTCATCAACATGGGTCTGACGGCGCTCGACGTCGCCCCCGTCACGATCGGCGCCGACTGTCAGATCGGGCCCCACGTCCAGCTGCTCACCCCCACCCACCCGGTCGAGCCGCAGCCGCGCCGCGACAAGCGGGAGGCAGCCCTGCCGATCACCATCGGCGACAACGTCTGGCTCGGCGGCGGCGTGATCGTCTGCCCCGGCGTCACCATCGGTGACGACAGCGTGATCGGCGCGGGCGCGGTGGTCACGCGTGACATCCCCGCGGGCGTCGTCGCCGTCGGCAACCCCGCCAGGGTGGTCCGGGAGATCGGCTGAGGTGCGACGGGGTGCGGCCCGGCCGAGGCCGCACCCCGGAGTGGCCGACCCGTGTCAGGCCGGGGCGTACTCGGCCGCTACGTCGAGGATCCAGGTGATGCCGAACCGGTCGGTCAGCATCCCGAAGGCGGGGGCCCACTGTGCCGGGGCGTAGGGCTCGATGACGGTGGCGCCGTCGGTCAGTGCCTCCCACAGTGCGCCGACCTCCTCGACGCTCTCGCCGCGCACGGAGAGGAAGAACGGCTCCTCGGTGAGGGTGGTGCCGTTCTCGCGACGGGTGGTCGGCGCGCCCTGGGCGACCGGAGCGTTCTCGCCGGGGACGTCGTAGGCCATGACCCGGAAGCCGTTGTCGGCGACGACCTGGCCGAAGACGACGTCGGTGGCCCCGGGCAGGTCGGCCGGCATGCCGAAGTCGCCGTAGGTCATGACGGTGGTCTGCCCACCGAACACCGACTGGTAGAACTCCAGGGCGGCACGGGCCTGGCCGCGGAAGTTCAGGTGTGCAACTGCGTTGACTGCCATGGTGATCTGGTTCCTTACGCGTGGATGACGTGCCGGGGTTCCGGCCGTGGACCCGAATCTGTCACCAGTTCCGGTCAGGGAACGTCCGGTACTCGTGGCAGGGTGCGCGTATGCCGATCGCCTCCTCGACGGCGACCTCCGGGCGCCTGCTCTCCCTGCTGTCGTTGCTGCAGGCCCGCCGCGACTGGCCGGGTGAGCTGCTCGCCCACCGGCTCGGCGTCAGTGAGCGCACCGTGCGTCGCGACGTCGACCGGCTGCGTGAGCTCGGATACCCGGTCCAGGCGGCCAGAGGCCCCGACGGCGGTTACCGGCTGGAGGCGGGCAGCGCGCTGCCGCCCCTGCTGTTCGACGACGACCAGGCGGTCGCGCTCGCCGTGGCGCTGCGCACGGCGGTCGTGACGGGCGCCGGCATCGAGGACGCTGCCGCACGAGCGCTGGCCACGGTGCGGCAGGTACTGCCCTCCCGCCTGCGGCAGCGGGTGGACGTCCTCGCGGTCGGCGCGGCCGAGTCCGCCGGGCGCGGGGCCGGCACCCAGGTCGACACCGACGTCCTGGTCGCGCTGAGCGCCGCCGTCCGGGCGGGGGAGGAGGTCCGGTTCGACTACCGCGCCCCGGGACGACCGGATGCCGCCGAGCCGCGACCGCCCCGGCGGGTACAGCCGCACCACCTCGTGGTCCGGCACGGGCGCTGGTATCTCGTCGGGTGGGCACCGGAACGTGACGACTGGCGGATCTACCGTGCCGACCGGATGGCGCTCCGCGTCCCGAACGGGCCGCGCTTCACACCGCGCGAGGTGCCGGGCGGCGACGTCGCCGCCTTCCTGTCCGACCGGTTCAAAGGAGCCGGCGGCACGGACGGGTGGCCGTGCCGCGGCGAGGTGATCCTCGGCCTGCCCGCCGACCGTGTGGCCCCGTTCGCCGGCGACGGGCTCGTCGAAGAGCTCGGTCCTGAGCGGACCAGGCTGCTCGCCGGGTCATGGTCCTGGGCCGCGATGGCCGCCACGCTCGCCCGGTTCGATGCGGAGATCGAGGTGGTCGGTCCGCCCGAGCTGCGCGAGGCCTTCGCCGAGCTCTCTCACCGCGCCGGACGTGCGGCGGAGCTCGTCGTTCCGCCGGGCTGAGGACGGTGGCGCCGGCCCGATCCGGGGTTGCCGGCGCCGGCGCTGAGCCAGTACGCCAGCACCAGCTGCAGCACCGCCGCCGCCAGTATCAGCCACATCGGCGCGGTCCAGGTGCCGGTGGCCGAGGACAGCAGTCCCAACCCGAAGGGGCCTACGGCCGCCACGAGATATCCCACCGACTGGGCCAGCGTGGACATCGCCGCAGCGTCGGCCGCGTTCTCGCCGCTGCGGCTGATCGCCACCATGACCAGCGGAAAGACGGTGAAGCCGACGCCCAGGAGCAGCACCGGCACCAGAGCCAGCGAGCTGGGCAGGAACAGCAGGGCCGCATACCCCAGCAGACTGGCCCCGGTGGCGACCATGAACGCCGGGCGTTGCCGATGCGGGCTGCTGGCCATGGGCAGCACCAGGGCGATGGCCGGGATGCTGACCAGCTGTGCCACCCCGAGCATCAGCCCGGCAGCGGCCGGCTCCAACCCCCGCGAGATGAGGATGGACGGCAACCAGCTCATGAGGGTGTAGGCCAGCAGCGCCTGCACCGTGAACAGGGCGGTGATCAGCAGCCCCCTGCGGGTCAGCAGCAACGGCCAGGGCGCCACCCCCGGGCCGGTCGCGGCCACCGGGCGCGGTCGCCTGGCGACCACCAGCGGAACGAACACCACCAGGGCGACCAGCGCCAGTAGCGACCACGAGGCCAGCCCGGCAACCGGCGAGCTCAGCTGCATGGCCAGCGGGACGCTGAGTGCGGCGGCGAGGGTCGCCCCGAGGGACATGGTGATGGTGTAGACGGCCGTCATCGCGGACATCCGGTGCGCGAAGTGCTTGCGGACGAACGAGGGCATCGCCACGTTGCAGATCGCGAGTCCCGACATGCTGACCACCGTGCCCAGCAGCAGCATGCCGACCGAGTCGACGATCCTCACCGCCAGGCCGGCGGTGAGCAGTACCAGAGCTATGCCGATCGCCCGCTCCAGCCCGACGAGCCGGGTCAGCCACGTCGTGGCAGCACCGGCGACGGCGAAGCACACCACGGGGATGGCGGGCAGCGTGGCGGCCACCAGAGGTCCATAGCCCAGCAGCTGCTGCAGGTCATGGAACAGTGCCGAGGCACTGACCACACCGACCCGCATGTTCAACCCCAGCAGGACGACGGCACTGAGCGTCACCAGGACCATCAGCCGCCTGCGCCAGGCGGGGCCACCTCCCGGTGCCCCGGCCCGCCGGGACGCCTCGAACGACTCGACCGAGGGACCATTCGCCGATGAGACGTGGGCAGGGGTGGACTGAGCGGGCACTACTAGACGTTAGACGTCTGACATCTTGGTGGCAAACCCGGCTCACGGTGCGGTACTCCGTCGTCAACGACGGGACGGTCGCACTGCGTGCCACGTCCCCGGTCCGCGCGTCGGCCGCGCTCGGGGGCGCCGCCGCCTCGGCACCCGCCGGCGAACCGGTCGAGGTGCTGCCCGGAGGGCGCCGGGAGGTGTCGGTCACGGTGCCAGGAATCTGGCCGATCGGGCCCTACGACGTCGAGGCCGTCGTCGGCGCATCGGTGGCGCAGGGCGGCCAGGAGGCTCCCGCGCCGAGCGACGTGACGCTCGCCGGAACCGCCTGGGCGCTGCCGCTGCCGCACCTCCTGGTGCTGCTGGTTCTCGTGCTCGCCGGGTGGGCGCTGCGCCGGGCGTCCCGTGCGCGCAGGACCCGTCTCGACCGCCTGATCGCGAAGGCGCGCGCGGAGGGACGAGCGGAGGCCATGGCCGCAGCCGGCTGACCCCGTCGCCGGCCGGTGCGGTCGCTGCGCGCTGGAACCGACACGCCCCGGCGACCTCGCACAACACTCCGCGGCGATGCCGTGCCCGCCTGATCTGCCCTGCTACTGTCGGCTCGATCATGCGGGACAAAGGACTGACCGCGAGGAGGCGGTGATGACCGAGATCGAGCCGGTCTACGGGGCTGGCACCCTGCTTCTGATCGCAGCGGCGGCCGTCGCTGTGCTCCTGTTCCTGATCATCCGGCTGAAGCTGCACGCGTTCGTCGCGCTCGTGCTGGTCAGCCTCCTCACCGCGGTCGCGGCGGGGATCCCGGTGGCGGACATCCCGGACGCCTTGCTGACGGGGTTCAGCGGGACGCTGGGCTCCGTGGCGTTGCTGGTCGGCTTCGGCGTCATGGTCGGCAGGCTGCTGGAGATCACCGGCGGCGCGCAGGTCCTCGCCGACACGCTCATCGCGCGGTTCGGGGAGAAGCACGCGCCCCTCGCGCTCGGTGTCGCCGCGCTCATCTTCGGGTTCCCGATCTTCTTCGACGCCGGCCTCGTGGTCTTCCTGCCGATCATCTTCACCGTCGCGCGCCGGTTCGGTGGCGGCATCCTGCGCTACGGGCTGCCCACCGCCGGGGCGTTCGCCGTGATGCACGCCGTGGTGCCACCGCACCCCGGGCCGGTCGCCGCCGCGGAGCTGATGGGAGGGAACATCGGCCTCACGCTCCTGGTCGGCGCACCCGTCGCGGTCGCCGCCTGGTTCCTCGGCGTCCACTACGTGGCCCGCTACCTGAGCGCGCGGTACCGCGTGGACATCCCCGACGCCGTGTTCGGTCGCATGAACGGCGGCCGCGACGACGCGGAGGCGGGTGCCGGAGGCGGCACGGCCACGGCCACCCAAGCACCGCCGCGATTCGGCACCGTCCTGCTCATCCTGCTGCTGCCCCTGGTGCTGATCTCGCTCAACACCGTGGTGGACACACTGGTCACGGCGGAGGTCGTCGCCGAGGGCGCCGAATGGGCGAACGTGCTAATTCTGATCGGCCAGACGCCCGTCGCGCTGCTCATCACCGTGCTGGTCGCGCTCGCCGCGCTGTCGCGTGGCCGCTTCTCGATGTCCCAGGCGACCAGCATCCTCGACGACTCGCTGGGCCCGATCTGCTCCATCATCCTGATCACCGGCGCGGGCGGCATGTTCGGCGGCGTCCTGCGCGCCAGCGGCATCGGCTCCGCCCTCACCGACGCGCTGTCCGGCCTGGGCATGCCGATCCTCCTGCAGGCGTTCTTCATCGCCACCGTGCTGCGCGTCGCGCAGGGCTCGGCCACGGTCGCCCTCACGACGACGGCGGGGCTGATCTCGGCGCAGGTGGCCGCGGAGGGCCTCAGCGACGTGAAGATCACGCTGCTGGTGTTCGCGGTCGCCGCCGGTGCGACCGTCCTGTCCCACGTCAACGACTCCGGGTTCTGGCTCGTGAGCCGGTTCTTCGGCATGGACGTCAAGACGACGCTCAAGACCTGGACCGTGCTCGAGACCACGCTCGGTGTGGCCATCTTCCTGATCGCCGCGCTGCTCTGGCTCGTGACCGGATGAGCACGCCCCGCCACCTCGTGGTCATGGGTGTGACCGCGACGGGCAAGACGACCGTCGGCCGCGCGCTCGCGGAGGAGCTCGGCGCCGTGTTCGTCGAGGGCGACACGTTCCACCCGCCGGCGAACATCGAGAAGATGTCGGCGGGGATCCCGCTCGACGACGACGACCGGCGCCCGTGGCTGCGGGCGCTGGCCGCCGAGATCGCCCGGCTCGACGCCGCGGGGGAGCGCTCCGTGACCGCCTGCTCGGCGTTGCGCCGGCCGTACCGCGACTGGCTGCGCGAGGGCCACGGCGGCCTGTTCTTCGTGCATCTCGACTCGACGTTCGACGTGCTGCTCGACCGGATGAAGCGCCGCACCCACTTCATGCCGCCGTCGCTCCTGCAGTCCCAGCTCGACACGCTGGAACCGCTGGAGCCGGACGAGGCGGGCGCGGTCATCGACGACACCCAGACCGTCGACGCCGTGGTCGCGGACGCGCTCGCCGCGGTCCGGGCGGCCTGAGGCCCTGAGCCCGAGCCCGGCGGCTACCGCGAGAGGTCGGTCGGCTCGGGCGGCCAGGCTCCGGGCGAGGGCTGGTCGAGGGGCGAGGGGAAGGTGACCGGCAGCCGGGCCGGGAAGCGCATCCACGGGCTGGTCGCCCACTCGACGTTGTCGGGGTCGCCGACCAGCGTGAGCTGCAGGCGCTGCAGCAGCTCCGCGACCGCGATCCGGGCGATGACGCGCCCGAGCCGCGGCGCGGGGCACCGGTGGGGACCGGCGCCGAACGACAGGTAGGCCCGGTTGCCCACGGTCTCCCACGGGTCGCCGGACTGGACCAGCGGGTCGTGGTTGGCCGCGTGCACCCCGACGACCACCGCGTCCCCGCGCCCGATGACCTTGTCGCCGATCACCACCTCGCGGGTGGCGAACCGCGGCATGAGGTTGGGGTTGGTCGTCGAGCGCCAGAGCACCTCGTCGAGCGCGTCGTCGATGTGCAGCCGGCCGCCGGAGACCCGGTTCGAGAACCGCGGGTCGCTCAGCACCAGCGCGAGGGTCTGCGCCACCCAGGCCAGCAGCGACTCGTTGGCCGCCAGGGTGATGGCCGTGAGGGTCTGGGCCCGCTCCAGGTCGCTCTCGAAGTTGTCGTGCACGGCCAGGACCCCTGCGATGTCCCTCGTGCCGTTCCTCCTGCTGTGGGCGATGTGCCCGGTGACGATCTCCAGGAGCTCGACGGTCCGCTCGCGTGCCGCGGCGCCGGACTCGAAGATGGCCCGGGTGATCTCCTGCAGCCGCTGCGCCTGGCCCGGGTCGAGCCCGTCCAGCTCGGACAGCACGAGGAACGGGACCACCGCGGCGTACTCGGCGACCAGGTCCGCGCGGCCCCGGTCCTCGAACCGGTCGATGAGCATGCCGCACAGCCTGCGGGTGATCGCGGCCGCACGGGCTTCGTCGATCTGTGACAGCGCGTCGTCGACGGGCGGCCGCATGCGCGTGTGCTTGACGCCGTCGGCGTCGGCGAGCGTGGGCTTCGGGGCACGGGGGAGCACGAGGTGGAGCCCCGACTGCGGGCCGAGCAGGTTCTCCTCGTGCCCGTGCCAGATCGACGGGTCCTTGATGAACGTGCGGTCGTCCCGCAGCACGCCGACCGCCTCGTGGTGGCCGAGCACCAGCCAGGCCGGCACACCCGCCTCCAGGTCGACCGGGGCGACCGGCCCCCACTGGAGCCGCAGCCGCTCGTACACCTCGTTCGCGTCGGCGGCCGTCGTGGTCTCCACCAGGAGCGTGCGGTCGGTGGTGTCGCGTAGCCGCACCAGCGGGCCCGACGGCGGTCGTGCGGTCACGGTTCCCCTCTCGTCGGTGCCCGGCCGGGTCATGTGACGCCGGGTACAAGCCCTCGCTCGGGATGCTAACGGACGAACGCTCAGGTGGCGCCACCAGTTGGGTCACGATCCGGGTCCGCTGCGTCCAGTCGCTTGTCGCCGAGCGGCGCGCTGGGCAGGATGTGCGCCATGCCCCAGGCCACACCGCTGCTCCGACTGCTCAACGTGCTGCTCGCCCCCGGGATGCGCACCCGCAAGGATCCCGACGCCGTGTTCGACCGGCTGCTCCTGGAGGAGCAGCGCGGGCGGGTCGCGCTCGGCGCCGACGACCTCGCGGCGGTGGACGGTCTCCGGCTGCTGCTGAGCGACCTCGCCGCCTACCCGGAGCTGAGCGCCATGGGCTGGTCGAGCACCCAGGACCAGGTCCGGGACCGGCTCCGCAACCGCGTCGTCGTCCGTGCGGCCCAGGCGAGCCGGCCTGAGGTCCGGGACGAGCCCGTGACCGCGCCGGTGTTCGTCGTCGGCCTGCCGCGTACCGGGACCACGCTGACCTACAACCTGATCGCACGCCACCCCGGGCACCGCGGCCCCAAGCTCTGGGAGATGGCCTACTTCGGCCTCCCGCGGCCCCAGGCCGAGCGCGAGCGGCTGATCGCGCAGGCCCGTCAGCGGTTCGCGACCGTGGCCAGGCTCAGCCCCGCGTGGGCGCACCTCCACCCGCTGATCGCAGACAGCGAGGAGGAGGACTTCATGCTGCGCGCCCACACCGAGATGTACGCGACGTGGGGGCCCCTGCCGCGCTACCTCGATCACGTGGCGAAGGCGGACCTCACGGACGACTACCTCTTCCTGCGCGACGCGCTGCAGGTCATGGCGGCCGGCGAGGCGCCGGAGCGCTGGGTGATCAAGCACCCGATGAACCTGTGGCGCATGCCGGAGATCCTGCGTGCTTTCCCGGACGCGCGGTTCGTCTGGACGCACCGCGCACCGGCGGCCGCCGTCGCCTCCGGCAGCTCCATGGCCGAGGCGACGCACGTGCTGTACACCAAGCCGGGCCGCATCGACCTCGAGCGGATCGGCAGGGAGTGGCTGGACATCTCCGCGGGAGGCGTCGAGCGCGCCGTCCGGCTGCGCGAGGAGCTCCCGGCGGACGCGGTGATCGACGTCGTCTACGACGACCTGCTCGCGGACCCCGCGACCGTCATGCGCGGGGTGTTCGACCAGCTCGGCCTGGCGTGGGGTGAGGTCGACGACGCCAACCTCGCCGCGTCGCTCGACCGGACCGGCCACCGCCCCCACGCCTACACGCTGGAGCGTTACGGCCTGACCGAGGCCCAGGTGGCAAAGGCCTTCGAGTCCTACAAGATCCCGGACACGACCCTGTCCTGACCCAGCGTTGAGTGCTGGAGATCTGCCCCGCCGACGCGGTCAGCGGGGCAGATATCCAGCACTCAGCGGGTCAGCGGGCGGCCGGGCCCGGGGGGAACTCCGGGCGGTCGAAGGCGTCGCGGATGCGGAGGCGGATCGTGCTGTCCAGGGCCTGGAGCTTCTTGGAGGCGCCCCGCTCCGTCACGTCCGAGATGTCCGTGACCACGTAGCCGATGTCGCCACGCGTGGCGAGCATCTGGCCCTCGATGTTGGCGCCGTGGTCGGCGAAGATCTGGTTCACGGTGGCCAGCACACCCGGCACGTTGCGGTGCAGCAGGGCGATGCGGCCCACGCCGGTCGGCTCGAGCTGGAGGTTGGGCAGGTTGACGCTCAGCGTGGTCGACCCCGCCGTCACGTAGTCGCGCAGCTTCTTGGCCACGAACTTGCCGATCGACTCCTGCGCCTCCTCGGTGGAGCCGCCCACGTGGGGGGTGAGGATCACGTTGGGCAGGCCGCGCAGCACCGACTCGAAGGCCTCGCCGCGCTTCTTGGGCTCCTCGGGGAAGACGTCGACGGCGGCACCGGAGAGGTGCCCGGACGTGATGTGCTCGGCCAGCGAGTCGACGTCGACCACGAACCCGCGGCACAGGTTGAGGAAGATCGCGCCCTGCTTCATGCGGGCGAACTGCTTGGCCCCGAACAGGCCGGCGTTCCCGGAGCGGCCGTCGACGTGCAGCGTCACGATGTCGGCCGTCTCGAGCAGCTCGTCGAGCGTCTCGGCACGGCGCGCGTTGCCGAGCGCCAGCTTCTCGGCGGTGTCGTAGAAGATGACGGACAGGCCGAGGTTCTCGGCGAGCACGGAGAGCTGCGAGCCGATGTTGCCGTAGCCGACGATGCCGAGCGTGCGGCCCCGCACCTCGTGCGAGCCGTCGGCCGACTTGTCCCACACGCCCGAGTGCAGCGAGCGGTCGCGCTCCGTCATCCGGCGCGTGAGGGAGATGATCTCGGCGATCGCCAGCTCCACCACGGACCGCGTGTTCGAGAACGGCGCGTTGAACACGGCGACGCCCCGGTTGGCCGCGGCGGTCAGGTTGATCTGGTTCGTGCCGATGCTGAAGGCACCCACGCCGACGAGGCTCGTCGCCTCGGACAGCACGCGCGCCGTCACCTCGGACTTGGACCGGATGCCCAGGAGCTGGACGCCGTCGAGGGCGGCGATCAGCTCGTCCTCGTCAAGGGCACCCTTGCGGTAGTCGACCTCGTACCCGGCAGATTCCAGGATCGGGACGGAGGTGGGGTGGACGTTCTCGAGGAGAAGGGCTCGCTGCACGAGCCCATGGTGCGCCAGTGCAGCGGGAACCAACAGTCACGTTCCGCCTACTGGGACGCCCAGATGGTGGTGAGCGGGATCGTTGCGCCCAAAACGGACACCTGGCCGCAACGATCGGTGCCCACGACAAGCACCCACGACAATCAAAAACCTTCCGGGAGATCTCTGGTGTGCACGACGACGAGGCGCTGGGTCGGGCGGGTCATCGCGACGTAGAGGTCGCTCGTCCCGCCACCGCCCTCGGCGATCGCGGCGGGCTCGACCAGCACGACGGCGTCGAACTCCAGGCCCTTGGTCTGGCGCGGCTCGAGCACGGTCACCTGGGCGTCCTCCGGGCGCTGCGCCGTGAGCCGGGCGGCCTCCGCCGCGCCGACCACCTCGGGCAGCGCCGCGGCGACAGCCTCGGCCAGCCGCTCGACGCCCGCCCCCGGCGCCACGACGGCCACCCGGCCGGCGTCGGGCCCCACGAGCTCCTTGACGAGGCCGAGCGCCTCGGTGACCACGGTGTCCGTGTCGGGTAGGACGTCCGGGCCGGGGGCGGTGCGCACAGTGGTGAGGGAGCCCTCGACGTCGCGCGCCGCGCGCAGGTCCGACACGGGCAGCCGCGCGGCCCGCGCGACCCGCTGGGCGGTGTCGGCGACGGTGGACGGCGTGCGGTACGAGACCGTGAGCTCGGCCAGGCGCCACCCGTCGCGCAGCAGGGGGGTCAGCATGCGGTCCCAGCTGCGCGCCCCCGCCGCCGACGACGTTTGGGCGACGTCGCCCACGATGGTCATCGACCGGGTCGGCACCCGCCGCACCAGCGACCGCCAGGCCATGGGGGACAGCTCCTGCGCCTCGTCGACCACCACGTGGCCGTAGGTCCAGGCGCGGTCGCTCGCGGCGCGCTCGGCGGTCGTCAGGGACGGGCCGCTCGCCGCGAAGCGGGAGGCCAGCGTCTCGGCGTCGACCAGGCCGTCACCCGCGCCGCTCGCGGACAGCACGCTGCGGGCGTACTCGACCTCCCGCGCCTGCTCGGCCTCGCGCTGGCGCGCCTCGGCCAGAGCCACGGAGTCGTCCTCGCCGAGCAGCTCGTACGCCTCGTCGAGGATCGGCACGTCCGACTCCGTCCACGGGGCGCCGGGCTCCCGGTGCAGCAGGCGCCGCTCCCGTGCCGAGAGCTCCGGGGCGGCCTCTGCCAGCCGGTGCGGCTTGGCGAAGAGGTCGGTGACGAGCTTCTCGGGCGTGATCGGCAGCCACGCGATGTTCAGCGCAACCCGGACGTCGCGGTCCGAGCGGAGATCCTCGAACACCGACGCGCGGTCCTCGCCGGACAGCGGCGCGTCGGTGAAGTCGCGGTACTGGTCCGTGAGGCGGTCGAGCATGTCGCGCACGAACGAGGCGCGCGCCAGGTTGTGCGGCTTGTGCGTGCGGCGGGCGCGCGCGATCGCGTCGCGGACGTCCCGGGGCCGGATCACGAAGTCGTGGCCCTCGACCCGGACCGGCACCTCCCGCTCCGGCACGCGCTCCCGCGCGCGCACGGCACGGCGGATGATCTTGCGCCACAGGAGCAGGCCCTTGAGCCGGGCGACCTGCCCCTCGTCGACGGCGGTCGCGCGGATGCCGGGGATGAGGTCGCCGACCGTCGTGGACACGACGCCCGTCTCGCCCAGCGAGGGGAGCACCTGGTCGATGTAGCGGAGGAACGAGCTGGACGGGCCGACGACGAGCACGCCGGAACGCTCCAGCAGGCGGCGGTGCGCGTACAGCAGGTAGGCGGCACGGTGCAGGGCCACCGCGGTCTTGCCGGTACCGGGACCGCCCTGGACCACGAGCGCGCCGGACAGGTCGGAGCGGATGATGCGGTCCTGCTCGGCCTGGATGGTCGCGACGATGTCGGACATCCGGCCGGTGCGGCCCTGAGCCATCGCCGCGAGCAGCGCGCCCTCGCCGGACAGCGCGTCGGGGTCGATCTCGCTGTCGAGGTCCAGCACCTCGTCCTCGAGGCCGGTCACCGAGCGGCCCTTGGTCACGAGGTGCCGGCGCCGTCGCACGTCGCCCGGGTGCAGCGCCGTGGCCCGGTAGAACGCCTCGGCGGCAGGTGCGCGCCAGTCGGTCAGCATGGAACGGTGCTCGGCGTCGGTCAGGCCGATGCGGCCCACGTAGCGGGTCACGACGCCGTCGGCGGACTCGTCCGAGAGATCGAGGCGGCCGAAGACCAGCCGGTCCTCGACGGCGTCGAGCTGAGCGGCGCGGTCCTCGTAGAGCGTCGCGAACGCGTCGCGCTCGCTGCGGTTCTGGTGCGTGCCCTGGGCACCCGCCAGGCGGACGTCCCGCAGGCGGTCCGCGGTGGTGCCGCGCAGGGTGTCCAACCGGACGTACATCGTGTCGACGACTGCCTGCTCGTGGGCGAGCTCGCCCGCGATTCCCGTCACGCCATACCTCCGTGGTTCACCAGCGAAAAAGCCTCGGTCGCAATCAACCGGCCGACCATTATCGCGCACCCGTCGGCCTGTCCGCTGACACAGCGTCATCTCGCTGGATAGGATCGCCGCCATGGCACTGGGCGGGGCAGGAACTGCGGGGCCCGGAAGAGGGCCTGGACCTGAAGCGCGTCCGTCATGGATCGACGGACCCATCTCCGTCCTCCTGGTCGAGGACGACGACGCCGACGCGTTCCTCGTCAGCGAGCTGCTCGCCGACGCCGACGTCGAGGCCGACCTGCGAGCCGACCTGCACAGGGCGCGGTCGGTCGACGAGGCCCTGGGGGTCCTGTCGATGGTGGCGGTGGACTGCCTCCTGCTCGACCTCGGCCTGCCCGACGCCGAGGGCCTCGGCGCCCTGCGCCGCATCATCGAGGGCATCGACGTGCTGCCCGTCCAGCCCGCCGTGGTCGTCCTGACCGGGAACACGGCCAACGACCTCGGCGCCTCGGCGGTCGCCAACGGCGCCGACGACTACCTGGTCAAGGGCGACGTGGACGGCGACGGGCTCGCCCGCTGTCTCCGGTACGCGACCCTGCGCCGCCGGTCCGCCGCCCAGCAGATCGCGCTGTTCCGCAGCGAGGTGCGGGCGGCGGAGACCACGCGGCTGGAGCGTGCGCTGCTGCCCAAAGAGCTGGTGACGGACGAGAAGGTCTCCGTCATGGTGGGCTATCTGCCCGGCGGCAACGGCCTGCTCGGCGGCGACTTCTTCGACACGGTGGAGCGGCCCGACGGCACACTCGTCACCGTCATCGGCGACGTGGCGGGGCACGGACCGGACGAGGCGGCGCTGGGCGCGGCCATGCGGACGGCGTGGCGCACGCTCGTGCTGGCGGACACCCCGGCCGACGACGTCCTGCCGCTGCTGGAGCGGGTGCTCCTGGCGGAGCGGGGCAGGCCCGAGGTGTTCGTCACGATCTGCCAGGTGGTGATCGCACCGGACCGGCGCCGCATGGACGTCTACCTCGCGGGGCACCTGCCACCGCTGCTCGTGGTGCCGCGCACCTCGACGGACGCCGCGGTGCTGGTCACCCACCACTGCGAGGAGCTCTCCTCGGCGCGCCGGGGACGCGCGCTGGGCATCCCGGTGGACGGCGGCTGGTCGGCGCACACCGTCGAGCTGCCCGAGGTCTGGACCGCCGTCCTCTACACGGACGGGCTCGTCGAGGCCGCCGTCGGCGCCGACCCGAAGGGCACCCCCGTCCTGCCGCCGAGCGCGCACGGGCGCATGCCGCGCCTCGGCGCGCACGGGCTGCGCAGCGTGGTGGAGCGCGAGATGGACCAGGGCACCGACGAGGTGGTGACCCGCGTGCTGCGCCGGGTGCGTGAGCTGCACGGCGGCCCGCTGGTCGACGACGCGGCGCTGCTCTTCGTCGGCTGGGCCGGCGCCGGCGCGACGGGCCCGGCGGAACGGACCTCGACGCTCGCAGACTCGGTGGAGTGGTCGCGGGCATGACGCTCGTGCCCGACGAGCACCGGTTCACCGGTGTGTCCATGCGCAGCCGGCTCGCCCGGCTCCTCGGCGCCGTCGCGGCCATGCTCGTGATCGCGCTCGCCGTGGCGGTGCTCGCGCTGGTCCAGTCGCGCGGCCTCGACGCACGGGCCGACGGGCCCTACTACCGGGCACTGGTCGACGGGGAGCGCGCGTCGCTGGCGCTGGGCGACGCCGAGGCGTCGCTGCGTGCCTACCGGGCGACGTGCGACGACGCGGCGCTCGAGCCCTGGACCCGCGCGGTCGGGTCGAGCGGCCGCATCATGCTCCTTGCCGACGTCGAACGGCGCGAGCTCGAGTCCGATGCCGAGGTCGCGCTGGCCCACCGGGAGGCGGTGCGTCGCACGGACGCCTGGTTCGACCAGTACGCCGAGCCGGTGGTGGCGGCCGTCGAGGCGGCGCCCGCAGGGCAGATGGCGTGCCGGATGGAGCTGCTGGGCACCGCACCGACCTCCGCGGAGGGGGACGAGCTGTACGAGAGCGCGCGTACCGCGGTGGTGCAGTACCTGGCGGAGCTGAGCGCGCAGCGGGACGAGATCGTGGAGACCCGGGCCGTCTGGGAGCAGCTGCTGCTGGGCGCGGTGATCACGCTCGTCTTCGTCGTCGTGCTGATGGGCACGATGATGTGGCTCGCCCTCGAGTCGTGGGTGATCCGCCCCTTGACCGAGCTGACGGCCGCGGTGCGGGTGGTGAGCAGCGGTGAGCTCCGCCGCGAGATCACCCCGGTGGGTGCGGGCGAGGTGGCGCTCCTCGCCATGCACGTGGAGACGATGCGCCGCGACCTGGTGCACCAGGTGGAGGAGATCCGGCTGTCCCACCAGGAGGTGGAGAACGCGCACGGCCTGCTCAGCGAGAAGACGCGTGAGCTCGAGCGGTCGAACCGGGACCTGGAGCAGTTCGCCTACGTGGCCTCGCACGACCTGCAGGAGCCGCTGCGCAAGGTCGCGAGCTTCACCCAGCTCCTGCAGAAACGGTACGGCGACTCGCTCGACGACCGCGCCGACCAGTACATCGAGTTCGCCGTGGACGGAGCCAAGCGCATGCAGCGGCTCATCCAGGACCTGCTGGCTTTCTCCCGCGTGGGGCGTACGGGCGTGGCACGCGAGGACGTGGACCTCGAGGGGGTGCTCACGGCCGCGCTGTCGGAGCTGTCCGAGCGGGCCGAGGCCACGGGCGCCGACATCGTCCACGACCCGATGCCGGTGGTGCACGGCGAGCGGGCCCTGCTGCAGCAGCTGTTCGTGAACCTGGTGGGCAACTCGCTGAAGTTCCGCGACCCCGAGCGGGCGCCCGTGATCCGGATCGAGGTGCGCAGCATGCGCGCGCACTGGGAGATCTCGGTGGTGGACAACGGCATCGGCATCGACGCCCAGTACGCGGAGCGGGTGTTCGTCATCTTCCAGCGGCTGCACCCGCGCGACGAGTACGCGGGTACCGGCATCGGCCTCTCGCTGGTGAAACGCATCGTGGAGTACCACAAGGGGCGCATCTGGATCGAGCCGGCGGCCGGCGGCGGCACCATCGTGCGGTTCACTCTCGCCCGCCGGCAGGGCCAGCCGTCGGGCGGGCGCCTTTCGACCGAACGCGCGCAGTCGACTACGCTCGGATGAGGCGGCCTGACCAGGGCCGACGGCGGGTCGCGACGAAGGGTCCCGTCGCTGCCGACTCCAGGGGACAGGTACGGGCGTGAGCGGTCACAAGGTGATGGAGATCCTCCTCGTGGAGGACGACCCGGGCGATGTCCTGATGACACGGGAGGCGTTCGAGGATCACCGCGTTCCCAACAACGTGTCGGTCGTCGGAGACGGCGTCAGCGCGCTCGAGTTCCTGCGCAAGCAGGGCCGGTACGCGAAGGTCCCTACACCGGACCTGGTGCTGCTCGACCTCAACCTGCCGAAGATGGACGGCATGGAGGTGCTCGCGGTGGCCAAGGGCGACCCCATGCTGCGGCACATCCCCGTCGTGGTGCTGACCACGTCGGACGCGCAGGAGGACGTCGTCGGCTCGTACTCGCTGCACGCGAACGCCTACGTGACCAAGCCCGTGGACTTCGACCGCTTCATCGACGTCGTGCGGCAGATCGACGACTTCTTCGTCTCCGTGGTGCGCCTGCCCGGTCGGTGAGCGGGCGGGCCGACCCCGTGCGGTGACCTGGCGGCGACGCTGAGGGCGTAACGGGAAGACACCCGGCCGTCGTGCTGTTGGACCTGAGCAGACCCCCGATACCACCGGGTGGTCAGAGAAGCACTCCGACGAGCGAGGGAGCGAACGTGCTTGACCCCCAGGGCATCTACGACGTCGACGAGACAGCGGTCGAGCGCACGCTGGGTCGCAGCGTGCCCGGAAGCACCGACGGACCTGTTCTGCTGCACGCCGTCCGCGGGTTCGTGGACGCGGGCAGCGCGGGCGACCTCGCCGTCGAGCACCTCGTCGACGAGTTCCGCGTCGAGCGGCTCGTGACGTTCGACGTCGACCAGCTGCTCGACTACCGCTCCAAGCGGGCGACCATGACCTTCGACTCCGACCGGTGGGCCGACTACCAGGCCCCCTACCTCGCGATCGACCACGTGACCGACGCCGAGGGCACCGGGTTCCTGCTGCTGCACGGCGCGGAGCCCGACCTGCAGTGGGAACGCGTGGTGGCCGCGGTGATCCAGGTGGTCGAGCGGTTCAACGTGAGCCTCGTGGTCGGCGTCCAGGGCATCCCGATGGGCCTGCCGCACACCCGCCCGCTGTCCCTCACGGCGCACGCGACGCGGCCCGCGCTGGTCGACGACTACACGTCCTGGTTCGGCAGCGTGAAGGTGCCCGGCTCGCTGGCGGCCCTGCTCGAGTACCGGCTGGGCGAGGCGGGGCACGACGCGATGGGCTTCACCGTGCACGTGCCGCACTACCTCTCGCAGTCGCGGTACCCCCCGGCCACCGTGGTGGCGCTGCACCACACGGAGCGTGCGACGGGCCTCGACCTGGCGATCCCCGCGCTCGAGGAGGCGGCCACCGACGCCAAGATCGAGGTCGAGAAGCAGGTCGCGGAGTCGGCGGAGGTCGCGGCCGTGGTGCAGGCGCTGGAGGAGCAGTACGACGCGTTCGCCCGCTCGATCGGGCGCCCTAGCCTGCTCGCCGAGACCACGCCGATCCCCAGTGCCGAGGAGCTCGGCGCCGAGTTCGAGCGGTTCCTCGCTCAGCAGAACGGGGACTGAACGGCCGGCGGTACCAGCGCTGAGCCGCACAGTTCCGGGCGAAGCCGGAGGCTGGGACGTACACCGGCACCGGCTCGAACCGGGCATCTAAGGACCGATGTGTCATATCTGCGGCAGAAATGTGCGTGTTCCGTGGCACATCTGAGTGGTCCATGCCACACTGGCGCACGTTGCAGTGAGTTACCAAGGCCACGTCCGCCGTGTCGTGTGCAAGCGGGGAAAGCATTGCGGCACGGGGGTGGGCAACGGGCCCGCCGCCGGATCCCGGACGGAAGGTCGAAGGACAGCATGGCGCAGGGTTCTGTGAAGTGGTTCAACGCGGAGAAGGGGTACGGGTTCATCGCCCAGGACGGCGGCGGCGCCGACGTCTTCGTGCACTACTCCGCGATCCAGTCCAACGGGTACCGGTCTCTCGAGGAGGCCCAGCGGGTCGAGTTCGAGATCACGCAGGGTCCCAAGGGTCCGCAGGCGGAAGCAGTCGTCCCGCTCTGACGTGCTCGTGAGACAGGCCGCCCTCCTTCGGGAGGGCGGCCTTTCTCGTGCCCGGCCCGGGTGGCTGGTGTCGAGTCAGGGTGCGGCGGTCTCCGGTGGTCGGGCGGCCTCCGGCGGTGCGGCGGTCTCCAGCGGTGCGGCGGTGCCGGCGAACGCGACCGCGTCGTCGCCTACCAGGAGCGTGGCGGGAACGGCGAGCGTGCGCAGGGCGCGCCCCAGACGGGCGTCGCGCAGGTCGGGGCGCACCGCGCCGTGGTCGTGCGCCAGGCGGCCCTGTGCGGCGTCCTGGGTGGTCTCCGGCCCCTCGGTGCCCCCGCTGTCCGGCGACGTGCCCTCCGGCAGTTCCCGGACGGCCGCGAGAACCAGGTTGCCGTAACGGCGTCCCTTGAGGATCCCGGGCTCTGCGACGGCGGCGAGCCGGCCGGAGGCCGCCGCGTCCGGCCCGAACGCGGCCGCGAGGCTCGCGACCTCGCGGCGGGCCGTCGCGAGGGGCGGCTTGTCGGCGCAGTTCACCAGCAGGACGCCGCCGGGGCGCAGTACCCGGTGGGCCTGCGCGGCGAACCCGGTGCCCACGAGGTGCGCCGGCGTGCGGTCCCCCGCGAAGACGTCGCGGACCACCACGTCGTAGGACCGGTCGCGTGCGGAGGACAGGGACCGCCCGGCGTCGTCGGCCCGCAGCCGGAGCAGGGGAGCGCGGGGCAGGGCGAACCACTCGCGGACCAGCTCGAGGAGCCGGGCGTCCAGGTCCACGCCGAGCTGGCGGGAGCCGGGGCGCTCGTGCTCCACGTGGCGGGCGAAGGCGCTGCCCGCCGCGCCCAGGTGCAGCACCCGGAGCGGTCCCGGTGGCAGCAGGGCCACGAAGGCGGCCATCTGCTGCATGTACTCGAAGTCGAGAAAACCGGGGTCGGCGAGGTCGAGGCTGGAGCTGGGCACGCCGTTGACGTGCAGTGTCACCCGCTGCGGGAAGTCCTGGTCGCGAACCACCTCTGCGGTGCCGGTGCTGATCGGCACCGGGCCGACGGGCAGCTCGGCGGGGAGTGTCAGTGGTGCGGAGGAGGATGGGCGGCGTCGGGCGGAGCGGCGGGCCATGGGAACAGTGTCTCCCGGTCCGGTGGACCGCTTGACAGGATAGAACGTATGTTCGATAGTGTCGCACAAGGGGTTCGATCGGAGGTTCGAGATGGGCAGCATGCACTCTCAGGGCGCACGGGACGTTGTCTCCGCGCGCATGCTCGTGCCGCGCGCGGTCCCGCCGGGCGTCAGCGCACTGCTGCGCAAGGCGGACGCGGAGCTGGCCGAGGCGGCGCGTTCGGCCGACTCGGGGGACCGGTTCGTCCACGCGCACCTCGCCGCGATCCGCTCGGCGGCCGCCGTCGTGGCGCTCCGTGGCCGCCCGTCGGCGCGTTCCGGCGCGCGGACGGTGTGGGACATGCTGGCGCACGCCGAGCCGGACCTGGCGGCCTGGTCGGGCTACTTCGCCGCCGGGGCGCCCCTGCGGGCCGCGGTCGACGCCGGCCGTCCCGAGCAGGTCGAGCCCGCGCGGGCGGACGAGCTGCTCGCCTGCGCCGAGGACTTCCGTGACGAGGTGGCGATGCTCGTGGACCCGCACGCGGGGTTCTCGGCACAGCGCCTGACCCTGGTGCCAGAGGCCTCGTGACCGGCGAGTGCGCGAGCGGGCCACCGGTGCCCGCTCCGCACGGCGGGGCAGACAGCCGGGATCGACGGCGGGGAGCGCCGAGCGACAGCAAGGACGGAGCACGTTCGTGAGCAAGGGGCCGCGGTCAGCGGCGGCGAGACGTCACTGGGGGTCGGACGAGTCCGGCTGCTCGGTGCTGCACCTGGACATGGACGCGTTCTTCGCGTCCTGCGAGCTGGCCCGGCGCCCGGAGCTGCGGGGGCTGCCGGTGATCGTGGGCGGGCAGGAGCGCGGCGTGGTCCTGGCCGCGACCTACGAGGCGCGGGCGTTCGGTGTCCGGTCCGCCATGCCGATGACGCGTGCGCGACTGCTGTGCCCGCAGGCCACCGTGGTCCGGCCCGACCACAACCTCTACCGCGACGTGTCGCGCTCGGTCATGGGCATGCTCCGTGAGGTCACCCCGCTCGTGGAGCAGATCAGCGTCGACGAGGCGTTCCTCGACGTGAGCGGTGCCCGCCGGCGGCTGGGTCCGCCCACGGTGATCGGCGCGGCGCTGCGCCGCCGCATCGAGGAGGAGCACGGCGTGACGGCCTCCGTGGGTATCGCGCGGAACAAGTTCGTCGCCAAGCTGGCCTCGACCCACTCCAAGCCGGACGGGCTGATGCTCGTGCCCGTCCAGGCCACCGTGGACTTTCTGCACACGCTGCCGGTCGGTGCGCTGTGGGGGGTCGGGGAGAAGACGGAGAAGTCCCTCGCCGCGTGGGGCATCACCACGGTCGCCGAGCTGGCGCACACGGACCTGGCGAGCCTGCAGGCCGCCGTCGGCCGGGTCAGCGGTGCGCACCTGCACGACCTGTCGTGGGGGCGGGACCCGCGCCCGGTCGTCCCGGAGCACCGCGAGCACAGCATCGGGGCCGAGACCACCTTCGACACCGACCAGGACGACACCGTGGTGGTGAGCCGACGGGTGCTGGAGCTGGCCGACCGGGTCGCCGCGCGCCTGCGGCACCAGGGTGTGATGACTCGCACGGTGTCGGTCAAGGTGCGCTCGAGCGACTTCGCGACATTCACCCGATCGCGAACACTGGACGGCCCCACCGACGTCGCGCGCGAGATCTATCTCGTCGCGCGCGAGCTCGTCGCGGGCGTCGACCTGGGCGGGCTGCCGGTGCGTCTGGTCGGGGTGCGGGCCGAGAATCTCCAGCAACGGGGCGGATCCGCGCAGCAGCCGACGCTCGAAGAAGCCGTGGATCCACGCTCGGGAGCGCAGCGGGAGGCGGAGCTCGCGCTCGACGCCGTGCGTGAGAAGTTTGGAAAAACGGCGATCGACCTGGGTGTACATCGCAAGAACGGAACGCATCTCTACTGATCTGCCCCTATAGTCGCTGGTATGCCCGGGATGTCGACTACCAACGACGGCCGGGTCGTCCTATCCTGGAAGGGACACTGTTCCTTTGCGAGATCCGGGGGTCTCGATGCCTCTGTCCGAGTACGAGCAGCGGGTGCTGGAGCAGATGGAGCGTGCTCTGACGTCAGACGACCCGCGGCTCGCTAATACGCTTCAGTCCACAGGTCGGGGTAACGCGCTGCGCTATGTGCTGTCCGGGGCCGGCGTCATCGTCGGTCTGCTACTTCTTGTCGTCGGTGCGGCCACGTCACAGACCTGGCTCGGTGCCATCGGCTTCGTGCTGATGTTCGCGGGTGTGGTCTTCGCGTTCCTCGGACCGCGCAAGAAGCAGCAGGACGGTCCGGTCGGCGTCGTCGGTGAGGACGGCACGGTCCAGCCGCCACAGGGGGGAGCACGGAAGCCCCGAAAGCGGCAGGGTGGTGGTCGCTCAGGCGGCTTCCTCGCCCGTCTTGAGGAGCGCTGGGAGAACCGGCGCAACCAGGGCGGTCGTTAGGTCACCGGCCCATCGACCGATAGTGGGTGGTCCAAGACCGGGCCACCGACCCGTGTGCGTGACAGGCACAGCGAGGTGTGACTGACAGCCACACGAACAGGAGCCGGGCCCCGCGGGGCCCGGCTCCTGTCTGTTCGTGCGCCACCCCGACGGGGTGTCAGGGTTTGCGGGTCAGGGCCGTCGTCAGCTCCGCCGTCACCGACGTGGTGAGCTCCTCGAGCTCCTCGGCGGTGGGCGGCGTCGCGTGGCGGGCGTACCGCTCCTCCTCGGCGGCGTCGGCGAGCGCGGTGAGGCGCTCCGTGACGTCGTCGGGCAGGGCCGAGCCCGTGCGGGTCCGGACCTCGTCGGCGATGAACGCCGGCGCCCTGCGCAGGGTGACCGACGGGCCGAGTCGCACGTCCTGCTCGGCGAGGAGGGCCAGCACGCGGGACCAGGCCAGCTCCGGGTCGAGCACCTCGACCTCCGTGCGCCGGCGGAGCAGCAGCCAGGCTGCTCCGCCGAGCACGCCGAGCCCGACGACTGTCGCCACCACCCAGGCCCACCCGGGCAGCGTCCGGTCGGACACCTCGGTGCCTCCGGTCGAGCCACCCGCCGTGGCGCCCGGCTCCGACTGCTCGGGCGCCTGGGTCGGCTGCCGTGTGGGCACCTCGTTGGCGCGTGACGGTGTGGGCGCTGCGCTCGGTGCGCTGCCGACACCCGGGTTCGCGTACGAGGGCAGCGGACCCGTCTGGACCTGGGGGGTCGGCTCGAACCGTACCCAGCCGACCGTCGGGAAGTAGATCTCCGGCCAGGCGTGCGAGTCCTGGCCCGTGACCCGGTAACCGCCCTGTCCGTCCGGGCGGCCGGGCAGCCAGCCGATGCCGATCCGGGCGGGGATGTCGAGACTGCGGGCCATGACCATCATCGAGAGGGCGTACTGCGTGCAGTAGCCCTCCTGGTTCTGCAGGAAGTCCCAGACGGTGTCCGACGAGCCGCGGTAGTCGGCGTCCGGGTTGTACACGAACCCCTCGCCGGAGCGCAGGTGGTTCTGCAGGGCGACCACGGCGTCGAACCTCGTGGCCGCGTCGCCGGCGACGTCCTGGGCGTACGCGGCGATCTCGTCCCGGTGCTCGGTGTCGGGCACCTCGGTGTAGCCGGCGGACCGCGGGTCCCCGGACGCCGGAGCCGAGCGGAGCCGCTCCGGCGTGAGCTCGCGGTCGACGACCTCGACGCGGTACCGGGCGCCCGGCTCGGTGCCGTCGCCGCGGACCTCGTCGCGGATCGCGTCGTAGCCCCAGGCGCCCTCGACGCCGATCGACCGGGGCTCGAGCGGCACGGGCAGCTCGGTGCCGGTGAGCTGGCCGATCTCGATGTCCATCCGGCGCCCCTCGCCGACCGCGCCCTCGCCCTCGGGCGCGAGGACGCGGGAGGAGTCGAACTCCGCCAGCCCGCCGTCGGGCACCGCACGCCGGGTCTGGACGCCGTCGAACGCCGTGAGGGTCATGACGCGCAGCGGGCCCGGGGTGTCGTCCTCGGCCACCGTGTACGTCAGCACGGTGCTGCTGGAGCGGGCGCTCAGGGGCTGGCGCATGTCGAGCTCGGACGACAGCTCGACCGTGTCGGACGGCGTGGAGATGAGCTGGTTCCACGTCCCGGCCAGGGCCGGCAGCGAGGCCATGGCCGTCGCGACGCCGAGCGACGTGGCGGCGACGGCCACGGAGGTCAGCGCCGTGATCCAGGAGCGGAACCGCTGGGCACGGCGTACCGCCGCGGAGTCGGAGTCGCTGTGCCGGCCGGGGGTCACGCCCACCGGGTCGACGGTGAGCAGCAGGAGCATCGCGGTCACGCTGATCACGAAGACCAGCCACGGGACCTCGCCGATCAGGGTGAGCGGTGGCGTCCACAGGAGCAGCAGGGGCACGCCGGTGAAGCCGGGCATCCGGGCGCCGGCCAGCGAGTCCATCACCAGCAGCACCAGCAGCGTGCCGCCGACGGCGACCATGCTGATCGCCTCGTCCGGGCCGACGGGGGCTACCTGGGTGCTCATGGTCTCGGTGGCCTGGCGGAACCGCTCGATGACCTGGTCGAGGGAGTCCGGCCCCACGAACGGCTCGAAGCGTTGTCCGGGTCCGCCGTAGCGAGCGAGCACGTACCAGAACGCGACCACCACACCGGCCGCGGTCGCCACGAACGACGCGCTGCCCGACGCCCGGTCGGCGGCACGGTCGGCGCTCGGCCCCTGGCCGGCGGCACGGCGCACGGCGGCGCGGTCGACGGCCGCGCGGATCAGGAGGTACCGCACGACGGCGCTGGTGGTGGACACGAGGATGACGCCGGTGGTCCCGGCGGTCAGCCACGGCCCGGGATCGATCACGAGGGTGAGCGCGTGCATCGACGTGATGACGGCGATGGCCACGAGGATGCCGGAGGCGACCGTACGGACCAGCGGTCCGCGGTGTGCGGGGATCACAGCGCACGCTCCGCGAGCAGGGCCCAGGCGCGTTCGGGGTCGGTCCGGGGCTCCGAGGTGCTGACGTGCCAGCCGGAGGCGCGGAGCTCCGCGACTGTCTCGTCGAGCTCGTGCTGGAACCCCGCACCCCGCGGGGAGACCAGGAGCGCCCAGCACGTGCCCTCGACGCCCAGGGCGGCGAGGGCGTGGCGGGCCTCGGGGTCGTGCGGGCCCAGCACCGCTATGACGATCTCGCCGGCCGTCCGGCCAAGCCGGAGCGCCCGCGCGGTGGTGCCTGTCGCGTTGTGGCCCTCCGCGGCACCGCGGTGCCCGCGGATGTCGACGCAGGCGTCGAGCAGCGCGGACCGGCTGGCCCGCGTGGTCGCGAACCGCTCGCTCTCGAGTCGGGGCGCCACGGAGGTGGTCAGCAGGCGGGTGGGGTGCCCGGCGTCGAGGAACGACGTGGCGATCGAGGCGGCGAGCTCGACCGCCCACTCGCCGTCGTCCACGGCGGCGGGGCGGCGGGGGCCGCCGGACTCCTGCCAGTGCGGGAGCAGCGAGCGGTCGAGCAGGACGGTCACCGGGCGCACGCCGGCGCTCTCGTCCGCCCGGACCATGAGCTGGCCCCGGCGGGCCGCGCTGGCCCAGTGGACACGGCGCGGGTCGTCGCCCGCCACGTACTCGCGCAGCACGGAGTCGTCGCTCGACTGCAGGCGCGCGCCGGTGGCCGAGTGGTCGACGTCGCCCACCGACCGGGTGCGCACGGCGAGCTCGACGGTCCGCGGCCAGACAGGCACGTGCGTCGCGCTGCCGAGCGGCTGGGTCGCGCGGACGAGCCCGAACACGTCGGTCCGCGTCGTGAGCAGGGGGCCGAGCGACCAGCGGCCGCGCCGGGTCGGGGTGAGCGAGTAGTGCACGGTGATCCGGTCGGCCCGCGCGGACACCCTGGCGCGGATCCCCTGGTGCCCCGCGAGCTCGTGCGCCGCCTGCTCGGAGAGCCGCAGCCGCGAGAGCCGCTCGTACGCGGCGCCGCTGGCCTGGTACGCGGCGACGAGGAGGCTGACGTCCGCCGTCCGGTCGCGCACCACGGGGTTCGGGGACACGGCACGGGTCACGTGCAGGGCGCCGCGTCCGGACTCGAGCCGCTGGGTCCCGATGGCCACCCAGGACACCCCCACGGCGAGCAGGGCCGCCGCGCCCAGCCCGACGAGGTCGGGAAGGGTGAGCACGAGTCCGAGCGGCACCAGCGCACCGCCCAGGCAGGCCGCTCCGATACCGCGGGGTGTCAGGCGGACCCGGCTGATCCGTGCGAGCGTGTCACGCCACCTCATGAGCTGGTCGCCCCGGCCGCTCAGAACTGGCGCCGGTCGGCGGGCTCGAGGGCGGGCACGGGTGTGCGCTGCACCAGCTCGTCGACGAGCGTCTCGGGGGTCACGCCACTGAGCCGGGCCTCGGTGGTCAGGATGAGCCGGTGCGCCAGGACGGGCCGGGCGAGCCGCTGGATGTCGTCGGGCAGCACGTGGCCGCGGCCGGCCATGGCCGCGATGGCCTTGGCGGCGCGCAGGAGCTGGAGCGACGCGCGCGGCGAGGCGCCCAGCCGCAGTCCGGCGTGCTCGCGGGTCGCGCCGACCAGCGCCACGACGTACCGCTTGACCGACGGAGACGCGTACAGGGACCGCACGATCTCGGAGAAGCGCAGCATCGAGCGTCCGTCGGTGACGGCCTGCAGGTGGGCCAGCGGGGTGCTGGCCTCCTGCCGGTCGAGCATGAGGATCTCGGCGTCGGTGTCCGGGTAGCCCACCGTGATGCGCGCCATGAAGCGGTCGCGCTGGGCCTCGGGCAGCGGGTACGTGCCCTCCATCTCCACCGGGTTCTGCGTGGCCACCACGAGGAAGGGGCGGGGGAGCTGGTGGGTGGTGCCGTCGACGGTGGTCTGGCCCTCCTCCATGCACTCCAGCAGCGCCGACTGCGTCTTGGGGGAGGCGCGGTTGATCTCGTCGCCGATGACGATGTTGCTGAACACCGGGCCGGGCCGGAACTCGAACTCGTGGCTGCCCGTGCGGAAGATGTTGACCCCGGTCAGGTCGCTCGGCAGCAGGTCCGGCGTGAACTGGATGCGGCCGACGTGGCAGTCGATGCTCCGTGCGATCGCCTTGGCGAGCGTCGTCTTGCCGACGCCCGGCACGTCCTCGACCAGGAGGTGGCCCTCGGCCAGCAGCACGGCGAGCGTGATGTCGGCCAGCCCCGGCCGCCCCGTCACCACCGACTCGACCGCTCCGCGGACACGAGCCATGGTCTCGACCAGCTCGTCGAGTGCGCCCGGTGCTGGCACTGCCTGGGGGGTGGCCCCGCCGTTGTAGTGGTTGTCCGCGAGGCCGGGCGGGGCGGGTTCCGTGTGCAAGGGGAGAACCTCCATCAGGGCCGAGTCGACAGGCCGGTTTGCTGGCGCGGTGGACGCACCGGGTCGAAGCCGGGCGGCCGACGCCTCCCGGCTGGTCCAGCGTAGTAGAGATGTAAAGCACTCTGTTGTCTGCATCACGCGGTCTTCACAGATCCCGGACCTTGATTTACCTCGTCGAATCGGCCCCCTGCCAGGCCTGCGGATGCTGGCGAGAGCGCGGCTGCGGGCTGGCTAGTCCGACATTCCACGCCACGCCGGACATGAATTTCCTCCACCTGGCCTTTACCTCTTTGACCTGCACATTGAGGGACGGTGGGCAGTTCTCCCCATCGTTTTTCCGAGTGTGGTGGTGGAAAGTGGAGTAGCGTGGAGTGTGCGGGAGCGAGAGGAGGTGTTGGCCCATGACTGCGACAGCAGAAGGTTTCGCGGGTCTGGGCCTGCTTCTCGGGACGTACACCCCGAAGCTGGACGAGAAGGGCCGACTGATCCTTCCCGCCAAGTTCCGGGGGCGACTGTCCAGCGGTCTGGTCATGACCAAAGGGCAGGAGCGGTGCCTCTTTCTTCTCCCGATGGACGAGTTCCAGCAGATCTACACCCAGATCCGGCAGGCGCCGGTGACGAGCAAGGCTGCGCGGGACTACACGCGAAACTTCCTGGCGGGAGCCAGCGACGAAGTACCGGACAAGCAGGGCCGGGTCTCCATCCCGACGCACCTGCGTGAGTACGCAGGCCTGGATCGCGAAGTGGTCGTGATCGGGGTCGGTACCCGCGTGGAGGTGTGGGACGCAGCAGCCTGGTCCGCATATCAGGAACAGACCGAACCCGACTACATCGATCAGGCCGAGGAGATCTTCCCCGGACTGAGCTTCTAGGCAGGCGAGGCAGGCGGCCGTACGGCCAGGCCTCCTCCCGCAGGATCCGGCGCACTTCCCCGCCGCCGGAACCGTGCGGAGGGAGACCTGACCGGACGGCCCGGCCCCGCAGGCCGGTCCGGCAGGGCAGGACGACGCAGCAGAGCACGACGCACGAGAGGAGGCACCGATGAACGACGACCGACCAGGCACCGGCGGCGACGCCGCCGACCGCCACCTCCCGGTGCTGCTCCAGCGCTGCGTCGACCTGCTCGCGCCGGCCCTCACGGAGCCGGGCTCGGTGCTGGTGGACTGCACGCTCGGCATGGGTGGCCACACGGAGGCCGTCCTGGAGCAGATCCCGACCGCACGTGTGATCGGCATCGACAGGGACCCGCAGGCGCTGGCCCTGGCGGGCGAGCGGCTGGCCCGGTTCGGCGACCGCTTCACGCCGGTGCACGCCGTCTACGACGAGATCGTCGACGTCGTCGACGAGCACGCCGGCGGGGCGGCCCAGGGTGTCCTCATGGACCTCGGGGTGTCCTCGCTGCAGCTCGACGAGGCCGAGCGCGGCTTCGCGTACGCGCAGGACGCGCCGCTCGACATGCGGATGGACTCCACCCAGGAGCTGACCGCCGCCGACGTGCTCAACACCTACGACGAGCGCGACCTCGCGCGCATCCTGCGGGAGTACGGCGAGGAGCGCTTCGCGAGCAGGATCGCGAAGAACATCGTCCGGCGTCGGGCGGAGCGGGAGTGGGACCGCAGCGGCGAGCTCGTCGACCTGCTGCGGGCCAGCATCCCCGCTGCCACCCGCAAGACCGGCGGCCACCCGGCCAAGCGCACGTTCCAGGCGCTGCGGATCGAGGTGAACGGGGAGCTCGAGGTGCTCGAGCGCGCCGTGCCCGCCGCGATCGAGGCGCTCGCGGTGGGTGGCCGGATCGTCGTGGAGTCGTACCAGTCGCTGGAGGACCGGATCGTCAAGCGCGCCATCGCGCAGGGCACCACGTCGTCCGCGCCGGCCGGGCTGCCCGTCGAGCCGGAGACCCACAAGCCCTACCTCGAGCCGCTCACCCGGGGCGCGGAGGAGGCAGACGCCGAGGAGCTGGAGCGCAACCCGCGCTCGGCGTCGGTCCGGCTGCGCGCCGCACGGCGCCTGCGGCCCACGCCCGACCACCTGATCGACCGCACCACCCAGCACCACACCGCGAAGGAGGACCGCCGATGAGCGCTTCCACTGCTGCGACGGCCCGCGCCGCCCGTCCCGCCGAGCTGCCCCGTACCCGCAGGGCTCCGCTGACCGCCATCTCAGGTGGCGCCGGTCAGCGAGGCCGCCGCCTGGACGTCGTCCGCGCGCCGCTGCACTCGAAGAGCCGGGTGCCGTTCCTCGTGCTGTGCGCCACGCTCATGGTCGTCTCGCTCGTCGCGGTGCTGGTGCTGAACACCACGCTGGCCCGCGGTTCCTACGAGATGTCCGAGCTGCAGGGCGAGGTGGCACAGACCGCCCAGGACGTGCAGGGGCTGCAGGAGGACCTGAGCGCCGCGGAGACGAGCCTGCCGGAGAAGGCCCGCAGCCTCGGCATGGTGCCGGCGGAGAACCCGACCATGGTCAGTCTCCGTACCGGCAAGGTGGTGAAGGGGACAGACCGGTGACCCGGCCGACGTCGGGCTCGGGCCGGCAGCGCACCCCGACGGGGCGCGCTGCCGGACCCCGTACCGCGCAACCCCGCACGGGCCAGCCCCGCACCGGCCAGCCCGCGCGGGGCGACGGCAAGCCACGGCAGGCGGCAACCCCGCAGCGCAAGCAGGGCGCGGCCCCGCAGCGCAAGCAGCCGGCCCCGCAGGGCAGGCCGGCCCCGCAGCGCAAGAACGCCTCGGCGAAAGGGGCGCAGCCCAAGCGGACGTCACCCACCAGGACCCAGCCCCGTGCGACCAGCACGCGGCTGGGTCTTCAGGCACCCGAGGGTGGCCGCAAGGGCCCGGCTCAGCCCCGGCCCGCCCGGTCTAGGGTGGCGCGCCCGCTGCCGCCCCGGCCGGGGCGCCCGGAGATCCGGCAGCGGTGGCTGGTCGGCCTCGCCGCGGTGGTGGTGCTCGTCTTCCTGGTGCGGCTCGTCCACGTGCAGCTCATCGAGGGGCCGAGCCTGGCCGCGGAGGCCGAGGCGGCGCGCACCGCCACCGCCGTGACTCCCGCGCACCGCGGCGACATCACCGACGCGAACGGTGTGACGCTCGCGACCTCGGTGGACCGCTACACGGTCGTCGCCGACCCCAAGGCGATCAAGGACTTCAGCGGAGCGGGCCGCCCGCACGTCGACGGGAGGAAGGTGGAGGACGGCGCCCTGGGCATCGCCCAGCTGCTGGCCCCCATCCTCGACGTGCCCAGGCACGAGCTCGCGGCGCAGCTCGTGGGCGAGTCCCGTTACGAGGTGCTCGCCAAGAACGTGGTGCCAGAGGTGCAGCGCGCCATCTCCAACCTCGAGATCCGCGCGTACATCCGGACCGATCTCACCTCGCGGCGGACGTATCCCTCGCGCACGGTGGGCGGTTCGCTGGTCGGCTTCGTGGACCACGAGCAGACGGGCCGCGGCGGCATCGAGGCGGCGTACGACGACATCCTGTCGGGCACGGCCGGCTCGGACACCTACGAGCGCAGCCTCGACGGCTTGCGCATCCCGGCGGCGGGGCAGGAGTCGGTACCCGCCGTGCCGGGCGACGACGTCCAGCTGTCGCTGGTGCACGACATCCAGTGGAAGGCGCAGGACGCCATCGACGAGGCCCAGCGCTCCTCCGGCGCCGAGTACGGCATCGCGATCGTCCAGGACGTGCGCACGGGCGAGATCGTCGCGCTCGCGGACTCCGGTGCGGTGGACCCGAACGACCGGTCGACGTCGGCGGTGGCGGGCGGGTCCCGTGCGGTCAAGGACGTGTTCGACCCGGGGTCGACGGGCAAGGTGGTCACCATGGCCGCCGCTCTCGAGGGCGGCTACTGGAACCCGAACAGCCGGTTCACCGTGCCGGACACGTACACGACCCCGAACGGCCAGACCTTCCACGACTCGCACGACCACCCGGTGCAGCGGCTCACCCTGACCGGCGTCCTGGCGCAGTCGTCGAACACCGGGACCGTCCAGGTGGGGGAGAAGATCCCGCTCGTGGAGCGGCAGGAGTACCTGCAGCGGTTCGGCTTCGGCCAGCCGACGGGGCTGGGCCTGCCGGGCGAGTCGGTGGGCCTCATGCCGCCCGCCGACGTGGCGGACTGGGACGGCCGCACGCAGTACGCGGTGCTGTTCGGGCAGGGCCTCTCCGTCAACGCGATGCAGGCCACGAGCGTGTTCTCGACGGTGGCGAACGGCGGGGTGCGGATGACGCCGACGCTGTTCAAGGGCACCAAGAGCCCGGACGGCACCGTGACGCCGGCCGAGCGCGAGCCGGGGGAGCGGGTGGTCTCCGAGGAGACGGCCGACACCGTGGTGGAGATGATGGAGGCCGTGACCGAGGACGGTGGTACCGGCACCAACGCCGTGGTGCCCGGGTACCGCGTGGCGGGCAAGACCGGTACCGCCCAGATGCCCGCGGGCAACGGCTGGACCTACATGGCCTCGTTCATCGGGGTCGCCCCGGCTGACGATCCCCGGTACACGGTGTCCGTGTTCCTCAAGAGCCCGAACAGCTCGATCTACGGTGGTGACGTCGCGGCCCCGGTGTTCAGCGACGTCATGGGGTTCACGCTGCAGAAGATGGACGTGCCGCCGAGCAAGAACAGCGACCGGAGACTCAAGACCGAGTGGTGAGTCCCTGGGTCAGCTGCCCGTGATCTGCACGGGGCTGCCCAGCGTGGCGGTGAGGACCGACTCGATGGCGAACCTGGTGGCCTCCGCGAGGTCGACGGCCTCCGGGGCGAGCAGCCACTGCAGCTGAAGCCCGTCCATCACGGCGATGACCGCGTTGGCGGCGCGCTCGGCCTCGCCGTCGGGCAGCTCGACGTCGCGCTCGGTGGCCAGGTCGCGCACCGCCTGCGAGATCTCGCCGCGCAGCACCGCGAACCGCTGCGCCACCCAGCCGGAGGCAGGGTGGCCGTCGGTGACGGACTCCCCGGTGAGCACGGCGTACGCCTGGACGATGCCGCGCCGGTCGGCGTTCAGGCGTGCGGTCGTGACCAGGTGCCGGAACAGATCGATGCCGCCGGGGATGTGCTTGCCCTCCAGGTGCTGCACGTCCACGCGGTCGCGGTACTCGAGCACCTCCCACAGCAGCTTGTCCTTGCTGCCGAAGTGGTGCAGCACCCCGGCGTGGGTGATGCCGACCTGTGCGGCGACGTCGACCAGCGAGCCCTGGTGGTAGCCCTTCGACCCGAACACGCGCGTGGCCGCGGCGAGGATCTCCTCCCGCCGGTGCGCGCGGGTGGGTCGCTTGGCCTTCGGGGCAGCCTGCTCGGTCGCTTCGGACATGCCCCAACGATACGGGGTGAACTGGCTTACTAACCAGTAAGTAAGTGTGGTTGAATGCGTGGCAGCCGTCCGACGCTGAACGGAGAACATGTTGTCATCGCAGGCCATCACGCCAGAGGCCACCGCAGAGGCCACCGCAGAGGCCATCGCCTCTGTGGCCACCGCCCCCGAGCCCGAGCTGCTCCGCCTCCTCGACGAGCTGTCCGCGGAGGAGAAGGTGTCGCTCGTCGTGGGCGCCTCCATGTGGGCGACCACCGCCGTGCCCCGCCTGGGGCTGGAAGCGGTGGTGATGTCCGACGGCCCGGTCGGCGTACGAGGTCCTGCCGGCGGCACGTCGGCGATGCTCCCCGCGCCGTCCGCGCTGGCCGCCACGTGGGACCTGGACCTGGCCCGCCGCACCGGCGCCCTGTTCGCCGCCGAGGCCAGGCGGCACGGCGTGGACGTCGTGCTCGCCCCGCAGGTCAACCTGCAGCGCACGCCCGTGGGCGGCAGGCACTTCGAGTGCTACTCCGAGGACCCGCACCTCACCGCCGAGATCGCGGTGGCGCTCGTGGGCGCCGCCCAGGACCACGGTGTCGGCATGTGCGTCAAGCACTACGTCGCCAACGACTCCGAGACGGAGCGCACGCGCTACCTCGCCCGCCTCGACGAGCGGACGCTCCGGGAGGCGTACCTGGCTCCGTTCGAACGGCTCGTGCGGGACGTGGTCCCGTGGTCGGTCATGGGCGCCTACAACGGCGCGGACACCGGCGGCGTCTCGGCGCGGCTCCTGGAGCACCGGCCGCTGGTGGTCGACCTCCTCAAGGAGGAGTGGGGTTACGACGGCCTGTTCGTCAGCGACTGGGTGGCCACCCAGTCCGTGGTCCCTGCCGTTCGCGGCGGACTCGACCTCCAGATGCCCGGGCCCGACGGCGCGTGGGGCGACGGCCTGCTCGACGCGGTCCGCTCCGGTGAGGTCGTGGAGTCCGAGCTCGACGACAAGGTGCTGCGCCTGCTGCGGCTCGCCCGCCGCACGGGCCGGCTCACTCTGCCCGGCGGCGAGGCCGGCCAGGGCGCGGGCGGAACGGCCGCCGGTGTGCACGCCGCGATCGACCACGCCGCCGGCGCCCCCGGCGGGCCGTCGGCCGAGCGGTTCCTGCGCGAGCTCGTCGCACGCTCCGTCGTCGTGCTCAAGGACTCCGCTGGACTGGTGCCTTTCGTGCTCGACCGGGCCCGCCCCGTGCGCGTGGCGCTGCTCGGCCCCGCGGCCGTCGAGCCGTTCTTCCAGGGGGGCGGCTCGTCGTTCGTGCACCCGGACCGCCTCACCTACCCGGCCGACGAGCTGCGTGCCGCGCTGCCGCAGGGTTCCGAGGTGACGCTGCTGGCGGGGGCGCGTGCCCTGCACAACCCCCCGGAGCTCGACCTCGGCCGGTGCACCGACCCCATGACGGGCGGGCCCGGCCTGCACGTCAGCCTGCTCGCCGCCGACGGCAGCACGCTCGAGGAGTACACGGCCGGCGAGTGGACCGGCTGGCTGCACGACGTGCGGCCGGACGCGGACGCCGTCCGCCTGCGCACCAGGGTCCGGCTCGACGAGCCCGGCGCACACGAGCTGGGCGTCGGCACCGTCGGCGTGCACCGGGTGCTCGTGGACGACGCGGAGATCGCGGCGGGCGACACCCGGGTGAACGAGGACATCGTGCTGTCCTCCGGGCACAACCACCCGATCGCGGCGCTCGCCGCGGCGAGCGGGACCGCCGCCGTCGACGCGACCCTCCAGGTGGTGCACGCCGTGGGCTACGGGCACTTCGTACGCGCCGCGCTCGTGCACCGGCTGCCCGGCCCGTCGCCGGAGGACGAGCTGGCCGCCGCCGTCGAGGCCGCGGCGGCTGCCGACGTCGCCGTGGTGCTCGTCGGCACCACGGCGGAGGTCGAGTCCGAGGGCTACGACCGCCCCGACCTGGACCTGCCCGGCAACCAGGACGAGCTCGTGCGCCGCGTCGTGGCGGCCAACCCGCGCACCGTCGTCGTCGTCAACGCGGGAGCGCCGGTGCTGCTGCCCTGGCTGCACGAGGTGCCCACCGTGCTGTGGGGCTGGCTGCCCGGGCAGGAGGCGGGCACGGCGCTCGCCGACGTGCTGACCGGCGTCACCGAGCCGTCCGGGCGCCTGCCCTGGACGCTCCCCGCGCGGTTCGAGGACGTCCCGGTGCCGCACGCGCGCCCCGTGGACGGCGTCGTCGACTACGCCGAGGGGACCGACATCGGCTACCGGGCCTGGGAACGCCGGCTCGAGGCGGAGCCGGCCGGACCCGCGCCGGCCGCGCCGTTCGGGCACGGCCTGGGCTGGACCACCTGGGAGTACGAGGACGCCGTCCTCGCCTGGGGCGAGGCGCACGACGCCCCCGCGACCCTGACCGTGTACGTGACGGTCCGGAACACCGGCCGCCGGGCCGGCCGCGAGGTGGTCCAGGTGTACGTCGAGGCGCCCGACGGCGGTCCGAGCCGCCCGGTGCGGTGGCTCGGCGGCTTCGCGACCGCGGAGGTCCCCGCCATGGGCAGCGCCACCGTCCGTGTCCGGATAGCGCCCCGCGCGCTCCAGGTCTGGGACCCGCGGACCCAGGGCTGGACCACACCGCCGGGCACCTACCGGCTGCGCACCGGCAGGTCCGTGGCGGACCTGCGACTGACCAACGAGCTGACCGTCCGGCCAGGGGACGACCCAGGCGCCGGAACCCACTGAACACCCACCATCCGTCCCGCACACGCGGGAGGAGTGCAAGGAGGCACACCGTGAGGATTCACAAGCACGTCGCCGCGGCCGCAGCCGCGGCAGGCATCGCCCTGCTGGCCACGGCCTGCGGCGGCGGTGGCGGCGGAGGGACCACGGCGGCCGGCGGCGGCGAGACCCTGACGGTCGGCATGCCGAACGGTGTCCAGACCGAGAACCACAGCCCGTTCGCCACCGGCTCGTCCGCGCTGTCGCTCGGCTACGCGTTCACGATCTACGAGCCGCTCATGATGCGCAACCAGGCCCGTCCGTCGCAGGAGCCGGCCCCCTGGCTCGCCGACAGCATCGAGTGGAACGAGGACTACACCGAGGCGGTCATCACGCCACGCGACGGCGTCACCTGGTCGGACGGGGAGGAGTTCACCGCCGACGACGTCGCGTTCTCCGTCCAGCTGCGCAAGGACTTCGACGCCCTCAACGCCGCGGCCCTGCCCTACGACACCGTCGAGACCGACGGCACGACGGTCACCGTGACGTTCAGCGCCGGGCAGTACGTCAACCAGTCCAAGCTGTACGACCTGGTCATGGTGCCGGAGCACATCTGGGCCGACGTCGAGGACCCCACGACCGACACCAACCCCGACCCCGTCGGCACGGGGCCGTACACGCTCGAGTCGTGGACCCCGCAGGCCGCCACCGTCGTGGCCCGCGACGACTACTGGGGCGGCGAGCCCGCCGTCCCCGAGATCCGCTACTCGTCGTACAACGACAACAACGCCCTGACCACCGCGCTCACGACCGGTGAGGCGCAGTGGGGCTGGACGTTCATCGCCGACTTCGAGAACGTCTACATCGCCCAGGACCCCGAGCACCACAACCAGTACGCCGCCGGCGGCCTCGGCATCGACGTGCTCTACCTGAACAACGAGACCAAGCCGTTCGACGACAAGGCGTTCCGGCAGGCGCTCAACATGGTGATCGACCGCCAGGAGCTCGTCGACGTCGCGACCTCTGGCGTGAACCCCGCACTCACCAGCGTCACCGGGCTGCCCCTGCCCGCCGGCGAGGAGCTCGTCGCCGCCGACCACGCCGGCCAGGAGTTCGCGGTCGACGTCGAGGGCGCACGTGCCCTCCTGAAGGACGCCGGCTACACCTGGGACGGCGACACGCTCATGGACCCCGACGGCGAGAAGGTCACCTTCGAGCTGGTCAACCCCGCCGGCTGGAACGACTACCTGACGGCGCTCGACCTCATCAAGAACTCGGCCGCCGAGCTCGGGGCCACCGCGACGGTCAACCCCGTCAACCAGGACGGCTGGTTCGCCGACATCATCCCGGGCGGCGACTTCCAGGCCACCCTGCACTGGACCGACGGCGGCGCCACCCCCTGGGACATGTACGCCGACATCATGGACGGCGCGCAGTACAAGAAGCTCGGTGAGCCGGCCACGTGGAACTTCGGCCGCTTCCAGGACGACGACGCCACGAAGGCGCTCGCCGACTACGCCGCCGCACCTGACGACGCCGCACGCACGGAGGCGCTCGCCACCATCCAGAAGGTGTTCGTCGAGGAGGTGCCGGGCATCGCCATCTGGACCCGTCCGGCCACCGCGCAGTACTCGACGCAGAACTACGTGGGCTGGCCGTCCGAGGAGGACCCGTACAACCAGCCCCAGCCCACAGGGGTCCAGGCCGCCCAGATCCTGATGAACCTCGAGCCTGCGGACGGCTGATGAGTACGACCGCACCGGTGCTGGCCGCGCACGGCCTCACCAAGCATTTCCGGGCGGGGCACTCTCGGGCGGGTGGACGCCGCGTCGCCGGCCGTTCGCCCGCCCGGGCGATCCACGCCGTGGACGGTGTCGATCTCGAGCTCCACCGCGGCCAGGTGCTGGCCGTGGTCGGGGAGTCGGGCTCCGGCAAGTCCACCGTCGCCCGGCTGCTGGCCCAGCTGATCCCGCTCACGGGCGGGCAGGTGCTGCTGGACGGCACCGACGCCCGGGTGCGCGGCAGGCGGGCCTTCCGCGCTTACGTGCGACGCGTGCAGATGATCTTCCAGGACCCGTTCGCCTCCATCAACCCCGTGCACCCGGTGCGCTACACGCTGACCCGGGCGCTGCGGCTGCACCGCGACCACCCGACGGGCGGGAGGCTGCGCGGCCAGGAGCTGGAGACGGCGCTGACCGAGCTGCTGGAGCGGGTGCACCTCACGCCCGCCGAGCGGTACGTCGACAAGTACCCGCACGAGCTGTCCGGCGGACAGCGGCAGCGCATCGCCATCGCGCGGGCGCTCGCCGCGGACCCGGAGGTGCTGCTCGCGGACGAGCCCGTCTCGATGCTCGACGTGTCGATCCGCCTCGGCATCCTCAACCTGCTGGCCGACCTGCGCGACCGGCTCGGCATCGCCATCCTGTACATCACGCACGACATCGCGTCGGCGCGCTACTTCGCCGACCGGACCACCGTGCTCTACGCCGGGCAGGTGATGGAGACGGGCGACAGCGAGTCGGTCACCCAGGAGCCGCTGCACCCGTACACGCGGCTGCTGGTGGCCTCGGCGCCGGACCCCGACGACCTCGCGGGCGCCGGCGCGGCGGCCGTGCGGGACCAGGGGACCGGCGGCGAGCCGCCGAGCCTCGTGGACCCGCCGCCCGGCTGCCGCTTCGCGCCCCGCTGCCCGTACGCGACGGACCTGTGCCGGTCCGAGACGCCGGTGCTGACCGAGGTCGCGCCCGGTCGTTCGGCCGCCTGCTGGGGCTACAGCGACCGGGGCGGCCGGCCCGACGTCGGTCCCGGGGCGCGGCTCGCGACGGGCCCGGCCGGGCCCGAGGAGGCGGCCGCATGAGGTTCCTGCTGCGCAGGGTCGTGTTCTACGCGCTGACGGCGTGGGCGGCGATCACCATCAACTTCTTCATCCCGCGCATGCTGCCCGGCGACCCGGTGACGGCTCTCATGGGCCGGATGCAGGGCCGCATCGACTCCCAGGCGGAGCAGTCGCTGCGCGTCCTGTTCGGCCTGGACCAGGAGCTGGGCCTGTGGGAGCAGTACGTCGCGTACTGGCGCATGCTCCTGCGGGGCGACCTGGGGCTGTCGTTCACGCACTTCCCGACGCCCGTCGCCGACATCGTGGACCAGTCGCTGCCCTGGACGGTCGGGCTGGTCGGGGTGGCCACGATCATCGCGTTCGTGATCGGCACGCTGGCCGGCTCGATCCTCGGCTGGCGGCGCGGGACGTGGGCCGACGGGCTGCTGCCGGTCGCGACCTTCTTCCAGGCCGTGCCGTACTTCTGGCTCGGCCTGATCACGATCGCCGTGCTCTCGGTGAACCTGGGCTGGTTCCCGTCCAGCGGCAGCTACGACCGCGGCCTGACGCCCGCGTTCACCGGCGAGTTCATCGGCTCGGTCGTCTACCACGGCTTCCTGCCCGCGCTCACCGTGGTGCTGTCGTCCGTGGCGGGCTGGGTGCTCGGCATGCGCAACATGATGGTGACCGTCTCCTCGGAGGACTACGTCACCGTCGCGCACGCCAAGGGTCTGCCGGAGCGGCAGGTCATGCTCGGCTACGCGGCCCGCAACGCGGTGCTGCCGCAGGTCTCCAGCTTCGCCCTGTCCCTCGGGTTCGTGGTCGGCGGCACGCTGATCATGGAGATGGTCTTCTCCTACCAGGGCATCGGCTACACGCTCTACCAGGCGGTCTCCACCCACGACTACCCGCTGATGCAGGGCTGCTTCCTGGTCATCACCCTGTCTGTCCTCGTGGCGAACATGGTGGCCGACCTCGCCTACGCCCTGCTCGACCCCCGTACCCGGACGGAGGACCGATGAACAACCGGCTGATGTTCCTGCGCAACGGCAAGGTGATCACCGGCCTGGTCATCCTCGGCTTCTTCACGCTGCTCGCGCGGCTGGGCCCGTGGATCGCGCCGTACGACCCCAACCAGGTGAGCGACGCGCTGCTGAGCCCGCCGTCGGCGGCGCACTGGCTGGGCACCGACCACACCGGCCGCGACATCCTGTCGCAGATCGTCGTCGGCACGCGCGGCGTGCTCGTCGTCGGTCTGGTGGCCGGGGTGAGCGCCACCGTCGTCGGCGTGCTCGTCGGCGTGACCGCCGGGTTCGTCGGCGGTATCGGCGACGAGTCGCTGTCCGCCGTGTCGAACATGTTCCTCGTGATCCCGCAGCTGCCGCTGATCATCCTGATCGCCGCGCAGCTGCCGTCCGCCGGCGGGCTCACCGTGGCCCTCGTCATCGGCGCTACCGGCTGGGCGTGGGGCGCACGCGTGCTCCGCGCCCAGACACTGTCGCTGCGCAAGCGCGACTTCGTCGAGGCGGCCCGGGCCAACGGGGAGCGCACGTGGCGCCTCGTGCTCGCGGAGGTGCTGCCCAACCTGACGGCCGTGATCGCGTCCGGGTTCGTCGGCACCGTGCTCTTCGCCGTGCTGTCCCAGGTCACGCTCTCGTTCATCGGCATCACCCCGGTCAGCGAGTGGAACTGGGGCACCATCCTGTTCTGGGCGCAGAACAACCTCGCGCTGCAGCGTGGCGCGTGGTGGTGGTTCGTGCCGGCCGGTGCGTGCATCGCCCTGCTGGGCATGGCCCTGACCCTGGTCAACTTCGGCATCGACGAGATCGTCAACCCCCGCCTGCGGTCCACCGGCCTGCACGCGCGCTCGCTGCGCCGCCGGGGCATCCGGCCGCGCGTGGGGTTCACCCCGGTGGTGCGGGAGGCACGGACATGAGCCAGACGGAGACGAGCACACGGGTGCCGGCGGTGGCGACGCCGTCGGACCCCGTGCTGGAGATCCAGAACCTGAGCGTCGACTACGGGTTCGGCGACGACCCCACGCACGTGCTGCGCCAGGTCTCGCTCACCCTGAACCGGGGCGAGGTGCTGGGGCTCGCGGGGGAGTCGGGCTGCGGCAAGTCGACCCTGGCCTACGCGGCGACCCGGCTGCTGCCGCCGCCGGGCCTCATCACGGGCGGCGAGGTATGGCTCACGGGTCGCGACGGCAGGCGCGCGGACCTGCTCTCCCTGTCCGACGCCGAGCTGCGGGCCGCCCGCTGGCGCGACATCGCCATCGTGTTCCAGGGCGCGATGAGCTCGCTCAACCCGGTGTACCGGGTCGAGCGCCAGCTCGTCGACGGCATCCTGGCGCACCGGCCCCGGATGCGGCGCGCCGAGGCCAGGGAGCGGGCCGCCGAGCTGCTGCGGCTCGTCGGCATCTCGGCGGACCGGCTGCGGTCCTACCCGCACCAGCTGTCCGGGGGGATGCGGCAGCGCGTCATGATCGCGATGGCGCTCGCCCTGGAGCCACAGGTGCTCATCATGGACGAGCCCACCACGGCGCTCGACGTCGTCATGCAGCGCCAGATCCTGGAGCAGGTGATGGAGCTGCGCGAGCGGCTGGGCTTCTCGGTGGTCCTCATCACGCACGACGTGTCCCTGCTGGTCGAGGTCGCCGACCGGATCGCCGTCATGTACGCGGGCGAGATCGTGGAGACGGCCGTGGCCAGGGACGTGTACGCGCAGCCGCGACACCCGTACTCGGCCGGTCTGCTCGGGTCGTTCCCCCCGCTGCACGGGCCGCGCCGCGAGCTCACCGGGATCCCCGGCGCGCCGCCGGACCTGTCCCAGCGTGAGCCGGGCTGCCCCTTCGCACCCCGGTGCGCGCACGCCGTGGACGTGTGCCGCACCGAGCTGCCGGTCCTTGGCCGCACCGCGCAGGCCGAGGAGGGGCGTCTGGTGGCGTGCCACCTGCACACCTCAGAACTCGTGCGCGGGGAGCTACCGGGGCTCCTGGCGCGGTAGGGCTCATGATCTCCGCCACGCGCAGAGCGGCCGGCCGGCGAGTACCGGCCGGCCGCCCTGCGCCCGCCGGGATCCAGCGGCGAGAGCCGCGGCCCCGCACGGGCGAGTCGCAGAAGTAGCGGGCCCGACCCACCGTCATGCCCGGACCGACCCACAACCACCACGTGAGTCGCACAGACGGGACAGGACCCTCCCCTCGGAAGCGGTAGGTTCTACTCCGTGACATCCCCGTTCGACCGGATCCGTCCGGCGGCCACGACAGCGCGCAAGGTCTCCGACCTCGCGGTCGCGTTCGGCCTCACCATCGCCCCAGGTCATCCCGCCGACGCCGCGGTCACCTGCGCGGCATCGGACAACCGTGTGGCGCAGGAGGGAGACCTGTTCGTCGCCTTGCCCGGCGCCCGGGCGCACGGCGCGCAGTTCGCCGCCGACGCCGTCGGGCGCGGCGCCGCCGCGGTCCTCACCGACGCCCGCGGGGCAGAGCTGATCGGCACGGGCGGCAGCGTCCCCGTGCTCGTGTCCGACGACCCGCGCGCGATCCTCGGCCAGGTCGCCGCCTGGGTGCTCGGCAACCCCGCCGCCGACCTGATGACGTTCGGCGTCACGGGCACCAACGGGAAGACGACCACCACCTACCAGCTCGACCACCTGCTGCGGGCGCTCGGCTGGAAGGGCGGCCTGATCGGCACCGTCGAGACCCGTTCGGGGGACCGCGTGCTCCCGAGCGTGCTGACCACGCCGGAGGCCGCCGACCTGCAGGCACTGCTCGCGGCGATGCGCGAGGACGACGTGCGCACCCTCGCCATGGAGGTCTCCTCCCACGCGCTCGCGCAGCACCGCGTGGACGGCGTCGTGTTCGGCGTGGCCGGGTTCACCAACCTGACCCAGGACCACCTCGACTTCCACGGCGACTTCGAGTCGTACTTCGCCACGAAGGCAGAGCTGTTCACCCCCGCCCGCGCCCGCCGCGGCGTCGTCACCGTCGACGACGTGTGGGGCGAGCGCATGGCCGAGGCCGCCCAGATCCCGGTCGCGACGCTCACCACGCTGCCGGACCGGGACGCCGACTGGACGGTGACCGACGTAGCCCCGTCAGGTACCGGCTCCGCCTTCACCCTCACCCACCGCGACGGACGCGCGCTGCGCACCTCCACCTCGCTGCCCGGCGGCTACAACGTGGCCAACGCGGCGCTCGCGGTGACCATGGTGCTGGAGGGCGGCTCGGACGTGCGGGACGTGACCGAGGCGCTCGCGGCGGGCCAGGGCCTGAGCGCCACCGTCCCCGGACGCATGGAGGTGCTCGCCACCGCCCCGCGCGTGGTGGTCGACTTCGCGCACAACACGGAGGCGCTGGAGCTCAGCCTCGCCGCGCTGCGCCCGACGACGTCCGGCCGGCTCGCCGTCGTGTTCGGCGCGACGGGCGACCGCGACCCCGGAAAGCGGCCCTTCATGGGGGCCGCCGCCGTCCGCGGCGCGGACGTGGTCTACGTGACCGACGACGACCCGCACGACGAGGACCCCGCGAAGGTGCGGGCCGAGGTGCTCGCCGGCACCGGCCCGGACGGCGCGCCGTCGGGTACCGGCGCTGCGGCGGACGGCCGCGGCTCGCGTACCGTTGAGGTCCACGAGGTCGCCCCCCGCGCGGACGCCATCCGCGCGGCGATCGCCGCCGCGCGCCCCGAGGACACCGTGCTCGTCGCAGGCCGGGGGCACGAGACGGTCCAGGAGATCGCGGGCGTGGACCACCAGCTCGACGACCGTGTCGAGGCGCGCGCCGCCCTGGCGGCCCGGAAGGCGCGGCCTCAGCAGGACGTGTAGCACGAGCAGCGGAACGTAACCCGAGCTGTACCCATGCAGGAGAGGACACCACAGGCATGATCGAGCTGACTGCGGCGCAGGTCGCCGCAGCCACCGGCGGGCGGCTGCACGCCGACCCGGACGTGACGGTCACGGGGGCGGTGATCATCGACTCGCGCGACGCGGGACCCGGTGCGCTGTTCGTGGCGCTGCCGGGCGAGCGGGTGGACGGACACGACTTCGCGGCGGGCGCCGTGCGTGCGGGCGCGGCCCTCGTGCTCGCCGCCCGTGAGCTGGACGGCCTGCCGACCGTCGTGGTGGACGACCCCCAGGCCGCCCTCGGCGACCTCGCCAGGCACGTCCTGGCCACGGTGCGCGGCGGGGCCGACGGCTCGGCCGGCCCCCGGGTCGTCGCCGTGACCGGCTCGGTCGGCAAGACCACGACCAAGGACCTGCTCGGCCAGCTCCTGGCCCCGGAAGGCACCATCATCGTGCCGAAGGGCTCCTTCAACAACGAGATCGGCCTGCCGCTGACCGTCCTGCGGGTCACCGCGGCGACGCGCTACCTCGTGCTCGAGATGGGTGCCGACCGGGTGGGCAACATCGCCTACCTCACGGGCATCGCGCCGCCCGACGTCGGTGTGGTGCTCGCGGTCGGCGTCGCGCACGTCGGCCACTTCGGCAGCGTCGAGGCCATCGCGCGGACGAAGGGCGAGATGGTCGAGGGCGTCGTCGACGGGGGCTCCGTGGTGCTCAACGCCGACGACCTGCGGGTCGTCGCCATGGCCGACCGGGCGGCGCCAGGCACCACCGTGCAGACCTTCGGCACCATCCCGGCCGCCGACGTGCGGGCAGAGGACGTCACCGTCGACACGGCGGGCCGCGCGAGCTTCACGCTCCGGGTCGCCCGGTCCGGCGCCGCCGACGAGCAGCGCGCCGAGGTCGCGCTGGGGCTCGTGGGGGCGCACCACGTGAGCAACGCGCTCGCGGCGGCAGCCGTGGCGCTGCGCCTCGGCGTGACCGTCACCGACGTCGCGCAGCGGCTCTCCGGCGCGACCGCGCTGAGCCCGCACCGCATGGCCGTCACCGAGCGGCCCGACGGCGTCACCGTGATCGACGACGCGTACAACGCGAACCCCGACTCGATGAAGGCCGCCCTGCGCACGCTCGCCGTCATGGCGGGCCGTACCCGCCGCTCCGTCGCGGTGCTCGGCGAGATGCTCGAGCTCGGCGACGGCGCGCGCGCCGCGCACGACGAGATCGGGCGGCTCGTGGTGCGGCTGAACATCAAGCAGCTGATCGTGGTCGGCGAGGGCGCGTATCACATCCACGAGGGCGCGATGCAGGAGGGGTCCTGGGGGTCGGAGTCGATCTTCGTGCCCGACCTGGCCGCCGCCCGTTCGATGCTGGACGAGTCGCTGGAGACCGGCGACGTCGTGCTCGTGAAGTCGTCCCTCGGTGCCGGGCTGGCCGAGCTCGGCGACCACCTGTCGATGGCTCTGACCACTAAGGACAACAACAAGTGATCGCGATCCTGGTCAGCGCCGCGGTGGCGCTGCTCGTCGCCCTGCTGGGCACGCCGGTCTTCATCCGGTTCCTGATCCACAAGAACTACGGGCAGTTCGTCCGTGAGGACGGTCCGACCGGCCACTTCACCAAGCGCGGCACGCCGACCATGGGCGGCGTGGTCATGATCGCGGCGACCCTCGTCGGTGTCGCGGCCTCGATGCTCGTGTCGGGACGGCTGCCGAGCGTGTCGGCGCTGCTGGCGCTCTACCTCATGGCCGGCCTCGGCATGGTCGGGTTTCTCGACGACTTCACCAAGATCCGCAAGCAGCGGTCCCTCGGCCTGACCGCACGCGCCAAGCTGATCGGCCAGGGCATCGTCGGCATCTCGTTCGCCGTGCTCGCGCTCCAGTTCCCCAACGAGAACTCGCGCACCCCCGCGTCGACCAAGATCTCGTTCCTGCGCGACACCGAGCTCGACCTGGCGTTCGCGGGCGCGACCGTCGGCCTCATCCTCTTCGTCATCTGGGCCAACCTGCTCGTGTCGGCGTGGTCCAACGCCGTCAACATCACCGACGGTCTCGACGGACTGGCCACGGGCGTCTCGATCATCACGTTCGGAGCGTACGTGCTGGTGGGCATCTGGCAGCTCAACCAGTCGTGCCAGTTCCTGGCCACGGCGGGACCGCGGTGCTACGAGGTGCGCGACCCGCAGGACCTCGCGGTCGTCGCGGCCGCCGTCACGGGCGCCTGCGTGGGCTTCCTGTGGTGGAACGCCAACCCCGCCAAGATCTTCATGGGCGACACCGGCTCGCTCGCCCTGGGCGGCGCCCTCGCCGGCCTGTCGATCCTGAGCCGCACCGAGCTGCTCGCCGTGATCATCGGCGGCATGTTCGTGCTCATCGTCTCGTCCGTGGTGATCCAGGTCGGGTTCTTCAAGATGACCGGCAGGCGCGTGTTCAAGATGGCGCCGCTGCAGCACCACTTCGAGCTGTCCGGGTGGGGCGAGGTCACCATCGTCATCCGGTTCTGGCTCATCGCCGGCCTGCTCGCGGGCCTGGGCATGGGCATCTTCTACGCCGAGTGGGTCGCCTCGTGACCGAGGTACCGAGCCCCGCGGCCGGCGACACCTACGGGGTGGTCGAACCGCGCGTGCCACTGGCCGAGGCCCGGGTGGTGCTGGCGGGACTCGGCGTGACCGGACGGTCGCTCCAGGGTGTCCTGACGCCGCGCGTCGCCTCGCTGGTCACCGTCGACGACCGGGCCGGCGACGCGGACCACTCCGGGCTCGACGCCGGTGCGGCGGCCGCCGTGCTGGCGCAGGCCGACCTGCTGGTCGCCTCGCCGGGCTTCTCGCCGCACCACCCGGTCGTCGCGGCGGCGCTCGCCGCGGGCGTCCCCGTGTGGAGCGAGGTCGAGCTCGCGTGGCGCCTGCGGGTCGACCGGCTGGGCCGTACCGAGCCCGCCCGGTGGCTCGGCATCACCGGGTCCAACGGCAAGACCACGACCGTCGAGATGCTGGCGTCGATCCTGCGGGCGGCCGGCCTGCGCGCCGCCGCCGTGGGGAACGTCGGCCGCTCCCTCGTGGAGGCGGCCCTCGACCCGGCGCTCGACGTCCTGGCGGTGGAGCTGTCGAGCTTCCAGCTCCACTTCACCCGCACGATGTCCCTCGAGGCCGGTGCGGTCCTGAACGTCTCGCCCGACCACCTCGACTGGCACGGCTCGGTCGACGCGTACACGCGTGACAAGGGCCGGATCTTCGAGCGCGTCCAGGTGGCCTGCGTCTACAACGTGGCCGACCCGAGGACCGAGGAGCTGGTGCGCGAGGCCGACGTCGTCGAGGGCGCCCGCGCGGTCGGCTTCGCGGTCGGCGCACCCCGCCCCGGCGACCTCGGGCTCGTCGACGACGTGCTGGTGGACCGCGCGTTCCACGCCGCCCACGACGACCCCGACCGCCGCAAGAGCGCGGCGGAGCTCGGCACCCTCGCCGACCTGCGGCAGCTCGGCGACCAGGGCGGTGTGGTGCCGACGCACATCGTGGCGGACGCGCTGGCGGCCGCGGCGCTCGCCCGCGCGCACGGCGTGCCCGCCGCCGCCGTCCGTGACGGCCTGCGGTCCTTCGGCCCGAGCGAGCACCGCATCCAGCGCGTCGCCGAGGTCGGCGACGTCACGTACGTGAACGACTCGAAGGCGACGAACACCCACTCCGCCGCGGCCTCGCTGGCCGGTTTCGCCCACGGCACGGTGGTCTGGATCGCCGGTGGCCTGGCCAAGGGCGCCACGTTCGACGACCTCGTGTCGTCCCGCGCCGACCGCATGCGCGCCGCCGTGGTCATCGGGGCGGACCCGCGGCCCTTGGCCGACACGCTGGCCCGACACGCGCCGCAGGTCCCGGTCGTGGTGATCGATCCCGGTGACACTGGGACGGTGATGCGCAGGGCGGTAGCCGCGGCACGGGACCTGGCACAGCCGGGGGACACCGTGCTGCTGGCCCCGGCAGGCGCGTCGCAGGACCAGTTCGCCTCGTACGCCCAGCGCGGCGAGGAGTTCGTCACGGTGGTGCGTGAGCTCGCCACCACGCACTGAGGCGCGGGAGGGACAGCGGATGGCTACGACGGGAACGAGCCGTAGCGCGCCCGAGCGATCATGGCTGGGGCAGTGGAACTCCAACGTCTCCAGCTACTACCTCCTGGTGGGCACCACCGGCCTGCTGACCGTGATCGGCCTGATCATGGTGCTGTCCAGCTCGACGGTGACGTCGATCGCCGAGGGCGGGTCGCCGTACACGGCGTTCCTGGTCCAGGCGCAGTACGCCCTGATCGGCCTGCCCGTGCTGCTGGTCGCCGCGCACCTGCCCGTCCGCTGGTACAAGCGCCTCGCGCTGCCAGGGCTCGCGGTCTCCGTGGTGCTGCTCGTCGCGGTGATCTTCATGGGTGAGATCACCAACGGGCAGCAGAACTGGCTGTCGTTCGGGCCGGTGCGGTTCCAGCCGTCGGAGCTCGCCAAGCTCGCCCTCGCGATCTGGCTGGGTACCGTGCTGGGCCGCAAGCAGCAGCTCCTGGGCAGGTGGTCGCACGCGATCATGCCCGCTGCCCCCGGCGCGGTCGTGGTGATCGGGCTGGTGCTCGGCGGGGGAGACCTGGGTACGGCGCTCGTCATCGGCGTGCTGGTGGCGGGCGCGTTCTTCGTGGCCGGTGTGCCGCTGTCGCTGCTGGGGCTCGGCACCACGATCGCCGCGGTCGTCATCGGGTACGTGTTCATCGTCCAGCAGGACGGCGGGGACCGTCTCCAGCGCATCATCGCCACCTATGGCGCGGAGTGCGACGCGGCGTCGGAGTGCTACCAGTCCCTGCACGGCCTGTTCGGGCTGGGCACCGGCGGGCTGTGGGGGGTGGGCCTCGGCGGGAGCCGCGAGAAGTGGAGCTACCTGCCCGAGGCGCACAACGACTTCATCTTCGCGGTGATCGGCGAGGAGCTCGGCCTGTTCGGCACGGTGCTGGTCGTGGCTCTGTTCGCGGTGCTCGGGCTCGCGATGAGCCGGGTGATCCAGCGGCACACCGACCCGTTCGTCAAGGTGGCCACCGCCGCCGTCGCCTGCTGGATCGTCGGCCAGGCCTTCGTGAACATCGGCGTGGTGATCGGCGTGCTGCCGGTGATCGGCGTGCCGCTCCCGCTGGTGTCCGCCGGCGGTTCGGCGCTGATCACCACGATGGCCGCCCTCGGGATGGTGATCTCCTTCGCCCGCACGGAGCCAGGGGCTGCCAAGGCGCTGGCTGCACGCGGTAGCGTCGTCCGCAAGTCACTGGCTGTGCTGGGCGGCGCGGTTCGTAGACGGTAGAAATGTGCACGGTGGCTCCATCGGTGACGAGATCCGGCACGTCAGATCCCGTCGGGAGGCCGCCGCGCACCGATCCGCCTGGGACGTACGTCCGGGCGACGACGAGAAGGTGATGATGAGCTCAGCAGTTGTGTCGGTGGTGCTCGCCGGTGGCGGTAGCGCTGGACACGTGAACCCCTTGCTCGCGGTGGCCGACGAGGTGCGGCGCCGGGAGCCCGGCGCGCGCGTGCTCGCGCTCGGCACCACGACCGGTCTGGAGGCCGAGCTCGTGCCCGCCCGTGGCTACGAGCTGCGGCCCGTGCCGCGGGTGCCGATGCCGCGCCGGCCCAGCCCCGAGCTGCTGCGCCTCCCGGGCCGGCTCGCGGCAGCGGTGCGCGTGGCGGAGGACGCGATCGACGAGATCGGTGCCGAGGCGGTGATCGGGTTCGGCGGGTACGTGGCCACCCCCGCGTACCTCGCGGCCAAGCGCAAGGGCGTGCCCATCGTGATCCACGAGCAGAACGCCCGGCCCGGGCTGGCCAACCGGCTCGGTGCCCGGTGGGCGGCCCGTGTGGGCCTCACGTTCGCCGGCACCCCGCTGCGGGGCGGTGTGCTCACGGGTCTCCCGCTGCGGCAGGCCATCGCTGCCCTCGTGCAGGAGCGGACGGCCGATGCGGCCGGTGTGCGGGCCCGCGCCGCCGCAGAGCTGGGTCTCGACCCGGCGCTGCCGACGCTCGTGGTCACGGGCGGCTCCCTCGGCGCCCTGAACCTGAACCGCGCGGTGTCGGGCGCCGCGCCGCAGATCCTCGCCGCGGGGGCCCAGGTGCTGCACCTGACGGGCAAGGGCAAGATCGACGAGGTGCGCGAGACGGTGGCGGCGGTGGACGGCCGGCGCTACCAGGTCCGCGAGTACCTCGAGCAGATGGAGCTCGCCTACGCGGTGGCCGACCTGGTGGTCAGCCGTGCCGGCGCGGGCTCGGTGGCCGAGCACGCCGCGCTCGGCATCCCCGCCGTCTACGTACCGCTGCCCATCGGGAACGGCGAGCAGCGGCTCAACGCGGTCCCGCTGGTCCAGGAGGGCGGTGGTCTGCTGGTGGACGACGCGGACGTCACGCCCGACTGGGTGGCCGGCAACGTTCCCACGCTGCTCGCGGACCGCGAGCGGCTCGGTGTCATGGCGAAGGCCGCACGGTCGGCCGGCACCAGCGACGGCGCGGCCCGCGTCGTCGATCTCGTCGAGCAAGCCGTACGGTCAGCAGGTACCGACACCACGGAGGTCAGGTCATGAGCACCACGGTCACGGATCAGATGACGGATCAGGTCGCACAGCTCGGACGCGTCCACATGATCGGCATAGGCGGGGCGGGCATGTCCGTCGTAGCCCGGCTGCTCGCCGGGCGGGGCGTGGCCGTGCAGGGCTCCGACGCCGCCGAGTCGGAGACGCTCGAGGCCCTGCGGGCCGAGGGCGTCAAGGTGTGGGTGGGCCACGATCCGGCTCACCTCGCGGGGGCGGACTCCGTGGTGATCTCCAGCGCCGTCCACGAGGACAACCCGGAGCTCGCCGCCGCACGGGCCCGCCGGCTGAACGTGCTGCACCGCTCCCAGGCGCTGGCCGCCCTCATGGAGGGGTCGCGCGGTGTCGCCGTCGCGGGCGCGCACGGCAAGACGACCACGTCGGCGATGATCGCGACCATCCTGCGCGAGGCGGGCCTCGACCCGTCGTACGCGATCGGCAGCACCGTGCGGACGGCCAACGGCTCGACCCCGGGCGGCCACCTCGGCGCGTCCGACGTGCTCGTGGCCGAGGCCGACGAGTCGGACGGCTCGTTCCTGAACTACACGCCGACCATCGCGGTGGTGACGAACGTCGAGGCGGACCACCTGGACCACTACGGCACCCAGGAGGCGTTCAACGGGGCGTTCATCCGGTTCGCGCGCCGCCTGGTCTCCGACGGCTGGCTCATCGCGTGCGCCGACGACGAGGGCTCGCTCTCCGTGGGGGCCACCATCTGCGCCACCGGCGGCCACGTCATCACCTACGGGACCAATGACACCGCACGCGTGCGGGTCACGGACATCTCGACCACGCCGGAGGGCACCACCGCCGTGCTCCGCGGCGATATCCTCGGCACCAACGAGCAGGTGGCCGACGGCGCCGGCGTGTCCGGCACGGTGCCGGGTATTCCCATGCGGCTCTCCGTCCCCGGCAAGCACAACGTGCTCAACGCGACCGCCGCCGTGATCGCCGCCGTGAAGCTGGGCGTGGAGCCCGAGCAGGCCGTCGCCGGCGTCGAGGCCTTCGTCGGCACGGGCCGCCGCTTCGAGGAGAAGGGGTTCGCCGACGGCGTGCGCGTGGTCGACGACTACGCCCACCACCCCACGGAGGTCCGGGCGGTCCTGACGGCGGCGCGCGAGATCGCCGACGGCGGCCGCGTGCTGGTCCTGTTCCAGCCGCACCTCTACTCCCGGACGAAGATCTTCGCCGACAAGTTCGCGCAGGAGCTCTCCGCGGCCGACGAGGTGGTGGTCACGGACGTCTACGGGGCGCGCGAGGAGCGGGACCCGTCGATCACCGCCGCCACGATCGTCGACCTGATGACCGACCACGGCGCCGCCTACGCGGTGCCGGACCGGCTGGACGCCGCGCACGCGATCGCCGACCTCGCCCGGCCCGGCGACGTGGTGCTCACGGTCGGCGCCGGTGACGTGACCCAGCTCGGTCCCGCCGTCCTGGCGCGCCTGACCAGCCGCGTGGCCACGGGGTCGGCGGCGACCTCCGCGGGGCTGGGCGAGGACTGATGCGACCGCCCGCGCGTCCTCGCGCCGCGGGCACGGCACGGCCGCGCCCAGCAGGCAAGGGCACGGCACAGCAGGGAGAGCAGGGCCAGGACGCCCCGGCGGCCCGGGGCGCCGCGGCGCAGGGTGTGCCGGGGCAAGGCGCTACGGCGCGGGGGTCCGCCACGCGGGCCTCCGCGCCGGCCCGGCCCGGCCGCCCGACCCCCGGTACGAGAATGCCGGCGCAGCGGCCCTCCGCCGCCGAGCCGGCCAGGCTGCCGTCGGCCCCGGCGCAGCGTTCCGCGAGCCGCCCCGGTGCCGGCCGTCCCGAGCCCTCGGGTGCTCGCGACGACGTGGTCTCGGACCAGCTGGCCGATCGGCTCGCGGAGCGGACGGCGATGGCCCGCTACCGCGTGTGGCGCCGCGTCGGCTGGACCGTCGCGGCGGTCGCGGTCGCCGCGGGGCTGGTGTGGGTGGCGTTCTTCTCGCCGTTGCTCGCGCTCGACCCGGACCAGGTGCGGGTGTCGGGGCAGGGTACGACCGTCGACGTCGGCCAGGTGCGGGAGGCGGTGACGGACGAGGCGGGCGTGCCGCTTCCCCGGATCGACACGGTGCGCCTGCGCGAGGAGATCCTCGGCATGAACGCGGTCAAGGACGTGGAGATCACGCGGGCCTGGCCGGACGGCCTCGCGGTGGCGCTCACGTCCCGCGAGCCGGTGGCCGCTGTGCCGCAGTCGGGCGACGTGTACGCGCTCATGGACGCGGAGGGCGTGCGAGTGGCCACCGTCGAGGAGGTTCCTGAGGGGCTGCCCTCGATCGTGGTCTCCCTCGCCGACGGCGACGCCGGCCACCGTGCCATGGACGCCGCCCTCGAGGTGCTCGGCGCCCTGCCGCCCCGGCTGACCTCGACCATCACGACGGTGAGCGCGGCGACGCAGGACGACGTGCGCACCACCCTGGCGGACGGACGGGTGATCCGGTGGGGGAGCGGGGCGCAGGTCGAGCTCAAGACCAAGGTGGCGCGGACGCTGCTGCGGGCGGAGCCGTCGGCGAGGACCATCGACGTGTCGTCGCCAGGACTTCCGGTCACGAACTGACCTTCCGGTCACGAACGGGCCGCGCACGTCCCGCCGGACCGATCGACCGCGTGGGCGCGCCGACCGCGCTCGTCAGGGCCGGGAATGACATCCTTGTGATTTCTCGGGTGCATCGTTGCGCGACACGCGCGACGATGTCTTCGACACACCACGACGGCGCACTTACCGTCGAACTCAGCAGCAACCTGACATAACTCTAACCCTCTACCTCAACCTGAGACTTTGGGAGGGACGAGAGTCGGGACTCGGGACCCGAATCGAAAGGCGACGACGTGGCAACTCCGCAGAACTACCTGGCAGTAATCAAGGTGGTCGGTATCGGCGGCGGTGGTGTGAACGCCGTCAACCGCATGATCGAGGTCGGCCTCAAGGGCGTCGAGTTCATCGCCATCAACACGGACGCACAGGCGCTCCTGATGTCGGACGCCGACGTGAAGCTCGACGTGGGCCGTGAGCTCACGCGCGGCCTCGGCGCCGGCGCGGACCCGGAGGTCGGAAAGAAGGCCGCAGAGGACCACGCCGAGGAGATCGAGGACGTCCTTCGTGGCGCCGACATGGTCTTCGTCACCGCGGGCGAGGGCGGCGGTACAGGAACGGGCGGCGCACCCGTCGTGGCGCGCATCGCGCGCTCGCTCGGCGCGCTGACGGTCGGGGTCGTGACCCGTCCGTTCACGTTCGAGGGCCGCCGGCGTGCGGTGCAGGCGGAGAGCGGCATCGAGAACCTGCGTGACGAGGTCGACACGCTGATCGTGATCCCGAACGACCGGCTCCTGTCGATGTCGGACCGGAACGTGTCGGCGATCGCGGCCTTCCACTCGGCCGACCAGGTCCTGCACTCCGGTGTCCAGGGCATCACGGACCTCATCACCACGCCCGGCCTCATCAACCTCGACTTCGCGGACGTGAAGTCGGTCATGCAGGGTGCGGGCTCTGCGCTCATGGGCATCGGTTCGGCCCGGGGCGAGGACCGCGCGGTGCAGGCCGCCGAGCTGGCGATCTCGTCGCCGCTGCTCGAGGCCTCGATCGACGGCGCGCACGGTGTGCTGCTCTCGATCCAGGGTGGGAGCGACCTCGGCCTGTTCGAGGTGCACGAGGCCGCGCGCCTGGTGCAGGAGGCCGCGCACCCGGAGGCGAACATCATCTTCGGTACGGTCATCGACGACGCTCTGGGCGACGAGGTGCGCGTCACGGTCATCGCGGCGGGCTTCGACGGAGGCCTGCCCAAGGAGCGCAAGGACAACCGCGCGCTCGGTCAGGTGGCCGGTGCGGTCGCCACGCCGAGCGCCGCGGCGACCCGGAGCCCGGCCACCGCGCCGGTCCCGCTGCCCGACGTGTCGGACGCGGCGCGCCGCGCACCCGAGCAGCACGGTGCGAACGGGATGCCGCCGTCGGTCCCGCCGGCGACGCAGCCCTCCCCGGTGTCGACGCTGCCCCGCGTGATCGACGACGAGGGGTCGGACGACGTGCCGCGCACGCTGGACGAGCCGGCCGTCGTCGTGCAGGGGTCGTTCAACCGGCAGGAGGTCTCGCGCGAGCAGGGCGAGCGCGTGGAGGTCCCGCCGCTGTACGACGAGAACCCGCGCCGGTCGTCGGAGGACCTGGACGTACCCGACTTCCTGAAGTGACCGCTTCCGGAGCCGGCTGCCCGGTACTCTCGCACCCGTGAGCGACACCCGGACTTCCGCAGACGTGCACCCCGTCGATCTTGGCGACGGGGTGCACGCCTTTTTCACGACCGGCGGGGGCGGCGTCTCGCCGGCCCCGTGGGCGACGGCGGGCGGCCCCGGCCTGAACCTGGGCCTGAACGTGTCCGACTCCGCCGAGCGAGTGGCGGTCAACCGGTCGTTGGCCGCCGAACGGCTCGGCGCGCCCGTGGCCTTCGCCACCCAGGTGCACGGCGACACGGTGCTCGACCTCGGTCCGGCCGAGCGGGCCCGGTGGGCCGCCGCGCGACCGCCCGCGACGGCGGGGGAGGCCGACGCGCTGGTCACCGCCGAGCGCGGGCTCGGTCTCGGCGTGCTGGTGGCCGACTGCGTGCCGGTCCTCCTGGCGGACCCGGTGGCCCGGGTGGTCGGCGTGGCCCACGCGGGTCGGAACGGCGTGCTCGCCGGTGTGGTGCACCGGGCGCTTGACCGGCTCGTCGCGCGGGGTGCCGACCCGGCCCGCGTGCGCGCGGCCGTGGGACCGGCGGTCTGCGGGCGGTGCTACGAGGTGCCGGCCGCGATGCGGGACGAGGTGGCGGCGGCCGTGCCGGAGACCTTCACGACCACACGCGAGGGCACACCGGGCCTCGACCTGCCCTCCGGGGTGGTCGCGCAGCTCGCCGCGCGCGGCGTCGCGGCGACGCGCGTCGAGCGCTGCACGCTCGAGGACCTGGACCTGTTCTCGCACCGCCGGGCCAGTGCGGCGGGTACCACAACCGGACGTCAAGCAGGCATCATCGCGCTCATTTGACCGCTGTGCACCCTGCTTCCCGGCCCTGCGACACGCCGGTGACACGTCTCTGACCTGCAAAATCACACGGATGTCGTTTTTAGCGAGCAATCGCTGAACAACTTTGGCAAAGTTGTTCGCGGCACGGCGTGTCGCACTTCCGGGTCGGATTGCGCCGAGCTACTTTTGTCAAGGCGACCTCGACGAGGGGTCAAGGTCGGGCCTGTTGGACGGGTCCGCTGGACACCGAGACAGAAGGACGCGCAGCAGGCGACGAACGGAGAAAGAGCGATGGCCGGAGCACTTCGTAAGACCATGCTGTATCTGGGCCTCGCCGACGATCAGGGCGAGCAGGAGTACCTCGACGAGTACGACGAGGGCCTGGAGGAAAACGTGGAGGACCACCGGCACGCGCAGGTCACGCCGCTGCACCGCGACGGGGTGCCCCGTGAGGCGCTGTCCTCCTCGGACCTGCGCCGCATCACGACGGTGCACCCGCGCTCCTACAACGATGCGCGGAACATCGGCGAGGCGTTCCGTTCCGGAACCCCCGTCATCATGAATCTCTCCGACATGGACGACGCCGACGCCAAGCGCCTGGTCGACTTCTCCGCCGGCCTGATCTTCGGTCTGCACGGCTCGATCGAGCGGGTGACCAACAAGGTCTTCCTGCTCTCGCCCGAGCACGTGGAGATCGCGGCCGAGGAGCAGGTCGCCACGGAGAAGCCGAACGGACGCGGCGGCTTCTACAACCAGAGCTGAGCCCGGTACGCGGGCATGACTGAGGGGCGGTCGCCACGGCGGCCGCCCCTCACGTATGTGCGGCTGCCGCGGTCGGTCCCCGGGCTGGTCACAGGACTCGCGCGGCGCGTAGCGCGGGCATCTCGCACGATGCCGAGCCGGGACAGGTTAGGTTGTCCCTTGTGATCTGGGACTTCATCGGCTTCGTGCTGTGGCTCTTCCTGCTGTTCCTCATCGGACGGCTCATCTTCGACTGGGTGCAGTTCTTTGCCCGGGACTGGCGGCCGCGTGGTGTGCTGCTCGTGATCGCCGAGGCGATCTACACCGTCACGGACCCGCCTCTCCGGTTCCTGCGCCGCCTCATCCCGCCCCTGCGGCTGGGTCAGGTGCAGCTCGACCTGGCGTTCATCGTCCTGTTCTTCGGCGTCTCGCTGCTCTCGTCGCTGGTTCGTCAGTTCTAGGGCGAGCCGCGCACGTGTTGAATCTGTGCTGGTTCGATGCGTGCCCGGTCGGCACGAGGCGGCGGTGCCCTTGGAAACGTTGACCGGCGCATGGATGCGGGCTGGGGTGACACGGCACACTCTGTGAGGAAATCGTGCCCGGGGGTGCTCCCGGTGTCCCACGCCGATGTCGTCCGCTACCGTGGGCTTCGGCGGAGTGCGCGCGGCTTGGCAGCGCCGACGTCCGTGTTCTGCGTTCCTACGTTCTAACTTTCGAGGTGACACGATGGCACTGCTTACTGCAGAGGACATCCTCAACAAGAAGTTCTCCGCGACGAAGTTCCGCGAGGGCTACGACGTCGAGGAGGTCGACGACTTCCTCGACGAGGTCGTGCGGACCCTGACCAACGTCCAGGAGGAGAACGAGGGCCTCCGGCAGAAGGTCGCCGCCGCGGAGCGGCGCATCGCCGAGCTCTCGCGCAGCGACGCCTCCGGCCCCGCTCGCGCCCAGGCCGCTCCGGTCGCCGCGCCGGTCATGCCGTCGGGCCCCGCCGCAGGCCTCAAGGGGAACGGCCCGGAGCCGGAGTCCGCGACCGGGATGCTCCAGCTGGCGCAGAAGCTGCACGACGACTACGTGCGCTCCGGCCAGGAGGAGGGCGACCGGCTCATCACGGAGGCCAAGACCGAGGGTGCCCGCATCGTGCGCGACGCCGAGGAGACCTCGCACCGCACGCTGTCCCAGCTCGAGCAGGAGCGTTCGCTCCTCGAGCGCAAGATCGACGAGCTGCGCGTCTTCGAGCGCGACTACCGCACGCGGCTGAAGAGCTTCCTGCAGAACCTGCTCGGCGACCTCGACGCGCGCGGCTCGGCGCTGCCGCCGCAGAACAACCAGCGCTCCGGCCGGCCGGCCGAGATGGCTCAGGGGATCTGACAGCGGTACTCACCGCAGTACTCACGGTTGTACTCGTCGTTCACGGCGACCGGGCGTCCCCACCTCACGCCCGGTCGCCGCGCGCGACACGCCAGGTCCACTCATGATGGGGGCACGCCATGTCGGCGTGCCCCGTTGTGCGTCCGGCCGCTTGTGCTTACGCTTCGTGGACTTGACCACCGGGGGCGACCGTGAAGGGGAACCCATGACCAAGATCTCGACTGCGACGCGAGCCGCGATCAAGCAAGAGTTCCCGAACCTGACACGTGACGTGAAGAAGTTCCCCGTCCGTGACGGTGAAGAACCCTGGACCGTGCGCGAGGCCGAAGAGCTCGCCGCGCTCCTTCTCGAGGAGAAGGAGCGGCTGGAACGCGAGCTGGAGTCGGCGGACCGCGAGCTGTCGGACCTGTTGCGGAACTCGGGCGACGGTGCCGGGGACGATCAGGCCGACTACGGCTCGAGCGCGCTGGAGCGCGAGCAGGAGCTCACGCTCGTCAACAACATGCGTGACCTCCTGGACCAGACGAACCATGCGCTCGATCGGATCCGGAAGGGCACCTACGCCACCTGCGAGCTCACCGACCTGCCGATCGGCAAGGCGCGGCTGCAGGCCTTCCCCCGAGCGACGCTGTCGGTCGAGGCCAAGGCGCGCGAGGAGCGTCGCGGGGCCTGATCCGGTCGGTACCGAACCCCGCGGCGCGAATGTCGTAACCCGATATCAACCCTGTGATGTCCGGGTTACGGGTATTCCTCTCGCATTGCCGTGGGGTTCGGTCCTGGAATGTCTGACTACCCTCCCTGTGCGGCAGGTCACGTTCCAATTGACAGGGTGAAAAACACCCCGGATGCTCGTCGAGGTGAATCACACTCGTGTGATTCATTGCTATTCCGACAGAGCAATTCGAGGGGGAGACACAATGATCCGAGGATTCCGTGCAACCTGCCGTGCAGGTGCAGCCGTGGTCATGTCGGCCGGTATGGTCGTCGCCGCGGCATCGGGTGCGAGCGCGATGGTTGCGGGCGACGCGCCCGAGCTGATCAGCGCACCCAGCGCCGGCAGCGCGACGGAGACGGTCGACGGCGCGGCCGCCGCGGCCGACGTGCTCGGCACCACCGCCCCGCTGGGTGTCGTCGGCGTCGACGGTGCGCTCGACGTCCTCGAGGGCTACGGCACCTCCGAGGTCCCCGCGGGCGTTGACGGCGCGATGGTCCCCGAGGACGTCGCGACCGCCGGTGAGGTCGTCGAGATCGAGGGCGACGGCAGCTTCAACGCGCTGAACGACGTCTGCGTCGCCCCCTGGTACTGGGAGGGCCCGGGCAACGTCGGCAGCACCGCCAACGTGACCGACTACCAGGCCTGCAACGACGGCGACTACGAGCTCGGTGGCGACGGTTCGGTCAACGTGCTGAACAACGTGTGTGTTGCTCCGTGGCACTGGGACGGTCCGCTGAACCTGTTCAACACGGGCAACGTCACGTCCTACGCGGCCTGCAACTGACGCAATCGTCAATTGACTGCCGTCGTGCGGTGACGCGAAGGTAGTGCTGCTTCAGGTGGGGCCCTTTCTCGCTCGTCGGGAAAGGGCCCCGCTCTTGTGCCCGCACGAATTTCTCTCCGGTCATGAATCGGCGCGGGTGAGCGGCGGCGCTTCGTGCGTGCTCCGCGCCCGGCTGCGGGGCGCGAGGCCCGATCGCCGTCCGCGGCATGGGAGACTTTGCCTGATGTCTACTCCCGCTGAATCCTCCGCCGTGGCCGGCGGCGAGACCGGTCCCGCAGCACTCACGCCCCCGCGGTCGCGCAGCCGTGCGCTCGTCGCCTGGACCGCGGCACTCGCGGCCGTCGTCCTGGCCGTCGACCAGCTGACCAAGTGGTGGGCCGAGTCCGCGCTGGTCGCGAACGCGCCGACCGACCCGCTGGTGGGCGACCTGCTCGGGCTCCGGCTGATCTACAACCCCGGCGCGGCGCTCTCGATCGCCTCGGGCTACACCTGGATCCTGACCATCGTCGTGACGGTCGTCGTGGTGTTCATCGTCCGGGCGATCGGTCGGCTCGGGTCCCGGGGCTGGGCAGTCGCGCTCGGCCTGCTGCTCGGCGGCGCGCTCGGTAACCTCGTGGACCGCCTGGTGCGGGAGCCCGGGTTCGCGCGCGGCCACGTCGTGGACTTCATCGACTACGCGGGCTTCTTCGTCGGCAACGTCGCTGACATCGCCGTGGTCTCGGCCGCCGTGCTGATCGGGCTCCTGTCGCTGCGTGGCATCGGTCTGGACGGCCGGCGGCACACGGACGACGAGCCGGACGGCAAGCGTGCCGAGGACGCGGAGCCGGACGGCGACCAGAGCGACCCCGCCTGATGGCGCTACGGACGCTGCCCGTCCCTGACGGGCTCGCCGGCGACCGGGTGGACGCGGCGCTCGCCCGCATGCTCGGCTTCTCCAGGACCCGGGCGGCCGAGCTCGCCGAGGCCGGGGCCGTGCGCCTGGACGGGCGCCAGGTGGGCAAGTCGGACCGGGTGCTCCCCGGCGGCTGGCTCGAGGTGGACATGCCGGAGGAGCGCCCCGCCGTCGAGGTGGTGGCCGAGCCCGTGCCCGGCATGGGCATCGTGTACGACGACGACGACCTGGTCGTGATCGACAAGCCGGTCGGGGTGGCGGCGCACCCCTCGCCCGGCTGGACCGGTCCCACGGTCGTGGGCGCGCTGGTCGCGGCGGGCTACCGGGTGTCGACGTCCGGCGCCGCGGAGCGCCAGGGCATCGTGCACCGGCTCGACGTGGGCACGTCCGGACTCATGGTCGTGGCCAAGTCGGAGCTGGCCTACACGGGTCTCAAGCGGGCGTTCAAGGAGCGGACCGTCGACAAGATCTACCACGCGCTCGCGCAGGGCCACCCCGACCCGACGTCCGGCACCATCGACGCGCCCATCGGCAGGCACCCGAGCTCGGACTGGAAGTTCGCGGTCACCGCTGACGGCAAGCCGTCGGTGACGCACTACGAGACGCTGGAGATGCTGTCGGCCGCCTCGCTGATCGAGGTGCACCTCGAGACGGGGCGCACCCACCAGATCAGGGTGCACCTCGCCGCGCTGCGCCACCCGCTCGTGGGCGACCTGACCTACGGCGCCGACCCCGTGCTCGCCTCCAAGGTGGGGCTGACCCGCCAGTGGCTGCACGCGCACCGGCTCGGTTTCGAGCACCCCACGACGGGGCGCCGGGTCGAGGTGGAGTCGGAGTATCCGGCGGACCTGGAGGCCGCGCTCGAGGTCGTGCGGGGCGCGTACAGGTAGCCCGTCCGCGCACGTGCTGAATGTCGCACGGCGAATCGCGGAACGCCGCCGGCAGGTGCCGTCGAGTGTCAGTGGTGAGTCATAGGATCGACGACATGCCCACCGCCACCGCTTCGAAGAGCGACGACTTCGTCCACCTCCACGTCCACACCGAGTTCTCGATGCTGGACGGCGCGGCGCGCATCGGCGACCTCATGGAGGAGGTCGCGCGGCAGGGGCAGAGCGCCATCGCGACGACCGACCACGGGTACCTGTTCGGCGCGCACGAGTTCTGGGCACAGGCGAAGAAGGCCGGTATCAAGCCGATCATCGGTGTCGAGGCGTACGTGACGCCGGGCACCAGCCGGTTCGACCAGACGCGGGTGCGGTACGGCGAGGCAGGCCAGGAGTCCGACGACGTCTCGGCGCGCGGCGCGTACACGCACATGACGCTGCTGAGCAAGAACAACACCGGGATGCACAACCTGTTCCGGGCGTCGTCGCTGGCCTCCCTGGAGGGCCAGATGGGCAAGTGGCCCCGTATGGACAGGGAGCTGCTGGAGAAGTACTCCGACGGGCTCATCGCCACGACCGGCTGCCCGTCGAGCGAGGTGCAGACCCGGCTGCGGCTCGGCCAGTGGGACGAGGCGGTGCGGCAGGCCGGCGAGCTGCAGGACATCTTCGGCAAAGAGAACTACTTCGTCGAGCTGATGGACCACGGCCTCGACATCGAGACCCGCGTGACCAAGCAGCTGATCGAGCTGAGCAAGACGATCGGCGCGCCGCTCGTGGCCACCAACGACCTGCACTACGTGCGGGAGGAGGACGCGACCAGCCAGGAGGCGCTGCTCGCGATCAACTCCGGGTCCACCCTGGACGACCCGAACCGGTTCCGGTTCGGCGGCACCGGCTACTACGTCAAGTCGGCCGCGCAGATGCGGCAGATCTTCAAGGAGCTGCCCGAGGCGTGCGACAACACGCTGCTCATCGCCGAGCAGTGCGAGGTCTCGTTCAACGACCAGGCCAACTACATGCCGCGCTTCCCTGTGCCCGAGGGGGAGGACGAGATCTCGTGGTTCGTCAAGGAGGTCGAGGCGGGCCTGCTGCGGCGGTACCCGAACGGGTACTCGGACGCGGTGCGCAAGCAGGCGGACTACGAGGTCGAGGTCATCATCCAGATGGGCTTCCCGGGGTACTTCCTCGTGGTCGCCGACTTCATCAACTGGTCCAAGCAGCAGGGCATCCGCGTGGGCCCGGGCCGTGGCTCGGCCGCCGGGTCGATGGTGTCCTACCTCATGGGCATCACCGAGCTGGACCCGCTGGTGCACGGCCTCATCTTCGAGCGCTTCCTCAACCCGGAGCGCGTCTCCATGCCCGACGTCGACGTGGACTTCGACGAGCGCCGGCGCGGTGAGGCCATCCGGTACGTCACGGAGAAGTACGGCGACGACCGGGTGGCGATGATCGTCACCTACGGCACCATCAAGGCCAAGCAGGCGGTCAAGGACTCGGCCCGGCTGCTCGGTTTCCCCTTCGCGATGGGGGAGAAGCTCACCAAGGCGATGCCGCCCGCCGTCATGGGCAAGGACATCCCGCTGTCGGGCATCTTCGACCCGAAGCACGAGCGGTACTCGGAGGCGTCGGAGTTCCGCCAGGTGCACGACACCGACCCCGAGGCCCAGCGCGTGGTCGAGCTCGCGCGCGGTATCGAGGGCCTGAAGCGGCAGTGGGGTGTGCACGCGGCCGGCGTCATCATGTCCAGCGACCCGCTGATCGACATCATCCCGATCATGAAGCGCCCGCAGGACGGCGCGGTGATCACGCAGTTCGACTACCCGACGTCCGAGGGCCTCGGCCTCATCAAGATGGACTTCCTGGGCCTGCGCAACCTCACGATCCTCGACGACGCGCTCGAGAACATCGTGATGAACGGCAAGGACCCGGTCGACATCGAGCACGTCGAGCTCGACGACAAGGCCACCTACGAGCTGCTCGCCAGCGGTAACACGCTCGGCGTGTTCCAGCTCGACGGCGGGGCCATGCGCTCCCTGCTGCGGCAGATGCGGCCCGACAACTTCGAGGACGTCTCCGCCGTCATCGCCCTGTACCGGCCCGGGCCGATGGGCATGAACTCGCACATCAACTACGCGCTGCGCAAGAACGGGCAGCAGAAGATCGAGGCGATCCACCCCGAGGTCGTCGAGCCGTTCGCGGAGATCCTGGACGAGACGTACGGCCTGATCGTCTACCAGGAGCAGGTCCAGCGTGCCGCCCAGATCATGGCCGGCTACTCGCTCGGCCAGGCCGACCTGCTGCGCCGCGCCATGGGCAAGAAGAAGCCCGAGGTGCTGGCCAAGGAGTTCGTCAACTTCGAGAAGGGCGCGAAGGAGAAGGGGTACAGCAACGCCGCGATCAAGGCGGTCTGGGACACGCTCGTCCCGTTCGCCGGCTACGCGTTCAACAAGGCGCACTCCGCGGGCTACGGCCTCGTCGCCTACTGGACCGCCTTCCTCAAGGCGAACTACCCCGCCGAGTACATGGCCGGCCTGCTGCAGTCGGTGGGCGACAACAAGGACAAGATGGCGCTCTACCTCAACGAGTGCCGTCGCATGGGCATCACCGTGCTGCCGCCGGACGTCAACGACTCCTCGGCCAAGTTCACCGCCGTCGGGGGAGACATCCGCTTCGGCCTCACCGGAGTGCGGAACGTGGGCCGCAACGTCGTGGACGCGATCGTGGCGGCCCGTGAGGAGAAGGGCGGCTACACGTCGTTCCAGGACTTCCTCGACAAGGTCCCCGCGCCGGTCTGCAACAAGCGCACCATCGAGTCGCTGATCAAGGCCGGCGCGTTCGACTCGCTCGGGCACACGCGGCGCTCGCTGCTCGTCGTGCACGAGCAGGCCGTCGACTCCGTGATCAGCGTCAAGCGCAAGGAGGCCGAGGGCCAGTTCGACCTGTTCGCGGACTTCGGTGGTGCGGGCGACGACGACGCGGGCATGGGCTTCTCCGTCGAGGTCCCGGACCTGCCGGACTGGGAGAAGAAGCAGAAGCTGCAGTTCGAGCGCGAGATGCTCGGGCTCTACGTGAGCGACCACCCGCTGTCCGGGTTGGAGCATGTGCTGCAGCGCGCCGCCGACACGTCCATCGCCTCGCTGATCGCCGACGAGCACCGGCCGGACAACTCCGTGGTGACCGTGGCGGGGCTGCTGACCTCGGTGCAGCGCAAGATGAGCAAGAACGGCAACCCGTGGGCCGCCGTGACCGTCGAGGACCTGGAGGGTGCCGTCGAGGTCATGTTCTTCGGTGAGACGTACCTCGCGTACTCGACGATGCTCGCGGAGGACCAGGTGGTGGTGCTGCGGGGCAAGGTGCGCCGCCGCGACGAGTCCATGCAGCTGCAGGCCATGGAGGTGGCCCTGCCGGACATCACGGTCGGGTCCGACTCGCCGCTGGCCGTGACGGTGCCGCACAGCCGGGCCGTCGAGCCGGTGATCGTGAAGTTGCGCGAGGTGCTCGCCACGCATCCCGGGTCGGCGGAGGTGCATGTCGTCGTGGCCGAGCCGGGCAAGAAGACCATGGTCCGAGCCTCCGACAGCCTCCGGGTGGAGAAGTCGCCCGCCCTGTTCGGCGACCTCAAGGCGCTGCTCGGGCAGGGCTGCCTCTCGTGACGAGCTCCCCGGGCGCGGACGCCGCGCGCGCACCGGAACCTCCCGCCGAGACGAGCCGCTACCGCGAGGGCGACCACGAACGGTTCGTTCTCGTGCCCGCCGCGTACCTCTACCTGCGTCGCGAGGGTCAGGTGCTGCTCCAGCTGCGGCAGGGCACCGGCTACCGCGACGGGTTCTGGGCGTGCGCGGCCGCCGGGCACGTGGAGGAGGGTGAGTCGGTGATCGACGCCGCCGTGCGGGAGGCCCGCGAGGAGCTCGGTGTGGTCGTCGCTCCCGAGGACGTCCGTCCGCTGACCGTGCTGCACCGGGGCGAACCGGGCGGGCCGGCGATCGAGCAGCGCGTGGACTTCATGTTCGAGGTGACCCGCTGGACCGGCACGCCGACCATCCAGGAGCCCGAGAAGGCCGCCGATCTGGCCTGGTTCCCGTTCGTCGCGCTGCCGCAGCCCCTCGTCCCCCACGAGGAGGTCGTGCTGCGCGCGGTGCACGACGCCGGGCGACACGGCACCGAGGTGCCGCGCATCCTGCCCCACGGGTTCTGACGCGCGGTGCCGCGACCCAGGTCGCGGCACCGCGCGACCTCCGGCGGATGTGGGCCGTGACCCCGCCGCACGACGCTGGAGCGATGGCATCGACATCGACGATCTCCGCACCCTCGGCAGCGCGACGGCGGCGCACCGGCGCCGCCGTGACGGCCACGGCGGCCCTCGCCGTCGTGGCCTCCAGCACGGCGCTCCTGCTCGGCCCCACCGAGGAGTATGCGCTGATCTTCCCGCCGCCCTGGGTCACGTTCGTCGCCGTCGGGCTCCTGATCGCCGCCTCTCTCGCTCCGCGGGGCCGCGCGCGAACGGTCCTCGGGTGGGCGGCCGCAATCTTCTTCCTGGGCGGGTCCGGCGGTGTCGTCCTCGACGCGTTCCGGGCGTTCTTTTGGGCGACCGGTATACCGGCGGGAGACTTCGCCAGCGTGGACTGGCCAGGGGCCGCAGCTCGTGCCGTGAGCCTGCTCGCCGCCCTCGTCACCGTCCACCACACGTGGCGGCACACCGACACACCCCGGGCGGCAGCTCGGCCAAGCTCGGTCTGCGGGACCGGGTCCAGGTGGTGATCTGGGCCTACCAGAACGGGCTCGCGAGCTCGGCGCGCTGACGTCCGGCTGTTCTCGTCAGGTGGCGCTCTCCTGATCCCGTGCTCGCCGGGCGGTGAGCGCGAGTGCCGCCAGAGGCAGCCCTCCGAGGAGCAGCACCAAGGCTCCGACGAGTGGTCGGGGGACCTCGCTGAAGAGTGCCGGCCCCCAGGCGATCGCGCTCACGGCGGCAACCCACAGCGCGACCATGTAGCGGTTCCTCCGGACGAGCAGGAATGCGGCGCCGCGCCCGGCCCGCGCAGCGCTCGCCTGCCCGGCGCCGCTGCTCGAAGCGGTGGACCCGTCGTGCGAGGCTGTGGACCCGTCGTGCGAGCGCACGTGCTGAAGGGCGCTGACCCCGCCGAGCAGCAGCGCCCCACCGACCGACAACAGGAGTTCCGGGACGTATCCGACGGAACGGGGCGCGACGATCAGCAGGGCACCTCCGACCGTTGTCGCGGCCCCGCCGAGAGCAGCGGTCCTGGACCCCAGCCGCAACCCCGTGGCACGCCTCTCGGCGCTGCCGCGTGGTGGCGTCCGACGTTCCAGCCCCCAGGCGATGAGGGCGATCGGAAGGCAGCCGAGGAAGCACACGGCCGACGCGAGCAGGAGCCGGTCGACGGCCGCGAGTACGAGCGCGGTGGCGATCGTCCCTGCCGTGACGGCCCAGAGGGCCACCGTGAGCCCACGCGCGGTGACTCGGTCGTTCACGGGTCCCCCAGAGGTGGGTGGAAGGAGGGCGCCTGCCGGGCTCCGGGCAGGCGCCCTCCTTGTGGGCCGTCAGGTCAGCAGGCTCCCGCGTCCTGCCAGGGGCCCCACGGTGCGCCCGGCTCCTGGTTGCGGGTCCACCACTGCGCCTCCCAGAGGCGGCCGTCGTGCGCCACCGTCTCGCCACCCGTGTAGATCCACGAGTCGGTCCACGCCAGGTGGGTGTCCGACTCGCAGACGACCTCGGCGCCGACCTCGGCCCACGGGCCCCACGGCGAGGCTCCGGGCCGGTCGCCCTTGGTCCACCACTGAGCCACGAAGACCGCGCCGTCGTACGAGACCGAGTCACCGGCCCGGTAGGTGGTGCGTGCCTCCCAGGCGGGCGCCGCCACGCCGGTCACGGCGACATCGGCCGACGCGACGACCGGTACGGCGTACGGGTCGGACGTGACGTGCTCGGCCGAGTTGGTGTACGTGCCGGTGGTGGCGTCCTGATCCACCGTGACGTCGTACGAGAGCTCGACGGGGTCGATGCTCGGCCCGGCGTAGTCGAGGCAGACGCTGCTGCCGTCGGTCAGGGCGGATGCCGGGTCGCTCGCGTTCACCACGGCGGTGCCGAGGGTGCCCGCGAGGTTCTCGATCCCGATGGTGGCCGACGCGGGCAGCGCGCCGACGTCCCCGTACTCGAAGGTGATCTCCGGCCGGTCGTCCGCCACGGAGTTGTAGATCCACGCCTGGAACGTGCCGACGGAGTTGGAGAGGTCGGTCGGGTCACCACCGAACTCGAACGGGTCGTCCCACTGGACCACGGCGACCTCGCCACCGGAGGTGGCCAGCCGTACACCGCGGTCGTTGGCCAGCGAAAGCTCCAGGTCGGACCAGAGCGGCGCGATCACGCCGTTCGGCTCGGCCTTGGCCGGCAGCTGCTGGGGCTCCCACGGCGTTCCGGCGTACCCACCGGCGACGGTGATCAGGCCGTCGTCCGACACGGTGAGGTGCGGCGACTGCTCGGCGTAGTGCGGGAACGGGCCGATGTTCGGGAACGCGTTGACGGCCGCGCTGTCGCCGTCGAGCGAGCTGAACCCGACGCCGGCCCCGCCCAGGTCGAGGAACCCGGACCAGGCGGCGCACTGCGGGTCCGTCTCCGGGGTCGACGCCTCGTAGGCACCCGCCACGCCAACCGGCGTGGGCATGTCGACCTCCCACGTGATGGTCTGGCCGTCGACCACGCCACCGCCGGTCACCGACTCCGGGTCGATGCTCAGCCCGTCGGGCACCGTGTCGGTGATCGTGTAGGTGAGATCCTCCGGGGTCACGTTGGGCGCGACCGTGAGGTCGTACCCGATGGTGTCGCCGATCCCGGCGGTATCCGTCGACGCGGTCTTGGTCACGTCGTCGCCCACGCGGGACAGACGGACGGGGATCTCCCCGATGCCGTCCGGGTTCTCCGGCGAGGTGCCCAGCACCGCGGTGCCGAAGAACAGGTCACCCTCGGTGGCACCGGGCAGGTCCCAGTGCACGCGCACGTCGTACGGCTCGCCGGCGGGCACGGAGCCCTCCGGCCCGGCCACGCCCGCATTGCCGAGGTCCTCGGACGGGACGACGGCGGTGGCGAGCACGTGCTCGTCCGGCTGGTTCTCGCTGCCGGCCCAGCTCTGGATCAGGACCCACCACGTCCCGGCCTCCGGGTCGGCGACGTCGCAGGCCTCGGCGGAGCCGGACGACGTGGAGGCGCACACCTCGGTCTCGGCGCTCGGTGTGTCGCCCGTGCCCACGAACAGGTCGAGGTCCGCCGCCTCGGCCTCGGTGATCTCGGCCACGAGCCGCGCCGCGCCGTCGGGCACCTCCAGCGTGGTGACCTGGACCTGACCCAGGTCGTCGTACGGCGTGTCGTTGGTCGGGTCCTGGCTGAGCGAGCCCTCGTGGAGGTCGGCAGCGCTCAGACCGCGCACCGAGCCGGTGAAGTCGGTGACCTCGACGGAGCTGATGCCGGTCACGGCCTGCGAGCCCGCGTCGCGACGGGTGGTGATCTCCACCTCGGCGGGCAGGATCGCGACGGCCGGGACGACGGCGACCGGCAGGGTCACGACGGGGACGTCCGGGTTGCTCGGCGTGAGCGTGATGCGCCCGAACAGCGTCTCGCCCTCCGGTGCACCCACCACGTCGGCGGTGACGGCGATGTCGAGCGAGTCACCTGGCGACACGGCGGTCGCGGGTACGTCCACCGACACCGTCAGGCCCTCGTCGGAGGCCACCGAAGCAGTCCACGTGACGTCCGCCGGGGCGGACGGCGGGACCTGCGCCGTGCGCTCCCACGAGCACGTGGCCAGGCACTGCGAGTCGGCGAAGGAGGGCAGGTTGAGCGTCTTGGGGTCGCCGCCCGCCTCGGGGTCCGCCGCCAGGTAGTTGGCGTGGGTCTCGTCGAACAGCAGGCCTGCCTGCGCGGCGAGCCCGATGTCCATGTGGCCGCTGCCCTGCTCGTACGGGGTGGCGGGGGAGCCGTCGAAGTCCACCACGCTGGTGCGCGCCGTGGTCATGAGCGCCGACTGCTGCTGCGCGGGGGTCCAGTCGGGGCGGGCCTGCGTGAGCAGGGCTCCGGCGCCGGCCACGTGCGGGCTGGACATCGACGTGCCCGAGATGATGCCGTACTCGACGTGGTCGTACGCGCCGTCGGCCACGCCGTACGCGGCGAGGATGTCGACGCCGGGGGCGGTGATGGACGGCACGATCGTGTCGACGGCCCGGTTGGGGCCGCGCGAGGAGAAGCTGGACATCGTGTCGCCGAGGGCGTCGTCCTGCGTGAACGTGGTGCCGGAGATCGCGGCGGTGTGCCCGGACCCCTCGGCCAGCCAGGTCTTGAGCGTCTCGCCGTCGTCGTACCCGAGGAACACGCCCGGTACGGCGAACGCGTCGCCGAGCACGGAGTCTCCGTTGACCTCGTCGTTCGTCAGGACGAAGCCCGCGGCGCCCTGCGCGGCGACGTTCTGCGACTTCTCGACGCGGCCGTTGCCGCCGCGGTCGCAGAGCACGATCTTGTCGGCGAACTCCGCCTCGTTGCCTGACGTGGTGAGGCACTGGGGGTCGTCGACCGAGCCCGCGTAGACGATCGCGGTGGCGGGCAGAGGGCCGGTCAGGGACTTGCCGGTGAGGTCGCCGAGCTCGCCCGCGCTGCTGGTCAGCCCGGTGAGGGTGTTGAACGCGTGCCGGCTGTGCGTCGAGGCACCGACCGACGTGAGCCAGGGCGCGTCGGCGGGGGAGCCGGTGGTGGCGAAACCGGGGCCGTCGTTGCCGTTCGAGGTCGCCACGAAGATGCCCGCCGCGCGGGCGTTGAGGAACCCGAGCGCGTCGAAGTCGTTCCACAGGTCCGACGGCGCGGACGAGCCGATCGAGTAGTTGATGACGTCGACGCCGTCGGCGATGGCCTGGTCGATCGAGGCGGTCAGGCCCGCGGTGGTGCAGCAGCCGCGGTAGCTGATCACGTTCGCGTGCGGGGCCACGCCGGAGACGTCGAACGTCGGCGGGTTGGTGCCCTCGGGTGCGGTCGGGATCACGTCGTCGACGACGTTGCCGCCCGACGTCGAGGCCGTGTGCGAGCCGTGCCCGTCCTCGTCCAGGGCGCTGCGGTCCTCGGCGGTCAGGAACCCGTAGGCGCCGATCAGCTTGCCGTTGCACGGGAAGTCCGGGTCGTACTGGTCCGTGTTGGCCGGGTCGCACGCGCCGAGGTAGTTGCCGGCGCCGAGCGGGTTGGTGTGCGTGTAGCCGTCGGAGCCGGTCTCGGCGAACGACGGGCTGCTCGGGTGGATCCCGGTGTCGATGGTGCCGATGACGACACCCTCGCCCTGGTAGTCCTCCGGCAGGCCGAGCTCCTCGACGGCGTTCCACAGCGCGTCCGCGTTGCTCCAGGCGGGGCCGGAGTCGGTGTGCAGCTCGTGCTCGCGGTCCAGCGCGATGTGCTCGACGGCCGGGTCCTTGGCCACCTCGGCGGCCTCCGCCGGGGTGAGCACGGCCGAGACGCCGTTGACGGCGTACTGGTACGTGAACGGCACCTCGACGTCGTGCCCGACCGCGCGCTCCATGCGGGTGACGAAGTCGCCCTGCTCCGCCTCGAGGAACTCGGTGTACTCACGTACGCGCGGAGCCGACGGGTCCAGCGTCCGGCCGGACCGCGGCGCGGTCGCGTCCAGGCCGTCGACGCCGCCGTCGTAGGTGGGCACCGCGGCGTCGGACAGCCGGATCAGGTAGGTCCGTTCCGCCTTCCCACGGCCGAGCGACAGCTTCTGCATGTCCGGCGTGCGCTCGACGCCGGGCTGCGGCGTGGTCTCGGCCGGGACGAGGTTCTCGGCGAGAGCGTCCCGCGGATCGGCCTTGTCCGCCGCGGGTGGGGCGGCGGGTACGGCGACGGCCGCCGGCGCGGCTACTGCCGCTAACGCCGTGACGGCCGCTATGACGAGCATGGACGTTCTGGACCGGTGAGACATCTACGGCTCCCTCAGTACGGCAGCGATGGAACGAGCTCGAGCAGGTGCTCGCTATTCCTTCGCAGGTCAGGAGGCTGTGTCAATGATTCCGCACAGGATTCACCCGGTCCCGGATCCGACACCGCGAGCCAGGAGAGGGCGTGGCTAGTGGAAGCGGCCCCGGACGGCCTCGCCGTGCGCCGGCAGGTCCTCGTCGTTGGCCACGGCGACGATGCGGTCCGCGAGCTCCTCGAGGGCGTCCCGCGTGTACTCGACCTGCTGCACCGACTTGAGGAAGGCGTGCACGCCGAGGCCGCTGGCGAAGTGCGCGGTGCCCCCGGTCGGCAGCACGTGGTTGGACCCGGCCATGTAGTCGCCCAGGGACACCGGCGACCACGGTCCGACGAAGATCGCGCCCGCGCTGTGCACGCGCGAGGCGACCCGGCCGGCGTCGGCCGTCTGGACCTCGAGGTGCTCGGCGCCGTAGGCGTTGACGACCGCCACGCCCGCGTCGACGTCGTCCACCAGGACGATCGCGGACTGGGGGCCGTCCAGGGCACGCGCCACGCGCGTGGAGTGCTTGGTGGCGGACGCGAGGTCCTGCACCCTGGCCTCGACCGCGGACGCCAGCTCGACGGAGTCGGTCACCAGCACGGACGCCGCCATCGGGTCGTGCTCGGCCTGGCTGATGAGGTCGAGGGCCACGTGCCCGGCGTCGGCGGTCGCGTCGGCGAGGACCGCGATCTCGGTGGGGCCCGCCTCGGCGTCGATCCCGACGATGCCGCGCACCAGCCGCTTCGCGGCGGCGACGTACACGTTGCCGGGGCCGGTGATCACGTCGACCGGCTCGCACAGCGTCCCGCCGTCCTGCTCCTGGCTGCCCGCCGCGCCGTAGGCGAACATCGCGACGGCCTGCGCGCCGCCCACCGCGTAGACCTCGTCCACCCCGAGCAGTGCGCACGCCGCGAGGATGGTCGGGTGCGGCAGCCCGCCGTTGTCCTTCTGCGGCGGCGACGCCACGGCGAGGCCGGGCACACCCGCCTCCTGCGCCGCGACGACGTTCATCACCACGGACGACGGGTACACCGCCAGCCCGCCGGGCGCGTACAGGCCGACGCGCTGGACGGGGATCCAGCGCTGTCGCACGACGGCGCCCGGCGCGAGGTCCGTCACGTGGTCGGCGGGGAGCTGTTCGGCGTGCACCCGGCGGACCCGGCGGATCGACTCCTCGAGCCCGCGGCGGACCAGCGGCGTGAGGCCGGCCAGGGCGTCGGTCAGCGCGGCGGCGGGGACCCTCAGGTGCTCGGGGGCGACCCCGTCCAGCCGCAACGCGATCTCGCGCAGCGCCGCCGCGCCGCCCTCACGGACCTGGCGCAGCAGCGGCTCGACCACATGGACGGCCTCGTCCACTCCGACCTCGGCGCGGGGCAGGACGTCCAGGAGAGCGCGGCGCCCGAGGGACTGGCCGCGCAGGTCGATACGTTGGATCACCCTGCCAGTCTATGGCGCGAGGCGGTGGACAATGGTGTGGTGTCCAACTCTGCCTTCGAACCCGACTCCGTTCCCCAGGTCCCGATCCGTGACGACGTCATCCGGCTGGGCCAGTTCCTGAAGCTCGCCGACCTGGCCGAGGACGGTGTGCAGGCCCGCGACCTCATCGCCGACGGCGAGGTGCGCGTCAACGGCGAGGTCGAGCAGCGCCGCGGCCGTCAGCTGGTCCGTGGTGACGTGGTGAGCGTCTCCGTTCCCGCGGGCGAGCTGTCGGCCCAGGTGGGCTGATCCGAGTCTCTCCGGCGGGCGGACGTCAGGACGCCATGTAGGTCGAGGCCATCACCTTGTCGACCGTCACGCGCAGCACCACCCGCTCCGGGTTGGGCTCCAGATGACGGTAGCGGCGCGCGTACCGCGCGACGGCGTCGGCGATCTCCGCCTCGTCCGAGCTGACGGCGATGGTGCCCTCGAGCGTGATCCAGCGACCACCGGAGACCTGGCAGAGCGCGGCGCGCGGCGCACCGCCGTCGGCCAGGGGAGCGACGTTGCGCGCCTTGTACGACGTGCGGTTCGTCGTGATCCGCGCGACTCCTGCCTCGGGGTCCCACGTGAAGGCGACAGGGACCACGTGCGGGCTCCCGTCGGGGCGCAGCGTGGTGAGGGTCGCGAGGTGGCGCTCGGTGACGAACACGAGCTGCTCGGGGTTCAGTCGGATCACGACGTGAGTCTAGGTCGGTCCGCCGGCCGTCCTCGCGTCGCCCGGCGGACCCGGTGTGGGTTCCCCGTATTCCCCGGCGCACGGTATTTGGCTAGCGTTCCTGACAAATGCCCGTGCCCAAAGGAGTGGCCATGAGACGGCGTACCTCGTTCCTGGCGGCGGGAGTCGCCGCCCTGCTCGTCACAGGACTGGCGATCCCCGCCGTCGTCGCGTACCCGGGGCCGGCGGCCCAGGCGGCCGCCGCCGACTGCGCCGCAGCGACGTGGGCGGAGGGCAGCACCTATGCCACCGGCGACCACGTGACCCACCTGGGCCGCGGCTACACCGCCCTCGTCGGGCACACCGCGCACGTGGGCGCCGGCTGGACACCCGGCGCCACGCCGAGCCTGTGGTCGGACGACGGCGCGTGCGCCACCGAGCCGGACCCGGACCCCACGGACCCGACGCCGGACCCGGACCCCACCGACCCGACGCCCGACCCCGAGCCCACGCCGACCGACTGCAGCCAGCGGCCGCGCCCGTCGGGCAAGGTGCTGCAGGGCTACTGGGAGAACTGGGACGGCGCGAGCAACGGGGTGCACCCCGGGATGGGCTGGATCCCGGTCACGGACTCGCGCATCACCCAGCACGGGTACAACGTGGCGACCCTGGCGTTCCCCGTCATCCGGTCGGACGGCACGGTCCTGTGGGAGGACGGCATGGACTCCGGCGTGCAGGTGCCGTCGCCCGAGGAGATGTGCGCGGCGAAGGAGAGCGGTCTGACCATCCTGATGTCGATCGGCGGGGCCACCGCGGGGATCGACCTCTCCTCCCAGGCCGTGGCGGACCGGTTCGTCGAGACGATCGTGCCGATCCTGCGGGAGCACAACTTCGACGGCATCGACATCGACATCGAGACGGGCCTGACCGGCAGCGGCTCGATCACCGAGCTCTCGACGTCGCAGGCCAACCTGATGCGGATCATCGACGGGGTGCTCGCCGGGATGCCGGACGGGTTCGGCCTGACGATGGCGCCCGAGACGGCCTACGTGACCGGAGGCAGCGTCGTCTACGGCTCGATCTGGGGCTCGTACCTGCCCATCATCAAGAAGTACGCGGACAACGGCCGGCTGTGGTGGCTCAACATGCAGTACTACAACGGCAGCATGTACGACTGCTCCGGCAACTCATACGCGGCGGGCACCGTCGAAGGCTTCCGGGCGCAGACCGACTGCCTGGACGACGGGCTCGTCATCCAGGGCACCACGATCCGGGTGCCCTACGAGAAGCAGGTGCCCGGGCTGCCCGCCCAGCAGGGCGCCGGCGGCGGGTACATGGAGCCGTCGCTCGTCTCGCAGGCGTACGGCTCGTACGACGGGGCGCTCAAGGGCCTGATGACCTGGTCCATCAACTGGGACGGGTCGCGCGGCTGGACCTTCGGCGACAACGTGCGGGCGCTCCAGGGCCGCTGACGGGCCGGACGAGCGCGCACCTGCACGGCAGAGCGCCTGTCCGGAGCATCCCGCTCCGGACAGGCGCTCCGACGCCGGTGGCCTCAGGCGATGGAGTCGAGCACCGCGATCTCGTCGTCCGGCAGCACCAGGTCGGCCGCCGCGACGTTCTCGCGCAGGTGCGCCACCGACGACGTGCCGGGGATCAGCAGGATGTTCGGCGAGCGCTGCAGCAGCCACGCCTGGGCGACGGCGGCGGGGGTGCTGCCCAGCCGGTCGGCCACGGCGCTCAGCTCCACCGACTGCAACGGGGAGAAGCCGCCGAGCGGGAAGTACGGGACATAGGCGATGCCCTGCGCGGCGAGCGTGTCGATCAGGGCGTCGTCGTCACGATGGGCCAGGTTGTAGTAGTTCTGGACGCACACGACCGGGGCGATCGACCGCGCCTCGGTGACCTGCTCCGGCAGCACCGTGCTGACGCCGAGGTGGGTGATCAGACCCTCGGCCTGCAGCTCGGCGAGCGCGGTGAACGACCGGGCGATGGATCCGGGCTCCGGCCGTTCCACGGCGCCGACGCGCAGGTTGACGACGTCGAGCCGGTCCAGCCCGAGGTGCTCGAGATTCTGCTCGACCTGCCGCCGGAGCGTGCCCGGCTCACGCTCGAGCACCCAGCCGCCCTCGGCGTCGCGCACCGCGCCCACCTTCGTGACGACGTGCAGGCCCGGGTAGGGGTGCAGGGCCTCACGGATGATCTCGTTGGTGACGTACGGTCCGTAGAAGTCGGCGGTGTCGACGTGGTTCACGCCGAGCGCCACGGCCTCGCGGAGCACGGCGACGGCGCCGGCGCGGTCCGCGGGCGGGCCCAGGACGCCAGGGCCAGCGAGCTGCATGGCGCCGTAGCCCATGCGGGAGACGGTCAGGTCGTCGGCGAGCGTGAAGGCGCCGCCGGGGAGTGTCTGTGTGGTCATGGCTCCACGTTCACGCGGTCGGCCGCCCACAGGCAGTGCCCGGACGATCCTGGGGGCAGGAGGACCAGGCAGCCGGGCGCGGCGCGGCCTACGGTGAGGAGATGAGCAGCGAGACCCCGCTGGGGGAGTACCTCAGGGCACGCCGCGAGCTGGTACGGCCCGCGGACGTCGGACTGCCGGCGGGCGGTGTGCGCCGGGTGGCCGGCCTGCGCCGTGAGGAGGTCGCGCTGCTCGCAGGCATCAGCGCCGACTACTACCTGCGGCTGGAACAGGGCAGGGACCGGAACCCGTCGCCCCAGGTCCTCGAGTCCCTCGCCCGCGTGCTCCTGCTCGACGAGCCGGCCACCAGGCACCTGCTCGGCCTCGTGGCGCCCGCGCCACGGCGACGCCGCAGCAGGGCGCGCCGCGAGGTCGTCCCGGCGGGGACGCTCCGGCTCCTGGACCGGCTGAACATCCCCGCATACGTGGAGGGCCGGTACTTCGACGTGCTCGCGGCGAACCGGACGTCCCAGGCGCTCTCGCCCAACCTCCGGGTGGGGCACAACCGGCTCAGGGACCTGTTCCTCGACCCCGAGGAGCAGGCGCTGCACCCGGACTGGCCCGACCTGGAGCCGAAGTTCGTGGCCAGGTTCCGCGAGGCGGTCGGCACCGACAACGACGACGAGCGGGCCGAGCGGCTCGTCGGGGAGCTCTCGCTCGCCTCGGAGCGCTTCCGCACGCTGTGGGCACGGCACGACGTGAGCCTCGGGACGCCGCACCGGACCCGGATCCTGCACCCACAGGTCGGGGAGCTGGAGCTGGACCTGGAGAAGCTCTCGATCGGCGGGACCGACCGGCAGATGCTCGTGCTGCTGCACGCGGCGGAGGACTCGCCGAGCGGGGAGCGGCTCGCGCTGCTCGCGTCGCTCGCCGCGCCGGACAGAAAGGGCGCGTCACGCGGCGCGGTGGCTGCCGACGCCGTCGAGAACGGGTGACCGCACGCCGTCAGCCCGCACGGCCGGACGTGCTGCCGGGGGCGAGGTCGGTCCCCGGTGTACTCATGACCCGCCGCGCCGACCGCTCGTTCGTCAGCGAGTTCACGCGCAGGATCGTAGAGACCTCGCGGCGTGATCTGTGGATAACGCGCTGGCGGTGTGGGTGGCTCCTCCTAGGATCGACACGTGACCAAGGACCCCTTCGCAGATCTGCCCTTCAACGTGGAGGAGCCACCCGATGACGCCGCGTTCCTGATCGAGGTCGGCGATCCGGCGCTCCCGCCGTCCGCACGGAACTCGCCGGAGGCGCAGGCGGCCAAGCTGGAGATGCTGCGCGGCCTGATGGGCGATCGTGCGGAGGCCGCCGCGGCTGAGGCCGCAGCGGCCCCTCGGCGCCCGGCACCCTCCCCGGCGGAACCCGCGTCCGAATCCGTGCACGAACCCGCGGACGAACCCGCGGACGAACCCGCGGACGAGGAGTACCTGGAGCCCGGGCCGGCGCCCGTCCCGGTCGCGGCCGCACCCGGGACGTCCCTGCGCGAGGAGGCGGAGTCCGCGCTCCGTGAGCTCGTGGGCCGCGACGACGCGCGGCTGCGCGACGACCAGTGGACGGCTATCGAGGCGCTGGCCGCGTTCCACCGGCGGGCACTGGTGGTGCAGCGCACGGGGTGGGGCAAGTCGGCCGTGTACTTCGTCGCGACCAGGCTCCTGCGCGCTCGCGGTGCCGGCCCCACGGTCATCGTGTCGCCGCTGCTGGCGCTCATGCGCGACCAGATCGCGGCGGCCGCGCGTGCGGGCATCCGCGCGGTGACCATCAACTCGGCCAACATGACCGAGTGGGACGAGGTGCACGCGTCGATCGCGCGCGGCGAGGTCGACGTGCTGCTGTGCTCGCCGGAGCGCCTGAACAACCCCGGGTTCCGGGACGAGGTGCTCCCGCGCCTGGCCGCCGACGCCGGGCTCGTGGTCATCGACGAGGCGCACTGCATCTCCGACTGGGGCCACGACTTCCGCCCCGACTACCGTCGGATCCGCACGCTCCTGGCCGACCTGCCCACGGGGATCCCCGTGCTCGCCACGACGGCGACCGCGAACGAGCGCGTCACGCAGGACGTGGCGGAGCAGCTCGCCGTGCACGCGGACGGCGCGAGCGAGGAGGATGTGCTGGTGCTGCGCGGCGGGCTCGACCGCGAGTCGCTGCACCTGGCCGTGCTGGAGCTCGGCGACCAGCCCACGCGCGTGGCGTGGCTGGCCGAGGCCCTGCAGGACATCGAGGGCTCCGGCATCGTCTACTGCCTCACGGTGTCGGCGGCGGAGCAGGTCGCCGAGCAGCTGCGCGGCTACGGTCTCGGGGTCGCCGCGTACACCGGCCGCACGGAGCCCGCGCAGCGCGAGCAGCTGGAGGCCGACCTCAAGAACAACGAGGTCAAGGCGCTGGTCGCGACATCGGCGCTGGGCATGGGCTTCGACAAGCCCGACCTGGCGTTCGTCGTGCACCTGGGCGCTCCCTCGTCCCCGATCGCGTACTACCAGCAGGTGGGCCGTGCCGGCCGTGGCGTCGACCAGGCGCTGGTGGTGCTGCTCCCGGGCGTCGAGGACAAGGCGATCTGGGACTGGTTCGGCGAGCAGGCGTTCCCCGCGGAGGGTCAGGTCCGGGCCACGCTCGACGCCCTGGGCAGCGGTGGCACCATGTCCACGGCGGTGCTCGAGACACAGGTGGACCTGCGCAGGTCGCGCCTGGAGACCATGCTCAAGGTGCTCGATGTCGACGGGGCCGTCCGCCGGGTGCGCGGCGGGTGGGAGTCCACGGGCCAGGCGTGGTCGTACGACGCGGAACGGTATGCCAGGGTCGCCGCCAACCGTGCGGCGGAGCAGCAGGCGATGGTGGACTACGTGGGCACCCAGGGCTGCCGCATGGCGTATCTGCGTGCCCAGCTCGACGACCCGGAGCTGACGCCCGGCTGGCAGTGCGGGCGCTGTGACCGGTGCGGTGCGATGGATCTGCCCGAGGCGCCCGACGCCGAGGCGGTGGCCGCGGCCCGCGCCGAGATGGACCGCCCAGGCGTCGAGGTCGAGACCCGCAAGATGTGGCCGACCGGTCTGGCATCCATCGGCCTGGACCTGAAGGGCAAGATCCCGCCCGCCGAGCTGGCCGAACCGGGACGGGCCGTCGCCCGGCTCGACGGTCTCGGCTGGTCCGGGCCCCTGCGTGACCTGCTCGCCCCGACGGCGAGCGACGGTGAGCTCCCGGTGCCGCTGCGCCGGGCCGCCGCGCGGGTGCTGGACGAGTGGAGCGCGCTCCGCCCGCCCGTCGCGCCCGCAGAGGTCGAGACCGACGAGGGCGAGCCGGGCGTCGGCGCTGCGGAGCCGGGCCCGCTCGTGGTCGAGGCCGTCGTGGCGGTCCGGTCGATCAAGCGGCCGCAGCTGTCGTACCACCTGGCCACCGGCCTGGCGAAGTACCTCGGTGTGCCGATGATCGGCGCGATCGGTCCGGTCGCGGTGGAGCCGGGCAGGCACGACGTGAACTCGGCCATGCGGCTCGCCGGGGTGACGCGCCGGTTGCAGCTGCAGCTCGGCGAGCCGGCGCTCCGGGGCCTGCCGGGCCGCGCCGTCCTGCTGGTGGACGACTACACCGACTCCGGCTGGACGCTCACGGTCGCCGCTCGGCTGCTGCGCCAGGCCGGCGCCGGTGCCGTGTACCCGTTCGTGCTGGGTGTCCGGTGACCGGTCCCACCTGTCCGGTGACCGGCACCACCCGCCCGGTGGGCGGACTCACACCGGGTCGGTGCCGCACGGTTCGTAGACTGGTCCGGTGATGACCCACGCCGTCGACCAGCACAGCGCGGAGGACAGCGCCCCCGCGCCCTCGGTGCGGCTGCCGTTGCGCCCCGAGCTGGCGGACGAGAAGCCCTATGGCGCGCCCCAGCTCGACGTCCCGGTGCTGCTGAACGTGAACGAGAACCCGTACCCGCCCGCGGAGGAGGTGGTGGCGACCATCGCGCAGGAGGTGGCGCGTGCCGCCCGCGGGATGAACCGCTACCCGGACCGTGACGCGACCGACCTGCGGCGGGACCTGGCGGACTACCTCGCGGTGGAGACCGGCGTCTCCCGGCTCGCGGAGTCGGAGCGGTTCGACGTCTGGGCGGCGAACGGGTCCAACGAGGTGATGCTGCACGTGCTGCAGGCCTTCGGCGGTCCTGGTCGCACGGCCCTGTCGTTCGCGCCGACGTACTCGATGTACCCGGAGTACGCGCGCGACACGCACACGAGCTGGGTGGTCGGCCGCCGCGAGGACGACTTCACGCTCGACCCCGGCCACGCCGCCGAGACGATCCGCCGGGTGCAGCCGTCGGTGATCCTGCTGGCCAGCCCCAACAACCCGACGGGTACCGCCCTGCCGGCGGCCACGGTCGAGGCGGTCTGCGAGGCGGCGCTCGGCGTGGACATCGACGGGGCGCACCCCGTCGTCGTGATCGACGAGGCGTACGCGGAGTTCCGTCGTCCGGGCACGCCGTCCGCGGTGGCCCTCCTGGAGCGGTACCCCCACCTCGCGGTCTCCCGCACGATGTCCAAGGCGTTCGCCGCGGCCGGAGCCCGGGTGGGCTACCTGGTGGCGTCGACCGACTTCGTCGACGCGCTGCGGATCGTGCGGCTGCCGTACCACCTGAGCGCCATCACGCAGGCCGCGGCGGGCGCCGCGCTGCGGCACCGGGACTCCCTCATGGCCCAGGTCGCCACGCTGCGCGCCGAGCGCGACGACTGCGTCGCCTGGCTGCGCGAGCAGCGGCTCCCGGACGGTCGCCGGTTCGAGGTGGCCGACACGGACGCCAACTTCGTGCTGTTCGGCAGGTTCAACGATCGGCACGCGGTGTGGCAGGGTCTCCTGGACCGCGGAGTCCTGATCCGCGAGACCGGCCCCGAGGGCTGGCTGCGGGTGTCGATCGGCACCCCCGCAGAGATGGCCGCGTTCCGCGCGGCGCTCACCGAGGTCCTGCAGACGCAGGGAGAGGAACAGCCATGAGCAGGACAGGACGCGTCGAGCGCGCCACGTCCGAGTCGAAGGTGCTGGTCGAGCTCGATCTCGACGGCACGGGTCGGACCGAGATCGGCACGGGGGTGCCGTTCTACGACCACATGCTCACCGCGCTCGGCAAGCACTCGCTGATCGACCTCACCGTGCGGGCGTCCGGCGACACGCACATCGACGCCCACCACACCGTCGAGGACGTGGCCATCAGCATCGGAGAGGCCCTGCGCCAGGCGCTCGGCGACAAGGCGGGCATCTCCCGGTTCGGCGACGCGCTCGTGCCGCTCGACGAGGCGCTCGCCCAGGCGGTCGTCGATGTGTCGGGCAGGCCGTACCTCGTGCACGACGGCGAGCCCGCCGGGCAGGAGTACCACCTCATCGGCGGGCACTTCACGGGGTCGCTGACGCGGCACGTCCTGGAGTCGATCGCCCACCACGCGGGCATCTGCCTGCACGTCCGGGTGCTCGCGGGCAGGGACCCGCACCACATCGTCGAAGCTCAGTTCAAGGCGCTGGCGCGTGCGCTGCGCGCCGCCGTCGCCATCGACCCCCGGGTCGACGGCATCCCGTCCACGAAGGGTGCGCTCTAGCCGCCATGTCCGAAAGCCCCAAGCCCGACAACGACGGGTCCAGCAACACGCCGACCGGCGACGACCTGCCCGACCTCGATCTCGGCGACCTCGAGATCCCGGACGACCTGTCGTCCCTGACCGGCAGCGGCGAGCCGGAGTTCGCCGCGCTCATCACCCAGATCGCCGGCGCCGAGCCGCTCGCGGCGGCCAGCTCGCTCGCGCAGCTCGACCTCGACGCGGTGCCCACCCCCGTCGGCGCCGTCGGCGTGCTCAGGGACCTCTCGGGCGACGCGCCCGAGCAGGCCGCCGCGGCCGTCTCGCAGCTGGTACGGGGTGTCCCGCTCGTCCTGGTGACGCGCACGGGCGAGCAGCTGACGGCGGTGCGGTTCGCCGACGGCGTCCGGGGCGACGAGCTCGCCCCCGGCCTCGTGCTGGGCGGCGCCCCCGAGGACGTCGTCGACCTGCTGACGGGGGCCACCGGCGTGGCCGACCTCGACGGCGTCGTGCGCTCGACGTCGATCAGCAAGTTCAAGGCGGTGCGGATGCTGACGTCCGCAGCGCGCAAGGCACGCAAGGGCATGAGCAAGGGCGAGCCGGGCCCGGACAGCACGGACGGGGCGTGAGCGTGGGCGCGAGCGTCGTCGTCCTCGACTACGGCTTCGGCAACGTCCGGTCGGCCGTCCGGTCGCTCGAGCGGGTGGGCGCCTCCGTGACGCTGACCGCCGACCGAACCACCGCGCAGGAGGCCGACGGCCTCGTGGTGCCCGGCGTCGGCGCGTTCGCCGCGTGCATGGCGGGCCTCAAGGCTGTCCGTGGGCACGAGGTCGTGGGCCGGAGGCTCGCCGGCAACCGTCCGGTCCTCGGCATCTGTGTGGGCATGCAGGTCATGTTCGACGCCGGGGTGGAGCACGGCGAGCGCGCCGAGGGCATCGGCGAGTGGCCCGGTGTCGTCGAGCGCCTGCAGGCTCCCGTCGTGCCGCACATGGGCTGGTCCCCGGTCGAGGCGCCCGACGGGTCGACCCTCTTCGAGGGGATCGCCGACGAGCGGTTCTACTTCGTGCACTCGTACGCCGCCCAGACGTTCACCAAGGGGTACGACGAGAACGCCGTGCCGGTCTTCTCGCCGCCGAGGGTCACCTGGGCCGACCACGGTGGCCGTTTCGTCGCGGCCGTCGAGGACGGCCCGCTGACCGCCACGCAGTTCCACCCGGAGAAGTCGGGCGACGCGGGGTCCCACCTCCTGGAGAACTGGCTCCGCTCCCTCGCCTGACCCCACCCGCCCTGCCCGCCCGTTGAGTGCGGGATATTCGCCCTTCTCGCGGCGTGAACAGGGCGAATATCCCGCACTCAACTGATGAAACTTGGAGAGACATGACCGAGCGACTTGTGCTGCTGCCCGCCGTCGACGTCGCCGACGGCCAGGCCGTCCGCCTCGTCCAGGGGGAGGCCGGCTCCGAGACCTCGTACGGCGACCCGCTCACGGCAGCCCTCGACTGGCAGTCCGGCGGAGCCGAGTGGGTCCACCTCGTCGACCTGGACGCCGCCTTCGGGCGCGGCTCCAACGCCGAGCTGCTGGCGCGCGTCGTCGGTGAGCTGGACGTGCAGGTCGAGCTCTCGGGGGGCATCCGCGACGACGAGTCCCTGGCGCGTGCCCTCGCGACCGGCGCGCGCCGCGTGAACCTGGGCACCGCCGCGCTCGAGGACCCGGCCTGGACGGCCAAGGTCATCGCCGAGCACGGCGACCGGGTCGCCGTCGGTCTCGACGTGCGCGGCACCACGCTCGCCGCCCGCGGCTGGACCAAGGAGGGCGGCGACCTCTGGGAGGTCCTCGGACGCCTCGACGAGGCGGGCTGCGCCCGCTACGTGGTCACCGACGTGACCAAGGACGGCACGCTGCGCGGCCCCAACGTCGACCTGCTGTCCGACGTCGCCGCGCGCACCTCCGCGCACGTCGTCGCCTCGGGCGGCATCTCCTCGCTCGACGACCTGGCCGCGCTGCGCGCGCTCGGGACCATCGAGGGCGCCGTGGTGGGCAAGGCGCTCTACGCGGGCGCGTTCACGCTGCCCGAGGCGCTCGACGTCGCGGGCCGCGCGGGCGACGAGGCCGCCAAGTGAAGTCCATCCAGCCGTCCAGCCAGTTCGCCGACGACGACGGCTCAGCCGACCCCGAGCTGACCCGGCTGCTGGCGGGTCACACGACCGGCGCCGTCCCGCTGCGCGACGTCGTGGCGCGCCTGGCCGAGACCAGGGTGCTCGTGCCGGTCCTTGCCGAGCTCGGTGTCGCGGAGCAGAACCCGGACGGGCTGACCGTCGACAAGGAGGCGTCGTCCGGCGTCGTGGCGCTGGAGGCACCGGACGGCCGCCGCGCGCTACCGGTCTTCACGTCGGTGGCGGCCATGCAGACCTGGCGGTCCGACGCGCGACCCGTACCGGTCGAGGCGACGCGGGCAGCCCTCTCGGCGGTCAACGAGAACTGGGCGCTCATCGTCGTGGACCCCGCCGGACCGGCGACGGCCCTCGTCCCGCGGCCCGCGGTCTGGGCGCTCGCGCAGGGCGAGGAGTGGCGCCCGGCGCTCGTGCCGCACGAGGACGGGCTCGTCGTGGACCCGGAGATCGCGGCAGAGGTCGCGGTCGCCGCGGCGCCCGTGCAGCACGTGGTGCGGGCGCACGCCGAACCCGGCCGCACGGCGGAGGTCGCGGTGGTGCTCGCCCTGGACCCAGGGCTGGACCGGGCAGGGCTCGACGCCGTGCTGGGCCAGGTCAACGCACGGCTCGCGACGTCACAGGTGATCTCGGCACGGGTGGACTCGCTGGAGCTGCGCATCGGCGCGGCGCGCTGAGCAGTCCCTGCTCGGGCGCCCTCAACACCCCTTGGCCGGCGTGAACGCCGTGTCGTCGGCGAGCATGTCCTGCAGCGTCGACAGCGGCACGAGCAGGCTGTTGTCGTCGGCGGTCTTCGCGTAGACCACGCCGATCACCCGCCCCTTGTCGTCCAGCGCCGCCGACCCGGACGAGCCGGGCTCGACCGGGGCGTCCGTGAGCAGCACCTCGCCGAGGTTCGCGTTCAGCGGGTCCCGTGTGGTGCCCATGACCTCGCCCTCCGTCACGGTGAGCTCACCACCCGCCGGGTAGCCCACCACGGTGACGGGGTCGCCCGGCCTCGGGTCCGACTTTGCCAGCTCGGGGAACGACGGCAGCGGGTCCGTCGTCCGGACGACGGCCAGGTCCGCGAGGCCCGCCGTCGCGGTGGCGCCCACCGTGATGTCGTGCCCGTCATAGGTGCTGACCTCGAGCTCCTTCGAGTCCGCGACGACATGCTTGTTGGTGATCAGCGTGTGGTCGTCGACCGCGAAGCCCGAGCCCGTCGACAGCTTCTCGCAGCCCACGTTGCGGATGCGGACCGCCATCCGCTCCACGGCGTCGAACCCGTCGGGGCTCAGGGCGTCGCCGCCGGCCGCGGGGGAGAGGTCCACCGGCGTGGACGGCACGATGTCGCTCGGTACCGGCTCGGGCAGGGGCGGCAGCACACCGCAACCGCCCAGCGACCCGGCCAGCAGGACCACGACGAGAGCGCGGCCCGCGCGCGTGCGGGCTCGCGACGTCACTGGCGCAGCTCCTGCTGCAGCGACTCGTTGGCGCGTTCCGCGTCCTCGCACAGCGCGTTGACCTGCCGTTCGTAGCGGCGCAGGTCCGCCGCCTCGTACTGGTCGGCGTCCTTCAGGTAGCCGACCAGCTGCTCCTGGCCCGACACGCACTGCCCGAGCGCCGATGCCACCGTGGCCGCTGCCCCGCTGACCTGCGTCTGGTAGTCGAGGTACTGCTGCGACGCCACGTTCTCGTCGCCGAGCTGGGCCTTCTCGTTCGCCAGGTCCGTGATGCGCGCCGTCGCGGTGGACAGCTGGTCGCGGGCGGCCTGCAGCTCGTTGTTGGCGCCGTCGAGCTGCATCCGCAGCGAGGCCACCTCCTCGGCGTGCTCGTGCGCCTTCTCCTCCCACTCGGCAGAGCTGCGCTGCCAGCGCACCGTGGTCACCCACAGGTAGGCACCGACGGCGATCGTCGCGACGAGCAGGACGGCGAGCACACGAGAGCCACGGCCACGGCGCCGACCCGGTGCCGGGGCGGGACCGGGCGCCGCTACGGCGGGTGCCTCGGTCATCAGACGACGGAACCCGTGTACTTCTCGCCCGGCCCCTCGCCCGGAGCGTCGGGGATCACCGACGCCTCCCGGAACGCGAGCTGGAGGCTGCGCAGGCCGTCGCGCAGCGAACGGGCGTGCTGGTTACCGATGTCCGGCGCGCTCGCGACCACCAGCGCGGCCAGCGCGGTGATCAGCTTGCGTGCCTCGTCGAGGTCCTTGAGCTCCTCGGCGTCGTCCCCCTCCGCCAGCCCGCACTTCACGGCGGCGGCGCTCATGAGGTGCACGGCGGCGGTCGTGATGACCTCGACGGCCGCGACCTCGGCGATGTCACGTGTGGCCTGATCAGTGCCTACCGGAGCGTCGAAGCCGGCAGGGGTCTCATCGGTGGAGCTCATGGAGACCATCTTTCCATCCCCGGCAGGGTGCGGGTGAACATCCCGCCGGGCAGGTAGCCTGCGTGCGTTCAACGGTGACACAGGGGAGGCCCTTTCGATGCATGACGACATCACACTGACCACCGGACGCGCGCGCCGCGTGCTGACGGAACGCATCTGGCCGGCGGTGCACGGGACGTCCGAGCCGCTCGACGTCGAGTGGCACGTGCTACCGGGGGAGCCGGTCTCCCCGCAGGAGGGCCTGGCCCTGGCCATGGAGCCCTACGAGGTCGGCACGCCGTGGGGCCGCGCGTGGGGCACCACCTGGTTCCGGCTGACGGGCACGGTGCCCGCCGGCTGGGCAGGGCGGGCCGTCGAGGTGGTCATCGACCTGGGCTTCGACGCGAGCATGCCGGGGTTCCAGTCGGAGGCGCTGGTCTACCGCCCTGACGGCACCCCGGTGAAGTCGATCAACCCCCGCAACCAGTACGTTCCCGTGTCCGGTGCCGCCACCGGCGGCGAGCGGGTCGAGCTGTTCCTGGAGGGCGCGTCCAACCCGGTGCTGCTCGGCCACGACCTGTTCCAGCAGACCCAGGAGGGCGACACCCGGACGTCGTCGCCGCGCCCTCTGTACACGACACGGCGCATGGACCTGGCGATCTTCGAGGCGGAGGTGCACGACCTCGCGCTCGACGTCGAGGTGCTGCTCGAGCTCCAGGCGGAGCTGCCGACGGGACCGCGTCGGATGCGGATCCTGCAGGCGCTCGACGACGCCCTCGACGCGCTGGACCTGCAGCGCATCCCGGAGACGGCCGCCGCCGCCCGAGCGGCGCTCGCCGACGTGCTCGCCAGCCCGGCGGAGCCGAGCGCCCACGAGATATCGGCCGTTGGGCACGCGCACATCGACTCGGCGTGGCTGTGGCCCGTGCGCGAGACGATCCGCAAGGTCGCACGCACGACGTCGTCCATGGCGGACCTCATCGACCGCACCGACGACTTCGTGTACGGCATGTCGTCCGCGCAGCAGTACGCGTGGGTCAAGGAGCACCGCCCCGAGGTGTGGGCACGGATCAAGGAGGCGGTCGCCGAGGGCCGGTTCCTGCCGCTGGGCGGCATGTGGGTCGAGTCCGACACCGTGATGCCTTCCGGAGAGGCGCTCGTGCGCCAGTTCTCGCAGGGGCAGCGGTTCTTCGAGCGTGAGTTCGGCATCCGGAGCAAGGGGGTGTGGCTGCCTGACTCGTTCGGCTACTCGCCCGCCCTGCCGCAGCTCGTCCGGCGCGCGGGGTTCGACTGGTTCTTCACGCAGAAGATCTCCTGGAACCAGGTCAACAGGTTCCCGCACCACACGTTCTGGTGGGAGGGCATCGACGGCTCACGGGTCCTGACGCACTTCCCGCCGATGGACACCTACAACTCGCAGCTCTCGGGCGAGGAGCTCGCCAAGGCGGCCCACCAGTTCCGCGAGTCGCGGTACGCCACGGGTTCGATAGCCCCCGTGGGGTTCGGCGACGGCGGCGGCGGTACCACGCGCGAGATGACCGGCAAGGCCCACCGCCTGGCCGACCTCGAGGGCAGCGCGAAGGTGCGCTGGGAGCACCCGGACGCGTTCTTCGAGCGCGCGCGCACGGAGCTGGTCGCGTCCGGGCATGGTGACAGCGCTGTCTGGGTGGGAGAGCTCTACCTCGAGCTGCACCGGGCAACGCTGACGTCGCAGCACAGGACCAAGCAGGGCAACCGGCGCAACGAGCAGCTCCTGGTCGAGGCCGAGGCGTGGGCGGCGACGGCGTCGGCCCGTACGGGGGCCGACTACCCGTACGACGAGCTGGACGCCCTGTGGCAGCAGGTCCTGCTGCTCCAGTTCCACGACATCCTTCCCGGTACGTCGATCGCGTGGGTCCACCGCGAGACCGTCGCGCAGCACGCCGCGATCACCGCCGGTGCGCAGCAGATCATCGAGCGTGCGCTGCGCGCCCTGGTGGGCGACGGCGACACCGTGCTGCGGGCCAACCCCGCGGTGTTCGCCCAGGCGGGCGTCCCTGCCCTCGGTGTGCGCCCCGCGACGGAGCCGACGGCGGCACCGAGCACACTGACCGAGCTGTCCGACGCCGAGCCGTCCGGCGGCGGCTACGTGCTGGCGAACGACCTCGTGCGGGTCACGCTGGACGCGGCGGGCCACGTCACGTCGGCGGTCGACCTGGCCACGGGCCGGGACGCGGTGGCGCCCGGGCGGCAGGCGAACGTGCTGCAGCTGCACCAGGACTTCCCGAACAAGTGGGACGCCTGGGACGTGGACCGGTTCTACCGCAACTCGGTGACGGACCTGCGCGACGCCGACAAGGTCACCGCAGCCGTGGAGGACGGCGTGGCCGTGGTGACGGTGCACCGCACCTTCTCCGACTCCAGCCTGGAGCAGGTGATCACGCTCGCACCCGGCAGCCGGACGCTCGAGGTCGCCCTGCGGACCGACTGGCACGAGGCGGAGAAGTTCCTCAAGGTCGCGTTCCCCCTCGACGTGCGTGCCGAGCACATGGCTGCGGAGACCCAGTTCGGCTTCACCAGGCGGGTCACGCACACCAACACGAGCTGGGAGTCGGCCAAGTTCGAGACCTCCATGCACAAGTGGGTGCTCGCCGAGGAGCCCGGCTTCGGGGTGGGGCTCGTCAACGACTCGGTCTACGGGTACGACGTGACCCGTGAGGTGTCCGACGACGGTGTGGCGCCGGCGCCGGGCGCGCCCGAGGTGACGACCACCGTGCGCCTGTCGCTCCTGCGCGCGCCACGCTTCCCCGACCCGGAGACGGACCAGGGCATCCAGACCCACCGTTACGGCCTGGTCGTGGGCGTCGACACCGCCGCGGCGACCGAGGCGGGAGCGACGTTCGGTGCGCGGCCGCGCGAGCTGCGCGGCGCTTCCGGGGTCGAGCCGCTGGTCAGCGTCTCGGGCGGGGTGACCCTGTCGGCCGTCAAGCTCGCCGACGACCGGTCGGGCGACCTCGTGGTGCGGGTCTACGAGGCACTGGGGCGCCGCGCGACGGGCACCGTCACGGTGGCTGCGGACGTGGCCGGCGCGCGCACCGTGAGCCTGATCGAGGACGATCTCGCGGGCGGCGGCGTCGAGGTGACGCCCGCCGGTGTCGTGGTCGACCTGAGCCCGTTCGAGGTCCGGACCCTGCGCTTCACGCGGGCCTGAGACCTGCCCTGGCGTGCCGTGCCGACAGTTCACCCGCGTGATCCGTCGGCCCGGCACGCCAGGCCGGGCTCGTCTTGACACCATCGGGGGCACGCGCCACTCTGCTGGGGCCCGAGCGCTCGAGCGGCGCCGCGCGAGGCAGCACCGGCCGGTACCCCAGGACGCGACGAAGCATCTGCTGGAAGGAGCTGTCATGAAGAGCAGGAGGATCGGGACCGCTGGAGCCGTCCTGACCGTGCTGGCCATCCTCGGCGGCTGTTCCTTCACCGGCACGGGCGGCGCCGAGGCGGCGTCCGGTGTGCGGCCCGTGAGCGGGGTGACCGGTGAGGTCACGCTGCAGACGTGGGCGCTCGCACCCCGCTTCACCCAGTACGTCGAGGGCGTCATCGGCGACTTCGAGCGGGAGTACCCCGGTACGACGGTGACGTGGCTCGACCAGCCGGGTGACGGCTACGGGGAGAAGGTGGTCGCGCAGGCCGCCGCGGGCGAGCTGCCCGACGTCACCAACCTCCCGCCCGACTTCGCGCTCCTGCTGGCGCGGGAAGGGCTTCTCACGGACGTGGCGCGTGCCGACGAGAGCCTCGCGGAGACCTTCGTTCCCGGCGCCCTCGACGCGTACCGGTACGCGGGTGTCGAGGGCACCTTCGCCTACCCGTGGTACCTGACCGCGGACCTGAACTACTGGAACACCGAGATGTTCGCGAACGCGGGCCTCGACCCGGCGGCGCCGCCCACCACCCTCGACGAGCTCGTCGAGCAGGCACGCACCATGATGAGCACCACCGGCGACTACCTCATGAGCCGCACACCGGGCCTCGGCGACCTCGCGGCCGCCGGCCTCCCGGTCCTGTCCGAGGACGGCAGCGAGTTCACGTTCAACACGCCCGAGGCGGCCGAGCTGCTCGACGTCTACCGCGGCGCGTACGCCGAAGGCCTGCTGCCCGACGAAGTGCTCACCGACGCGTACCTCGGCAACAGCAGCCTGTTCATCGAGGGCCGCGTGGCATGGTCGACGGGCGGCGGCAACTTCATCGACCGGGTGCTCGAGGCCAACCCGTCGCTGGAGGGCAAGATCGCCTCGTCGCCGTACCTGGGCGCCACGCCGCTGTACGTGCAGGGCCTGGCGGTCTCGAAGGAGTCGGCGAACCAGGAGGCCGCCGTCGCGCTGGCACGGTTCCTGACGAACGCCGCCAACCAGGAGGCGTTCGCCGCCGCGGCGCCCGGCGTCTTCCCGTCGACCACCGCCTCGCAGGAGAACCCCGAGCTCGCCCAGAACGACGGCACACCGCAGGGCGCGGCCAAGGAGATCGCGTTCAGCAGCCTGACCACCGCCGAGGTGCTCCAGCCGGTCGAGGTCGACAAGGCGATGACCACCGCCGTCAACCAGCAGTTCGTCGCGGCGATCGCAGGGGACAAGACCTCGCGGGAAGCCCTCGACGCAGCGGTCGACGAGTGCAACAAGCTCCTCGCCGACCAGTGACAGCAACCACCCGGGCGCACCTCGCCCGCGACGAAAGGCCCACCGCGATCGCCTACGACTCCGACGCCGCCGCGCTCGCGGACGGCACCGCTTCGACCCAAGCCGCACCCGGCGTGCCGGAACACGTCCGTGAGGTGGTGGCATGACCGGGCCCGCACACGTCCCCGCCGGCAGGCCGGGGGTCGGCCTGACCGGCGAGCACGCACAGCTCATCGGCCACAGCGGCGGCGGCCGCACGGTCGTGCTCGACGGTCTCGACGTACCGCTCGAGGCCGGCATCACCCTGCGCTACACGCTGCTGCCGGTGCTCGACACCGAGCTGACCTACCGCTCCACCTACGTGGCCGTCGACCTGCTGCTCGACGACGGCACCTGGCTCTCGGAGGGCACCCTGCTCTCGGACGGCACCCGGCCCTCGCCCGCCGGGCCGGAGCCCGCGCTCACCGACCAGCACGGCATGCCGGCGACCGCCGTCGGGCAGGGAGACGCGCGGATCCTGGTGCCCGACCACTGGAACCTGGTCCGGGTCGACCTGGACCGCGTGGCCGAGCGGGCACCCGGACGGCGCGTGCGCGCGGCCGCCGTCGTCACCGCCCCACCGGACGGTGGTGACACGGAGGTCTGGCTCGACTCCGTGACCGTGGCCCCGCGCTCCGTGGGCACGGTGACCGGCCGCGCCGACCTCGTCGACACGCGGCGCGGCACCCACTCCTCGGGCGCGTACTCGCGCGGGAACACCGTGCCGGCGGCGGCGGTGCCCAACGGCTTCACGATGTGGGTCCCGCTGACCGACGCGTCGTCGGCGAGCTGGATGTACTCCTGGGCCGCGCACAACGGGCCGGGCAACCGGCCGCACCTGCAGGGCGTCGGCATCTCGCACGAGCCCAGCCCGTGGATGGGCGACCGTGACCAGCTCGCGTTCCACCTGGTCCCGGCGCGGCCCGGCGACGAGGGAGTGCCCGACGCCGGCCTCAGGTCCCGCGCCATCGGGTTCTCGCACGACGACGAGACGGCCCGCCCGCACCGGTACGACGTCGACCTGGACGACGGCGCCCGCGTATCGGTCGCGGCGGCCGACCACGGCGGCGTGCTCCGCTTCACCTTCCCGCCGGGCGCCACGACCGGGCACCTGGTCATCGACGCCGTGAGCGACGTGGGCGCCGACGGGCCGCCCGTCGCCGTGACGGTGCACGACGACGGCACCCTCACCGGCTGGAGCGACCACGGCAGCGTGCTCTCGGTGGGCCGCAGCCGCATGTACGTGGTGGGCCAGGTCTCCCGGCCGGTCCTGCGCACGGGGCGGGCCCGCGGCAGGGACCACGCCACGTACGCGACCGTCGCGCTCGACCCCGCCGGCGGCGACGACCAGGCGAGCCGCACGGTCGAGGTGCGCGTGGCGACGTCCTACATCAGCGAGGACCTCGCCTGGCGCGCCCTGGAGCGCGAGGTGAGCGGGTCCTTCTCGGACGTGGCCGCTCGCGCGCAGGCGCAGTGGGAGGAACGCCTCGGCGTGCTCGACGTCGAGGGAGCCACCGAGGAACAGCAGGTCACCCTCTACTCGAACCTGTACCGGCTGGGCCTGTACCCGTCGTCGTACACGGAGGTGGGCCCCGACGGTACCCCCGTGCACGCGTCACCCGTGCTCGACGGCGCGCCCGTCGTCCCCGGCGAGATGTACGTCAACCACGGGTTCTGGGACACCTACCGCACCTGCTGGCCGGCGTACGCGCTGCTCTACCCCGAGATGGCGGCACGCCTCGCCGACGGGTTCGTGCAGCAGTACCGCGAGGGCGGCTGGATCGCCCGGTGGTCGTCGCCGGGCTACGCCGACCTCATGACCGGCACGTCCTCCGACGTCGCCTTCGCCGACCTCTACCTGCGCGGCGTGACCCTGCCCGACCCGCTCGCCACCTACGACGCCGGCCTGCGCAACGCGACCGCCCTGCCCACCCGGCCGGGCGTGGGGCGCAAGGGACAGGGCTTCGCGCTGACCCACGGCTGGGTACCGCGCGACATCGACGAGTCCGTGTCCTGGGGCCTCGAGGGCTACATCAACGACGCGGGGCTCGCCAGCATGGCCGAGGCGCTCGCGGAGGCGCCGGAGACACCGCGGGGGCGCCGGCGCGCCCTGCGTGACGAGGCCGCCTACCTGCGGCAGAGCTCGCTCGGGTACGTGCACCTGTTCGACCGGGAGACGGCGTTCTTCCGCGGCCGCGGCCGGGACGGCTCGTTCGGCACGGAGCCGTTCGACCCGGGGGAGTGGGGCGGGGACTACACCGAGTCCGACGCCTGGAACTTCCTGTTCCACCCGGTGCACGACGGCGCGGGCCTGGCCGGCCTGCACGGCGGGCCCGGCGGGCTGGAACGGCTGCTGGAGCGGTTCTTCGCCACCCCGGAGCCCGCGGACAAGCCGGGCACCTACGGGTTCGTGATCCACGAGATGGTCGAGGCGCGCGACGTGCGCATGGGCCAGCTGGGGCAGTCCAACCAGGTGTCGCACCACATCCCGTACACGTGGCTGTTCGCCGGACGGCCGGACCGCACGCAGGAGACGGTGCGCGAGATCCTCGCGCGGCTGTGGACCGGCAACGAGATCGGGCAGGGGTACCACGGCGACGAGGACAACGGTGAGATGTCCGCCTGGTACGTGCTCTCGGCCCTCGGCCTGTACCCGCTGGAGATCGGGTCGTCACGCTGGGCGGTCACCTCGCCCCTGTTCGAGCGGGCGGTGGTGCACCGGCCCGACGGCGACCTGGTGGTCGAGGCGCCCGGTGCCGCCGACCACTGGTACGTGGCGGGCCTCGACGTGTCGGACGCCGACGGCGTGGCGCGGGCGGTCACCACGCCGTCGGTGGACCAGCGCGACCTGACCGGCGGGGCGACGCTGCGGTTCGCGCTGTCCGGTACGGCGACCGGCTGGGGCGTCCCGACGGACGGCCCCGCGCCGGAGGGCGGTGCGGGCGCCTCCGCCGGGCCGGTGCACGGGCGGCCGTGGCGGCGCGCCACGGGCACCTGGCACGGTGCCGGGGGCGCGCTGCCGCACCTGACGGACGGTGAGCTCGCGACGTCGGCCGCTGTCGAGGGCACGATCGAGTGGCGGCCCGCGGGCGACGTCCCGCCGGGTGCGACGCTGCGCGCCTACACGCTGACCTCCGGGCCGCAGGGCGAACCGGCGGCGCCGTCGGCGTGGCGCCTGGTCGCGGCCGACGGGCGGGTGCTCGACGAGCGGAGCGAGCAGGAGTGGGCCTGGCCGAGCCAGCTACGGCCCTTCGTGCTCGACGAGCCCGTACCGCTGACGGGTCTCCGGCTGGAGCTGCTCGGCGGGGGCAGCCTCGCGCAGATCGAGGTGCTGCTGGACTGATGCCTGGAGCCGCCCCGGCGGGCGGCTCCAGGCCGAGGGCCGTCCGCCGGGGCCTCAGTCCACCCGGAGCACGGTCTTGCCGACCGGTCGCCGAGCGCCGGGCCCGACGGCGTCGGCGAGCTCCCGCCACGGCCGGACCGCGCCGACCGCCGGGTCGAGGCGCCCGGCGTGGATCTCCTGCGCGAGCCACGTCATGTCGGGGCCCAGGTCCGTCTCCGCCCCGAGGAAGAAGGTGGTGAGAGAACGGTCGTGCCGACCGCCGTCGCCGTACAGGTCGCCCAGGGCGAAGCGTTCCTCCTCCCCGGCCGCGTGACCGAGGGCGACGAGGGTGCCGCCCGGCTCGAGCCGTGCGAACGCGCCGACCAGGTGGGGACCGCCCAGCAGGTCCAGCGCCCCGGCCACGTCCGCACGCAGCTCGTCCGGCGAGCCGACGACCTCGTGCGCGCCGAGGGTGCGCAGGCGCTCGTGCGCGGCGGGGTCCCGGGTGGTGGCGACGACCTCGGCCCCGCCGCGGGCGGCGAGCTGCACGGCGAACAGGCCGACGGCGCTGGTCCCGCCCACGACCAGCACCCGGCGGCCCAGGACCGGGCCGAGCCGGCGGAGCCCGCGCAGCGCACTGGTGGCGGCGACCGGTACGACGCTCAGCGACCCGAGGTCGGCGCCCCGGGGAGCGAGTCCGACGGACTCCGCGGTCACGAGCCGGCGCCGGGCCCATGCGCCGTGCGTGCCGAGCGAGACCACCTCCTGCCCGAGCCGCGGGCCCGTCCCGTCGGCGGCCTCCGCCACGACGACGCCCGCGGCGTCCCAGCCGGGGATCGTGCCCTCCGTGTGCTGGGCCAGCATCTCGAGGTCGCCGTGGTTGGGGGCGAAGGCCCGCACCTCGATGACCGCGTCGTGCGGTCCGGGCACGGGATCTGCCACCTCACGCAGGGCGAGGTGGCCGGGGGACGAGTGGTCTACGGTCCATGCGAGCATGCCGCTACTGTATGCCAAGTGCCACTGAGTGCCAGTTTGCTAGGCTCGTCGCATGACGACGCATCCCGGACCCGGCACGCTCCGCAGCAGGCGCATCGAGCGCAGCAGGCAGCGGCTGGTGGAGACGGCACTGCCGGCCTTCGCCGAGCACGGGTACGACGCGGTGACCGTCGACTGGCTGTGTGATCAGGCCGAGGTGTCCAAGCGGAGCTTCTTCCGCTACTTCGACGGCAAGGAGGATCTCGCGCTCACCCCGCTGAACGACGTCTGGCGCCTCCTGATCGCGGACCTCGACACGGTGCTCGACCGGAGCGGTCCCCTGCTGGAAGTGCTGGGCGAGGCGCTCGTCGACGTCGTCGAGCGGATGCCGGCCGGGTGGGAGCGGCTCGCCGTCCTGAGCGCCCGCCTCAGCGGCGCCACGCCCGCCGTCGACGCCGCCGGGCTGCTCGTGTGCGAGCGCTTCACGGACCAGGTGGTCGGTGCGATCTCGCCGAGGCTGTCTGGACCGTCCGGGGCCGATCTCTCCGCGCGGGTCGTGTGCGCCGTCGCCGTCGCGGGGCACCGGGCGGCCATGGACACCTGGCGGTCCGGGCCCGCCGCCGAGACCACCGCGACCCGCGGCGAGCTGTGCGCGCTGCTGCGGGAGTCGTTCGCGGCGGCCCCGGCGGCCCTGGAGATCCGGCTTCCGTGACGGCCGGCCCGTCAGGAGCCGACGACGTCGGACGCGTGCGCGAACCAGCTCGCACGCCCGCCGCCGTCGTACCCGACGGAGTTGAAGTACTCCCAGCCGAAGACGCCGCCGAAGTTCGGGTGCTGTGCCACCAGCGAGCCGACCGTGGCGTCGAAGGTGGGCCAGTCCACGTACCCGGCGCAGTTCGCCGGGTTGGTGACCGTGCCGGCCACGACGCGGTCGGGGCTGAAGCCGTTGGCGAGGATCTGGTCGTAGACCCTGGTGGACGACAGGTCGCCCCAGCCGCAGTAGAACTGGGTGTTGTACCAGTCGATCCTCGACCCGGCCCGCCGTTCGAGCTCGGCGTAGCTGAAGCCGCCGGAGAAGCTGGTCCGCCCCGCCATGTCGGTCGCGACAGGTGTGAGCGTGATGACGAAGTCCTGCCCGAAGTCGGCCCGCAGGGTGTCGACCAGGTGGATCGTGTCCGCCAGGGAGAACGTCTCCTCGATGTCGAGGTCCACCCCGTCGAGGCCGTAGGTGCGCAGGAAGTCCCGCAGGACCGGGTAGTACCGGTCGAAGTCCTCGCGCAGGTACCGGTACGTGCCAGGGGCCGCGCCACCGAGGAACGCGCTCACCGTCACGCCCTGCGCCTGCATCGTGGCCAGGTCGTCCCACATGACGCCGAGCTCGCCGTGGTCGGCGGGGATGTCGTTCACCGTCAGGGAGGCGTCGGCGTTCAGGTGGATGGCGCCGACGTTGACGTCCGTGACCGAGCCGAGCAGCGGCTTGGGGTCGACGTACCGCCGTACGCCGTCGGAGCCGGTCTCGTAGATCGTCTGGTAGAACGCCAGGACCCGGTGGGAGGCAGCGGCCTGCTCCGGCTCCTTGGTGGCCGCGGGCGCCGAGGCGGCGGGACCGGCCGTCGCCGTCAGTGCCAGCAGGCCGGCCGCGAGTGCTGCGCCGATTCGTACGAGCGAGCGAGACATCGTTGACTCCCTTGTTCTCGGTGCGGTGCCGTGGGCGAGGCGTCGCGACGGTAGCGGGGTGGACCGCCGCCGGGCAAGGAATCCCACCAGATCCTGCGGACATCCCTGATGTGGCACGAAGGCCGGGCCCCGACGGGACCCGGCCTTCTTACCGCTGAACTACCGCTGAACTACCGCTGAGCTGTCGCTGTGCTGGATCAGGCTGCGACGGCCGCGCGCAGCTTGGCGCCCAGCTCCTCGTCGACGTTGGTCCAGTACTGGAAGAACCGCTCCCGGATCTCGTCGATCGTGATCGACTTGCCCTGACCGGTCAGGGTCTCGAGGAAGCGAGCCTTCGCGTCGTCGTCGAAGACGTCGCGGTAGAGCGTGCCCGCCTGGCCGAAGTCGTCGTCCTCGGCGTGAAGCGTCTGCGCCGAGCGCACCAGCTCACCGTCGGTCTCCCACGAGGACTCGACGCCGCGCGCCGGGTCGGCGGTCGGGCCACCCTGCTGGCCGAAGGAGTTCGGCGTGTACACGCGGTGCTCGGGGCCGTTGAAGTGGTACTGCATGGGGCCCTCGTGCATGTAGTTGGCGACGGGGGCGGCATGCGGCTGGTTGACCGGCAGCTGGTTGAAGTTCGCGCCGATGCGGTGCCGCTGCGCGTCGTTGTACGCGAAGACGCGGGCCATGAGCATCTTGTCGGGCGAGATGCCGGTGCCCGGCACCTGGTTGCCCGGCGAGAACGCGGCCTGCTCGATCTCGGCGAAGAAGTTGCGCGGGTTGCGGTTCAGCGTGAACGTGCCGACCTTGATCAGCGGGTAGTCGGCGTGCGGCCACACCTTCGTCATGTCGAAGGGGTTGAACCGGTAGGTCTTGGCGTCGTCGTACGGCATGACCTGGACCTTGACGTCCCACGAGGGGTACTCGCCGCGGTCGATCGCCTCGTACAGGTCGCGGCGGTAGTAGTCGGCGTCCTCGCCGGCGATCCGCTCCGCCTCGGCGGCGGGCATGTTCTCGACGCCCTGCTGGGAGATGAAGTGGTACTGCACCCAGAACCGCTCGCCCTCGGCGTTGATCCACTGGTACGTGTGCGAGCCGTAGCCGTTGAGGTGGCGCCACGACTTGGACAGGCCACGGTCGCCCATGACGTAGGTGACCTGGTGCGCCGTCTCGGGCGACAGCGTCCAGAAGTCCCACTGCATGTCGGCGTCGCGCAGGCCCGAGGCGCCGAGGCGCTTCTGCGAGTGGATGAAGTCCGGGAACTTCATCGCGTCGCGGAGGAAGAAGACCGGCGTGTTGTTGCCGACGATGTCGAGGTTGCCCTCCTCCGTGTAGAAGCGCAGCGAGAAGCCGCGCACGTCGCGCCAGGTGTCGGGCGAGCCCTGCTCGCCCGCGACGGAGGAGAACCGCAGCAGCGTCTCGCTCTTGGCACCCTGCTGGAACACCGCGGCGCGCGTGTACCGGGAGACGTCCTCGGTCACGACGAACTCGCCGAACGCGCCGCCACCCTTGGCGTGCGGGTTGCGCTCCGGCACGCGCTCACGGTTGAACGAGGCGAGCTTCTCGACCAGGTAGCGGTCGTGGAGGACGGTCGCGCCGTCGGCACCGACGCTCAGCGAGCGCGCGTCGCTGGCGACCGGTGTGCCGGTCTGCGTGGTGGTGTAAGGGGTAGTCATCTCAGACGTGCCTTCCTTTGCTGCTGCTTGCGGGGGTTCTTGCGGGGACTCGGCATGGGTCGTCATGGGCTGTCTCGGTGCTCGGCTCGCCACGGCGGCCTCAGGCGCTGCAGCCGGGACACAGGCCCCAGTAGGTGACCTCGGCGGTCTCGATCACGAACCCGTGGTCGTCGCTCGGGGTCAGGCACGGGGCGTGACCCACCGTGCAGTCCACGTCGCCGATGGTGCCGCACACACGACAGACCACGTGGTGGTGGTTGTCGCCCGTGCGGCGCTCGTAGCGCGCCGGGTGGCCCGCGGGCTCGATCCGGCGCAGGAGCGCCGCGTCGGTCAGCGCGTGCAGGACGTCGTAGACCGCCTGCACCGACACCGTGCCCAGCTCGTCGCGGACCGAGCTCAGGACGTCGTCCGCCGTGGCGTGCTGCTGGTCGCCCACCGCGCGCAGCGCCGCGATGCGGGCGGCGGTCACGCGCAGACCGGCGCCACGGAGGAGGTCCTCGGGCGTCGGAGCGGCAGGGGCGGTCGACGTCATGCCTGGAGCCTACGGCCTAAACTGGAATGATTCCAGTTGCGCTGTGCGGCGGGTCGTACCCGCCCGGCGGGGTGTCCCCGGACAGGGCGGCGGACCTCACACGGGCCGATCTGGCGAGGGCCGTCGTCGTGCTGCTATCGTTGTCCCACGACCGACCCGGTGCGAGCCGGGTGCACAAAGTGGATCACCATCCCACCCGAGTCACGACCGAGCGCCTGCAAGGTGCCGACAGAGTCCGGGTTCTAGGTCGGGTGCAGAGGTTTGGTGCTGTTGTCGCCGAGCCCTCCGTGCCCTTTCCTTGCGATGGCTTCCACCTGTGTTCAGGGCGGGAGCCATTTCTCGTTCCTGGTGGTCGATCAACGACTTCCAAGGAGCATCACCATCACCGAGCCTCGCATCAACGACCGGATCCGTGTCCCCGAGGTCCGACTCATCGGTCCTGGCGGGGAACAGGTCGGCGTGGTTGCCACGGCGGTCGCCCTGAAGCTCGCCCAGGACGCTGACCTCGACCTCGTCGAGGTTGCGCCGGACGCCCGCCCGCCCGTCGCCAAGCTCATGGACTTCGGCAAGTTCAAGTACGAGTCGGACATGAAGGCGCGAGAAGCACGGCGCAACCAGGCGAACACGGTTCTCAAGGAGATCCGCTTCCGCCTGAAGATCGACCCGCACGACTACGGCACCAAGAAGGGCCACGTCGTTCGCTTCCTGTCGGCGGGCGACAAGGTCAAGGTCATGATCATGTTCCGCGGCCGTGAGCAGTCGCGCCCGGAGATGGGCCGTCGCCTGCTCGAGCGCCTGGCGGAGGACGTCGCCGACCTCGGCTTCGTCGAGTCGATGCCGAAGCAGGACGGTCGCAACATGACCATGGTCCTCGGGCCGGTCAAGAAGAAGGCTGACGCGAAGGTCGAGCAGCGCAAGCGCGCCACCGAGATCAACGCAGGCCGGATGACCAAGTCCGAGGCCAAGGCCCAGGCCCGCGCGGCCGACGAGCCCCAGTCCTCCGAGCCGGTCGAGGACCAGGTGGACGAGACCGTCGAGACCTCGGTCGAGGAGCCCGCCGAAGCGCAGGCTCCCGAGGCCGTCGTCGAGGAGGCCGTCGCCGAGCCCGAGCCGGTCGTCGAGCCGGAGCCCGTCGTCGAGCCGGAGCCGGTCGCTGAGGCCGAGCCGGAGCCCGTCGTCGAGACGCCTGCACCCGCGGAGCCGAAGCCGGCCACCAAGCCAGCGGCCAAGACTGCCTCCAAGCCGGCAGCGAAGCCGGCGGCCAAGGCGGTTCCCAAGCCCGTACCGGCCCCCAAGCCGACGCCGAAGCCCGTGGCCCCCAAGCCGCGTGCACCGCGCAAGGCCTGAGGCCACGGTCCCCAAGACCACCACGACACCAGGCCGGTCTACCGGCCCAGGTACAACGTCGCCGCTCTTGCAGCGGTCGACCGACATGAGGAGAGACGGCAGTCATGCCGAAGAACAAGACGCACTCCGGCTCGAAGAAGCGGTTCCGGGTCACGGGTAGCGGCAAGATCATGCGTGAGCAGACCAACGCGCGCCACTACCTCGAGCACAAGTCCAGCCGTCGCACGCGCCGTCTGGCCATGGACCAGGCCGTCGCACCGGCCGACGTCAAGAAGGTCAAGAAGCTGCTCGGTAAGTGACCTTTATGGCGGTGCCTGACGGGCGTCGCCAAGAACCCTTCCAGCCCCGAAGTACAAGGAGTCTCACGTGGCACGCGTGAAGCGGGCAGTAAATGCCCAGAAGAAGCGCCGTACAACCCTCGAGCGCGCCGCCGGTTACCGCGGCCAGCGCTCGCGCCTTTACCGTAAGGCGAAGGAGCAGGTCACCCACTCGCTCGTCTACGCATACCGTGACCGCAAGGCGCGCAAGGGCGACTTCCGCAAGCTGTGGATCCAGCGCATCAACGCTGCGTCCCGCGCGCAGGGTCTGACCTACAACCGCCTCATCCAGGGCCTCAAGGCCGCTGGTGTCGAGGTCGACCGCCGCATGCTCGCCGAGCTCGCGGTCAACGACGTCGCGGCGTTCAACGCCCTCGTCCAGGTCGCCAAGGACGCGCTGCCGGCGGATGTCAACGCCCCGGCCGCTGCCTGAGGTTGAGCATCTCACCGGACGCCCGGACAGTTTCCTCCTCGGAGGACCCGTCGACGCCTGACGTGACGCTCGCGAACCCGCGAGCCGACCGCGTCAAGCACGTACGGGCACTGGCCGGGCGTTCGGCGCGCTCCAGGCACGGGCTCTACCTGGTCGAGGGGCCTCAGGGGGTGCGCGAGGCCGTTCGGCACGCGCCGTCAGCGGTCCGCGACGTCTACCTGACTCCCGCTTCCGCGACTCGGTACGCCGAGATCGTCGACGACGCTCGTGCTTCCGGACTGTTCCTGCACGTCGGTACGCCCGAGGTGCTCGAGGCGATGAGCGCCGACGCGCAGGGCGTGCTCGCCGTCGTACGGTCCGCCGTGCCGACGCTCCGCGAGGCGCTGGACTCCAGGGATCCCGAGCGAGCGGGCCGCCCGTTGCTGGCCGCCGTGCTCGCCACCGTTCGCGACCCCGGAAACGCCGGCACCGTCATCCGGGCCGCCGACGCGGCGGGTGCCGACCTGGTGGTCCTCGCGGGGGAGAGCGTGGAGGTGCACAACCCCAAGGTCGTGCGTTCCACCGCCGGCTCGCTGTTCCACCTTCCCGTCGTCACCGGGCTCACGCTGGACGCCGCGCTGACGGAGCTGCGCGCGGCCGGGTGCCACGTGCTCGCGGCCGACGGCACCGGCCCGCTGGACCTGGACGATCTGCTGGACGACGCCGGGAACGGTGCCGCCCCGGACCTCGCCGGGCCGACCGCGTGGGTGTTCGGCAACGAGGCGTGGGGGCTGCCCGAGGCGGACCGTGCGCTGGCGGACGCCGTCGTACGGGTACCGATCCGTGGCAAGGCGGAGTCGCTCAACCTGGCGACCGCAGCGACCGTGTGCCTCTACGCGAGCAGCCGGGCGCAGCGCTGAGGTCGTTGTCGGTGGCGGCCGGGGTGTGGGGCGAGTGGGCGCACGTGCTGCGCCCCGCCCTGTTCGGGCTCCTGGCGGCAGGTCTGGCGATCCGCCTCCTCGTTCGGGTGCGCAGGCTGCGGGGCGTTCCGCGCGTGCGCGCCTGGCGCTTCTCCGTGGCCGAGGTCGGCATGGTCGCAGGGACCGTGCCCTGGCTCTGGATGATCCTCACGCCCCGGCCCGGCGGCCGTGCGCTCTCGCTGATCCCGCTCCGCGACCTCGCGGCCCAGCTCGACGGGCCGGTCGCGAGCGTGGTGGTCCAGGTGGGTGGCAACCTGCTCGTGCTGGCCGCACTCGGATTCTTCCTTCCGCTCCGCTTCCGCCTCGCGCCCGACGACGGGCGGCGCACCGTGGCGGTCCTGGCCCGGGTGGCCGTGACCGCGGCCGCGATCTCGACGACCGCCGAGATCCTGCAGTACCTGCTCGACCTGGGCCGGGTGAGCTCGGTGGACGACGTGCTGGTCAACACCCTGGGTGCCGTGCTGGCGGCCCTGTGCTCGCGCAGATGGTGGCTGTGACGTCCGGCCCGGACGTCAGCATAGGATCGTGGCGTGCGGTTGTTCACAGCGGTCATCCCGCCACAGCGCGTCCTGGACCATCTCGGGCTGGCGACGCAAGGCGTACCCGCCTCCCCGCGCTGGGTTCCGCGGGAGAACCTGCACATCACGCTCGCGTTCTACGCGGACCTTCCTGAGGGCACGGTCCCCGAGCTGGTCGACGAGCTGACCGACGTCGCCCGCAAGCACGGGCCCGTCGACCTGCGGCTGCGTGGGGCAGGGTCGTTCGGCGCGCGGGTCCTCTGGATCGGCGTCGACGGGGAGACGCGATCCCTGCACGACCTGGCGACCGACTGCCTGGCCGCCTCACCGCGGGAGGTGCCGGAGGACGTCAAGCCGCACCGCGCGCACGTCACCGTCGCCCACGCCCGTGCCGGCCAGGTCAGGCCGCCGCGCGGGCGGGACCGCTGGGGCAAGCGCTCGGGGGGCGAACCGAGGTCGGCGCTGGAGCCCGCCGCCCAGGCGCTGTCCGTGTATGCGGGACCTGACTGGACGGCGGACTCGTTCGCGCTCCTCGTGTCCTACCCCGGCGAAGGAGCCCAGGGTGGCCCGCGCTACGAGGTCCTGGAGAGCTGGGACCTCGAGGGCTGACCGAGGATGTCACGGCAGGGTGGTCACCGCGGGCTGGTCACCGCGGGCTGTTCACCGCTGGGCGCGCGGCCGGTCATCGGTCGGCCTCCGCCCCGGTGACCAGCACGATCTTTCCCCTGACGCCGCCACGCTCCAGCCGCTCCTGCGCGGCGGCGGCGCGTTCGAGCGGGAAGGTCTCGTCGATGTACGGCCGGAGGGCGCCCGACTCGGCGTACCGGGTCAGCTCCTCGATCTGTGCGCGGGTCGGGTCGTTGCTGAACGCCAGGACCCCCTCGGGGTTCTTCTCCTGGGCCGCCAGCACGGTGGCGGCCGTTCCCGCAGGGTCGGTGCGCCCGAGCGCGAGCGGCAGGAACCGGCCACCCGGCCCCACCAGCGCACCGTAGGCCTCGAGGTCCGTCCCCACCAGGTCCAGCACCACGTCGAACTGCCCCAGGACGGACGGGCTCGTGGTCCGGTAGTCGTGGGCCTCGTCGGCGCCCAGCTCGGTGACCCAGGCGAGGCCGGGCGCACCGGCGAGCGCGGTGACGTGGGCACCGAGGGCGGAGCCCAGCTGGACCGCCGCGCTGCCCGCGCCGCCGCCCGCCCCGCGCACGAGCAGCCGCTCACCAGGCTGGAGCCTGGCCTTCTCGACCAGTGCGGTGACCACGGTGGTGCCGGACGCTGGGAGCGCGGCGGCCTCGATCAGGCTCATCCCGGCGGGTGCCGGCGCGAGCTGGTCCTCGGGGACCGCCACGTAGTCCGCGGCGCTGCCGAACGTGAAGTGCGGCATCAGGCCCCAGACCGCCTCGCCGACCTGGGTCGTGACCACGCCGGGGCCTACCGCGGAAACCCGGCCGGTGAACTCCGCGCCGATGCCCTGCGGGAGGGTGGTGGGAAGCAGGTCGCGCATCCTGCCCGCCCGGATCGGGAGCTCTCCGCCGCCGAGACCCGCCGCGTGGACGCGTACGAGCACCTCGCCACGGGCCGGGACGGGGACGGGGACCTGGTCCACCTGGAGCACGTCGGGCGAGCCATGCTCGTGGAACCGGACGGCACGCATCGAAGTCATCTGTTCTTCCTCTCGTGGGGTGTGACGCACCGGGATCACTTCGAGCGCTGCGGGTGTTGACCCGCCAGACGGCTCGGAGCGGCGTCAGCTCCCGCAGCAACGTCGAGGCCGATGCACGAGATCCGTGCCGGACCTGAAACGAGAGGCATTGACATGAGCTCGTATCGGATCGGCTCCGCGACCGGGGCGTCGGGTGCCGGGGTACCCGGCGGACGGTCGAGGCGAGACGCGGAGCGCAACCGTCGGCGCATCGTCGACGCTGCGCACGCGTCGTTCCGGGCCCGAGGGCTCGACGTGCCGATGACGGTGGTCGCGCGCCGCTCGGGGGTCGGCACGGCCACGCTCTACCGGCACTTCCCGACCAAGCACGACCTGATCAAGGAGCTCACGTCCGAGACGACGGCCGAGTACGGGCGGGTGCTGGACGCCGCACTGGCCGATCCTGACCCCTGGCACGGGCTGGTCACCGGGCTCCGCCGGCTCGCCGCGCTCCGGGTCGCGAGCCGGACCTGCGCGGCCCCCTTCGCCGAGGCGTACCCGGACGAGGTGGTGCGGCACGTCGCGGCGACGGAGCTGCGGCTGGGCGAGCTGCTGGACCGGGCTCGGAGCGGTGGGCGGCTCAGGGACGACGTGGGCATCGAGGACGTGCGGATCCTGCTCGACGCGGTCGGCGGCGTGGCAGCCACCCGGGCGGACGCGTGGGTGCCGGCCCAGCGCGTGGTGGGTCATTTTCTCCGCTCCTTCGTGCGGGGGTAGCTCGGGTCGACGTCTCCACGGCCGGGGCCAGGGCCGGCCCGGCCGTGGAGACATCGCAGACGCTACGCCGACCCGCTGACACTGGAAAAAGTGTGCCAAGCGCGCGACGTCGAACCCGCCGAACCACGTTGCCGCCGCTCGCCGGATCATGGAATGATGACGGCATGCAGCCATTGACCCGCCGATTTATGCGGCCCGCTACGGGCCGTGCGGCGAACGCTGCGCGCGGGCACTGAGCTGCCCTGTGGACAACGCGTCCTGAGCCCTGGCGGGCACCTAGACTTCATCTGCCGGTACAGGCCCCCACGGTGGGGCCGTGCGGGCTCCCGAATCCGCCAGGAAGGCAAGCATGTCCACGCCCGATGAGAAGGCACCCATCGATCCGCTCGACGAGGCGGCGCTCGACGCCGCGGTGAAGGCCGCCCTCGACGACATCGCCAAGGCCGGCGACCTCGACGCGTTGAAGGCCGTCCGCACCCAGCACACGGGGGACCGCAGCTCGCTGGCCCTCGCCAACCGGGGGATCGGGGCGCTGCCCGGCCCGGACAAGGCGAAGGCCGGCAAGCTCGTCGGTCCTCGCCGCGGGCAGATCAACCAGGCGATCGCCGCGCGCCAGACCGAGCTCGAGGCGGAGCGCGACGCGCGCGTGCTGGCGGAGGAGACGGTGGACGTCACCCTCCCGGTGGTGCGCACCACGACGGGCGCCCGGCATCCGATCGAGCTGATCCAGGAACGCATCGCCGACTTCTTCGTGGGTCTCGGCTGGGAGATCGCCGACGGCCCGGAGGTCGAGGCCGAGTGGTTCAACTTCGACGCGCTGAACTTCGGGCCGGACCACCCGGCTCGCCAGATGCAGGACACGTTCTACGTCGCGGGCGACGGCGGCGGCGACTCCAACCTCGTGCTCCGGACCCACACCTCACCGGTCCAGGCACGGTCCCTGCTGGAGCGTGGCGTGCCCTTGTACATCGCGTGCCCGGGCCGGACGTTCCGCACCGACGCGCTCGACCAGACCCACACGCCCGTGTTCCACCAGGTCGAGGGCCTCGCGGTGGACAAGGGCCTGACCATGGCGAACCTGGTGGGCACGCTGGACGCGTTCGCCAGGGCGATGTTCGGGCCCGAGGCGAGGACCCGCCTGCGCCCGGCGTTCTTCCCGTTCACCGAGCCGTCCGCGGAGATGGACCTGTGGTTCCCGCAGAAGAAGGGCGGCGCGGGCTGGATCGAGTGGGGCGGCTGCGGCATGGTCAACCCGAACGTCTTGCGCGCCGCGGGGGTGGACCCGGAGGAGTACACGGGCTTCGCGTTCGGCATGGGCATCGAGCGCACGCTCATGCTGCGTCACTCGATCGCGGACATGCACGACATAGTGGAGGGCGACGTGCGCTTCTCCACCCAGTTCGGGACGGAGATCTGAAGTGCCCCTCATCGTGAAGGACTGGCTCGCTGACCACGTCGAGGTGCCCGCGGACCTCACCGCCGAGCAGCTCGCCGCCGACCTGGTCAAGGTCGGCCTGGAAGAAGAGGCGATCCACGGAGCGGCCGTCACCGGTCCGCTCGTCGTGGGCCGCGTGCTCGAGATGCACCCCGAGCCGCAGAAGAACGGCAAGACGATCAACTGGTGCCGGGTCGACGTGGGCCCGGAGCACAACGACGCCGAGGGCGGACGCGGCATCGTCTGCGGCGCGCACAACTTCGCACCCGGCGACCTCGTGGTCGTCGCGCTGCCGGGCACCGTGCTGCCCGGACCGTTCCCCATCGCGGCTCGCAAGACGTACGGGCACGTGTCGGACGGCATGATCTGCTCGGTCCGCGAGCTCGAGATCGGCGACGACCACGACGGCATCATGGTGCTGACGCGGCACGGGTTCGCCGAGGACGACCTCACGCCCGGCCAGGACGCGATAGCGCTCCTCGGTCTCGGCGAGGAGGTCCTGGAGATCAACGTGACCCCCGACCGCGGGTACGCCTTCAGCTACCGCGGCGTGGCACGCGAGTACGCCCACTCCACGGGCGCGAAGTTCACCGACCGGGGCCTGGCCACGGGTGCCGAGCCGGCGCCGACGGCCGACGGGTTCGAGGTGCGCGTGCAGGACGACGCCCCGATCAACGGCATCGTGGGCTGCGACCGGTTCGTGACGCGCGTCGTGCGCGGCATCGACCCCTCCGCGACCACGCCCGCCTGGATGAAGCACCGCCTCGAAGGCTCCGGCATGCGGTCCATCTCCCTGGCTGTCGACATCACGAACTACGTGATGCTCGACCTCGGGCAGCCGCTGCACGCCTATGACCTCGCCAAGGTCGCGGCCCCGATCGTGGTTCGCCGGGCGGTGGCGGGGGAGCGCCTCACCACCCTGGACGACGCCGACCGCGCGCTCGACGCCGAGGACCTGCTGATCACCGACTCGCCCGACGGCGTGGCCAGCCGCGTGCTCGGTCTCGCCGGTGTGATGGGTGGCGCCTCCTCCGAGGTCAGCGACACCACGACCGACGTGCTCGTCGAGGCGGCGCACTTCGACCAGATCACCGTTGCCCGCACGGCACGGCGGCACAAGCTCGCGAGCGAGGCGGCCAAGCGGTTCGAGCGCGGTGTCGACCCGCTCCTGCCTGGGGTCGCGGCACAGCGCGTGGTCGACCTCCTGGTCGAGCTCGGCGGCGGAACGGCGGACCCCGCCGTGAGCGACCTCGACACCACCGCCGAGACCGACCCGCAGAAGCCGATCCAGCTCAAGATCACGGAGCCCACCCGGCTCTCCGGTGTCGAGTACACCCCCGAGCAGGTGCGCAGCACGCTGGAGGAGATCGGAGCGACGGTCGAGGCCACCTCGGTGGTAGAGCCCGTCGAGGTCCTCACCGTCACCCCGCCCAGCTGGCGGCCCGACCTCACCGACCCGGCAGGCCTGGTCGAGGAGGTCGTGCGCATCCAGGGGTACGACCAGGTGCCGTCGGTGCTCCCGTCCGCCCCGGGCGGTCGCGGGCTCACAGCTGACCAGCGGACCCGCCGCTCCGTCGCGCGGGCTCTCGCCGAGGCCGGTTTCGTCGAGACGCTCAGCTACCCGTTCGTCGGGGAGCCCGAGTACGACGCGCTCGGCCTGCCGGCCGACGACCCGCGCCGCGTCTCGCTCCGGCTCGTGAACCCGATGGCCGACGACAAGCCGCTGATGCGGTCGAACCTCCTGGTCACGCTGCTCGACACCGTGCGACGCAACGTGTCCCGCGGCATGACCGACCTTGCGGTGTACGAGATCGGTCTGGTCACTCGTCCGCAGGTGGACGCGCCTGCCGCGCCCGTGCTGCCCGGCGGGGTGCGGCCCACAGCGGAGCAGCTCGAGGCGCTGGCCGCCGCGGTCCCGGCGCAGCCGCGTCGCGTCGCGGGTGTGCTGACCGGCAAGCGCGAGCTCGCCGGCTGGTGGGGTGACGGCAGGGCCGCCGGCTGGTCGGACGCCCTCGCGGCTGCCCGCCTGGTGGCGGAGCGGGCGGGGGTCGACGTCGTCGTCTCCGCCGACCCTGACCACATGCCGTGGCACCCGGGCCGCACCGCCCGCCTCGAGCTCACGGACGGCACTCTCGTCGGGCACGCGGGCGAGCTGCACCCGAAGGTCGTCGAGGCCCTCGGCCTGCCCGCCCGCGCGGCGGCCTTCGAGGTGGACCTGAGCGTCCTCGTGGACGCCGCGTCCGGGGAACCGGTCGCGGCTCGGCCCGTGTCGGCGTTCCCGGCGGCCAAGGAGGACTTCGCGTTCGTGGTCGACGGTGTCGTGCCGGCCGAGGCGGTGCGCTCGGCGATCGTCGCGGGGGCCGGTGAGCTGCTCGAGGACCTGGCCCTGTTCGACGTCTTCACGGGCGAGCAGGTGGGCGAGGGCAAGAAGTCGCTCGCCTACTCGGTCCGCCTGCGGGCGGCGGACCGCACGCTGTCGGCCAAGGAGGTACGCGCGGTGCGTGATGCCGTGGTGGCCTCCGCGGCCGACACGGTCGGGGCCGTGCTGCGTGGCTGACTCGCCGGAGCCCGTGGCGGCCCCCGCGCGTGCGGCGCAGGGGCGGCAGGTCGTGCCGCCGCCGGCGCGCACGGCGCTCGTGACGGGCGCGTCACGCGGTATCGGCCGAGAGATCGCGCTGGGCCTGGCGCGGGCAGGGCTGGACGTGGCCCTGCTCGCGCGCGACCCGGCGCGGCTCGAGGCGGTGGCGGAGGAGATCCGCGTCCTCGGCCGGACCGCCGTCGTGCTCGTCACGGACGTGTCCGACCCGGCGGCGGTGCGCGCCGCCGTCGGGCAGGCCGAGCGCACCCTCGGCTCGATCGATCTGCTCGTCAACAACGCGGGTGCCCTCGAGTCGGAGCACCCGCTGTGGGAGGCCGACCCCGACGAGTGGTGGTCGGTGTTCGAGACCAACGTGCGGGCACCGTTCCTGTTCGACCGCTACACCGTGCCGGGCATGATCGAGCGCGGCGGGGGACGGGTCGTCGACCTGGCCTCCGGGGCGAGCTCGCACGAGATGGCCGGCGGGAGCTCGGCGTACAACGCGAGCAAGACCGCCCTCGTCCGCATGGGCACCAACCTGCACAACGACGGCTTCGAGCACGGGATCCGCGTCTTCGAGCTCGCGCCCGGCGTGGTCAGGACCGACATGTCGACGAGCATGACGCTGCACGAGGGTCGCACCGAGTGGACCCCGGTCGAGCGGGTGACCGACATGGTGAACGCGATAGCCGCCGGTGAGCTCGACGCGTGCTCGGGCTGGTTCCTGCGGGTCACGCACGACACCCCCGAGTCCCTCAGGGCGCTCGCCGCGCAGGTGGCCGCGGAGGGCGTCGAACGGACCGCCCGCCGGCTGCGGGTGCTCCCCGCGGGGAGCCACGACCCGCTGGCGGACTCCCTCACGCAGCGCTGACCGCCGGGCCCGTCCCACGTCGCGTGCACGCGACGTGGGACGGGCCCGGCGGACGGTCCGGGGTCGGTCTCCTCAGAGCCGACCCAGCGGGATGGACCGGGCGATCGCCGTCTGCCCCGCGATGTTGGCGTGGACCCCGTCCCCGCTGTCGTAGGCGGGGTTGATGGAGTTCGGGTCGGCGGGGTCGCGGAGCACCCGGTCGAAGTCGAAGACACCGTCGCAGGTCCCGGAGCAGTTGTCGCCCGCGCGGACGAACTCGTTCACCGCCGCCCGCTGCGCGTTCTGCTCGGCCGTGTAACCGGGACGCGGGGTGATCGGCGTGACGAACACCTTGATCCCGGCCGCGTGCAGCCGGGCGAACGTGTCCCGGTAGGCCGCCACGATCGCCTCGGCGCTGCAGTTGTTGCCGATGTCGTTGGTGCCGTAGTAGTAGATGACCGACTTCACGTCGTGCAGCGCGAGCACGTCGCGGTCGAGGCGCGAGACGCCGTCCAGGCCGCCGCCCCCGCACACGGGAGACGCCGTGGTCCCGGAGATGCCCTCGTTGACGACGGCGACCTGTCGCGTGGCCGGCCGCTGGTCGACCACGCGCTGCGCGAGGGTGTCGGTCCACCGCTGGAACACGGCGGGCGGCGGGCAGTCGGTGCCGCAGTCGTCCGCGCCGACCCCGTCGACGACGGAGCTGCCGTAGGCGACGACCGTGCCGGCGAGCTCCGGGTTGTAGACGTCCACCGCGCTGACCAGGTAGGTCCAGCCGTGCGCCTCGGGGAAGCCCGCGCCCGACGTGTCGGTGGTGGCGTTCCCGCCGTCCTCCGGCGAGAAGTAGTTGGTGCGGCCGGCCAGGTCGTGGAGCATCATCCGGGTCGGGTTCGCCAGGTAGAAGCTCACCGCCAGGTCGTCCATGGCAGTGGTGGCGAGGTCCACCGGGTCGCTCCAGACCTCACCGCCCGCCGGGATCGACACGGAGGCCGAGCCGCCGAACGTCACGGTGCGCAGGCTCTCCGGCCGGACCGCCGCACCGCCGGCGCTCAGTCCCGCCGTGGTGGCGTCGACGACCAGGGGTTCGGTGCCGAACTGGTTCTGCAGCCGGACGCGTAGCGCCGACCCGCCCTGGGTGAGACGGGTGATGGTGCGGACCGATCGGTTCTCGAAGCTCTCGGGGCTCAGCCCGGAGCTGCGTTGCTGCGACTGCGTCCACGACGTCGACCAGCCGTCGTCCGACGTGCCGACGGTGGCCGTTGCGGTCCCGCCGGCGGTCGCGCCGAGCGCGACGACGAGGGTGATCAGGGCACGTGCGAGGTTCCGGAACGTCATCGGTCCACCCGTTTCGCTGCTCGAGTCTTCGTTGATCGAGTACCTGGCGTTGCGGCGGGCGCCGCGCCGAATGGAACCTAAGGTGCTTGCCCCGGGCTGTCAATGCAGGAGAGCTGGTCGGCACCCTTTTGTGGCACGAGGGCGCGGCTGCTCCGTACTGTGGACGAGCATCCGTCACCTCACGCCAGGAGACCACCATGCGCCATCGTCGTCGAGCCGCGTTCTCCGTCGCGAGCCTGGGGCTGTGCGCCCTGCTCGTCTCCGCGGGACAGGCGGTCGCCACGGAGCCGCCGAGCCGGCAGGCCGGTTCGTCGGCCATGGCCGCCGTGGCACCGCTCACCGCGAGCAACTTCCGCTACACGCTCTCCGAGACGTCGCCGGCACTGGTCGGGGCACTGGACTCGGCGCTGCCGAACGTCTCGATGAGCACGGTGGCCGACGACGGCAACCGCACGCCGAGCTGTGGCAGCGCACCGTCGGTCACGCACCGCACCGCGTACTACTGCTGGAACTCCGGGGACCAGGGTACGAGCGCCTGGTACCCGCAGGGCATCACGACCAGCTCCGACGCGTACGGCGCGGGGACCTACGAGGGCAAGCGCATCAACATGGTGAGCTGGTACGACCATGCCGACGACGGGATCGACAAGGGGGTCCGGGTCAGCGTGTCGAATCTGTCGGCGAGCGCGTCGGCCCCGCCGTACCGGCACATCCTGCTGGTCGAGCCGAGCGGCACCACGAGCGCGCCGTCGTACAAGCCGGTCGACATCCATGCCGGTGGCATCATGTGGTACGGCAACCTGCTGTACGTGGCGGACACGAGCGGCGGGTTCCGCGTGTTCGACCTGGACCACCTGTGGCGGGTCTCGACCGGCGACTCGTCGGCTGTCGGGCGCCAGTCGGACGGCTCCTATCACGCGTTCGACTACAAGTACGTGCTGCCGCAGACGGCGAAGTTCACCGACTCGACGGCCGGCGGGTACACGCAGCTACGGCACTCCTCGGTGGCGCTCGACCGCACGAGCTCGCCCGACTCGGTGGTCGTCAGCGAGTACCGAAGCCCGGCCGACGTCGACACGGGCGCCCAGGTCCGGACCATCCGGGTCCCGATCGACTACACGGACCGGTATCTCAAGCCCGCGTCGGACGGCGTCATCAAGGCGACCGAGGCGTACCGGACCGATCTGGAGAGCGTGCAGGGGTCGACCGCCATCAACGGTGAGTTCTTCTTCTCGCAGAGCGACGGTTCCGACCACTCCAACCCGAACTCGGACGGCGACCTGCACACGTTCGCCGCGCCGTCGGGTGCGCTGGTGCGGCACGGGAACGCGCTGACCGTCGGCGCGGAGGACCTGTCCTACGACCCGACCCGCGACTACCTGTGGTCCCTCGGTGAGTACCCGGGCTACCGGTGGGTGTACGCGGCGGACGCCTCGTCGTTCTGACCCTCCGTTCAGCCCTTCCGTTCAGCCCTTCCGTTCAACGTGCCACGGCGCAGGCCTGCGGACCGTGCGGCGCACGCCTAGTCTGAGGGCGATGACGAGCCGAATTGAGGATTACGGAATTGTCGGAGATCTCCAGACTGCTGCGCTGATCGGTCGGGACGGCGCGGTCGACTGGATGTGCCTGCCCCAGTTCGACTCCCCGGCCTGCTTCGCCGCGCTCCTCGGGGACGAGCAGCACGGGTCGTGGCGCCTCGGCCCGGAGTCGGGCGGCGAGTGCACCAGCCGGCGCTACCGGGACGGCACGCTGATCCTCGAGACGGAGTGGGACCTGCCCGAGGGGCGGGTCCGGCTCATCGACTTCATGCCGCCCCGGAGCGGGCAGGCCGACCTCGTCCGGATCGTCGAGGGGATCAGCGGGAGCGTCCCGATGACCACCGAGCTGCGGCTCCGGTTCGACTACGGGAACGTCGTGCCGTGGGTGACCCAGGAGCGTGGCGGTCTGCGGGCGGTGGCAGGCCCCGACTCGGTCCACATCGACGCGGGCGTCGCCTTCACGCACGACGGTGTCGCCGATGACGCCGTGCACCGTGCCGACTTCACCGTCGGGCCGGGCGACCGGGTGCGGTTCGTCCTGACCTACCACGCGTCCCACCTGCCGACCAAGCCGCCCGTCGAGCCGGAGTCGGCGTTGCGCGAGACCGAGGAGTTCTGGCGGTCGTGGATCGCGAAGTCGACCTACGACGGCCCGTGGGCCGACGCCGTGCACCGGTCCCTGATCACGCTGAAGGCCCTGACGTATGCCCCGACGGGGGCCATCGCGGCGGCTGCCACGACGTCTCTCCCCGAGGAGATCGGCGGTTCGAGGAACTGGGACTACCGGTTCTGCTGGCTGCGGGACGCGGCGTTCACGCTGCAGGCGCTCGTCGGTACGGGGTTCATCGACGAGGCGCGCGCGTGGCGGGCGTGGCTCCTGCGCGCCGTGGCCGGTGACCCGGCGGACCTGCAGATCATGTACGGGCTCGACGGGCGGCGGAGGCTGCCCGAGTACACGCTCGACTGGCTGCCGGGCTACGAGGGCTCGACTCCCGTGCGGATCGGGAACGGCGCGGCCGGTCAGCTCCAGATCGACGTCTGGGGCGAGACCCTGGAAGCCCTGCACCTCGCGCGGGAGGCGGGGCTGGAGTCGGACGCGGAGGCGTGGGCCCTGCAGAAGGCGCTCCTCGACTACCTCGAGGAGCACTGGGACGACCTCGACAACGGGCTCTGGGAGGTTCGCGGACCGCGGCGAGCGTTCGTGCACTCCCGGGTCATGGCGTGGGTCGGCTTCGACCGGGCGGTGCGTGCCGTCGAGGAGGGCACGCTGGACGGGCCCGTCGAACGGTGGCGCAAGGTACGCGACCGGATCCACGCCGAGGTGTGCACACAGGGTTTCGACGCAGAGCGGAACACGTTCACGCAGTTCTACGGGTCCGAGGGCCTGGACGCCGCACTGCTGCTGATCGGCCAGGTCGGGTTCCTGCCGTGGGACGACCCGCGGGTCGTCGGCACCGTCGACGCCGTCCAGCGGGAGCTCAGCCAGGACGGGCTCCTGCTGCGGTACCACACCGATGCCGACGACCGGGTGGACGGCCTGCCGGGTGAGGAGGCCACGTTCCTGGTGTGCAGCTACTGGCTGGTCGACGCCCTGCACGGCATCGGGCGGGTGGACGAGGCCGTCGCGCTGTTCGAGCGGTTGCTCTCGCTGCGCAACGACCTCGGGCTGCTGAGCGAGGAGTACGACGTGCGCACGGGACGCCACCTCGGCAACACGCCTCAGGCGTTCAGCCATCTCGGCCTGGTCAACAGCGCGCTGCGGCTCGGCCGGGGAATCACGGCCCGGGACGTGGAGTCCGGTGTGGCCGAACGCGAGGCGGGACGCGTGGCGGTCCCGGCGGCGGCACCGCCGACCGCACCACCGGCCACGTCGGCGGCGGAGGGGAGCGCCTGATGCGCGCACTGACCGTCGTGCCGCGGAGCGCCGGCACGCTCGCCGTCACCGACGTCGACGAGCCGGTCCCCGGCCCCGGCGAGCTCCTGGTCGACGGGCTGGCGGTCGGGGTGTGCGCCACGGACCGCGAGATCGCTGCGGGCGAGTACGGCTGGGCCCCGCCCGGGCACGAGCGGCTGGTGCTCGGGCACGAGTCGCTCGGCCGGGTGCGTTCCGCGCCGGACGACTCCGGCTTCGAACCGGGTGACCTCGTGGTGGGTGTGGTCCGCCGTCCCGACCCCGAGCCGTGCGGGGCGTGCGCCCGCGGGCAGTTCGACATGTGCCGCAACGGGAAGTACACCGAGCGGGGGATCAAGTCGATCGACGGGTTCGCCTCCGAGCGGTGGACCGTGGAGACCGAGTACGCGGTCCGCCTCGACCCGTCGCTCGCCGACGTCGGCATGCTGCTCGAGCCGACCACCGTGGTCGCCAAGGCGTGGGAGCAGATCGAGCTCGTCGGTCAGCGGGCGTGGTTCGAGCCGAAGGTGGCGCTCGTCACCGGAGCGGGCCCGATCGGCCTGCTGGCCGCGTTGCTCGGTGTGCAGCGCGGCCTCGAGGTGCACGTGCTCGACCGCGTCACCGACGGGCCCAAGCCCGAGCTGGTCGCCGCGCTGGGCGCCGAGTACCACACCGAACCGGTGGTCGACGTCGCCGCCACGCTGCGTCCCGACATCGTGATCGAGGCGACCGGGGCGACCCAGGTGGTCGTCGACGTCCTCTCCGCGAGCGCCAGCTACGGCGTCACCTGCCTCACGGGCGTCACGTCGGCGGGCCGCACCATCGAGTTCGACGTCGGCGCGCTCAACCGGCGGATCGTGCTGGAGAACGACGCGGTGATCGGCTCGGTGAGCGCCAACCTGGCGCACTACCGGTCGGGTGCGGACGCGCTGGCCCGCGCCGATGCGGGCTGGCTCGGCCGCATCGTGACCCACCGGGTGCCGCTCGAGGACGCCGTCGAGGCGTTCGCGGGCGACCCCGGTGGGATCAAGACGGTGCTGGAGCTGTAGCAGCTCAGCTGCGCTGGTCGCGCCAGTCGACCCAGGCCTTGACCTCGCTCAGGTCGTAGTCGGGCCCGGTGCTGCTCATCGTGAGGAGCGTCGCCCCGGCGGCCACCAGCGCGTCGCCGTTCGTCTCGGGGGTGCCGTCGACCTCGACGGAGCGTTCCACGAGGCGTGCGGTGTCGCGCCCGACGGCGGCCCCGTGCTCGTCGAGGATGGCCGACTTGGTCGTGAGGACGTCCACGTCGCCGAAGCTGTGCCAGATGTCCGCGTGCTCGGCGACGATGCGCAGGGTCTTCTTCACGCCGCCTCCGCCGATCAGGATCGGGATCTCGCGGGTGGGCGCGGGGTTGCCGGCGGCGAGTCGGGCCTTGATCCGCGGCATGGCGTCGGCGAGGTCCGCGATGCGGGACCCGGCGGTGCCGAACTCGTAGCCGAACTGGTCGTAGTCCTTCTGGAACCATCCGGCGCCGAGGCCGAGGATGAGGCGCCCGCCGGAGATGTGGTCGACGGTGCGCGCCATGTCGGCGAGCAGGTCCGGGTTGCGGTAGCCGATGCCGCTCACCAGGGCGCCGATCTCGACGCGTTCGGTCTGCTCGGCCCAGGCGCCGAGCATCGTCCAGGACTCGAAGTGCTTGCCGTCCGGGTCGCCGTGGAGCGGGTAGAAGTGGTCCCAGTTGAACAGGATGTCGACGCCGAGGTCCTCTGCCCGGAGCACCGCGTCGCGGAGGGCGGAGTAGTCGGCGTGCTCCGGCTGCAGCTGCAGCCCTATCCGAAGGGGGCGATCAGTCATGCCGTCAGCCTAGGACCGCTCGGGAGGCGTCGCCCGTGCCGACCGTCGGCCGGACGTGTGTCGTCCTGTCGCACGGAGGGCCGGTGGGCCGAGACTATGGGAGTGACGCCGGTCGGCGACCACCGGGACGACAGGAGCACGCATGCCGAACTACAGCACCTCCGCAGAGATCGACGCCTCGCCCGAGGCGGTGTGGGCGGTCCTGTCCGACGTGGAGCACATGCCGGACTGGACGCCGTCGATGACGTCCGTCGCGATCATCGACGGGCCCAACCCGCCGGACGTCGGCACGCAGGTGCGGATCGAGCAGCCGAAGCTGCCGCTCGCGGTGTGGCTCATCGACGAGTGGGACCCGCCGCGGCACTTCGCCTGGATCAGCGAGGCGCCGGGCGTCACCACGCAGGCGGAGCACCTGGTGGAGCGGCTGCCCGACGGTCGCTCCCGGGTGACGCTCGCGATCACGCAGACCGGTGGGCTGGCGTGGCTGCTGGGCGGGCTGACCAAGGGGCGTACGCGGCAGTACGTCGACACGGAGCTCAGGAGCCTGCAGGCCCGGGTCGCGACGGAGGGCTGACGGCCGGATCAGACGCGCGTGGCGACCACGAACACCCGGCGGAACGCCAGGGGCGTGCCATAGGGGCGCTCCGGGTAGGCCTTGCGCAGCGCCGCGCCGAACTCCTCCTCGAAGCGGGCGCGGAGGGCAGGGTCCCTGGCCTCCAGTGCCTGGAGCGTGGGCTGGGCGCCCGTCGCCGAGATCCAGCGCAGCACCGGGTCGGGGCCGTGCAGCAGGTGCGTGTACGTGGTCTCCCAGGCGTCGACCGACCAGCCGGGCCGGGCCAGCAGGTCGAGGTACTGGGCGGGGTCCGCGGTCGCCCGCCGCTCGACCGGCCCGACGACGTCGGCGTACGGCTCCCGTGCGGCGATCTCCCGCAGCAGGCGGTGGCTCGGCGCGTCGTGGTTGCCGGGCACCTGGAAGGCGAACGTCCGTGCTGCCCGGTCGGCGAGCGTGGTGAGCAGCTCGCGGTGGCCGGGTACCCATTGGAGTGCCGCGTTGCTGATGACGAGGTCGGCGGTGTGGTCGTCGGTGGCGAGGTCGGCCAGCACGTAGTCGGTGCCCGCGTCGGCGGCGCGTGCCTGCTCGATCATCGCGGGGGAGGCGTCGACGCCCGTCACGTGGACGTCGGGCCAGCGTGACCGGAGCACGGCGGTGAGGTGGCCGGGGCCGCAGCCGAGGTCGACGACGGTGGCGGGTTCTCCCTGGACGCGGGCGACCAGCTCCGTGAACGGGCGGGACCGCTCGTCCATGTACTGCAGGTATGCGCTGGGATTCCAGTCGGCCACGACCACTCCTCGACGTCGAGTATCTCGACATCAAGATACATCATGAGGCCGGGGTGCCGCGGCCCAGGTGCCCTCGCCCACCGCGTGACTTCGGTCCGTTGCCTCGAGATCGGTCATTCAATTGACCGATCTCGAGGCAACGGACCGAAGTCACGCGAGATTCGCGGAGGGTCAGGGGGTCAGGGGGTGAGGAGGACCTTGCCCGTCGTCGCCCGGCCCTCCAGCGCCTCGTGGGCCGCGCCGGCGTCGGCCAGCGAGTACGTGGCCCCCACCCGGACGTCCAGGTCGCCCGACGCCGCGGACTCGAACACCTCCGAGGTGCGCCACTCGAGCTCGGCCCGCGTGAGCGCGTAGTGCGCGATGGTGGGCCGCGTGAGGAACAGGGAGCCGGCCTTGTTGAGCCGCTGCGGGTCGAACGGCGGCACCTGGCCGGAGGCGCCCCCGAACAGCACGAGCGTCCCGCGCGGGCGCAGGGAGGCGAGGGACGCCTCGAAGGTGGACCGGCCCACGCCGTCGTACACGACGTGCACGCCCTGGCCGTCGGTGAGCTCGCGCACGAGCGCGGGCAGCTCGGCCGTGAGGTCGTCCATCACCGCGTAGTCGATGGTGTGCGCGGCACCCGCTGCCGACGAGAGGGCTGCCTTCTCCGGCGTCGAGACCGTGGTCAGGACGCGCCCGCCCCGCGCGACGGCGAGCTGCGTGGCCAGCAGTCCGACGCCGCCGGCCCCGGCGTGCAGCAGCACGTCGTGCCCGGGCTGCACCTCGAACGTGGACCGTACGAGGTAGTGCGCCGTGATGCCCTGCAGCGGCAGGGCGGCGGCGGTCGTGAGGTCCAGCCCGTCGGGCACCGGCACCACGCCCGCCGCGTCCACCGCCGCCAGCTCCGCGTACGAGCCGGGGCCGTCATGCCAGGCCACGCGGTCGCCCACGGCGAAGCCGGTGACCCCGTCGCCCAGTGCCTCCACGGTGCCGGCGCCCTCGACGCCCACCACGTGCGGGTAGTCCATGGGGTAGACGCCGGCGCGGCGGTACGTGTCGATGAAGTTCACGCCCGCCGCCGCGACGCGGACCAGGAGCTGGCCGGGGCCGGGCGTCGGGTCGGGGAGCTCGGTGTACTGCAGGACCTCGGGACCGCCCGCCTCACGGGCTACGACTGCGTGCATGGGACGAGCCTATGCCGCACCGTGGCGGACCGGGTTTCGCCACGGTGCATATTTATGTATGCTGCGGAATATGTCCAGCAGCCAGCTCATCCGCGTCGCCGTCGCCGGCGCGTCCGGTTACGCGGGCGGGGAGGCCCTCCGCCTCCTGGCGGCCCATCCCTTCGTCGAGATCGGCACGCTCACCGCGCACACGAACGCGGGGTCCAGCCTCGGTGAGGTCCAGCCGCACCTGCGCGGCCTCGCGCACCGCATCCTCGAGCCCACCACGCCCGACACGCTGCTGGGGCACGACGTCGTGCTGCTCGGCCTGCCCCACGGTGCGTCCGGCCAGGTGGCGAGCCAGCTCCCGGACGACGTCCTCGTCGTGGATCTCGGCGCTGACCACCGGCTGGAATCCGCGAGCGACTGGGAGCAGTTCTACGGCTCGACGCACGCGGGGACCTGGCCGTACGGGCTGCCCGAGCTGATCCACGCCGAGGCGCCCGGCGCCGACGTCGCCACCACCGCCCGGCAGCGCGACAAGCTGGCCGGCGTACGCCGTATCGCGGTGCCCGGCTGCAACGTCACCGCGGTGACCCTCGGTCTGCAGCCCGGTGTCGCGGCCGGCGTCGTCGAGTCCACCGACATCGTCGCCGTGCTGGCCAACGGGTACTCAGGAGCCGGCAAGGCGCTCAAGCCGCACCTGCTGGCGAGCGAGGCGCTCGGGTCGGCCCAGCCGTACGCCGTGGGCGGCACCCACCGGCACATCCCGGAGATCCGGCAGAACCTGCGGGCCGCCGGCGCACCGGACGTGAGCATCAGCTTCACGCCCACCCTCGTGCCGATGTCCCGCGGCATCCTCGCGACGGCCACGGCCCCGCTGGCCAAGGGGGTCGACCCGGAGCAGGTGCGCGCCGCCTGGGAGGCCGCCTACGCGGACGAGCCGTTCGTGCACCTGCTCCCCGAGGGACAGTGGCCCAGCACCGCGATGACGCTCGGCGCCAACACGGCGTGCGTGCAGGTCGCGGTCGACGCCGCCGCCCGTCGGGTCGTCACCGTCACCGCCATCGACAACCTCGTCAAGGGCACCGCGGGCGCCGCGATCCAGTCCATGAACCTCGCCCTCGGCCTCCGGGAGACCTCGGGCCTCATCACCGAAGGAGTCGCACCGTGACGAACGCCGCAGCGGGGGTCACCGCAGCACAGGGGTTCCGGTCGGCCGGAGTCACGGCAGGCCTCAAGGAGTCCGGCACACCGGACCTGGCCCTCGTCGTCAACGACGGCCCCGAGCACACCGCCGCCGCGGTGTTCACGAACAACCGCGTCGTCGGCGCGCCCGTCATGTGGTCCCGCCAGGCGGTGAAGGACGGCGTCGCCCGTGCCGTCGTGCTCAACTCCGGCGGAGCCAACGTGTGCACCGGCCCGGGCGGGTTCCAGGACGCGCACGCCACCGCGGAGAAGGTCGCCGACGAGCTCGGGATCGGCGCGATCGACGTCCTCGTCGGCTCGACCGGCCTGATCGGCGTGCGCCTGGCCGCTGACAAGCTCCTGGCGGGCATCCCGGTGGCGGTCGGGGCGCTCGCGGCCGACGCCGCCGCCGGGCAGGCCGCCGCCACCGCGATCATGACCACCGACACGGTCGCGAAGACCGCGGTGCGCGCCGTCGAGACGCCGGCAGGCACCTTCACCGTGGGCGGCATGGCCAAGGGCGCCGGCATGCTCGCCCCCGCCCTGGCGACCATGCTCTGCGTGATCACCACCGACGCCTCCGTCCCGGCCGAGACGGCCGACGCCGCCCTGCGCGCGGCCACCAGGGTCACCTTCGACCGCGTCGACTCCGACGGCGCCATGTCCACCTCGGACACCGTGGTGCTCATGGCCTCGGGCGCCTCCGGCGTGACCCCCGGCCTCGACGCGCTCACCGAGGCCGTCACGGCCGTCTGCGCCGACCTGGCCCGCCAGCTCGTCGCCGACGCCGAGGGCGCGTCCCACGACATCGCCATCACCGTCACGAACGCCACCACCGAGGACGCGGCGCTCGCCGTCGCCCGCGCCGTCAGCCGGTCCAACCTGGTCAAGGCCGCGATCTTCGGCAACGACCCCAACTGGGGCCGCATCCTGTCGCAGGTCGGCACGGTGCCCGAGGAGGTCGCGCCGTACGACCCCGCCGAGCTCGACGTGAGCGTCAACGGCGTCATGGTCTGCAAGGCGGGTGGCGCGCACGAGCCGCGCGAGAAGGTCGACATGGCCGCGGCGCGGGACGTGACGATCACCGTCGACCTGCACGCCGGCGACGCCGAGGTCACGCTCTGGACCAACGACCTGACGCACGACTACGTGCACGAGAACAGCGCGTACAGCTCATGAGCAGCGACATCGTCAACGGGCTGCGGCCCGACCAGAAGGCAGAGGTGCTCATCGAGGCCCTGCCCTGGCTCCAGGAGTTCTCCGGCGCGCTCGTCGTGGTCAAGTACGGCGGCAACGCGATGATCGACGCGGGCCTCAAGGCCGCGTTCGCCCAGGACATGGTCTTCCTGCGGCAGGTGGGCCTGCGGCCCGTCGTCGTGCACGGCGGGGGACCGCAGATCAACGCCATGCTCGACCGCCTCGGCATCGCCTCGGAGTTCAAGGGCGGCCTGCGCGTCACCACGCCGGAGGCGATGGAGGTCGTGCGCATGGTGCTGACCGGCCAGGTCAGCCGCGAGCTCGTGGGCCTGATCAACGCCCATGGTCCCGTCGCCGTCGGCCTGTCGGGGGAGGACGGCGGCCTGTTCGGCGCCGAGCGGCGCCACGCGGTGGTGCAGGGGGAGGCCGTCGACGTGGGCCTCGTCGGCGACGTCGTCCAGGTGGACCCGCGCGCCGTGGAGGACCTCCTGGCGGCCGGCCGTATCCCCGTGGTCTCCACGATCGCGCCCGACAAGGACGACCCCACCCAGGTGCTGAACGTCAACGCGGACACCGCCGCCTCGGCGCTCGCGGTGGCGCTCGGCGCCAAGAAGCTCATCGTCCTGACCGACGTCGAGGGGCTGTACACGGCGTGGCCCGACAAGGGCTCGCTGGTGCAGCGGATCACGGCCCCCGAGCTGGCCGAGCTCCTGCCCGGCCTGGAGGCGGGGATGGTGCCGAAGATGGAGGCCTGCCTGCGCGCGGTCGAGGGCGGCGTGCCCTCCGCGACGGTCATCGACGGCCGCCAGCCGCACAGCGCGCTGCTGGAGGTCTTCACCACGCGGGGCAACGGGACGATGGTCGTCCCGGCGCGGGAAGGAAGCACAGCATGAGCACGGTGATCCCGGCCGAGGACGGTTCGGCCCTGTCCGCGAGCGGCTCCGTCGCCGCGTGGACCCAGCGCTACTCGGGCGCGGTGATGGACACGTTCGGTCCGCCGCAGCGGGTGCTGGTGCGCGGCGAGGGCGCGTACGTCTGGGACGCGGACGGCGAGCGGTACCTCGACCTGCTCGGCGGCATCGCCGTGAACTCCCTGGGGCACGCGCACCCCACGCTCACCGCGGCGATCAGCGCCCAGCTCGGCACGCTGGGGCACGTCTCGAACTTCTTCGGCACCCCCGCCCAGATCGCGCTGGCCGAGACGCTGCTGCGCGTCGCCGAGGCGCCGGACGGGTCGCGCGTGTTCCTCACCAACTCGGGCACCGAGGCGGTGGAGGCGGCGTTCAAGATGACGCGCCGCGTCGCGTCGTCGTCCGGTGTGGGCACCCGCACGCGGGTGCTCGCGCTGGAGGGGGCCTTCCACGGGCGGTCGATGGGCGCCCTCGCGCTCACGGCGAGGACCGCCTACCGGGAGCCGTTCGAGCCGCTGCCCGGCGGCGTCGAGCACCTGCCGTTCGGCGACCTCGCGGCCCTGGAGGCCGCGTTCTCGCCCGAGTCCGTCGCCGCGCACGGCGAGGTGGCGGCGCTGGTGGTGGAGCCGGTGCAGGGCGAGGCCGGCGTGCGCCCGCTGCCGCCGGGCTACCTCGCTGCGGCCCGACGGCTGACCACGGCGCACGGCGCCCTGCTCGTGCTGGACGAGGTGCAGACCGGCATGGGCCGGTGCGGGTCCTGGTTCGCCTACCAGCAGCCGGAGATCGGCGGCGGCATCGTGCCCGACGTCGTCACGGTCGCCAAGGGCCTCGGCGGCGGCTTCCCCGTCGGCGCGGTGATCGCGTACGGCGCGGTGGCGAACCTGCTGGGCCGCGGGCAGCACGGCAGCACGTTCGGCGGCAACCCCGTCGCCGCCGCGGCGGCACTCACCACGATCGGCGTGATCGAGCGCGACGGCCTGCTGGCCAACGTGCGGGAGACCGGGGCGCTGCTGCGCCAGGAGATCGAGCTGTCCGGCAGCCCGCTCGTCAAGGAGGTTCGCGGGCGCGGTCTGCTGCTCGCCGTCGTGCTGCACCAGCCGGTGGCCGCGCGGGTGGCCGCCGCGGCGCTGGACGCGGGGTTCATCGTGAACGCCGTGGCACCCGACGCGATCCGGCTCGCCCCGCCCCTGATCCTGACCGCGGAGCAGGCGACGGACACCGCCCGCTTCTTCGCATCCCTTCCGGAGGACCTCGCATGACCCGCCACTTCCTGCGCGACGACGACCTCGCGCCGGCCGAGCAGAGAGCAGTCCTCGAGCTCGGCCTGGCCCTGCACGCGGACCGGTTCGCGCGCCGCCCGCTGGAGGGCCCGCGCGCCGTCGCGTTCATCACCGACAAGCCGACGCTGCGCACCCAGGTGTCGTTCGCCACGGGTATCGCGGAGCTCGGCGGCTTTCCCCTCCTGGTGGACGGCAACCTCGCCGGGATCGGCGTGCGGGAGTCCATCGCGGACACCACCCGGGTGCTGGACCGGCAGGTCTCCGCCATCGTGTGGCGCACGTTCGGGCAGGAGCGCATCGAGGAGATGGCGGCCGTCTCCAGCGTGCCGGTGATCAACGCGCTGACCGACCAGTTCCACCCCTGCCAGATCCTCGCGGACCTGCTCACGGTGGCGCAGCACCGCGGGCTGGAGGCCCTGCCCGGAACCGTGTTCGCATACGTCGGCGACGCCGCGAACAACATGGGCAGCTCCTACCTGCTGGGCGGCGTCACGGCGGGCCTGCACATGCGGATCGCCGGCCCGGAGGGGTTCCTGCCCGACGCGGCCGTGGTCGCCCGGGCCCGCGAGATCGCCGTGGGGACGGGCGGCTCGGTGACCGTGACGACGTCGGCGAGGGACGCCGTCGCCGGAGCCGACGTCGTGGCCACCGACACCTGGGTGTCGATGGGCGACGAGGCGGAGGCCGCCGAGCGGGCCGAGCCGTTCTGGGACTTCCAGCTGAACGCCGAGCTGCTCGCGCACGCCGCGCCGGACGCGTTGGTGCTGCACTGCCTGCCCGCCTACCGGGGCCGGGAGATCACGGCCGACGTGATCGACGGCCCGCGGTCCGTGGTCTGGGACGAGGCCGAGAACCGCCTGCACGCGCAGAAGGCGCTGCTGGCCTGGCTGCTGGAGCAGGGCTGATGGTCACCAGGCAGACGGCGACGACCGCGACGACCAAGGCCGCGCGGCACGCCCGGATCACCGAGATCGTGCTCCGCAACGCCATCCACTCGCAGGCCGAGCTGGCCGACGCGCTGGCGGCCGACGGCGTGAGCGTCACGCAGGGCACGCTCTCGCGTGACCTCATCGAGCTGCAGGCCGAGAAGGTGCGCGGCTCGGACGGCACGCTCGTCTACGCGGTCCCTGGTGAGGGCGGGGACCGCAGCGCGCAGTCGGACGCGAGCGAGGAGTACCTGTCCGCGCGGCTGGCGCGGCTCGCCAAGGAGCTGCTGGTCTCGGCCGAGTCCTCGGGCAACCTCGTGGTGCTCCGCACCCCGCCGGGGGCGGCCAACCTGCTGGCCTCGGCGATCGACCACTCCGTGTTCCCCGGGATGCTCGGCACCATCGCGGGGGACGACACGATCCTCGTCATCGCACGTGACGCCGACGGCGCCGCGCTGGCGGGACGCTTCCTCGCGCTCAGCGCCTGAGAACACTTCACAATCGCACTGACACCACCACGGAAAGAGATCGTCAATCATGACTGAACGCGTCGTGCTCGCCTACTCGGGCGGCCTGGACACCTCCGTCGCCATCGGCTGGATCGCCGAGGCCACAGGGGCCGAGGTGGTCGCCGTGGCCGTCGACGTCGGCCAGGGCGGCGAGGACATGAACGTCATCCGCAAGCGTGCGCTGGACTGCGGCGCCGTCGAGGCGTACGTCGCCGACGCGCGCGACGAGTTCGCCGCGGAGTACTGCATGCCCGCGCTGCGGGCCAACGGCATGTACCTCGACCGCTACCCGCTGGTCTCCGCCATCTCGCGCCCCGTCATCGTGAAGCACATGGTGCGCGCGGCCCGCCAGTTCGGTGCCTCCACCGTGGCGCACGGCTGCACCGGCAAGGGCAACGACCAGGTCCGCTTCGAGGTGGCCACCACCTCGCTCGCGCCGGACCTCAAGTCGATCGCACCGGTGCGCGACCTCGCACTGACCCGGGAAAAGGCCATCGACTACGCGGAGAAGCACGACCTGCCGATCGCGACGACGAAGAACAACCCGTTCTCGATCGACCAGAACGTGTGGGGCCGTGCCGTGGAGACGGGCTTCCTCGAGGACATCTGGAACGAGCCCACCAAGGACGTCTACTCCTACACGGACGACCCGACGTTCCCGCCGGTCGCCGACGAGGTGCTGATCACCTTCGAGCAGGGCGTCCCGGTGGCCATCGACGGCGTCGCCGTCACCCCGCTGCAGGCCATCCAGGAGATGAACCGCCGCGCCGGCGCGCAGGGCGTCGGCCGCATCGACATCGTCGAGGACCGGCTGGTGGGCATCAAGTCCCGCGAGATCTACGAGGCGCCCGGCGCGATCGCGCTCATCGCGGCGCACCAGGAGCTGGAGAACGTCACCCTCGAGCGCGAGCAGGCGCGGTTCAAGCGCCAGGTCGAGCAGCGCTGGAGCGAGCTCGTGTACGACGGCATGTGGTTCTCGCCGCTGAAGAAGTCGCTCGACGTCTTCATCGACGACACCCAGAAGTACGTCTCCGGCGACATCCGGATGGTGCTGCACGGTGGACGCGCCACCGTGACCGGGCGCCGCTCGGAGCAGTCGCTGTACGACTTCAACCTCGCCACCTACGACGAGGGCGACGCGTTCGACCAGTCGCAGGCCCGGGGCTTCATCGAGATCTACGGCCTCACGGCCAAGCTCGCCGCGGCACGTGACGAGAAGTTCGGCAACGGCGTGGACCTGGGGGTCGGGACACTGTGACGGAGCACGACGGCACACCGCAGGACGAGGCGGGGCAGGACGAGGCGGGGCAGGACGTCTCGCGTCAGACGTCCGGGTCCGTCGGCGCGCGTGACGGCGAGAAGGTGGCGCTCTGGGGCGGCCGGTTCGCCGGCGGCCCGTCGCCGGAGCTGGCCGCCCTGTCGCAGTCGACCCACTTCGACTGGCGGCTCGCGCCCTACGACATCGCCGGCTCGCGGGCGCACGCCCGGGTGCTCGCGGGGGCAGGCCTGCTCACCGAGCCCGAGCTCGCGCGGATGATCGACGCCCTGGACGTGCTGGAGCAGGACGTCGCCTCGGGCGCGTTCCTCCCGGTCCTGGACGACGAGGACGTGCACACCGCTCTCGAGCGCGGGCTGCTGGAACGTGCGGGGGAGGACCTGGGCGGCAAGCTCCGGGCCGGCCGCTCCCGCAACGACCAGATCGCCACGCTGGTGCGGCTCTACCTGCGCGACCAGGCACGCACGATCGGTACGCAGGTCCTCGACCTCGTGGACGAGCTGATCACGCAGGCCGTCGCGGCCGGCGACGCGCCCATGCCGGGACGCACCCACCTGCAGCACGCCCAGCCCGTCCTGCTGGCGCACCACCTGCTGGCGCACGCCTGGCCGTTGCTGCGCGACGTCGACCGGTTCCTCGACTGGGACGTGCGGGCGTCGAAGTCGCCCTATGGCTCCGGTGCGCTCGCGGGCTCGTCGCTGGGCCTCGACCCGGCGGCCGTCGCGGCGGACCTGGGGCTGGAGGGCGGCCCGGTCGAGAACTCGATCGACGGCACGGCCGCGCGCGACGTGGCGGCCGAGTTCGCGTTCGTCGCCGCGATGATCGCCGTCGACCTGTCGCGGATCGCCGAGGAGGTCATCCTCTGGAACACCAAGGAGTTCGGGTTCGTCCGCCTGGACGACGCGTACTCCACCGGCTCGTCGATCATGCCGCAGAAGAAGAACCCGGACATCGCCGAGCTCGCCCGCGGCAAGGCGGGCCGCGTGATCGGTGACCTCGTGGGCCTCATGACCACGCTCAAGGGCCTCCCGCTCGCGTACAACCGCGACCTGCAGGAGGACAAGGAGCCGGTGTTCGACCAGGTGGCGACGCTCACCACGGTGCTGCCCGCGTTCACGGGCATGGTGCGGACCATGGTCTTCGACACCGGCCGCATGGCCGAGCTCGCCCCGCAGGGCTTCTCGCTCGCCACCGACATCGCCGAGTGGCTCGTGCGGCAGGGCGTCCCGTTCCGGGTGGCGCACGAGGTGGCCGGCTCCTGCGTGCAGGTGTGCGAGGAGCGCGGCATCGAGCTCTGGGACCTGTCCGACGACGACCTCGCCGCCATCTCGGAGCACCTCACGCCCGAGGTGCGCGGCGTGCTGTCCGTCGAGGGCTCGCTGGCCTCGCGGGACGCGATAGGCGGCACTGCCCCGGCCCGCGTCCGCGAACAGATCGAGCTGGCGAAGGAACGCTCGACGGAATACCGCTTCTGGGCCGAGCCCGAGTAGCGAGGACCCAGCGCACCTCAGCGATCGTGCCCGGATCTCGAGGGGGTTCCGGGCACAATCGCCGGGTAGACCTGTCTGAGGGGAGTGGGATGAGCGTTTCGCCTTCCGTGCTCGGGAAGCTGCTGGGGCGGATCCGGGTCGCCGACGCGCGCCTCGTGTGCGTCGACGGACCGGCCGGTTCCGGCAAGACGACCCTGGCCGCCCAGCTCGGTGACGCCCTGGAGGCCCCGGTCGTCCACATGGACGACCTCTACGAGGGCTGGGCCGGCGGACCCGACGCCGGTGCGGCGAACCTGCGCCGTTGGGTGCTGGACCCGCTGGCCGCGGGGGAGCCGGTCAGGTACCGCCGCTACGACTGGGTCGACGGCGACTGGGCCGAGTGGCACGAGGTCCCGCCGTCGACGTACCTCGTGGCGGAGGGCTGCGGCGCGGCGGCGCGCCAGGTGGACGCGCTGGACGCGTACCGCATCTGGGTCGAGGCCGACGACGGCGAACGGCTGCGCCGCGGTCTGGAGCGCGACGGCACGGCGGCGCGCGACCACTGGCTGCGCTGGATGGAGGACGAGGCCGCCCACTACGCGCGAGAGCGCACCCGCGAGCGCGCCGACGTGCGGCTCGACGGGTTCGGGCGGCCGGTCGCGAACTCGTAGTGCCCCATACCTAGATCCGCTAGGCCTAGTGCTGCTAGGGTTCCAACCCTAGAAGAACTAGGCATAGGAGTGCTATGCACATCGACAAGGATCTCGTCGCGGCCTCGGCCACCCCGCTCGTCCTCGGCATCCTGGCCGACGGCGAGTCGTACGGCTACGCGATCGTCAAGCGCGTCAACGAGCTCTCGGGCGGGCGCATGCAGTGGACCGACGGCATGCTCTACCCCCTGCTGCACCGCCTGGAACGGCTCGGATACGTGCGGGCGAGCTGGGGCACGTCCGACGCAGGGCGGCGACGCAAGCACTACGCGATCACCCGGTCCGGACGCGACGCGCTCGCCGAGCGTCAGCAGCAGTGGTCGGTCGTCGCCGACGCGCTCAAGCAGGTGTGGCAGGACGTCCAGCTCCCGCCCGCCGTGGCGGAAGGGTGGGCCTGATGACCGACCACCCGCAGCTCGAAGCACAGATCGACCAGTGGCGCGGCTACGTCCAGCGCCGTCGGGCCATCTCGGCGAGCGACGTCGAGGAGATGGAGGACCACCTGCGCGAGCAGGTGACCGACCTGGCCAGGAGCGGGCTCGACGACGACGAGGCCTTCCTGGTCTCCGTCAAGCGCATGGGCAACCTCGACGACGTCTCCCGCGAGTTCGCTCGCGAGCACTCCGACCGGCTGTGGAAGCAGCTCGTGCTCGTCCCTGAACCGTCCGACGGTGGCGCGCGATCCTGGCGCGAGCTCGGTGTCGTCCTGGCGCTCGCCCTCGGGGCTGGGGCAGCGGTCAAGATCGGCACCGAGCTGTTCGCCGACGAGATGGCGGTGATGCGCAACATCGGCCTGCTCGTGCTCCCGTTCCTCGCCGGCTACTTCGCCTGGAAGCGCAAGCTCACCTGGCGGGTCGCCGCCGCCCTGCTCGTCCCGTTCACGGTGCTCGCCGTGGTGCTGAACGTCTACCCGTTCGACCCGGACGGCTCGACCCTGTTCCTCGCCGCCAGCCACTCGATAGTCGTCCTGTGGGCGCTCGTCGCCGTCGCGTACGCGGGCGGGCGCTGGCGGTCGGACGCACGCCGCATGGACTACGTCCGCTTCACCGGCGAGCTCGCCATCTACTTCGTGCTGCTCGCGCTCGGCGGGGGAGTCCTGATCGGCCTCACGCTCGGCACGCTCGGACTGGTGGGCGTCGACTTCGAGCCGGTCCTCGAGTCCTGGCTCCTGCCGTTCTGCGTGCCCGGAGCCCTCGTCGTCGCCGCCTGGCTGGTCGAGGCCAAGCAGAACGTCGTCGAGAACATCGCACCCGTCCTCACCCGCGTCTTCACGCCGCTGACGATCGTCATGCTGCTCGTCTTCCTCGGCGTCTTCGCGACCACCGGCGGCCTGCTCGACGTGGACCGCGAGCTGCTCATCCTCATGGACATGGTGCTCGTGCTGGTCCTGAGCCTGCTGCTGTACTCCATCTCCGCGCGCGACTCCCTCGCGCCGCCCGGACTGTTCGACGTGCTGCAGCTCGTCCTCGTCGTCGCGGCGCTCGCGGTCGACGCGGTGACCCTGAGCGCGATGCTGACGCGGATCGCCGAGTTCGGGTTCAGCGCCAACAAGGTCGCGGCCCTGGGGCTGAACCTCGTGCTGCTGGTGCACCTGGCCTGGTCGGCGTGGCTGTCGGTCGGGTTCCTGCGGGGCACCCGGGCGTTCGGCCCGATCGAGCGGTGGCAGACCACGTACCTGCCCGCCTACGCGGCCTGGGCCCTGATCGTGGTCGTGGTCTTCCCGCCGGTCTTCGCGTTCGCCTAGCGGGGCCGTGCATGATCGGGTCATGAACGTACCTGATGGCGCGCTCGGCAGTGTTCCTGGCGGTGTTCCTGGCGAAGTTCCTGGCGGGGCCTGGTATGAGCGACCGGTCCTCGACGTCGCCAGGGACCTGCTGGGCGCCACCCTCACGCGGCGCACCCCGGACGGCACCGTCTCCGTGCGCCTCACCGAGGTCGAGGCGTACGACGGCGCCACCGACCCCGGCTCGCACGCCTACCGGGGCCGCTCCCGCCGCAACGCGACGATGTTCGGCGCGCCCGGGCACCTGTACGTGTACCGCCACCTGGGGCTGCACCACTGCGTCAACGTCGTGTGCGGGCCGGACGGTGCGGCGTCGGCGGTGCTGCTGCGCGCGGGCGAGGTGGTGGACGGCGCGGACCTCGCCCGCTCCCGCCGGCTCGCCTCCGGTGTGGCCAGGACCGACCGCGACCTCGCGCGCGGCCCGGCCCGCCTGGCGGTCGCCCTGGGCCTCGACCTGTCCGACGACGGCGCCGACGTCACCCACTCCGGCGGCGCCGTGGTGCTGAGCCGACCGGGGAGGGGCGCTTCGGGGGCGGATGCCGGTGGGGAGAGCATCTCGGGGGCCGCGCAGACAGGTGCCGCGGGGGCGGGGGCCGGCTCCGCCGCGGTCCGGACCGGGCCGCGAGTCGGCGTGAGCGGCGACGGGGGCAGCGCCGACCTGTTCCCCTGGCGCTTCTGGCTGGACGGCGAGCCGACCGTCTCGGTCTACCGCGCGGCGCCCGCACGCACCTGACTTCGGTCGGTTGCCCGGCCGCTAGGTGTGACTTCGGTCGGTTGCTCGGCGGCGGGTCGTGACTTCGGTCCGATGGGATGAGATCGGTCAATCAAACGACCGATCTCATCCCAAGTGACCGAAGTCGATGAGGTCGGTCCTGCGGAGCGCCGGAGAACAGACGCCGCACCACCCGCACGCCGTCAGACCGGGTAGGTCTCCTTCAGCACCCGCGCCAGGTGGCGCACGATCTCGCGCGGGCCCGACTTCGCGGTGCCCTGCTCGACCTCGCTGTTGTAGTTGGTGTTCGTGTTCACGTCATAGGTGAGCACGCGGCCGTCCGCCGTCCGGATGTTCTCGATGCCGGCGATCTCGATACCGTGCCGCCTCGTGAACTCGAGGTACCGGGCCACCACCGGGTCGTCGTAGCCCGTGCGTTCGGAGAACAGGCCCCACTCCTCGTCGGGCGCCATCGAGATGGTCGCGCCGACGGGCGGGACCGGCCGGCCGGTGACCGGGTCGATGACGCAGGCGTCGGCCGGGCAGAGCTGGAACCCGCCGCGTTCGGTGCCGCCGCGCACGGCGTAGACCATCTCGCCGCCGACGATCTCGACGCGGGTGATCCCGCCGTCGGCCGCCACGACGTACTCCTGGATCAGCGTGATGCCGTCCACCGGCTCCTCGTACTCGTCGGAGGCGACGTAGTCGGCGAGATCCTCGAACGAGTCGAACTTGCGCACGCCCAGACCCTTGCCGCCCTGATTGTGCTTGGTGACGAACGGGGTCGGGAACCCCTGCGCCGCCTTCAGCACCTGGTCCCGCCCGACGGCGGCCACGGTGCGTGGCGTGTCGATCCCCGCGGCCCGCAGCGCCGTGAGCTGGTCGACCTTGCTGACCTCGAGCTCCAGCACGCGCCGGCCGTTGACCGTGCGCCGGCCGTACGCCTCGAGCCAGGACAGCACGGCGCGGGAGTAGTCCTTGGTCAGACCGTGGTCGCGCGTGTGGCTGCTCGCCGAGATCCGGGACCAGAAGATCCCCTCGGGAGGCGACTCGTCGAGGTCGAGCACACCGTCCGTCAGCACCCATTCCTCGTACTCGACGCCCTCGGCCGCGAAGGCGTCGGCGAACGGGGGAAACCACTCGGGGTTCTCGTGCAGGGCATAGATCTTGGGGGTACTCACGGGGACCTTCCGAAACGCGCAGCGGCCATGGAACACGTCAATACTGGCACGCGGGCCGCGCCGGCCCTCTGTGCCGTGCGGCACAGGATCGGCGGGCGGCATGCGACGAGGGCCGGCCCACGAGCGTGGGCCGGCCCCGGCCGTTCCCGGGCTAGCTGTCGGCCCGAGCCGCCGCTGCGGCTTCGACCGGCTCCCCGACGGGCTCGCCGGCCGGCTCGCCCTCCCCGACACGCTCCCCGACCGCTTCGGCCGGTTCGCCCGCGGCGTCGGCGGACTCGGGCGCCTGGTCGACCTGGGCGAGGGACCGCCGGGCCGCCGGGACGGCGAGGATCGCCCCCAGCACGACGACCAGCAGGACGCCCGCCAGGATCAGGAGGGACTGCACGGAGAACTGGTCGGCCAGCGGGCCGAACACCACCATGGACAGCGGCATCGCGACGGTGATGACGATCCCGACGAAGCCGAACACCCGGCCCTGCATCTCTGGCTCGACCCGCTCCTGGATGATGGTGAACGCCGGGGTGTTGAGCGCGGCGAACATGATGCCGATCAGGAGCCCGAGCACGAAGAACACCCACATGTTCGTGGACACGCCCAGTCCGGCGACCAGCACACCGGTGAGGAGCACGGAGCCCACCATGAGGCGCACCCGGCGCTTGATCCGCGGCCCGAAGCTGGCCATGAGCAGACCGCCCAGCAGCATGCCGCCGCCCCAGAACAGCTCGTTGGCGGTCAACTTCCACACCTCGTCGCCGAACGTGCGGGTCACCATGAGGGGCGTCAGGTAGCTCGGCGCCCCGACGAGGAACATCACGAGCGCGAACAGCGCGACCAGCCACTTCACGGGGGCGTTGGCGGAGATGTACCGCACGCCGGCGGCCAGGTCGCCGAAGTAGCTGACCGGACCGTCCGCGGCGTCGGCCCGAACGAGCCGCGGCACGGTCACCAGCGCGAGCATCCCCACGCCGATCAGCGCGGTCGCCGCGTCCACGAAGAACACCGCGACGATGTCGAAGGAGGCATAGACCACCGCGGCCAGGGCCGGAGCGAGCAGCATCATCCCTGACTGGATGGACTGGAACATGCCGTTGACGCGCATGAGCTGATCGGCCGGGGCGATCTGGGGGATCATCGCGCCGACGGCCGGCGTCTGGATGCCCGCGAACACGGACCGGACGGCCAGCGCCAGGTAGATGACCCACAGGTCGTCGATGCCGCTCACCATGAGCAGGGCCAGGCCGAGGGTGACCACGGCGATCGTCGCGTCGGACCCCATGATCAGCAGCTTGCGGGAGTGCCGGTCGGCCCAGACGCCGCCGAAGATCGACATGAACGCCTGCGGCAGCATGCCGAACACGATGCTCAGCATCAGCACGGACCCGGAGCGCGTCTCGATGGTCAGGTGCCACATGACCGCGAACATCACCAGCATCGACCCGAGCAGGGAGATGGTCTGCCCGATCAGGAACAGCGCGACGTTCCGCTTCCAGTGCGGCATCTCGATGGTGCTCATGGGTCAACCCTGCCTGACGGGACGGTCGAACGCGGAGGCTTTTCTGTATCCATGGAACGTTCGACGGCGACGCGCGCCAGAACTCATCGGGGGACGGAGGCCCGGCGTACGCCGGGAGGAGCCAGATCTCATGACCCGATCGTCGTTCCTCAACCTTGGTAGAGGTCAAGGGGCCAGTGCGCGCCGGACAGGTGCGCGGCCAGGGCCCGTCGTCGGGCAGACTATGACCAGCGAGCCGGCGACCGGCTCGCCGCGCCGACGAAACGTCGCAGCGCCAACGAAACAAGGAGCAACCACGGTGACCGACATCCTCGACGAGCTGCAATGGCGAGGCCTGGTGGCACAGTCCACCGTGCGGTGCTCCAAGATGCGCGCCGAGTCGTCGCAGGTCAGCGGGACGTGACCCGTCGAAGCCTGTGCTGTTGCTCTGCTCGGTCGAGCATACGAGTGCGGGTCGCGGGGGAGCGGGTCCTCGGTTCTGCAGGTCGGGCCGTGGAAAGGACGGGGGCGCTGGGGCCGTCGTCGGGCAGACTGTGCGTACTCGGCTGAGATGGCCGTGTTCTTCGAAGGCAAGGAGCGAGAAGTGACCGATGTGCTCGACGAGCTGCACTGGCGGGGTCTGGTCTCACAGGTGACCGACGAGGCCGCGCTGAGGACTGCGCTGGCCGAGGGACCGATCACCTATTACGCCGGTTTCGACCCGACCGCCGCCAGCCTGCACGTCGGCCACCTGGTCCAGATCCTGACGATGCGCCGCTTCCAGCAGGCGGGGCACAAGCCGCTTGCTCTCGTCGGCGGCGCGACGGGCCTGATCGGTGATCCTCGTCCGACGACGGAACGCAGCCTGCACTCGCGTGACGTCGTGGAGGGGTGGGTCGAGCGGATCCGCGGGCAGATCGAGCCCTACCTCGACTTCGAGGGGCCAGCGGCTGCGCGGATGGTCAACAACCTGGACTGGACCGGCCCGCTCGGGACGATCGAGTTCCTGCGCGACGTGGGCAAGCACTACCGCCTGGGCACGATGCTCGCCAAGGACATCGTGGCTCGTCGGCTGAACTCTGAGGAAGGGCTCAGTTTCACGGAGTTCAGCTACCAGATCCTGCAGGGCATGGACTTCCGGCAGCTGTACCGGGACCACGGGTGCACGCTGCAGATCGGTGGGAACGATCAGTGGGGCAATCTGCTATCGGGCGTGGAGCTGATCCGGAAGTCGGAGGGTGCCGCGGTGCACGCGATGACGACTCCGCTCGTGACGAAGTCGGACGGCACGAAGATGGGTAAGTCCGAGGGTGGCGCGGTGTGGCTGGACCCGGAGATGACCAGCCCGTACGCGTTCTACCAGTTCTGGCTGAACCAGGCTGATGCTGACGTGGTGAACTACCTCAAGGTGTTCACCTTCCGCAGCCGGGAGGAGATCGAGGCGCTGGAGGTGGAGGTGGCCGAGCGTCCGTTCGCGCGCCAGGCGCAGAAGGCACTGGCCGGCGACGTCACGACGCTCGTCCATGGCGCTGCCGCGACACAGGCCGTGATCGAGGCCAGCCAGGCTCTGTTCGGCCGCGGCGAGCTCGTCGGCCTGGACGAGAGGATCCTGGCGGGTGCTGTGGGTGAGCTGCCGCGTGTCACGGCCAAGGCCGGGGACCTGATCGTCGACCTGCTCGCGGGTTCGGGGATCGTCGCCTCCAAGGGCGAAGCACGCCGCGCGGTCAAGGAGGGCGGCGCCTACGTGAACAACGTCAAGGTCACCGCCGAGGACCAGGCCCTGACGGATGAGAACCTCCTGCACGGCAGATTCGCGGTCCTGCGCCGCGGGAAGAAGACGCTGGCGGTCGCTGCGGCGGAGTAGCTCCAGCCGCAGGTGGTACGAGGGCGGGTCGGGCTCCTGGATGGAGCATGACCCGCCCTTTCGCTGTGTCCCCTGGACCTTTGCTCCGTCGTTCCAAGGTGTCGCCGGGCACGACACGCTGGCCTGGTGCCTCGGCGGCGTCAGGGAATCTCCTTGCCGGGCTGGACGTCGTCTGCGAGGGCTTCCAGCACGTCCCAGACCTGTTCCTGGAACGCCCAGAACTCACGTTCCTGACCGCTTGTCTCCAGGACGATCGTCCTGGAGTCAGCGAGCGGGGGGCCAAACCCGCGACACAGGGCAGCCATCGCCTCCATGATCGACCACCCAGCGTCGAGCAGAGACCGTGCAGTGCACCGATGGATCTCCGTGACGAAGGCACCGACGAAGTCCTTGACGCTCTCCCAGGTGTGCGGGCTGGTCGTCGTGGCGGCGAAGCAGGAGCCAGCGACCCAGCCCTCGCCAGTCTGGGCGATGCGGACGACGCCAGGCTCGGCGTACGCATCCGGGCCGTGCTCGAAGTCGTGGTCTGGATCGGCGCCGTCGCCCACCCACGCGGTCAGGGCCTGGGCAAGGGCTGCGACTTCGAACCGCGGCTCCTCGAAGAGGACGACTCCGTTGTCGCAGAGCTGGAGATCAGCCTCGACGTAGAGCAGAAGCTCGGCGCCCGTGATACGACGTCCGGTCGCATGGAAGGTCCGCAAGTCCGTGAGGTCGAGTGCGCCGACTCGGAACCACGGAGCAGAACACCAGCTCGACAGGCTCAGTCATGTGCGCTTCACGGGCTGAGAATAACGAGGCCACGGTGCGCTTGACGGCACCTGCTGGACGTGTTCGACGAACTGTCCATTGGAGGGTGTGACCGTCGGGTGCCGGGACGATTACATGCCGGTTGGGAAGAGCCGGAGTTCACTGACGGGGACGGTCACCTTGGCGCCCACGACATCGTCGGGCGCGCGGCCGGTCATGTCCAGAAGGACGAGCCCCACACCTGAGCGCAGGACCATGACACCGTCGGGCTCGACCGCCTCGACGACACCCCGCAGCCGCTGCTCATCGGCGCCCGAGACGCGGGCGGCGGGCCTACCTTCGACGGTGACTTCGTCCCAGGAGACGTCGTGAGGGACCTCCAGCTCAACGTCGACCACGTCCCCGACCTCTGGAAGGCTGGCCATCCAGGCACCTCGGAGCAGGCCGGCGGGCGTCTCGACGAGAACCGGCACGGGCCGCCCTTCCCCGACAGCCTTCACCACTACCGAGCGCCGGGCCGGCCCCAGCCTTTCGAGACTGGTCCACCAGGTGGTGTCCACATCGCGATGTTCCAAGTCGTGCGCTGTGCCGAGCGCGTGGCGGACGAACTCAGCGGGCAGCCGGACGTCGTGCTCGGCGACGTAGTGGGCGAGCCCCTCTGGCCAGAGATAGGTGGCATCGGTCTGCTCGCGGTGGCCGACGAGCTCACCACAGAAGCGGCAGGACGACATGCCGCGATAGACGCGTGCGACCATGCCGCCTTCGAGGTATTGCTGAACCCTACGACGGTCGTACATGCCCCAGGACGGGTCCACGAAGTCGCGTGGGTCGGGAAGCTCCGGGCTGCCCGGGCCGCGCCAGTAGCCGATCAAGATCAAGGGCGCGCGCGGCGCGGCGCCGTCGGGCACGGGGGACTCCTTGCGGAGGTAGACCCACTCCTCACCAGGGAGCAGGTCCCGTGGGCCGGGCGGTGTGACACCGACCGGCGTCAGTTCGACCACGACCTCAGGCGCCATGTCAGCGAGGACGTATGTCTCCACGAGTGAGCACGACTCGATCTCGTCCTCGATGGGTATGCGGTCAAAGATCATCCTGGCGTGCATCGCCGCTCCTGAGATGGCGACCGCTACACCGCGTACATGCGGCGACACCTCATCCAACAATGCCCGCTGCAGGGACAGGAGCGCGCTGACCCGGAAGGGCAACGGGCTCATCGGTACTCGCTGCTCAGCCGACGGCTGGCCTGGTGTCTCCACGGCTGAACCGTAGCGGGGTCAGCAGCACCGGATCGAGGTTTTCCGGCGGTACCGCACTGGTGGGGCGACTACCTTGCCATCCCGAGATCAAAACGTTGGAGGAACATCGTGGATGCCGGACTCTGGATCGCGGCCATGGCGCCGCTGAGCGCCTTCGGAGGCGCAGTTTGGGGCAGTTTGTGGTCGGGCCGGACCATGATCAGGACAGAGCAGGTACGTGCACGGCACGCCGAGGAGGCCGAGGACCGCCGCGTCCAAGCCGAGATCCGCGCCGAGGACCGTCGGCACGAGAGCGCCCTTCGCCTGGCCAGGCTGGAACGCAACCTGGACGCCGTGCGGAGTCTGTACGTGGAGCTCGAGACCGCGCGCCGCAAACTTGAGGCTGCAGAGGTCGATCTCATCGCAGTGCTGCAGAATCAGGCCAGAGGCGATCAGTCCCGAGGCCTCGATGAGGCACGCCAGGTGTATGCCGGGACGATTGCCGAGTTCGGACTCGTCCGAGACCGGGCGAGTCTGGATGCGAGCGACGCGGTGAAGGACTATGCCGACCTGCTCTACTTCTCGGCGCTTGCCGCTTCCAGGGACAACGATCTACTTCGGGCGGACGACCTGGTGAAGACGGCCTCGAACTCCACGCAGTTCGTGCTCTCGAAGCCGAGCGAGACCCAACGGGCGTCGGGCCTGCTGAGCGGGATGATGCGAGGCGAGTTCCGGGCCGAGATCGGATGAGCGCGGAGGACTACGGCATCAGACGGGTTCGTGAATCCCCGCGACGTAAGTACGCAGCAAGCACGTTGTGCACGGTCCCGGCCGATACATCGATCGACTGCGCGTTGGCGCGGATCGACTCGCCTGCTCCCGGCGCGTAAGGATGTCGGCCCGCTTCTCATCGTCGAGGACGGTGGGACGGCCCCCAACGGCACCGCATGCTCGTGCCACCCGCAGTTCGGTCTGGATCCTCCGACTGATCAGCGCCCGTTCCGCATCGGCGATCTCCCATACCTGGTCCATGTCTGGCGGACGGCCGACGTGATCGCCGGCGGCCATGCCCTGGAGCACCGGGACGCCGAAGTCTTGTTTGATCAGGTCGTCAAGGTCGTCAAGGTCGTCAAGGTCGTCAAGGTCGTCGAAGCCGTCGGTTGTGCGTCGGCCGAGGCGTCTGGCCTTCGTGACTACGAGCATGTCGCCGGGACGCAGGTGGTCCAGCCGCGCAGATCGGGTCCAGCGCCTTGTGCTGGCGCCCGACGTAGTCGGCGTCGTCGGTCACGCGCACCAAATCGATGAGCGCCATCGTGATGTGCCGCCGAGGTGAGACGAGCTCTTGCCGGGTATTCCTGTGGGATCCGCGAGGGCGCAGGCCAGGGCATATGCACGCCCTGGGTGCCCTCTAGCTTGACCACGGGAGTGATATCCAAATGTCTGCCGTACGTCTAGGGTCCGGGGCGTGACCGGCGATGCTGGCAACACCTCACCCGTTTCAGAGCCACCGCCGTCGCCTGAGGGTGACGACGGGGGTGATCGCCTCTCCCTCTACCGGTACGTCACCTCCACCGAGCACGCGGCGGTCTACATCGCGCTCATGCGGCTCTTCACCTCGTCGCTGCTCACCGACCTATCCGCGGCCGAGGCCCACGCGGCGCTCGAGAAGGCCGGTCACAATGGTCTCTCCCGCGAGGACGTCGAGACGCGCTGCAAGCAGCTCAGGGAGTGGGGCAACCTGGTCCTTTCCTTCCGGGACGCGCGCGTCGCCACAATCCAGGAGTATCTGCGCTCGAAGGCCCGCTACCAGGTATCGAAGCTCGGCGGACGGGTGCACCGGCAGGTCGACGAGATCCTGAAGGCCAAGGAGGGAGCACGCGAGATCGCCCGGGAGCTCCTGGGTGGCACCGCCGAGACACTACGTCGTGTCGAAGAGGCCACCGAGGCGCTGACCGCCAGGGGAGAGGTGGTGGTTGACATCGACGCGCTCGCGGGTGACGTGACCACCGTCTTCAACAACCATCAGTTGTTCAAGGACTCGGCCGTGGACTTCTACGCCTTCGTCCAAGGCCGGATGTCGCGCTACGACCTTGATCTGGACGAGTTTCGTGCCTTCAAGACGATGCTGCTCGACTACGTCGACCTGATCACGCGCGACGTGGAACGCCATGCCCCTCTGATCGGTGAGCACCTGCACAACATCACGCTGAACCTGCCCGTGCTCCTGTCGGCCCTTGACACGCTGCCCAGCCCGGTGATGACCGACGGAGACGGCGAGCGTTCCCCGGGACGACGGGCCGAGGACTGGGAGTCGCTCGGCGAGTGGTACGACGGAGATAGTGGCCGCTCCGGCCCGGACCAGCTCCGCGGCGCGGCGAACCAGGCGCTCGGGCAGGTCCTAGCCAACGCCCGGCGCATGTTGGCCTCGGGTGCCGGAGTCTCCCGTCGGGCCGACTTCCTCAAGCTCGCGGCATGGTTCGACGCCGCTGCCACCGAGACCGCTCACCGGATCTTCGATGCCGCGTTCGGCACGTACCCGGCACGGCACCTACTATTCGGGCCGTCGGAGGACAGTGGGCGTTCCGGTCCGACGACGTCCTGGTGGGACACCGATCCAGTCGACGTCCCGCTCTCGCTGCGGGAACGTGGTGACCGGACCGCGCGGGGCCGCAGCGCCAAGGTGCCAGATCCGGGCTTGGACCGTGACCGGCTCCTGGCGGACGCCGAGGAAGAGGAGCAGCGCAAGCGGGCGGCCGCCGCGGAACTCGTCGCCGTGGGAGATCTGAACGGTGCTCGGGTGTCACCGGCGGCCCGGAACCTGCTCCTGGATCAGTTCGCCCAGCTCCTTGCCCGGGACCAGATGCTGGATCCGCAGGCACCCGCCGAGTTCACGGACAGCGATCTTGGCCTGCGCATCGTCGCCTCGCCGGGTCCTACGGCAGAGACCGTCATCCACAGCACGGACGGTGACACGACGGTCCACGGTGTGAGAATCACCGCAGGGGCGTCAAGGACCCGCGGTGAGACGGCACGAACAAGAGCGGAGGGCTCAGCATGAGGAACGCCCCGACGCTCACGGCGGGCGCGACCGGCCCACTTGGGAACCGCACCCCGCTGACGGACACCCATATGGCGGACGAGCGGCGTGAGGCAGCGCGGGTCCTCATCATGCACCCGATCCTCACTTCGGCCACTCACCCCGAAGAACTCGCTCTGGTCCGTCGGCATTCTGCGGCGCTCAAACGCCAGTTCCAGATACAGCTCGGTTACCGGCTCATCGTCGAGACTGGCTTCGCGCGACTGGTGAAGCACCCACTCTCTCCCGACGTGCCACATCGTGGCGCGCGCCGGCTGAACGGCAACTTGCTGACGCCGCGCGCGTACACCTGCCTCGCCTTGCTGTGTGCGGGCCTGCTCGCCCCGGGCGGCGGGGAACAAATCCTCATCTCCGCGCTCGTCGAGCGTCTGCGGACTGACGCGGCAGGAGCCGGCATCACGGTTACCGACGAGCACGCGGACCGCCGCGCGATCGTCGTTGCGCTGACCTACCTCATCAACTGGGGCCTGCTCACCGAGACCGACGGCAGCGTTGCGGCCTGGGGCGAACGCAAGGACGAAGCACTGCTGTCGGTCAACCGCGGGCTGCTCCCGCACCTCCTGGCTCGGCCCCTGGCAAATCTGACCGGGCCGGAAGCGCTCTGGGAACCCGACCCGGACGCCGTCGAGCAGCCCCGCCGTGACCTGCGCCGCCAGCTCGTGGAGAACCCGCTGGTGCGCCGCGAGGCCCTCACCGATGCCGAGGCCGACGCGCTGTCCCGCGAGCGCCGCGACATCGCCGCAGTCCTGGACGATCTGCTCGGTCTCACCCTCGAGGTCCGGGCAGAGGGGGCACTCGCGTACGACGACGGTGAGGAGTTCTCCGACCTGAGATTCCCCGGTCAAGGCACCACCCGTCAGGCGGCGCTGCTCCTGATCGATGCGGCGACGGACAAGGCTCGCCCGGCGGGCGGAACGATCGCGACCGTCGCCGGCGAGGACGTTCCGGGGCTCCTCGTGGTCTGGCCGTCCGTCACCGAGGAGCTCGAGGACCTCGCGCGACGCCACGCCAAGGCGTGGCGCAACGACACCAAGGACATCGATGGCTTCCAGCGAGCCGTCGTCGGACTCCTGGCCGAGACGGGACTCGCGCGAGTCACTGAGGACGGACTCGTCCTGCATCCGGCCTGCGCGCGCTATCGGCCCGTGCCGGAACACCACCCGAGTCGGTCCCGCACCAACATTGGTCTTGGCCGAGCAGGCGGGCCGGACACTGGCAGCACGGGAGAGCCGGACTCCCTGTTCACGCTGCATCCCGAATTGCCGCTTCCTGACAACGATGCGTGAGGCACCCATGACCGCCATGTCCTTGAACACCGTGGGCGCCCCCTCTGGTGAGGACCTCACCCCGGCCAAGCATCACGCCGACAGGTGGGCGCTGCACCGGGCTGGAATCGTCAACGTCTGGTTCTACTACGACACCACCTTCGAGATCTCCGGCGGACGCCTCATCTTGCGCGGCACTAACGGCTCCGGCAAGAGCCGCGCCCTGGAGCTGCTGTTTCCCTTCCTGTTTGACGCCGACCGCCGCCGTATGGACGCCACAGGTTCGGGCAAGGTCCAGCTCAGCGACCTGATGAAGTCCGGCGCGCAGGAAATGGGCAACCGCGTCGGATATTTGTGGGCAGAACTGCGTCGTCCGCTCGGCCTGGATGACTCCCTCGGTGAGACCCAGCGTGACGGCATGCTGTCGTCGGGGCCGGACGGCGATGGGTACGCCTACCTCACGATCGGCGCTCACCTGCGTTGGTCCCGGTCTACGGGTGAGGTCAAGCCGCACTACTTCACGACGCCATTGCGGGTCGGGGAGGGTGGACTGTCGCTGATGTCGGCGACCCGCGACCCGTTGTCGCGCGACGAACTGACGGAACGCGTCGGTCACGAGCGAGTCAGCACCTCACCCGAGGAGCACCGCGTGCGCGTGGCGCAGACCGTGTTCGGGCTGACGGGGGAGCGGGCCGCCGAACGGTACAGCGGGCTGCTTCAACTGCTGCACACACTGCGCTCGCCTGATGTCGGCAACCGGATCGACGAGGGACGCCTCCCGCAGATCCTCACCGACGCTCTCCCGCCACTGTCCGAGCGGGCGCTCGATGCGGCCGGTGAGAAACTCGACGGCCTGACCGAGACCCGGGACGCCCAGCAGCGGCTCAAGGTCTCGCTGGAGCACGTAGAGGCGTTCTTCGGCATCTACCGGCGGTATGCGGCTGCGAAGGTGGCCGAGGCCGCCATAGCGGCACGCGATGCAGCCGGCACACATCTCGAAACGATCAGGGAAGCGCAGGAACGACGCCGCCATCACAAGGCGCTCGAGACCGAGAAGGTGCAGGTCGAGGCTGACCTCCGCGAGCTCGAGAGCACTATCGATGAACTCGACTCCACGATCTCCGGGATCAAGGAGTCCGCAGGTTTCAAGGGCCACCAGGAACTGCACGAACGCGGACAACGGGTCCACGCGCAGAAGAACACGGCGGAGGCACGATTCGCGGCGTCCGGTTCTGCACGAGGGAACGAGCGCAACGCCGTGGAACAGGCCGACAGGCGCGCCGACGACGTCGTCGATGCGGGCGCTGTGCTGAACGCGGCGCTCGGTGCCGCACGCAGGACGATGACTGACGCTGGTGTGCCCGACGGCATCGTCGCCGGGCTGCCGAATGACCTCGTTGTCACAGCGGCCGACTCACGTGCGCACACCGTCGCGATCCGCACGACGGTGGACGGCGACCCACAGCCGCACCTGCGACCGGTGCCACGGTCGCTGGGCACCACGCCCGACGACACCAGCGGGTTCGGGGCACGGATCGACGACGTCCGGCAGGCAGTGACGCTGCGGGCCGAGCATGCGCACCGACGCGGGGAAGCGGCACACGTGCTCGAGCGGGAGCACCAGCACGTGATCCGCGCCGCTGAGAAGGCTGCGGACCGGGAGAGCGACGCTGAGGTTACTGGGGTGGAGGCTGAGGAACGCTCCGACGAGCTCTCCCACGTGGTCGACGAGTACGTCGTCGGCTGGCGGGCCTGGCTGTCGGCCCCAATGGTCGCGCCGCTCGCCCCGGCCGGACAACGCGATGGTGCCGATGCGCTGGCGCGGGTGGACGACGCCCTCGCCGATCCGGCCGCATTGCTGGACGCTCCTGTCGATCTGCTCCGGACACTCGACAGCGCTGCACAGGAGATCACGGAACCGCCACGTAAGCGGTACCTCAAGGAGATCAGCCTCCTCGACATCGCCGACGACGAGGACGGCCGCACTGATAGCAAACTCGCCGCAGAGCAGCGCAGGCTCGAAGCCGCCATGGATCCGGAGCCAGACCCCGCACCCGGGCAGATCGCACAGCCGCAAGGAGCCGTCCCGTTCTGGCGAGCCGTTGACTTCGCCCCCGGTCTCGACAACGACGCCCGGGCCGGTGTCGAAGGCGCACTGACCGGCTCCGGGCTGCTCACCGCCAGCATCAGCCCGGACGGCACACTGCACGCCGGGGACGGACAACTGCTCGCGACCGCCTGGGGGACGCCGGTCACAACCCGTTCGGCCACGGACGTCCTGCGGCCAGATCCGTCCGGCGGAATTGCGACAGACCTCGTCGACGAGATCCTGTCCCGCATCGGCCTCCACCACCACAGCACCGGACCGGGCAGCAAGCAGGACAGCGGAGTGGCGCTGTGGATCGCCAAGGACGGTGGCTGGGGCGCCGGCCCGCTCACAGGAAAACACCGGCCCCAGGCGGCGCAGTACGTCGGCGCGACCGCGCGCGCAGCCCATCGTGCGGCACGGCTGGCCGAGATCACTACCGAACGGCAGCAGATCGCCCAGGCGATCACTCACCGGGCAGCGTCCCGCCAGCAGATCGAGGAGAAGATCGAGACACTGACGATACTCGTCGGCAAGGCACCACGCAGCCAGCCGATCGTCACCTCGCACAGCATCGCCGCAGAAGCCTCCCGCCGCGCGCAGAGGGCCGGGGAAGCCGCCCAGAAGGCGCGGCAGGAGGCCGACGAGATGGACCGCAGCTGGAAGAAGAACCAGCAACTGCACCGCCAGATCTGCGGCGAACGCGGACTTCCGACCGACGCGCGAGAGCTAGAGACAGTGGCTGGCAGGTCGGAGAGAGCAGCCGCCGAGTGCGTTCACGCCGGGGACGCACTGCGCAGGCTCGACCGGAGACGGGACGCTCACAGGGACGCGCTCGTCAACCTAGCGTCCGCCATCCAGGCTCGCGAGGAAGCAGAATCCGAAGCAGGCCGGGCATGGTCCGTATGGAGCAAGGAGGCAGCCGAGCTCGCAGCACTCCAGGAGAACGTCGGCGCCGACGCGCAGGAAGCCGCCGACAACCTGCAACAGACTTCGCAAGCACTCGAGACCGCGCGCGGCGAAGCAGCCATGGCCCGGCCCCGGCACGAACAGTTGATCAGCGACGTCAGCGCTGCCAACGGCGAAGCCAAGCGCGCCGAGGAAGCCATCACCGGAACCACCGAGAACCTAAGTTCCGCTGCCGCGCGGCTGCAGCGCACCTGCGGCCTGACAGGCATCACTGCCGCAGCATTCCGGTCCGATCCCGGAGACCTGACCGCTGCCGGCGCGGAACCGCGCGCCGTCAAGGCGGTGGCCACGCGTATCCTCAGCGCCGTCCATGACCACACAACCCGATCTGACGAGACCACGCTCGGCAAGGCCCAACAGCATCTGGAACGCGAACTGTCCGGCATCTACGACATCGACGCAAGAGTCGACGAGGGCATCCGGATCATCGCGCTCGTGGACGCGACGGGGATCAGGCCGATCGCCGCAGCTGCCACCGAGCTCACCAAGCATGTCGCTGACGGTGAGGCCGCGCTCACCGAGAAGGAACGGAAAGTGTTCGAGGAGTTCGTCCTCGGCGGCGTCGCCGGCGAGCTGCGGGACCGGCTCAACCGCGCTAGCGAGCTTGTCGAAGCCATGAACGCTTCGCTGCGCACCATCCGCACCAGCCACGGCATCGGTGTCAAACTGCGCTGGAAGCTCGACGACGACGCTGATCCGGCAGTCACACGCCTGCGAGACCTGGTCTCTAGGAGCAGCGAGCTGCGTAGGCGCGAGGAGGACCAGGAACTGACCGTCCTGCTCAGGGACCGCGTCGACCGGTCGTTCGCGCTCGACCCGTCCTCCGGATACGCCGCGCACCTGCGCAGCGCGCTCGACTACCGCATCTGGCACCGGATGGAGGTCATCATCCTCGGGCCAGAGCCGGGGCAGGAACGGCGCATCAGCACGCGCGCCAAGCTGTCCCAGGGAGAGACGCGGTTCGTCTCCTACGTGACGCTGTTCGCTGCGATCGACGCCTACTTGTCGGGCCTGCCCGACACGGCCCGGTCGTTGCGGATGCTGCTTCTCGACGACGCCTTCGCGAAGGTCGACGACCCCACCATCGCGGAGCTGATGGGACTGCTTGTGCGGCTCGACATCGACTTCGTCATGACTGGGCACTCCCTTTGGGGCACGTATCCCCAGGTGCCCGCACTGGACGCCTACGAAGTGCGACGCGGAGAAGGGACTGCAGCGATCACAACGCGCGTGCATTGGGACGGGCATAACCGGCACCTGCGTCCGATGGGGTGATGGAGATGGATGCCACTCACAAAGAGAAGCCTGCGGCCGGGGCAGGCGTGCCGCTGTCCGATGACGTTCGCAGGAACCTTGGTCACCCGTCACTCGCCGGGCTCTGGACTGCGATCCGGACTCATCTGGAGCGCAACTCGCTTGCCGTGACCGGTGTAGTGACTGCCAACCTTGACTACGAGGCAGCGGACCGGCTCAACGGACTGGTCGGGATGTCCCACCGAGGGTGGAAACCGGGCCGCCGGAAGATCTCCTTGACGGCGCTCGACGTCGCACTTCGCGCCTCGGCGGCCCAGGCCGGCCTGGTGAGCGTCGTCGCCGATCTCACCGGGGGGTCGTTGATCGACCGGCCAGCCGCGCGGAGACAACAGGACGAGGCGCGCAGCGCGTTGTGGGCTCGGCTGGACACCGCTCTCGCGCGCGCCGGATTAGCGGATGCACCATGGGTAGCCGGATTCGTCGAAGGCGTCCGGAAGTCCGGCCTGCTCACTAAGGCCGGCGACACGGGTGGCCGGATCGTGAACGAAGCCGGGGCGGTTCTGTCGGAGCTTGCCAGGTCGGGCGCGTTGAAGCCGAACAGGGCCGACGGCGTCCCGGTCGAACCATCTGGACTCACCTTCGTCGAGCTGGGCGAACTCGCCACCCGGACCACGGGTAGCGCCCATGGGCTCGACGAGGGCAGGACGACCGCGCGGCTGGTGCTCCGCGCTGCGGCCGCTGCGGTCGGCCTACCAGTGCCGGGAACCGCTGGTGAGCGGCGAGGCCTGTGGGCGATGCTCGGCGTCTCGCCGGACAACGTGTCCGGAACGGTCCTGACCTGGGGCTTGCGACCACCAGGTGACAGCCTGTGGGCGAGGTCGATGCGTTTGAGGGCCGACGCCGGAGTGGTTACGCACCTGACCCTGCAGGAGCTGGAAGCAGCAGGCCTGCTCCCCGGCAGCCTGGCAGAAGGCGCCGAGCGGATACTGGTGGCCGAGCCAGAGACCTCCGTGTGGGCCTGCGAGAACCCACAGGTGGTGCAGGCGGCGGCTCGCGCAGGTCGTGCCTCGCCCATCGTCTGTACCTCTGGCAATCCCTCCACTGCAGCCTGGCGCCTTCTTGCACGGCTCATCGACGACGACGTGTCCGTGCACTACCACGGAGACTTCGACTGGCCCGGCATCGAAATCGCGAACCGGCTGTACACACTCGGGGCAAGCCCGTGGCGGATGAATGCCGAGGACTACGACGCGGCGATCAAAAACGCGCAGGCCACGGAACGCCTCCCACTGGAGGGAGCTGCCCGCTCCACACCGTGGGATCCGAGGTTGGCCTTGGCGATGCAACGCCACGGCACGGCCGTCCACGAGGAGGCTCTGATCGAGCTTCTCCTGAGGGACATGAGGTTGGGACTCACGCACAAGACCGGCGTCCCGAACTCGGCGCACTCTCGCAAGAGCCGCTAGGCCAGGCACTCTGGTTCGTCCTCAAGACCGTGTTCGTGGGCGCTGTCGAGTTCACGAGGAAATACCGCCCGCATAGCCTCCGTCGGTCGCAGATCGGTGGCTTGCGCGGCGGATTGGAGTCCGAAGACCGGCCGCTGGACGACCCGCGTAACCTTGGTCGTGATATGCGCTGACGGGCATCTCGCTAGGCTATCCCGCGTGATCAGCGTTGTGCTTCTCGGCACCGTCGGCGCTGCATGTTACCCCTGATGCGCACGGCCGGCTGGTCGGGGTGTGTCGGACGGCCCACTGGAGGCGCCACATGAGCAATTGGGCGAAGTTCTGGGCTGTTGACCTTCATGTCCACACGCCGGGCTCGGAGGATGCCAAGGACGAGAATTTCGGCACGGCTGCAGAGATCGTCGGCGCCGCGGTCGAGGCTGGCCTTCATGCCATTGCTGTCACTGACCACAACACAGCGTCGTGGTGTCAGCAGGTTGCCGACGCAGCGGTCGACATGCCACTTGTAGTGCTACCGGGCGTCGAGATCAGCACCACCGAGGGCCACCTGCTCGCTGTGTGGGAAGAAGGCACCGATCCAGGCACGGTTGAAGAACTTCTCGTCACGCTCGGTATCGGACGGACCGATCGTGGCAAGCTCGACATCGCGGCCACTGTCGGATTCGCGGACGCTGCAATGAAGGTCGAACGGTCTGGCGGACTAGCGATCGCCGCGCATGTGGAGAAGGACAAGGGACTACTGCAGCTGGCCGTCAAAGCGCACCTGAAGAAGACCCTGCTCAACTCCGCGATTAGCGCGGTCGAAGTCGTTCACATGGACACCATTGATCGGGTGGCGAGTACTGTGGCCGGCGGGCGCACGGTGGCATTCGTTCGAGGGTCAGATACATGGGACCCCACACGCAACTGCCATAGCGTCTCCGGTATAGGCGCACGACGAACGTGGATAAAGGCGAGCCGCCCGGATCTGATCGGCTTGAAGCATGCATTCGCTGATCCCGAGCTCCGCATCTCACTCGACGCCCCGCCAGAGGTTCCGCCCTACCGGCGTATCGAATCTATCGAGATCGCAGGCGGATTCCTCGGCGGACAGAGAATCGAACTGTCACCCGATCTGAACTGTCTTCTGGGCGGGACAGGGGCCGGAAAATCGCTCATACTCGAGGCCGTACGCTTCGTACTTGACCAGCAGGTAGACCCTGAGGCCTTCCCAGCTATTCGCCAAGAAGTCGACTCTCGCATGGCGAAGGCTCTGACGAATGGTGGCGTCGTCCGACTAGGACTTGCTGGCGACGGTAAGCGGTACCAGATCGAGCGCACATTTAGCACGGCTGGCTCTGCTCCATCGAGAGTCCTCCAGCAGACCGGAACCGACTGGGCAGAGATTGACGCCGATCCGGCCGCCGTGTGTCCGCTGGCCGCCTTCTCCCAGGGTGAAATTCTGGAGTACTCGCGGGAGCCCGTTGGGCGGATGGCTCTCGTAGACTCATCGATCGACCTCGACGCGATCAACGACAACGTAAATTCCGCGATCGACTCGATGAGAGTTAACGCCCGCAAGCTCATTTCCGCGCGTGCTCGAGTTCGACGACTCAAGGAGGAGTCCGGCAAGGAGTCCGAGTTTTCAGAGCAAGTGCGGCAGCTCACCGACCTGTTCAAGACGGATACCGTCAAGGAACAGTCCCACTGAGGTTTTCTCGCCTCATTCGCTGACGGGGCGTTGAAGGTGGAGCAGGACGAGTGCAGCTGCGGCGATCTCGGTGAT
>NZ_BAAGRP010000075.1:0-414265 GCF_054782895.1 Promicromonospora xylanilytica
GCACACACCCTACGAAGCAATGAGCAAGCTACTGTCAGCCGACACAACCGGTGTTGCGACCACCGATTGAATCCGCCTAGTCACCTGGCGAGGTAGTCACCTGGCGAGGTAGTCACCCAGCATCCGCTACATGACTACTTCGCCAGACGACTACCTCGGCAGGTGACTACCTCGGCGGAGTTTCAGGAGGCGGCCACCAGGGAGTACAGGTCCTTCGGGTCGTCCGGTTCCGCGATGAGGTCGAGGTGCTGCAGCAGCTCCGGCGCGTTCGCGGTCACGTCCTCGAGCACGAACTTCAGGGTGGTCCAGTCCTCGACGGCGAACCCGACGGAGTCCCACACGACCAGCTCGTCCTGGCTCCGGCGCCCCTGGGCGGCACCGGTGATGACCTGCCACAGCTCGGTGACCGGGAAGTCGTCGGCCTGGCGCTGGATCTCGCCCTCGATGCGGGTCTGCTCCGGCAGCTCCACGAACACGCTCGCGCGAGCGACGGTCGCGGGGTCCAGCTCGGTCTTGCCCGGGCAGTCACCGCCGATCGCGTTGATCAGTACTCCGCTCGACACGTCGACGTCGTGCAGCACCGTCGCGTTCTGCTTGTCGGCCGTGCAGGTGGTGATCACGTCGGCACCACGGACCGCCTCGGCGGCGTCGTCGGCGAGGACGACGTCGAAGCCCAAGGCCTTGGCGTGCCCCGCCAGCTTCTCCATGGCGGCCCGGTCGACGTCGAAGACCCGCAGCGTCTCGATCCCGAGCTCCGCACGCATGCCGAGGGCCTGGAACTCCGCCTGCGAGCCGCAGCCGATCAGGGCGAGGGTGCGGGACCCTTCCGGCGCGAGGTAGCGCGCCGCCAGCGCCGAGGTCGCGGCGGTGCGCAGCGCGGTGAGCAGCGTCATCTCGGCGAGGAACGTGGGGTAGCCGTTGCCGACGGCCGCCAGCATGCCGATCGCCGTCACCGTCTGGAAGCCGTTGACGGGGTTGAGCGGGTGCCCGTTGACCAGCTTGAAGCCGTAGGTCTCGTCGTCGGAGGTGGGCATGAGCTCGATCACGCCCTCCTTCGAGTGCGACGCGATGCGGGGCCGCTTGTCGAGCTCGGGCCAGCGCGCGAAGTCGCGCTCCAGGGCGTCGGTGAGCGCGGCGATGGCGGCCTCGGGGCCGCGGCGCGCCACCCAGCGGGCGGTCGCGGCGACATCCAGGTACGGGACGGTGGTCATCGCGTGGTCTCCTCGGTGAGTGCGGTGGCGTCCGGGCGCAGCTCGAGCGTGCAGCACTTGACCGAGCCGCCGCCCTTGAAGATCTCGGACAGGTCGATGCCGACCGGCACGAAGCCGCGCTCCTTGAGCGCGTCGGCGTAGTCGTGGGCACGGTCGCTGAGGAACACGTGCAGCCCGTCCGAGACGACGTTCAGGCCCAGCACGGCGGCGTCGTCGGCGCCGACCAGGATCGCGTCGGGGAACAGGCGGCGCAGGGTCTCCTGGGCAGCCGGGCTGAAGGCCTCGGGGTGGTAGGCGACGAGGGTCTCGCCGGACACGGCGCCGTCGTCGAGCACCGAGAGGGCGGTGTCGAGGTGGTAGTAGCGCGGGTCGACCAGCTCGAGCGGGACCAGCTCGATGCCCTGCTCGGCCAGCTCGAGGCGCTCGGCGACCTCCGCGTGCCCGGCGGGCGTGGTGCGGAAGCCGGTGCCCGCGAGCAGCACCTTGCCGATGAGCAGGAGGTCGCCCTCGCCCTCCATGGTCTCGACGGCCTCGCCCAGGCGGCGGTAGCCCTGTGCGGCGGGGGTGTCGAACCAGCGGTCGTACGCGGGGCCCTCTGCGGCCCGCTCGGGGAACGTAAACCGGGCCGCGAGCGCCCGTCCGCCGACGACGATGCCGCCGTTGGCCGCGTACACCATGTCGGGCAGGCCCGGCTCGGGCTGGATCACGTCGACCCGATGGCCGCGTGCCTCGTAGGCGTCGCGGAGCACCTCCCACTGGGCCAGGGCCTTCGCGGTGTCGACGGGCGACGACGGGTCCATCCAAGGGTTGATGGCATAGACGACGTCGAAGTACGTGGGCGGGCACATGAGGTAGTGCCTCGGTGTGGCGGTCCGCTGCGCGGTGGTCTGCGTCATGTCGTGAGGCTACGGCCGTACCGATTCACAACAGCCACGCATCCGTTGCGCATTCAGCCGCGGTTTCTTGCGCAATCGCGCGATGTACTGAACGATTCGTTCATGGATGCCGTGAACCGCGCGATCGTCGGAGAGCTGCTGCGGGACGGGCGTGCCACGTACCAGGAGGTCGGCAGCGTGGTCGGGCTCTCCGCCCCTGCCGTGAAGCGGCGGGTGGACCTCATGATCGCCCGGGGTGAGATCGCCGGCTTCACCGTGCGCGTGGACCCGCAGGCGATGGGCTGGACCCTTGAGGGGTACGTCGAGATCTTCTGCTCCGGCATCGTGTCGCCGGCCGTGCTCGAGCGCGACTTCGCACCCATCCCCGAGGTGGTGCGCGTCTCCACCGTGACCGGTGACGCCGACGCGATGGTGCACGTCATGGCGGCGAACATGGAGCAGATCGAGCACGTCGTGGAGCGCATCCGGACCGTGACGCACGTGGTCAAGACGCGCACGGCGCTCGTGATGTCCCGGGTGGTCGACCGGCCCGGCGCCTGACGGTGGCGGACCGCCGGAGGTGACACCTTAGGGTGTCCTTACCAGGATCTTCCTGCCCGGACCGGAGGGTGTCCCCATGCTCAGAACCACGGTGTCCGACGACGTCGCCGGCTGGCTCGACGTGCTCGGACCGCTCGCGTTCTATCTGGTCGTCTGGGGCCTCGTCTTCGTCGGGACGGCGTTCTTCGTCGGTGTCTTCATTCCCTTCCTGACCGGTGACGGTCTGCTGTTCGGCGCGGGGATCGTGGCCGGGAGCACCGACCGCGTCGACATCTGGGTGCTCGCGATCGGCGTCGGGGTGGCCGCCGTGGCGGGCGACCAGGTCGCGTTCCTGCTGGGCCGCAGGTACGGGCGCCCGTACCTCGAGTCCCGGAAGGGCCGCTGGGTGCGGGCCGCCGTGGCGCGGACCGAGAAGTTCTACGACCTGTTCGGGTGGTGGTCCGTCGTGATCGGCCGCTACATGCCCTGGGCGCGCGTGTTCGTGCCGGTCATCGCGGGCGTCACACGCATGCCCTACGGCAAGTTCCTCACCGCGAACGTCTTCGGGGCACTGAGCTGGGCGGTGCTGATCACGGTGCTCGGGTACTTCGCGGCATCGGACCCGTCGGTGCGGCCCGTCGCGTACGTCGTGGCCGGGGTGGTCATCGCGGCGTCGGTGGTGGCGGGCGTCCGCGCGTGGCGGCAGGAACGAGCGGCGGTCCCGAGGCAATGATCGGTAGAACGTCAGGCGATCGGCATTCCGGGGTGCCGACCATCTGACGTTCTGCCGACCACACGGTCGAAGTGGGCGGCCGGTCGATCAACAGGGCACGCCGCAGGATCAACCAGGGCGTACGCCCGGCGACCAGGCTGGGGGCATGCCCACCCAGAGCACCGCGCTGAGCACACCGCCCAGCTCCCCCGCCGGCACGCCCACCAACATCCGACAGAGCACCTGGACACCCGTCGTCGCGCTCTCCTCCGGGATCGCGATCCTGGTCGCGAGCGAGTTCCTGCCCGCCAGCGTGCTGCCGTCCCTCGCGGCCGACGTCGGCGTCAGCGAGGGTACGGCGGGCCTGGCCGTCGCGGCGACGGCGATCGCAGGAGCCCTGACGGCGCCGAGCATCGCGGTGCTGCTCCCCAGGACCGACCGGCGCACGGTGCTCCTGGCCCTGCTCGCCGCGGCGACCGTCTCGAACCTGGCGGTCGCCGTCGCGCCCAGCTTCGCCGTGCTGCTGGTCGGCCGGCTCCTGCTCGGAGTCGCGATCGCCGGGTACTGGTCGTTCGCCTTCGGCGTGGGCACCCACGTGGCCCCCGGCAGGAACCGCCTGGTGTCGGCGGCCATCTCGTTCGGGGTCAGCATCGCGACCGTGCTCGGCGTCCCGCTCGGGTCGCTCATCGGTGACGCCGTCGGCTGGCGGACGGCGTTCGCGGGCGCCGCGGCGCTCTGCGCGCTCAGCGCCGTCGCCCTGGCGGTCGCCCTCCCGTCCGTCCCCGCCCACCCCACGGCGGGCCTGCGGATGCTGCGCGAGGCGCTGCGGAACAGGCGGCTCATGGCGGGCATCGGCTGCGTGGTACTCGTCGCCTTCGGCAACTTCGCCGCCTACCCGTTCATCCGCATCGCGATCGACCGCGTCGACCCCGGCGCCACCACCTGGCTGCTGCTCGCGTGGGGAGCGGGCGCCGTCGTGGGGACCGTCGTGGCCGGGATGCTCGCGACGCGGCTGCGACCGCTGGCCGCGGCCGCACCGGTCGCGCTGGGCATCGCCCTGGTGCTCACCGCGACGGCCTCCTCCGTGCCGGTCCTGACGGCGGCGGTGGTGCTGTGGGGCTTCTCGTTCAACATGGTCCCGGTGATCACCCAGCTCTGGGGCTCGCGGGTCGAGCCCGCACGGACCGAGTCGGCGATGGCGCTCACCGTCACGGCCTTCCAGGTGGCCATCACCGTGGGTGCCGCGCTGGGCGGGGCGCTACTGGACGGGCACGGCATCCGGTCGCTGCTGGTCGTCGGCGCGGGAGCCGCGGTGGCGGCGGGGGTCGGCTGGGCACTCCTGCGGATACCGCGGGCCTGACGCCGTCGCCGGCACGGCGCGCCACGCGAGCGGGGAGACGCCGTGGTCCGCGGCGAACGCCCGGCTGAACGCGGCGACCGACCCGTACCCCACCTCGAACGCGACCCGCGTCACCGCGAGGCACTGCTCGGCCAGGAGCGTGCGGGCCCGGTGCATCCGTACCTCCCGCAGCATCCGCATCGGGCTGTGCCCGGTCGCGCGGCGGAACCGCTCGGTCAGCGCCGAGCGGGACAGGTGCACCAGGCCGGCCATCCGGTCGATGTTCCACGGTTCGCCGGGCCGGGCCGCGAGGGCGGCGACCACCTCGGCGACCTGCGGGTCGTCGGACAGTTCGCGCACGCCGCCGGCCTGGTCGCCGGTCCGCTCCGCCGCGTGGGCGGTGGCGGTGATCGCGGCCCCGATCAGGCTCGCGTAGGCCGCCGCGAACACACCCGCCCTGCACCGGGCCGTGAGCGGGCAGGTCGTCACGAGCGCGACGACGCCGTGGTGCTCGTCGCCGAACCCCCGCAGCACCAGCGGGCTCGGCCACGGCTCGGACGGCACCGCCCGGCGGAGGTCCCCGTGCACGAGATCGGTGTCGACATCGGCGGTCAGCCGGTGCGCCGTCCGGGGGTCGACGAGCACCGCGTCGCCGGGCAGGATCGTCCGCCGGTCGGCCGCCGTCTCGAGCGTCGCGGCACCGGACAGGACCAGCGCCCAGAGCGCACCGGGCCGCACCAGGACCGTCTCGGCGGGCAGCCGCTCGCGCGTCAGCCTCGTCATCTCCCATTCCATACGAAGCGGAGCCACGGACGCGCGCCGGCTATTCCCGGCAACGCGCTGCCGGCCGGTCGAGCGGGTCGCCCTCCGGCCTGCCGCCCCACTGACATACTGCCGGTGACACGCCCGCAGCGAAGGAGCCACCCATGCTGATCGCCGGTCTCGCGCTCGCGGGGATCGCAGCGCTGGTCCACGTCTACATCTTCTATCTGGAGTCCTTCGCCTGGACGGACCGGAAGACGCTGGCGACGTTCGGCATGACGGCCGAGGAGGCCGAGGCGATGCGGCCCATGGCCCTGAACCAGGGTTTCTACAACCTGTTCCTCGCGATCGTCACGGCGGTCGGCATCGTCCTCACGGCGACCGGGTCGACCGCGGTGGGTGCGGCTCTCGTGCTCGCCGGCACCGGCTCCATGGTCGCGGCGTCGCTGGTCCTGGTCGTCTCGGACCCGACCAAGCGGGGTGCCGCGCTCAAGCAGGGCCTGGTGCCGCTGCTGGGGATCCTCGCCCTGGTGGTCGGCCTGGCACTCTGACCGGTGGCCAGATCCCGGAGGTAGTTCAACCCGCCGTCGGCGGCCTGCTGGCGGAGCGCGCGTCACGCGCCTGACCGGAGGCGGCGGAGCATGCGGGCGTCCTCGAAGCCGACGGCCCGGGCCGCCGCCTCGACGGTCGCGCCGTGGCCGATCAGGTGCTCGGCCCGTTCGAGGCGCAGCAGCTGCTGGTACCGCAGGGGCGTCACCCCGGCGGCCCGGGTGAACAGCCGGGTCAGGGTGCGTTCGGCCACGCCGGCGTGCGTGGCCAGGTCGGCGAGCGGCAGCGAACGCGCGAAGTGGGTGTCGATGTGGTTCTGCACGCGGTGAACCGTGTCGTCGACGTGCGACCGGTGCCGCAGCATGGCACTGGCCTGCGGTTCCGCACCGTTCCGGCGCGCGTACACGACCATCTCCCTGGCCACGCGGGCGGCGAGCGCGGGCCCGTGGCGCATCGCGAGCAGATGGAGCGAGAGGTCGATGCCGCTGGCGATGCCCGCCGAGGTGACCACGCCGTCGTCGGTGGTGAACAGGACGTCGCGGACGACGCGCGCCCGCGGGTGCCGGGCAGCGAGCTGGTCCTGGACCGCGTGGTGCGTGGTGCAGCGCCGTCCGTCGAGGAGGCCTGCCTGGCCGAGCGCGTCGGTGCCCGCGCACACGCTCGCCGTGGTCCCGCCCGCCGCGTGGTGCTCGCGGAGCCGCTCCCGCAGCGGCTCGCTCACGTGCGGCCAGGCGGCCCGGTCGTCTCCCACGCGCCATCCGGGCACGACGACGAGGTCGTCCGGGCCCAGCGCCGGCCAGTCCGTGCCCGGGACCAGCGGGAGGCCCTGGGCCGAGGTCACCACGCCGCCGCCCTGCGGGGCGTCGCCCGACACGTACCGCAGGTCGTAGGGGTGGCCGAGGTCCCCAGCGGTGAAGAACGCCTGCGCGGGACCCGCCAGGTCGAGCAGGTGGACCCCGGGCAGGAGCACGAAGACGACGGTGGTCACCCGGCCGATGCTGCCACCTCTGCCCGGGGGCCGGCGCCCGGGGCCGCCTCCCCCTCGAGCTCGGCGACCGTGGCGATGCGCGCGAACCGGTCGCGGAGCACGGCCTCGGTGCGCTCGAGGATGTCGGCGGCGCTGAACCGGCCGAGCGGGTCGGTGCTCGTCGCGTCGGAGACGAACGTCATGGCATAGCCGAGGTCGGAGCCCACCCGCGTGGTGGTCTCCACGCACTGCTCGGCCCGGATGCCGCACACCCGCAGCTCACGCACCCCGTGGGCGGTGAGGATCTGCTGCAGGCTCGTCGTGGTGAACGCGTTGTGCGACGTCTTGCGCAGCACCGGCTCGCCGGGCCGGGGGTCGCCCAGCTCCTCGAACAGCCGGACGTGGCCCGACTCGGGGTCGAACGCGTTGCCCGTCCCCGGCTCCGTGTGCAGCACCCACACGATCAGGTCACCGGCCGCCCGGGCGAGGTCGACCAGCCGGTTGACCGGTTCGGCGACCGCCGGGTTGAGCGTGTCGGCCCACTGCGGGCGGGCACGGAAGGACTCCTGGACGTCGACGACTATCAGTGCGCGGTTCATGCCCTCCAGTCTGGTCCGGTCGGGGATGCCCCGGGAGACCGGATCTGGTCGGGCGGCGGACGGATCCGGTCACCGGTGTGCGGCGGCAAGTCGGGTGGTGATCGGCAAGAGGTCAGGTGTTCGGCAACTCGGGTTGCCGAACACCTGACCTCTTACCGAACCTCTTACCGACCGCACGCGTCCGCGTCGGCCGACCACTGGGGCGTCAGGCCTTGACGAAGGCCAGGAGCGCCTCGTTGACCTCGGCCGCGTGCGTCCAGAGCAGGCCGTGCGGTGCGCCCTCGACCTCGACGTACTGAGCCTCGGGGAACGCCTTGTGGAACGGCCGGCCCGTCGCGTCGATCGGCAGGATGTTGTCCTTGGTGCCGTGCAGGATCAGGGACGGCTTGCCGGCGGCACGGACGGCCTCGACGTCGGCCCGGAAGTCCTCGATCCAGGCGGAGACGACGGCGTAGGCCGCAACCGGAGCACTGCCCGTCGCCGTGTTCCAGCTGGCCGTGACGACCTCCTGGCTGATCCGGCTGCCGAGGTTCTCCTCCAGGTTGTAGAAGTCCTGGTAGAAGTTGGTGAACCAGGCGAAGCGGTCGGCGCGGGCCGCCGCCTCGATGCCGTCGAAGACCGACTGCGGCACGCCGGTCGGGTTGTCGTCGGCCGCCACGAGGAACGGCTCGAGCGAGGCGAGGAAGGCCAGCTTCGCGACCCGCTCGTGGCCGTGGTTCTTCACGTAGCGGGCCAGCTCACCGGTGCCCATCGAGAAGCCGACCAGGATGACGTCGCGCAGGTCGAGCGTGTTCAGCACGGTGTCCAGGTCGGCTGCGAACGTGTCGTAGTCGTAGCCGGCGCCGACCTTGCTCGACCTGCCGAACCCGCGGCGGTCGTAGGTGATGACCCGGTAGCCCGCGGCGACGAGCTCGCGGGACTGCAGCTCCCAGCTGTTGCCGTCCAGCGGGTAGCCGTGGATCAGGACGACCGGCTGACCCGCGCCGTGGTCCTCGTAGTAGAGCTCCGTGGTGGTGCTGTTCTCGGTACCGACCTTGATGTAACCCATGATCTGTCCCTCTCGTGACCTTGCGCCGCGGTGGAGAACGGTCGTTCCCTGCCGATGTCCGCTACAGTAGAGAACGAACGTTCTCCGCGCAAGTCGTGCGGAGCAGAAGATGGGGTGAGATCGGATGATCGACGAGAAGACCGCACGCGAGGCCGTGATCCGGGCGGCGGACGAGCTCTTCTACACGCGCGGCGTGCAGGCCGTCGGCATGGACGCCGTGCGCACGGCGGCAGGCGTGTCGCTCAAGCGCATCTACTCGCTCTTCGCCTCCAAGGACGAGCTCGTGGTCGCGGTGCTGGCCCACCGCACGGCGGTCTGGGACTCCGGGCTCGCCACCACGTCCGAGCGGGCCACGTCGGCGAGGGAGCGCATCCTCGCCATCTTCGACTTCCTCGACGCCTGGTTCCGGGAGCCGGACTTCCGCGGGTGCGCGTTCATCAACACCCACGGCGAGCTGGGCGCGACGTCGCCGGCGGTGGCGGACGCCGTCCGCGCGCAGAAGCGCACCTTCCAGGACTACGTGGCCCGCCTCGTGGCCGACGCCGGCGCGCCCGCCGCCCTGGCGCCCCAGCTCGCGATCCTCGCCGAGGGCGCGCAGTCCACCGCCGCCATCGCGGGCACACCGGACGCCGCACGGCAGGCACGGGACGCCGCGGAGACCCTGCTCGACGTCGCGACGGGCGTCCGCGCATGACCGGGCGGCACGGTCGGGCAGTGCGACGATGGATCCCATGACGACCGACGAATCCGACGGTGGCACGCAGGAGGCGGCCCCGCTCAGCCTGCAGAGCGGCCCGCACGAGGGTGACTTCGCCTTCCGCTGGGCGTACGGCAACCCCGAGGCGCCGTTCACGATCATGGAGTTCGGCGACTTCGAGTGCCCGTACTGCGGCGCCGTCAAGCCCGTGCTCGCCGACCTCGTCAACGGGTCGGAGGGCCAGGTCCGCCTCGTGTGGCGCCACTTCCCCCTGTTCGAGCCGCACCCCTACGCGCTGACCGCGGCCCTCGCGGCCGAGGCCGCGGGGCACCAGGGGGCGTTCTGGCCGATGGCCGGCCTGCTCCTCAAGAACCAGGACCACCTCGACGACGCGTCGATCGTCCGCTACGGCGAGCAGCTCGGACTCGACACCGCCGCCCTGGTCGGTGACCCCGCCCAGCGGTTCGCCGACGCCGTCCGCACGGACTACCAGGACGGCATCGACGCCGGTGTGCACGGCACGCCCACGATCTTCATCAACGGCGTGCCGTACACCGACGGGGTCACCGTCACCGACCTGCGGGACACGATGGGGCTGTCGCGCAAGCGCACGTCGCGCTTCCGCCGGTAGCCCCTACCGCGCCAGAAGTGCGCGCAGGTGGGCCGCCACCTCGCCCGGTGCCTGCTCGGCCATGAAGTGCCCGGCGTCCAGGGTGCGGTGCTCGAGGTCCGCGGCCCACGCCGACCACAGGCCCGCCGCGTCGTAGCCGAGCGCGGCGCCCCAGTCCTGCTGGAGCACGGTGACCGGCATGGTCAGGCGCCGTCCGGCGGCCCGGTCCGCCTGGTCGTGCTCGACGTCGATCCCCGCTGACGCGCGGTAGTCCGCCACGATCGACGGCACGGCCTCCCGCGAGGCGCGCAGGTACTCCGCGCGGACCTCCGGCGGGATCGCATCGGCACCGGTGCCCCAGGCGTCGAGGAAGAACCCGAAGAACTCGTCGGCGGAGGCCGCGATCATGCGCTCGGGCAGGCCGGGCGGCTGCGCCATCAGGTACAGGTGGAACGCGACGCCGGCGTCGGCACCGTGGAGCACGTCCCACATGTCCAGGGTCGGCAGGACGTCGAGCACGGCCAGGTGGGTGACACGGTCGGGATGGTCCAGCCCGGCGCGGATCGCCACGAGCGCGCCCCGGTCGTGGCCGGCGAGCGTGAACGTCTCGTGGCCCAGCACCCGGGCCAGCCCGACGACGTCCTGGGCCATCGTCCGCTTGGCGTAGGTGGTGCGGTCGTGCTCGGCGGGCTTGTCGCTCGCGCCGTAGCCGCGCAGGTCGGGGACGATCACGGTGTGGTCCCGCGCGAGGTCGGTCGCGACGTGCCGCCACATCAGGTGCGTCTGCGGAAAGCCGTGCAGCAGCACGACCGGGCTGCCGGAGCCGCCGACAGCTACGTTGAGGACCACGTCGCCCACGGCGACGCGCTGGTAGTCGAGATCGGGGATTGACTGTGTCATGCCCCGAATCTCCAGGACATGAATGAGCAAGTGATGAGTGACAGCGTGCGGATCGGTGTGCTGGGCCCGGTGGTGGCGTGGGTCGGCGGCGCAGAGGCCGCCCTGGGAGGACCACGGCAGCGGGCGGTGCTCGCGCGGCTGGTCGCTGCCCGCGGGCGGACCGTGACCGCCGACCGCCTGGTCGCGGACCTCTGGGAGGGCCCTCCTGCGGGCGCCCTGGTCGCGCTGCGGACCTTCGTCGCGGCGCTGCGCCGCGGGATCGAACCCGGCCGGACGCCGCGCACTCCCGCCCGCCTGCTCGTGACCGACGGTCCCGGCTACGCGCTGCGCGGCGTCGGCGCCGACGTGGGCGTGGACGTCGACGCCTGGTCGTTCGAGGAGGCGGTGTCCCGGGCGCGTGACCTCGCGCCCGCCGCCGCCCGGACCACGCTCGGCGGGGCCCTCGACACCTGGCGCGGCACACCGTACGCAGGCCTCGACCAGCCGTGGGCCGTCACCGAGCGTGCCAGGCTGACCGAGCTGCGCCTGGTCGCCGTCGAACGCGGCGCGGAGGCCGGGATCACGCTCGGCGACGCTGCCGGCGTCGTCCCGGGGCTGGACGCGCACGTGACGGAACACCCCTGGCGGGAGGACGGGTGGCGGCTGCTCGCGCTCGGCCTGTACCGGTCGGGGCGGCAGGCCGATGCGCTCGCCGTGCTGCGCCGGGCGCGCGCGATGCTGGCCGGAGAGCTCGGCATCGACCCCGGCCCGCGGCTCGCGGAGCTGGAGGCCCAGGTGCTGCGGCACGACGTCGGCTCGGCGTCCGCGCCCGACGACGTCTGGCGGGACACCACGTCCGCCTACGAACGGGTGGTCGCGGCCGGGGCGCGCACCCGGCTGGAGTCGACGGCGACGCTCCTGCGCACGCTGGCGCTGAGCGGTGGCGACGGGCTCGCGGCCGTACGGGCGCACCGTCCGGCGGCCATCCGCGCGGCCGAGCAGCTCGGCGACCCGGAGCTCACCGCCCGCGTGATCGGCGCGTTCGACGTGCCCGGCTCCTGGACACGGTCGGACGACCCTGTCGTGGCCGCCCAGGTCGCCGCGGCCGCCGAACGCACCCTGGACGCGCTCCCCGAGGGCGCGCCCGACGCCGTCCGCGCCCGGCTGCTGGCGACCGTCGCCATCGAGTCACGGGGCCTGCCCGGGCCTCGCGGTGCGGAGGCCGCGCGTGCCGCCGAGGAACTCGCACGGCGGGCGGGCGACCCGGCGGTACTGGCGTTCGCCCTGGCCGGGCGGTATCTGACGTGCTTCTCGCGCACGGGCCTCGCACGGGAGAGGGACACGATCGGCGTCGAGCTGATCTCCCTGGCGACCCGCCACGGGCTGTCCACGTTCGAGATCCTCGGACACCTGGTGCGGATGCAGGCGCTGGCCGCCCTCGGTCACTGGGACGCGGCACAGGCGCACGCGGACGACGCCGTAGCCCTGGGCCGGCAGCACGAGCGGCCGCTGGTCGACGTGTTCACGGGGTGGTTCGCGGCGGTGCGGACGGCGGCGTCCGGTACCTCGACGGACGGCGCCACGCGGGCCTACCGGCAGGCAGCGGCACTGCTCGACGGGTCCGGCATGCCCGGGCTGGCCGATGGCCTGCTTCCGCTCGCGGTGCTCGCCCTGCGGGTGTGGCACGGCCTGCCCGCCGAACCAGCGACGAGGGCGGACAGCGGTTCTGCCGACGGCGACGCGGCCGGTCGCGGGGACGGCGGCGTGAGCTGGGGGCCCTACGAGCCGTGGGCTCGCCCGCACCTGCTCCTGGCCCGCGGATCGGACGCCGACGCCGCGGCCGCCGTCCGCCGTCTGCCGGACCCGCCGCCCGGCCTGCTGACCGAGGTGCTCTGGATCCTGGCCGGACGTGCGGCCATCGCGGTGGGTGACCGCCGGGTCGCCGAGCGCGCCCGGACCGCGCTCGTCCCGGCCGCGGACGAGGTGGCCGCGGGGAGCGGCTTCGTGACCGCCGGTCCTGTCCGGGACCACCTCGCCGCGCTGACGGAGTTCCTCGCCCGTTGACAGCGCCTGCCGGCGAGTGAGTCGGTCGAGCAAGGGACCGAACTCACTGACTTCGGTCCCTTGCTCTGAGATCGGTCAATCAACTGACCGATCTCAGAGCAACGGACCGAACTCAACCAGCCACCTGTGCAAGGGACCGAACTCAACGAACCACCTTGTGCAACGGACCGAACTCGTCGCCGGCCCCGGCCGCGAGCGTCACCGCGGCGCGCGCCAGGCTCCCTCGGGGAGCGGCGGCGGGCCCGCGGCCTCGTTCGGCGAGCACAGCGGCAGGCGGTCACCGAAGTACCGGAGGATCAGGATGCCGATCACACCGGAGAGGATCGACCCCACGATGATGCCCACCTTGGCCTCGTTGATCAGGGCATCGTCGTCGAAGGCGAGCTCGCTGACGAACAGCGCGATGGTGAACCCGATGCCGCACAGGAACGCGCCGCCGGCGAGGTGCCCGTAGCGCACCCGGCCGGGCAGGGTGCCCAGCCCGGTCACCAGAGCGACCATGGCCCCGGCGAAGACACCGATCCCCTTGCCGAGCACCAGACCGACCAGCACGCCGAGGGTGACCGGACTCGTCACGGCGGCGCCGATCGACTCACCTGACAGCACCACTCCCGCGTTGGCCAGCCCGAACACCGGAACGACGAAGTACGAGCTCACGGGGTGCAGCGCGTCCAGGATGCGGTCGCACGTGGGTACCGCCGACCGTGCGGCGCTGACGGCGAGACGGGAACGGGCGGGGTCGAACTCCTCCATGAGAGCGCGCGCGTACCAGCCGAGGTGGTGGCGCGCCTCGTCGTCCCGCCCCCGACGCGTCGTGGGGACCGCCAGGCCGACGACGACGCCCGCGAGAGTAGGGTGCAGGCCGGACTCGAGGACCGCCACCCACAGGATCACGCCCACGAGCAGGTACGGGGGAATCTGCCAGACACCGATCCAGCGCATCGCGAACAGCACGACCGTCAGCAGTGCCGCGAGTACCAGCGCACCCATGGACAGCGCGTCGGAGTAGAAGATGCCGAGCAGCGCGATGGCCCCGATGTCGTCGAAGATCGCCAGCGTCAGCAGGAACACGCGGAGCTGATCGGGGCAGCGGGGCCCGGCCAGCGCGAGCACACCGATGACGAACGCCGTGTCCGTGGACATCGGCAGGCCCCAGCCGGACGCGTCCGGGCCGGAGGGATTGATCAGCAGGTACAGCCCGATCGGGACGGCCAGCCCCCCGATCGCGCCGAACAGAGGGACGGAGGCGGCACGGAAGGTGCGCAGCTCGCCGACGGTGAGCTCACGGTTGACCTCGACGCCGACCACGAAGAAGAACACGGCCATGAGGAAGTCGTTGACCCAGTGGTGCAGCGAGAGGTCGAGGGTCCAGGTGCCGACCATGAGGTTGATCGGCGTCTCCCACAGGTCGTGGTACGAGTCGCCGGCCACGTTCGCCCAGACCAGCGCGATGGCTGACGCCGCGAGCAGCAGGGTCGCTCCCCCGCCCTCGGTCGCGAAGTAGCTGCGCAGTCCTGGGGACAAGCGGGGGTACGGGATGTCCACCCGGGGCCGGGGACCCGGCCGGGTCGGAACGCCGGTGGGAATCCGGTCTGTCACGGGGCAAGTTTGTCAGACGCCGACGTCGTCAGCCGATCCCCCGCGTCGCCGCGAGCGTCCCCAGCAGCGACAGCGCCTCCGCGGCCGGCGAGCCCGGAGTCGCGTGGTAGACGACGAGCTCCTGGCCGGGCGCGCCCCGCACGTCGAACACGTGCACCCGCAGCTCCAGGTGGCCGACCTCCGGGTGCAGGAAGCGCTTCACGGTGAGCCGTTTCCCCCGGGCGTCGTGCTGGTCCCACATCGTCACGAAGTCCGGGCTCTTGACGCGCAGCTCGTCGACCACCCCGCGGACCACCGGGTCGCCCGGAGTCCGGCCGTCGGCCAGGCGGAGCCCCGCGACCGTGTTCTCGGCGACGCGGTGCCAGTCGGGGTAGAAGGTCCTGGCGACGGGGTCGAGGAACGTCGAACGCGTCAGGTTCCGCGAGAACGGGAACCCGCCGAACAGCGCCTCCCCGAGCGGGTTGCCGGCGAGCACGTCGAACGCCCGGCCGAGCACGAGCGCCGGGCTGTCCCGCCACGAGAGCATGAGCTCCAGCAGCGACGCGTCCGCCTCCTCGACGGGCGCCGGCGGCTCGGGCCGGGGGCTCAGGCCGGCCAGGCGGTACAGGTGCTGCCGCCCGTCGTGGTCCAGGCGCAGCACCTCCCCGAGCGAGTCGAGGACCTGCGGTGACGGGCTCGCCTCGCGACCCTGCTCCAGCCGGACGTAGTAGTCGACGCTCACACCGGTGAGCATGGCGACCTCCTCACGCCGCAGCCCGACGACGCGGCGCCGACCGTACACGGGCAGCCCGAGCACCTCCGGCGTCAGCTGGTCACGCCGGCCGCGCAGGTAGTCGCCGAGCGGTGATGCGGTCATGTCGTCGACGGTACTCGTCCCGGGGCACGGGTCCAGGGTGTGTCGCACCCAGGAGGACGGCGTCCTTCCTCGGCCCCGCGCCGCCACCGCAGCCTGGGTCCATGAGCACACAGACGAACACCCAGCACAGCTCCGCCAAGGTCGTCCTCGTCACCGGCGCCAGCAGCGGTATCGGCGAGGCCACGGCGCTCCGCCTCGCGTCCGAGGGCCACCACGTGGCGCTCGGCGCCCGCCGCACGGACCGCCTCCAGGCCCTGGTGGAGAAGATCCGGTCGGGCGGTGGCCGGGCGAGCGCCCACCGCCTCGACGTGACGGACCGCGACGGCGTGCGCGCGGTCGTGGACCAGGTCGTCGAGGAGCACGGGAGCATCGACGTCATCGTGAACAACGCGGGGGTCATGCCGCTGTCCCGGCTCGACGCGCTCCTCGTGGACGAGTGGGACCAGATGATCGACGTCAACGTGAGGGGGCTGCTCCACGGGATCGCCGCGGTGCTGCCCCACTTCCGGCGGCAGGGCGGCGGGCACGTCGTCACGGTCGCCTCGGTCGGCGCGCACGAGGTGTACCCGACGTCGGCGGTCTACTCGGGCACCAAGTTCGCCGCCTGGGCCGTCACCGAGGGCCTGCGGATGGAGTCGGACCCGAGCATCCGGACCACCACGATCACGCCCGGGACGGTGGAGAGCGAGCTCGCCGACCACATCTCGGACCCCGGCGCCCAGGACTACATGCGCGACTTCCGCCGCAACCTGATCCCCGCCGACACGATCGCCCGCGCGATCTCCTTCGCTCTCGGACAGCCCGCCGACGTCGACGTGAACGAGATCATCGTGCGCCCCGCGGCCCAGCGGTGAGCGTCCGGGCCCTCCGCGGGGCCCGGCGCCGGGCACTCCGGTGTCGTGATGCCGGTCATCCGGTGGGGGCGAGCTCGAGCCGGAGGATCCTGTCGTCACCCGGCCTGGGCTCCGTGCCGCCCCACGTCGCACCGTCGGTGTTGGAGGTGACCAGCCAGAGCGCGCCGTCGGGCGCGACCTCGACGGTGCGGATGCGGCCGTGCTCGCCGGTGTAGTGCTCGATCGGGTCCCCGGTCGCCTCGGGCCCGTCCACGGGCAGCTGCCACAGGCGCTGCCCACCCAGGGCGCCCATCCAGAGAGATCCGTCGGCGTAGGCGATGCCGGACGGTGACGCGTCGTCGGGATGGATGGTGAACAGAGGCTGCTCACCGGTGCCTCCCGCGACGCCCTCCGTCTCCGGCCAGCCGTAGTCCGCGCCGGGACGCAGCACGTTGACCTCGTCCCAGGTGCGGTGCCCGAGCTCCGAGGCGTATGCCGTCCCGTCCGGACCGAAGGCGATGCCCTGGACGTTGCGGTGACCCGAGGAGTAGACGGCGGTCCCGGACGGGTTGTCCTCCGGGATCGAGCCATCGAGCGCGATCCGCAGGATCTTTCCGTTCAGCGACCCGTCGTCCGCGGCGTTCTCGGGCAGGAACGCGTCGCCGGTGCCGATCCAGAGGTGGCCGTCCGGACCTATCCGCAGGCGGCCGCCGTGGTGCCGGTCGGCGGTCTCGATGCCGTCGAGCAGCACTCGCGAGACGTCCAGCGAGTCGAAGTCGGGCCCGACCTCCAGGGCGACCACCCTGTTGGTCGGCGAGCCGGAGGCGTAGGCGAACACCGTGCGGTCCGTCGCGAAGTCGGGCGACGCGACCAGGCCGAGCAGGCCGCCCTCCGAGCTGGTCTCCACGTCGGGGACCGCGCCGACGACCTGGGGCGGTCCGCCGTCGGCCGGCACTCGCAGCACCCTGGCCGTCAGCCGCTCGGTGAGCAGGGCCGACCCGTCCGGGAGGAAGGCCAGCCCCCATGGCGCCTCAAGCCCCGTCGTGAGCTCGGTCAGCTCGCCAGGGCCGGAGGCAGACACCGCCGCGTCCGCCGGGTCCGGCGTTCGCGCCTCACCACCGACCTCGCCTGCCGGACCGGCCTCGCCGCCCGGGGCGGACGCCGGCCCACCACACCCAGCGGTCATCAGAACTGCCAAGGACGCCGTGGCGGTCGCTGCCACCAGAGCGGTACGCGTTGCGTTGAACACGAGCGTTCCTTCCGTCAGGATGTTATCGCCGATAACGCTAGCGCCGTTATCGCATGCACGCAACTATCGATATCGGTTCTGCGTTACCGTTGATACATGAGCGAGCCCACCAGCACCCGGCAGCGGATCCTCGACGCGGCGGCAGGCCTGCTGGAAGAGCACGGGCGAGACGGCGTCACCACGCGCGCCGTGAGCCACGCGGCCGGGGTCCAGCCGCCGACCATCTACCGGCAGTTCACCGACATGAACGGCCTGCTGGAGGCGGTGGCTGCGCACGGCTTCGACACGTACCTCGCCCAGAAGCACGGCATCGACCTCACGGACGACCCCGTGCAGGACCTGCGCAACGGCTGGGACCTGCATGTCGAGTTCGGCCTCACCCACCCGGCCCACTACCTGCTGATGTATGGCAGGCGCACTCCGGGCGAGACGTCGGCAGCCGCCCAGCGCTCGGCCGACCGGCTGCACCTGCTCGTCGAGCGCGTCGCCGCGGCGGGCCGCCTGGCGGTCACCGTTCAGACCGCCGCCGCGATGATCCACTCCGCGGGCAGCGGTCTCACGTTCCACCTCATCGGGACAGCACCCGGCGAACGCGACCCGGAGCTGCCCGGCCGGCTGCGGGAGGCCGTCCTCGCCGCAGTCACGGGCGACGCACCGCCCAGCGCTCCCAGGTACCCGCAGCACGCCACGGCACTCAAGGCAGCCCTGGGGCAGACCGGTGGACTGCTCACCGCGGGGGAGGAGGCGCTGCTCGGCGAGCTGCTCGACCGGCTCGGGAACTCACGGGGCGACCGCCGGCCGTCCTGACCCTACGAGACCAGCCGCGCACGCTCCTCGCGAGCCGGACGCCCGGGTTCGACCCCGCCGTCGGGCCGGCTGATCTCTGCCCACACCTCGTCGAGCGAGAGGCCGAGGACGTCGGCGATCGCCGCGATGGTGGGAAAGGCCGGCGTCGCCACGCGGCCCGACTCGATCTTGCGGAGCGTCTCCGGTGAGACGCGTGCGTCGAGCGCGATCTCGAGCATCGAGCGCCCGCCCCGTGCGCGACGCAGCAGGGCGCCGAGACGCTGTCCGCGCTCGACCTCCGCGGGAGTGAGGGGCAACCTGACCATGAGCCCATGATAATCCCGGTATAACATTACCGGGATAGTTATTGGCCAAGCGAGAGAAGCCCCGCATGATCGAGATCCTCAGCCCCACCGAGCTGGCCCGGGCCAGGGAGACCGGCGCCCTGGTGGCGCACATCCTCCAGACCCTGAAGGGCCGCAGCACGGTCGGCACCAACCTGCTGGACATCGACCGTTGGGCCCAGGCCATGATCACCGAGGCCGGCGCCCAGTCGTGCTATGTCGACTACGCGCCGTCCTTCGGCCGGGGGCCGTTCGGGCACTACATCTGCACGGCCGTCAACGACGCCGTGCTCCACGGGATGCCGCACGACTACACGCTCGCCGACGGCGACCTGCTCACCCTCGACCTCGCAGTCTCCCTGGACGGAGTCGCCGCGGACGCCGCGATCAGCTTCATCGTGGGCGGCGCCCGGCCTGCCGAGAGCGTCGCGCTGATCAGCATCACCGAGCGCGCGCTCGCCGCGGGGATCGCCGCCGCAGGCCCCGGCGCACGCATCGGCGACATCTCGCACGCCATCGGAACCGTCCTCGGCGGGGCCGGGTACGCGATCAACACCGAGTTCGGCGGCCACGGCATCGGGTCGACGATGCACCAGGACCCCCACATCGCGAACACCGGGCGGCCCGGCCGCGGCTACCGGCTGCGCCCCGGGCTGCTGCTCGCGCTGGAGCCGTGGGTCATGGCAGACACCGACGAGCTGGTCACGGACGCGGACGGCTGGACGCTCCGGAGCGCGACCGGAAGCCGGACCGCGCACAGCGAGCACACCATCGCCGTCACCGACGACGGGGCCGAGATCCTCACGCTGCCACGACCGGCGTGACCGGGCGGCGGGCCCCGTCCGCCGCTCAGGCGATGCTCTCCGCAGCCGCCCGGAGCGCCGTCAGCTCGTCCGGGGCCGACATCCGGGCCACGGCGCCGATGTCGCAGATGTACGCGCGCCGGTCCGCCGCGAAAGCCTCGGCGATCTTCGCCGGGTCCTCCCGCAGGACCCGGTAGATCTCCAGGCCGGCGGCGTAGAACAGGTCGACCAGCTTGAGCTCGCCGGAGGCGTTCCGCATGACGTTGCCCGGGTTGTGGTCGAGCCCGCCCCAGAAGGGGATCGACGCGGCCGCCGCGGCATCGAGCCGTTCGGCCCTCCGGCGGACCTCGCTGACCGGGTCGTCCGGCAGGGCGGCGGCCCAGCGCTCGACGACGGCGTCCGCCTCGACCGGGTCCGCCGGGAGGAGGAACTCCATCACCGTGAGGCGGCCGCCGCCGGGCAGAGCGGCGTCGAAGTCGACGCGCGGCAGCAGCGGGTGCCCGGCGAGGTCGCGGCACAGGTCCACGAAGACCTCGTAGGCCGGCTCGAACGGACTGACCCTCGCGACCTGCGTCCCGTCGGGCGAGCGCCAGACCGTCGCCCAGTCCCCGAGGCCGCACACGTTCCAGCCGTCGGCGAGCAGGCGCCCGGCGACGTCGCGGTGCGGCAGCTGACGAAGGGCGTCGAACGAGGTCACCCGCCAACCCTAGACGAGCGGCTCAGCGCCGGCGGGGCAACGGGCGCTCCCCGTCGGGGCCGGCGCCGGCGCCGGCGGGGGCCATGGCTGCCGCCAGCTCCGCCTCGTCCGCCGTCGCCCGGCAATAGACGCGCTTGCCGCTGCCCTTGCACAGCTCGTTCAGCCCGGCCGCGAAGGCGCGCAGGTCCTCCGGGTCCGCACGGCGGAACCGGCGGGAGAGCGACCAGTGCCTGACCACGTCGTCCAGCGTGGTCGGACGCACCATCCCGAACAGCGACACCAGGTGGTTGGACAGCCGGATCACGAGCCGGGCGCCGTCGGCGCTCTCGGCCACGAGCTGCGCGCTGCGCAGCCCGTCGTCCCCGACCGGCCCACCGAGCAGCCGCTCGAGCTGGCCGAGCACCGAGGCTGGGTCGACGACGTGGGATCCCACGCTACCGTCGATCTCGCCACCGTCGATGGTCTGGGCTGCGGTCTCGTCGTCCGGAACTGCGAAGTACTCGAACCTCATGCGGGCATCTTTCCGCATGTCAGAGGGTGCTCGGTGCCACCGACGGCGCAGAGCCGCCGGAGCCGTCCCGACCGTTGTGACATTGTGTCCGAGCGCGCACCCGTCAGGGCCACGGGTCAGGGCCTGCGCACACGCAGGGCCTGCATGCCGCCGTCGACCGCCAGGCTGGTTCCCGTCGTCGAGCCGGCGAGCGGGCTCGCGAGGTACGCGACCGCCTCGGCGACCTCCTCGGCGGAGACCAGCCTGCCGTGCGGCTGCCGGGACTCGAGCGCCGCCCGTTCGGCCGCCGGGTCGTCGGCGCGCGCGAGGAGCCGTCCGACCCAGGGCGTGTCGACGGTGCCGGGACTGACGGCGTTGACCCGGATGCCCTCGGCCACGTGGTCGGCGGCCATCGCCTGGCTCAGCGCGAGCACGGCGCCCTTGCTCGCGCTGTACAGCGCACGCTGGGGCAGGCCGACGGTCGCGGCGATCGAGCAGGTGTTGACGATCGAGGCGGCGGGCGAGCGCCGCAGCAGCGGCAGGGCGGCCCGGCTCGTGCGGGCGATCCCCACCACGTTCAGGTCGAGCACCCGCAGCCACTCCTCGTCCGGGTTGTCGGCCACGGTGCCCTGTGCACCGACGCCCGCGTTGTTGACCAGCACGTCGAGCCGTCCGAACCGGTCCTCGACGGCGGCGACGGCAGAGCCCACCGACGCGGTGTCGGTCACGTCGACCCCCAGCGCGACGTCGGCGTCGGCCGCCTCGGGGTCGACGTCGAAGACCGCCACCCGGGCGCCCGCCGAGCGCAGCCGGCGGACCACCGCCGCCCCGATCCCGGAGGATCCGCCCGTGACCACCGCGACCAGGCCGGCGAAGGCGGTCATGCGCCCGCTCCCGGGCCGGCGGCCCAGGCCACGTACTCCTGGCGCTGCCTGCCGAGCCCGTCGATCTCGGTCTCCACGACGTCGCCCGGCCGCAGGTAGGGGAAGCGGCCCGACAGCGCCACGCCCTCCGGCGTGCCGGTGAGCAGCACGTCACCCGGCTCCAGCGCCAGGTACTGGCTCAGCGTGTGCACCAGCACGTCGACGCCGAAGATGAGGTCGGCCGTCGTCGAGTCCTGGCGCGCCTCGCCGTTCACCCACGACCGCAGGCGGAGCCCCGCGGCGCCGGCCCCGTCCACCTCGTCCGGGGTCACGAGCCACGGGCCCAGCGGGGTGAACCCCGGCCCGCACTTGCCCTTGGACCACTGGCCGCCGGACTCCTCGAGCTGCCACGCCCGCTCGGACAGGTCGTTGGCCACGGCGTACCCGGCGATCGCCGTCCGGGCCTGCTCGGGCGAGTCGAGGTACAGGGCCCTGCGGCCGATCACGACCGCGAGCTCGACCTCCCAGTCCGTCTTGCGGCTCCCCCGGGGGATCGTCACGGTGTCGTCCGGCCCCGCGACCGTGTTCGGGGTCTTGAGGAAGACGACCGGAGCCTCCGGCGGCGCGGACCCGGACTCCGCGGCATGCGCCGCGTAGTTCATGCCGACGCACACGACCGCGGACGGCCGGGCCACCGGGGCGGCGAACCGGACCCCGGCGGTCTCGACCGGGGCGAGCGTCCCGGCCGCGAGCGCCTCCCGGGTACGGGCGACGCCGTCGGACGCGAGGAACGCTCCGTCGATCTCGGCGGTGAGCGGGCTCAGGTCGCGCCATCGGGTGCCGTCGTGCGCCACGGGGCGTTCGTGGCCGGGGGCGCCGATGCGGGCGAGCCTCATCAGGGCTCCTCGGTGAGGTCGGGGCGGACCGCTTCGGTGATCAGCCGGCGCCGTTCCACGTACGCGGGCAGGATCGTCACGTCGTCGTCGGCGAACCAGTCGAAGGGCGCCGTCGAGGCGACGAGGGCGAAGTTCGCCCAGGGTTCGAACGAGCCGGACCGCACGACGATCTTGGCGCGCGGGGCCCAGCGCGCGATGAGTTCCTCGTGCGTGGTGCCGTGGAAGGTGGCGCCGGACCCGGTGAAGATGTCCTGGGTCTCGCCGTAGAGGCGCGGGTGGTTCGTCTTGAGCTCGCGGGCGAGGTGCACCTCTTCCACGAAGATCTCGTCGAGGAGCGTCCGGAGCACGGTCCGGACGTCGATGTGGCCCGGCGTGAGCCCGAGGTCCACGCGGTTGGCGTCCGCGGGGATCGGGAACCCGGCGTCGGTGACCAGCACGACGTCCGTGTGTCCGAGCGTCGCCAGGCCGTGGGCCAGCTCGGGGTGCAGGATCCGTCCGGTTCTCATCGTCGTGCCTCCATGGTGGTCGGGTTCGTGGTCGGGTCCGCGGCGAGGAAGGCCTCGACGGTCGCCCGGTCCTGGTAGGACGGGACGGTCTCCCAGTGCTCGCAGCACAGGGCCGCCACCGTGCCGGCGAACCGCGCGGCGTCGGGCAGGTCGTGGCCCTCGCCGAGGGCCACGGCGAGCGCGGCGTTGAAGCTGTCCCCAGCGCCGTTCGAGTCGACGACGGCGACGCGGACCGGGTCGATCGGCGTGGCCCCCTGGTCGGTGACCACCAGGGCGCCGGCCTCGCCGAGCGTGATGACCACGGCGCGCGGGCCGAGCGCGAGCAGGCGGCGGCCGAGCTCCTCTGCGGGGACCACGTCGTCGGGTCGCAGGCCGAGCGCGACCTTCGCCTCGTGCTCGTTCGGCGTCAGCACGTCCACGCCGGTCAGGTCGGTGTGCCGCAGGTCGACGGCCGGGGCGGGGTTGAGGATCGTGGTGACGCCGGCCGCGCGGGCCAGGTCGAGTGCGTGCAGGGCGGTCGCGAGGGGGATCTCGAGCTGGGCGAGCGCGACGTCGGCGGCCCGCACCGTGGCGGCGGCGGCGTCGACGTCGGCGGTGGAGAAGCCGGCGTTCGCCCCGGGGTCGACGACGATGACGTTGCGCCCCGCCGTGTCCTTGACGATGAACCCGACGCCCGTCGAGGTGCCCGGCGCGACGCGCAGGCCGCTCAGGTCGACGCCCTCGTGCGTGAGGAGGTCGCGGAGCTCGGCGCCGTAGCCGTCGTCGCCCACCACTCCCAGGTATGCCACGGCTGCCCCGAGCCGGGCCGCCTGGACGGCCATGTCGGAGCCCTTGCCACCGAAGGTGCCGCGGAAGTCCCTGCCGATCAGGGTCTCGCCGGGGGCGGGGATCCGGTCCGCCGTCATCACGAGGGCCTTCGCGTAGCTGCCGACCACGGCGACGGCGGGGCGCTCAGTAGGCATCGGGGTCTCCCACGAGCCCGTCGACGATGGCGGGGCCGGAGCTCGTGCCGACCAGCTCGGCACCCGCCTCGAAGAGCGCCGTCATCTTCTCCAGCGTGTTGACCTTGCCGGACACCTTCACCCGGCAGGGCGGCTCGATGTTCTGGGCGAGCAGGCGCACGTCGTGCTCCGTGGCGGCGAGGCCGCCCTTGCCCCAGCCGGAGGACTGCTTGACCCAGTCGACCCCCGCCTCGTACGCGATGCGGGTGGCGCGGACCTTGAGCTCGTCCGTCTCCAGGAAGCCGAACTCCAGCATCGCCTTGACCCGCACTCCTTCGGCGTGGGCCACCTGGACGATCTCGCGCACGTCCTGCGCGTACAGGTCCTCGTCGCCGCCGATCAGGAGCCCGGGGTGGGGCGGGAAGTCGAACTCGTCCACCCCTTGGGCGACGAGCTCCCGGAGCGCGGCGAGCCGCATCGGCAGGGTGTCGTTGGCCATCGGGAAGTTGAGGGTCGACGCGACCCGCACCTCCGTGCCGGCCAGCACGTCCTTGGCGAGCGACACCCAGTAGGGCGCGATCATCGCGGCGTCGAACCCGTACTCGACGCAGGTCTCGAGGTGCCGCACGACACCCGCCCTGGTCAGGTCCGGGTTGACGTTGGTGTACTGGATCGCCTTGGCGACCTGCTTGGGGTCGGTGAGGTCGACGGTCATCGTGGTCTCCTTGGTACGGATGGGGGTCGGCGTGCCGCCGGGTTCGGGGTCGGGTCAGCCCTTCACGGCGCCCGCGGAGAGGCCGCCCATGATGTGCCGCTGCATGACCACGAAGATCACCAGGATCGGCACCACGGCGAGCAGGAGGGTGGGAAAGACGATCTCGTAGTTGGTCGTGTAGGTGGACACGGCCGCGTACACCCCGGTCGTGATCGTCTTGAACTCCGAGCCGGGCCCGAGGATGAGCTGCGGGCTGACGAAGTCGTTCCAGGCGCTCAGGGCGTTGAGGATGAACGCGGTGGCGACGATCGGCCGCATGAGCGGGAAGACGATGGTCCACAGGATGCGCTGCCTGCCCGCGCCGTCGATCGACGCCGCCTCGTCCAGCGACCGGGGCAGCATCCTGATGTAGCCGCTGAAGATGAACAGCGTGAACGGGATCATCGTGGACGCCATGAAGAGCACCAGCCCGGGCAGCGTGCCCATGAGGCCGGTCGCCTTGAGCACGAAGATCGCCGGCACGAGGATGATCTGCGCGGGGACGAACATCCCCGCGACGAAGAAGAACAGCAGGAACCGGAACAGCGGCCCCGGGGTGCGGGCGATGGCGTACGCGGCGGGTACCGACGTGCCGATCGCCACCACGTTGCAGGCCAGCACCAGGAACAGGGTGACGGCGTAGCCCTCGACCACCGGGAAGCTGGTGTTCTCCCACGCGGCCGCGAGGTGCTCGGTGGTCGCGGTCGCCAGGTCGAGCCCGAGCGGCGACAGCAGGATCTCCTGCTGCGGCTTGAACGCGTTGACGACCATGATGTACATCGGCACGAGCATGGCGACCGAGAGCACGGCGACCACCGCGACGCGGGTCGCCGAGCGCACTGAGGTCCTGGTCATCCGACGGCCTCCGCTCCTTCTTCGGCGCGCCTGCGCAGCGCGATGATGGTGAACGACAGGATCCCGGCCACCAGGACCAGCAGGACGGCCTGCGCGCAGGCGAGCCCCACCTTGTTGTTCGCGAACGAGACCGCGAGGATCTCGTACGCCCAGGTCTGCGTGGCGTCGCCCGGCCCGCCGTTCGTCAGGCCGAGCACGACGTCGTAGACCTTGAGCAGCGAGAGCACCGACGTCACGATCGTGACCGTCACGGTGGGCGCGAGCGCCGGCCACGTGACGTGCCGGAACACCTGGACGCTGCCCGCGCCGTCGAGCCGTGCCGCCTCCTGGAGCTCGGGCGACACGGCCTGCAGCCCCGCGAGATACAGGACGAGCTGGACGCCGAACTGCGCCCAGACGATCACCGCTATCAGCGTGGCGAGCGCCCAGTCCGGGTCCGCCAGGAACGGCAGCGACGACGACCCCGTGCTCTCGAGCAGGTTGTTGACCGCCCCCTGCGGGCCGAGGATCGCCTGCCACAGGAACCCGACGATCAGCGCGGAGAGCACGTGCGGGTAGAACATCACGACGCGCGCGAACGTGTTGAACCCGGTGGTCCGCCGCAGGAGCAGCGCGAGCCCCAGCGCGGCGCCGTTGACCAGGAACGCGCCCACCACGGCGATCAGGGTGGTGACGACGACCGCGGGCCGCAGGTCACCGATCGGGTCCTGGATGATCCGCGCGTAGTTCTCGAGCCCGACCCAGGTGGGCGGCTGGCTGGGGATCCCGTTGTACCGCGTGAACGAGTAGTAGACGGCGAACCCGACCGGCACCACCGTCAGCCCGGCGTAGACGGCGGCCGCGGGGATCGTCATCAGCCCGCTCGCGAGGCTGCTGACGAACCCGCGCCGGGAGGTAGTGGTGCGAGCCATGTCAGCCGAGCTTCTCCGCCTCGTACCAGGCCGTCAGGTCCGCCGCGACATCGGCAGGAGACCTGCCCTGCCACAGGCCCTGGACGAGCTCGGTGAACTTCGGGTTGAACCCGGCCACCGGCAGCGCGAAGTCGCCGACGGTCTGGTTGCCGGGTACCACGTACGACGGCGCGCTGTCGGTCAGCTCCTGCACCTGTCCCGCGTACTCGTTGTCGCTGGGCTCGAGGCCCTCGCGGCTGAAGCTGTCCATCTCCGCCTGCTTCGCGATGGCCTCGTCGGAGGTCACGAGATACTCCACGAGCGCGGTCGCGCCGTCCGGGTTCTCCGTGCCGTTCCAGACCATGTACGGGAACGCGATGGTCGCGCCCATCGGCCCGGGTGCGTCCGCCGCGTCGTCCACCGGCGGCGCGAACACGCCCACCTCGAAGTCGGGCGGGGACGCGGCGAGCGTGGTGCTGAACCACGAACCCATCGGGTAGACGCCGACCTCGCCGGCGATGAAGTTGGCCTCCTGCGTCCCGCTGTCCGTCGCGACGTCGTCAGCGGTGGTGTACCCCGCCTCGACCCAGCCTGCGACGTGCTCGAACACGGGCTCGAACTGGTCGCCCAGCGTCGACGAGCCGTCCGCGACGCTCTGCTGCCAGCCGGGGGTGGTGAGGTTCTGCTGCGGGTGCCATATCTCCTGGACCTGGACCCCGGTCGCCCAGTCGGACGCGAACGCGATGGGCGTCGCGACGCCCGCCTCGTCCAGCTTCGCGAGCGCCGCGTCGAGCTCGTCCCAGGTGGTGGGCGGTTCGGCGACCCCGGCCTCCTTGAAGAGGTCGGCGTTGTAGTACATGAGCGACTGCGCCTGCATCCCGACACCGACGACGTTGATCGAGCCGTCCGTCGAGTACAGGTCGGCCATGGGCGTGCCGGATGCCCAGTCGTACTCCGTCAGGTCGAGGAGCTCCGGAGCCGTGTCGGGCCCCGGCACGATCGACTGGATCACGTCGGGGGCCGTGCCCGCGGCGAGGAGCGCGGGGAACGACTCGGCGACCGACTGGCCGCTGGGGCCCTCGATCTTGACGTCGATGCCGCTCTCCTCCTCGAAGGGCGCCACCAGCTCCTCCCACTTGGCCTGCGTGAGGTTGTCCGTGATGTTCACGAGCATGCGTACCGACCCGTCATCGGTGTCGGCGCTCGCGTCACCCGAGCTGCAGGCCGCGAGCGCGAGGACGGGAACGAAGCCGAGGGCCACGGCTCCGCGCGCCCGGCGTCGGAACGAAGTTGACATCTTTGTCTCCCTGCCTTGGGTCCGAGTCGGGTCCGGAGGGACTCCGACTACTTGTCATACATACTACATGTGCAAAGTTCGATGCAAGGGGCGGATCATGCCTCCCTGATGTGCCCCCGGTACGGGAGCGCGCCGAGCGTCGACACGTCGGCCGGCCGCTCGGAGTCGTCGAGCCGGTAGATCCCGTCGTCGGCCACGAAGAACAGCGGGGCGCCCGGCAGCTCGAGCTCCGCGGGCAGCGGTTCCTTGTCCGTCCAGGCGAAGTACGACCGCCCGAACGTGTCGCGGTCCTTGCGGCCGTAGAGGCTGAGATCGCCGGCGGTCGCCGGGCTGAGGATCGCCCAGTGCACGCCGTCCTCGACCCAGTACGCACGGTCCGACAGCAGCACCGACTGCCTGTCGTGCTCGGCGAAGACGGTGTCCCAGAAGGTGTCGGGGGTCTCCGTGTGCCGCACGAGGAACAGCAGGTCGTGCGCGTGCCACGCCGTGCTCGGAGCCACGTCCGCCTCGTTGTGCCAGCCGGTCGCCGAGGCGAAGTAGCCGGCGGGCGTCTGGTACGCGGCGTACGTGGCCAGGCACCGGCCCACGAAGCCGGCCAGCTCCGGGTGGTCGGCCTCGGCCAGCACCTCGTCGATGCCGTAGAGGCTCAGGCCCATCCCGGCGACGAGCATGGGCGTGGTGGTGCGCAGCGCCGTGTCCTGCCGCACGTACCAGTAGCGGTGGTAGCGGGTGCGGCCGCGCTCGTCCACCCACGCGGACCGGGCCACGTGCAGGCTCAGGCGCACCGCCTCGGCGAGCAGGTCGGGCCGTCCGAACCGCCGGGCGCCGAGCACCAGGGGCACGATCATCAGGCCGTAGTACTCGGCCGGCTCCAGGATGCCGCCACCGGCGCGGTCCGTCGGCTGCCGGTACGCGCCGGCGCTCTCGGCGTCCGGCACGCCCGGGGCCCGGCTGAGCCGGACGAGGTCGTCGAGGTCGTCCTCCAGCTCGCCCGCGTACCGGTCGTCCCCGGACAGCTCGGTGTATCGGAGCTTCGCCCAGACCCGGGCGTACTCCTGGTTCACGGTGCCCTCCGGTGTGGGCCGCCCACCGCCGTACACGCGGCACGCGTCGAGGTCGGCCCGGACCGCCGCCAGCACCTCCGCCCGCTCGGCGGGCTCCAGCAGGTGCCCGGCATGCCGCAGGCCCTCGAGCAGGCCGATGCAGCCCACCATGTTGTGGATCAGACCTGCCGTGGCGGACTCCCCCACCTGGAAGCCGATGTGGCGGAACTGGCCGTCCGCCTGGACGGTGCGCGCCTGGAAGAGCATCATCCGGCGCCACATCGCGAGCCCGCGCTCGTCGGGCCGGCGGGCCAGCGCCTCGGCGAACGCCGCCGTCGCGGGCGCCGAGAACGCCTGGTGCCCGCTGGTGAAGTCGAGGAAGGTGGCCGGGTTGGTGCCCCACACGCTGTGGTTGTGGAACCCCCTGATCTGCCCCTCGTCGCCCACCCAGGTACGCAACCAGCGGGCGAGCGCTGTCACGTCAGCTCGTTCGGTCATGAGGTGCTCCGTCCTGTGTGCCGCCCTGCTCGCTGCCGACGCCCGGCACGAGGCCGAGGCGGTCGAGCTCGTCCCAGAGCTCGCCGGGTACCGCTCGCGACATCCGAGCGGTGTTGGTCGTGACGTGCTCGGCGGTCCGCATGCCGAGCACCACGGACGCCACGGCGTGGTGCCGCAGCGCGTACTGCGCGGCGAGCTCCGGGACGGTGCTGCCGAAGGGTTCGGCGACGTCGGCGATCCGGTGCACGCGGGCGATGAGCTCCGCCGGCGCCTGCTGGTAGTCGTACAGGGCGTCCGGCCGGGGGCGCGGAGCGGCCAGGAGCCCGGAGTTGTACACGGCGGCTGCCACGACCGACACCCCGCGCTCCAGCGCGGCGGGCAGCAGGTCGCCGAGCGCCGCGTGGTCCAGGAGGGTGAACCGGCCCGCGCACATCACCACGTCGACGTCGGTCTCGCGAACGAAGCGTGCCAGCATCGCCGACTGGTTCATCCCGGCGCCGATCGCCGAGACGACGCCCTGGTCGCGCAGCTCCGTCAGGGCCTTGATCGCGCCGGTGGACGCCGCCGCCCAGTGCGCGTCCGGGTCGTGCAGGTAGACCACGTCGATCCGGTCGACGCCGAGCCGGGTCAGGCTGCCCTCCAGCGACCGCAGCACCCCGTCGCGCGTGAAGTCCCACTCCCGGCGGAACCGTGCGGGCACGTCGAACCCGTCGTCGTCGCGCAGGTGCGCCCGCTCCGGTGTCGGCACCAGGGCGCGCCCGACCTTGGTCGACAGCACGTACTCGGTACGCGGCCGGCCGGCGAGCGCCGCTCCGAGCCGGTGCTCGGAGAGCCCGAGCCCGTAGTGCGGCGCGGTGTCGAAGTAGCGGATCCCGGCGTCCCAGGCGGCGTCGACGGCGTCGCGTGCCTCCTGGTCCGTGGTGCGGCGGTAGAGGTTGCCGAGCTGAGCGGCCCCGAAGCCCAGCTCCGTCAGACGGACACCGGTCCGCAGCGGGCGCTCACGCATGTCCGGGCCTTCCGGTCGCGGGCGCGCCCGGTACGGCGGGTGCCGCGCCGGCCGCGAGGTTCTCCGGGTGCTCGAACGGCAGGCCGCGCGCGAAGCGTTCGGCCTCGCCGGCGACCAGGTCGCCGAGCCGGTGCAGCTCACCGCCCGCCGACCCCGCGACGTGCGGGGTCAGCACGACGTTGGGCAGGTCCCACAGCTCGCTGTCGGGGGCCGGTGGCTCGGGTGCGGTGACGTCGAGGACGGCGTCGATCCGGCCGGTGCGCAGCTCGGCGAGCAGAGCCGGCTCGTCCACCACGGCGCCACGGGCGGTGTTGATCAGCGTCGCGCCGTCGGGGAGCAGCGCGAGGACGCGCGCGTCGATCTGACCGACCGTCTCCGGCAGCAGCGGCTGGTGCAGCGAGAGCACGTCGCTCTGCGCGGCCACCTCCTCCAGCGTCGCGCTGCGCACGCCGAGCTCGGCGGCGCTCCGCTCCGTCAGCTCTGGGCTGTGCACCACGACGTCGAGGTCGAAGGGGCGCAGCAGCTCGATCACCCGCCGTCCCACCTGCGACGCCCCGACGATCCCGACGGTGCGGCGGTAGTTGCCGAGGCTCACCGGCTCGTGCTCGCGGTCCGGCAGCCGCCGGTGTGCGCGGAGCTCCCGCTCGGCGGCCCGGACCCGCTTGCCCGCGAGCAGGATCATCGCGAGCGTGTACTCGGCCACCGGGACGGCGTTCGCTGCGCGTGCGTTCGACGCGACCACGCCGCGCGCGGCGTGCGCCGCCGGGTCGGCGAGGCACGTGCGCGCCACGCCGCCCGCGTACAGGACGGCGCGCAGCCGCGGCGTGAGCCCGGCCGGCACCTCGGGCGCGCCCCAGCCCGCCACCAGCACCTCCGCGGAGGCGAGCAGGCCGCGCGCCCGGGTGGACGTGACCTCGGTGAGCACCTGGTCGACGTCGACGTCGAGCGCCGCCGTCAGGCGCGCTGCCGCCTCGGCGCCGAAGATCCTGCCCGCGAGGGACGGCGGCCCGAACGCCAGGACGGCGCGCGGCCGGTGGTTCGTCATGGTGGTCATCCTCCTGTGCCTCACTGGCGCCGGTGCGCGAGCCGCAGCCCGGCGTCCGCCGGGCGGACGTGCGGTCCCGCGACGGTCGCCCACTCGCCCGACTCCCGGAGCGCGCCGATCAGCTTCTCGTCGACCTCGATGCCCAGCCCGGGGGCGTCCCCGAGCACGATCCCGCCGTCGGCGATCTCCTGGTCGGCACGCAGGCCGTCCGGGAGCTCCAGGTCCTGGACCTCGGTGACGAGGTGGTTGGGCACCGCCGCCGAGGCGTGCGCGAGGGGGTTGACGTCGTAGGCCACGGGGCTGACGGGCAGGTCGTGGCCGAGCGCGAGGACCGACACCCGCAAGAAGTGCGTGATGCCCCACACGCTGCCCGCCTGCACCACTCCGACGGCGTCGGCGTCGAGCAGCTGCCGGTACTGCTCGAGCCCGGTCAGGTTCTCCCCCGTGGCGACCGCCCCGTGGATGCCCGCGACGACCGCGCGGTGCCCGGCCACGTCCCAGCGACGCACGGGCTCCTCGATCCAGGTCAGATCGACCTGCTCCTCGACCCGGCGTGCGAGCCGCACCGCCTGGTGCCGGCCCCACGCCTCGTTCACGTCGTACATGATGGCGGGCTGGTCGCTGTTGACGCGCAGCACGTCCCGCACGGCGGCCAGGCGCTTGACGTCCCGGTCGACGTCGAGGCCGCCCTTCACCTTCGCGCCCGTGTAGCCACGTTCGGCCCACGGCTCGTAGAGGCCGGCCAGCTCGTCGTCGGCGAGCCCGTACTCCAGGCCCGATGCGTAGCCGGGCACGAACCGGTCGGTCGCGCCGAGCGTGCGCCAGAGCGGCTCCTCCGCGAGCTTCGCCTTGAGGTCCCACAGCGCCATGTCCAGCGCACCGATGGTGCCGAAGGTCGCGCCGTGGTGCCCCGACTTGAAGACGAACGCGAGCATGCGGTCATAGAGCGCCGTGACGGCCCGCGGGTCCTGCCCGTCGAGCGCCGGAAAGATCCGCTCGACGTCCGGGTGCGCGCCGAGGCCCACGCCGGTCAGCCCGCCGTCGGTCTCGATCAGGACGATCGGCACCTCCGTGACGCCGCCGGCGACGATGCCGTTGACGTCGCCCACTGGCCGGCCCCAGCGGTGAACCGTGGTCAGGCTCCGGTACCCGGTGATTCGCATCGTGCTCCGCATCGTCGAGACAGCACGCTCGCGGGTTCCGCCAGCATGTCACTCATAACTTATGATACGAGTGACGATAGTGCAACACTCGGCTACCCTCGGTCTGTCCGGCGGTACCCCGCCGGGCTCGTCCACGATGGAGTCCTCCACGACATGAACGCGACACCCGCGGCCGGCGGCCCCGTGCCCCGGCCGCAACGGCACCGGCCTCCGCTCGCCGCGGCTGTCATCAAGAGCCTGGTCACGGCGATCGTCGTCGGCGACTACCCGCCGGGCTCCGCCCTGCCGCCCGCCGGTGTCCTGTGCGAGCAGTACGAGGTGAGCCGCACGGTGATCCGCGAGGCCACGACGACACTGGCCGAGAAGGGCCTGGTCGCCACCCGGCAGGGCTGGGGCACCGTGGTGCTCGACCAGGAGCAGTGGAGCCTGCTGGACCCCCTGGTCCTGGACGCGCTCTTCCAGCGCGACGACCGCCTCGTGTACCTCGACAACCTCGTCGAGGTGCGGGCCACCCTGGAGTGCGCCATGGCGGCACGGGCCGCGAGCCGGCTCGACGCGGCCGACCGTGCCGCGCTGTCGGCCAAGCTCGACCAGCTCGCCGGCCTCATGGACGACCCGACCGCCTACGCTGCCACCGACGTCGAGCTCCACGAGCTGATCCACCGCGCCTCCCAGGACGCCTTCGGCCGCGCGATCGTGTCGAACATCCAGGGCAAGGCGCTGCACTCCCCGCAGTACAGCGGACAGCCGACCCGTGAGGACCTCGAGCTGACGCACGCCGGCCACCAGCGCATCGTGTCCGCCCTGCTGGCGGCCGACGCCGACGGCGCCGCGGACGCCATGCGCGACCACATCACGGGCTCCTGGGCCCGCCGCCGCCCGCAGGAGACCTGACCGCACGATCTGACCCCACGACCTGACCCACGCCGAGTGCTGGGTATGTATCGGATCAGAGCACGAGATCCGGCACATACCCAGCACTCAAGGAACGGTCACCTCAAGGGGCGGTCACTCGGGCTGGCGCGGCGGGAGCGTGCGCTCGAACCGCTCGGTGGCCCGCTCCAGGTCGGCGGTCGCCGTGTCCAGGGCCTCCTGGTCGGCCCCCGTCGCGTCGCCGACGGCGGTCGCCGAGCGCACCTCGGCGTCGAGCGCGTCCCGCAGCGGTGGTGCGCCCCGGTCGCCCGCACCGGCGAGCACCTGCTCCGCGTGGTCGACGGCGGCCCAGAGCCGTGCGGCGTCGCCGCGTTCCGGCCGCCCCGTGCCTTCCGTCGTGACGTGCCGGTTCCAGGTGTCCACCCAGGCCTCACCGTAGGCGGAGGCGACGGCACCCGACGTCGAGAACTTCAGGGTGTCGCCGTCGAACCCCGCGTCCGCGAGCGAGGCCGGCCGCACGACGTTCGTGTTGACCTTGTCGCTCCACCGCGCCAGCTCGTACGTCGCGGTGGGCGCGGAGAACGTGGCCGACCCGGCGCGGTACTCGTCGCCGCCGATCACCACGGAGTGGTCGATCTCGATCCGTGCCGGGGCGTAGAGCGAGTCGGCGCTGTCCCAGACCGTCGCCCGGCTGCACCCGTTGGTGCCGTCCGTCGTGTAGTCGGCGGCCGTGCAGGCCGCACCCGTCGCGGTGACCCGTGGCACGTACCAGCGGGTGATCTCCGGGTACACGATCGGCACGCCGTCCGAGTAGGCGTGCCGCCCGCTCGTGTAGTGCTCGTGCCAGGCCGACACCGCCTCCGGCGTCGCGCTGTACTTCTCGCCCTCCCGCACGTCGAGGAAGGCGTTGAAGCGGCTGTGCACCACCCACGCGTTGGAGATCGGGAGCGAGGTCTCGCCCTTCTGGTGGTACATCATGTCGTGGCCGGTGCGCTCGACGTCGATGTACACGTTGTCGTTGGCCGTGTTGCTGTGGCCGGACTGGAAGAACACGCCCGAGTGGGCGTCCTGGACCACGTTGTGGTGGAACCGCATCCCGGAGGCGCCGTCGTCCATGTAGAACGCGTCGTTCGAGCCGCCGATCCGCTCGAAGTGGTTGTACGCGATCTCGTTGCCGAGGAACGTGTAGTCGCGACCCGTGTAGACCACTCCCTGGTCGCCGGCGTTCTTGACGAGGTCGTAGAAGTGGTTGTGGTTGACCTTCATGTCGTTGCCCATGATCTGCACGGCCATGTGCGGGGCATCGTGCACGAAGTTGTGCTCGAAGCTGTTCCCGACGCCGTACAGGTAGCCCGCCGGCGTGTAGGTGGCCAGCTTCGAGAAGCGTGCGATCTCGTTGTGCCGGGCGACGTTGTCGCCCCGCTCCAGCGTGGTGCGGTCGCCGCCGCCGAGCAGCACGCCGCCACCTCCGAGGTCGTGCAGGTACGAGTTCTGCACCACGTTGCCGTGCCCGCCCTGGAAGGTCTCGTAGTCGGGCATGGCGGTGATCGTGTCGGCGGGACGTCCGATCCGGACGGCGTCCATGCTGACGTTCGAGATCTCCACACCGTCGATCAGCGTGTCGACGGCGTCGAGGAGCTGCACGCCGCTGACGAGCGAACCGGTCATGGTCAGGCCGCGCAGGGTCACCCCGGTGGTGCCCTCCAGCTGGAAGAAGTTCTTGTCGAAGGTCATCAGGGAGATGCTCTTGCCCTCGACGGTGCCGCCGTCGGGCAGGTAGTACAGGACGTCGTGGCCCTGGTAGCGGTCGATGTAGTACTCGCCGGCCACGTCCATCTCCGACAGCACGTTGACGACCTTGACCTTGGTCCACTCGTCCTGAGGGATGTACATCGAGGGGTACTTCGCGTAGAGCCGGTCGGCGCTCCAGGAGAGCAGGCGCACCATGTCGTTGGCGTAGTTGTTGCCCAGGTACCCCGACAACCAGGCCTCCGTCTCGTACCGGGAGCTGTCGATGTCCTCGATCCACCGCGGGTCGAGCTGGACGGGCACGTCCGCGTAGTCGCCGAGACCGCGGCCGCCCAGGTCGTCGACGACGGGCTCCGCCTCGGGCGCCCACCGCTGGTACCGGTCCCCCTCCGCCGCGCGACCACCCACGGTGAAGATCGACGGCGTCATGGTGCGCATCCGCTCGGACGACCACGAGTCGCGGTCCGCCGGGTCCGGCAGCGTCTGCTTCTTGTCCTCGAACTGCGCACGCGGGGTGGTGCCGCTGCGCTCCCAGTGCCCCTGGGCTCCGAACCGGTCGATCAGGTCGACGTTCATCAGGTCACGGGGCCCGTCCGCCTTCCACTTGCCTCCCGTGCCCCACAGGTGGCACGCGGTGTCGGTCGTGGCGCAGTCCCCGCCGTTCGGGTACTCGGCGAGCGTCTCGAGCGAGCCGTCGACCAGCAGCTCGGGCGCGAAGGGCTGCTGCACCCAGTTGAACCCGTTCTTGTAGAGCGTGCCCGGGTCGACGCCCTGCGCACCGAGGTCGTACACCCAGACGCCGTCGCGCTGCGCCGGCGTGTCCAGGCGCTCGTGCGCTGTGTACTGCGGCAGGGCGAGCTCGTCGGCGCCCAGGTCGCTCAGCTTGCGCCACCCGTCGGCCGGCAGCTCGTGCGATCCCGTGATGGTCACCTGCTCGCCCCGGTATGCCGAGTAGGTGACCCACGAGTGGTCCTCCCCGGTCAGGCCGATCGTGTCGTCGAGGACGTACTCGCCACCGCGGACGTACACCGTTCCGCGCTCCTGGGCGGACGTCCGGCCCGCCAGGGCGTCCCGTGCGGCGGCGATGGTCCGGAGCGGGGCGTCCCGGGTACCGGGGTTCGCGTCGTCACCGCCCGTGTCCGACACGTACACGACCAGCTCTTCGCCGGTGGCCGCGGACGCCGGGGCTCCCGCGCCGAGCGTCGCACCGAGCACCAGGGCCAGGGCGGCGGCCGTACCGAGCCGAGCCGCTGGACGGATTCTTCTCGCCATCGAGAAACTCCCTCGTCGAATGTCGAGCTCCCGAGCTGCGCGGCGGATCGCCGTCCGACCAGCAAGAGAACATGTATGACATATGCACAGTAGTGGGTCCTCGGTGCGAACCGCAAGGTTCAGCCGTCGCCGTCCGCCGGATCCGCCGTGCGGGAACCTCTCACCAGCGCGTTCCCCAGTGCCAGCAGGATCGCTGCAGCAAGCCCGACGACCCCGACGGTCGCGCCCGTCGCGGCCAGGCCGGCCGGCCCTCCGCCGGTACTGGTGCCGCCTGGACCGACGCCCGGGGGCGGGCCCGCCGACGGCTCCGGCGTGCGGCTCGGGGTGGACACGACGCTCGGCGCGGTGGCGGGTGTCCCGCTCGGCACCGGGCTCGTGCTCGGAGCGAGCACCTCGGCCACGCGGAAGCTCTCGTCGAGCCGGCGCTCGCCCGCCCGCGTCACGGCGACCGACCTCTCCACGGCATCAGCGGTGTACCCGTCGGGCACGGTCAGCGTCACCAGGTACTCGCCAGGCGCCAGGCCGTCGACGAAGTACCCGCCGACGGCGTCCGTCGCCACCGTGAGCTGCCCACCGAGGCCCGCGACCGTGACCGTGGCCCCCGCCACAGCGCCTCCCGCACCGTCGGTCACCGTGCCGCCCACCGCACCGGTGCGGGAGAGGGCGAAGTCCACCCCGGCCAGGCCCTTCGTCCCCACGGTGACCCGCCGCGCGGCGGGTCCGGTGACCTGGTACCCGCCCGGCGGGGACACGCGCACGGCGTGCTCACCCGAGGGCGCCGCGTCGAAGACATAGGTACCGTCGGCCGCCGTCGTCGTGCCGACCGTCCCGCCCTCACCCTCCAGCGTCAGGCGGGCCCCCGCGACGGGATCGCCGCCCGCCGCCACCCGGCCCGAGACCGAGGGCGCCGCCCCGACGACGAAGTCGTTGCCCTCGACGGCCTCCTCCTGGCCGGCCGCCACCGTGATGCCGTCCGGCACCACCGTCGTGGTGTGCCCCTCGGGCAGATCGCTCAGCGCGAAGGTGTAGCCCTGCGCCCGGCCCCCGCCGGTGCCCCACCCCACGCCGTCGATCAGGTACTCGCCCGCCGAGGTGGTCACGGCGGTGAGCGGGGCGCCCCCACCGGTCGGCGTGAGCGTGACCGTCGCGCCCGGCACGGGGGCGCCGCCGTCGGTCAGCACCGTGCCGCGCACGGCGACCGGCCGGACCTCCCGCGCCGCGAGGTCGACGCCGGTGGCGTCCCCCGCCCCCAGGTCCACCACGACGACCGCGCGCCCGGACACGGGGACCAGCCCGGCCGGGTACGCGTCGTCCGCCCGCCGCAGGCTCGTGAGCTCCACCCGGTAGCCGGGCGCCGCGACGTACCCGGGAAAGACGTACTGGCCGCTCTCGTCCGACGTCGCCGTGCCGAGCCTCGCGCCGTCCGGGCCGAGGAGCCTGAGGCGCGCACCGGGCAGCACCCCCTGCACGGCGCCGGTCGCGCCGACCAGCTCGACGGTCCCCGCGATGTCCCGCGCGAGGGACGCGAACCACATCCGGCTGACCGGGAAACCGCTGCGCCGGTGGAGCTCGACGGTCAGGCTCGTGACCGGAGCGGTCGGCCGGAACCAGCCGGCCGCGCCCGACGTGTCGGCGGCGCTCGCGTCGCGCGCCAGCTCACCGGTGGCCGGGTCCCAGGCCGGCGCGTCCTGCGCCAGCCCGGCACAGCGCGGCGACCCGGGGCCGGTGCAGTAGTTGAAGCCGCCCTGCCAGCCGAGCTGCGTCGCGCCGAGCGGCAGACCGTCCGGGCCGCGTGCGGTCACCACCGCACGGTCCGCGTCGATGTCGCCCAGCACGAACGCCCAGCCGCCCGCCGGCGTCGGGTGGTCGAAGGTGTAGGTGGTGACCGACGGCGCACCGGGCCGGTCGGCCAGCGGGCGCAGGACGAGGTACTGCGAGCCCTTGCTCGAGCCGAAGACCTCGCCCGGCGGTGTCGCGGCTCCGAGCCAGGAGGACACGCCGGATGCGACCCCGACGCCCCCGCGGGCGTCGGACGTCACGGTCGCGGCGGGGAAGCCGGCGGCCGGGAGCCGCACGGTCGTCGACCAGTCGCCCGCCGACCCGGCCAGGGGCTCCCACTCCGCCCACCCGACACCGGCTCGCGCCGTCGCCGGTGCCGCCAGGGCGGCGCACAGCGCGACGAGCACAGCGGCCACGAGAACGCCCAGCCCCGCCCGGGAGTGCTTCACGGTGGAAACGCTAGGAGACAACCCTCGCCGCCGCGCGGGGACGGCTGCGGACGCATCGTGGTTGCGACCGGATGGACGAATGTGGCAGATTGGCACCAGTTAGTCATGGAAACGTTTCCACGGAGGATGGCAGAGTGGCCACGATCAAAGACGTCGCAGCGCTGGCAGGCGTGTCTCTCGGCACGGCGTCGCGCGTGCTGAGCGGCAGCAGCCAGACGTCCCCCGACTCGCGGGCCCGCGTCACGGCCGCGGCGGAACAGCTCAACTACATCGCCAACGGCCCCGCCCGGTCGCTGCGCCGCTCCCGCACCGACGTGCTGGGCCTGCTCGTGTCCGACATCCGCAACCCGTTCTTCTCCGAGCTCGCCCACGCCGCGGAGCGGGAGGCGCAGCGGCGCGGTTACACGGTGCTGCTCGCGAACGCCGACGAGGACGCGGCCCAGGAGGCCGCGTACCTGCGCACCTTCGCGTCGCAGCGCATCGACGGCCTGCTCATCGCACCTCAGGGCTCGGACCTGACCCAGCTGCGGAGCCTGCGCGCCTCGGGGCTGCCCCTCGTCTTCGTCGACCGGTCGGTCGACGGGATCGACGTACCGACGATCAGCACCGACAACGACGGCGGCGTACGCAGCGCCCTGACGTGGCTCCACGGCAGAGGACACCGGGAGGTCGCGTTCGTCGGCGGCCCGCCAGCGGTATCGACCGGCAGCGAGCGCCGGGTGGCCTTCCTGCGGATCCGCGACGAGCTCGGGCTCTCGGCCGACCCCCGCCTGATCGCGCACGGCGACTTCCGGACCGAGAGCGGCGCGGAGGCGATGCGTGCGGTCCTCGCCTCCGGTGCGCGGCCGACGGCGGTGCTCAGTGCCGACGGCCTGATGACCCTCGGCGTGAGTCGCGCGCTGCGCGAGGAGTCCGCCGGCGCGTTCGGCGACGTCGAGGTCGTGTCGTTCGACGACCTGGACTGGTTCGCGCTCGTGTCACCGCCCGTCTCCGCCGTCCGCAACGACGCGACGGCGATCGGCCGGCTGGGCGTGGGTGCCCTGGTCGACGTGATCGAGGGCCGGCCGGCGGCTTCGCACCGCGTGGCGACGTCCTTCGTCGACCGCTCGGTGCCGGCCGGGACCGGGACCGGGGCATGACGGCACGAGTCACCGTCGTCGGCAGCATCAATGCCGACACGTCGCTGCGGCTCGCGTCCCTCCCCCGGCCTGGCGAGACCGTGCTCGCCAGGGACGCGACACGTTCGCTCGGCGGCAAGGGAGCCAACCAGGCGGTCGCCGCGGCGCGCGCGGGTGCTGACGTGCGCATGGTCGGCGCGGTCGGTGGGCACGACGGCGAGCACCTGGCGGCCGCTCTGGCTGCCGAGGGGGTCGACACCGGCCTGCTGACCCGGTCGGACCTGCCGAGCGGGCAGGCGCTCGTGCTGCTCGACGACGCCGGCGAGAACTCGATCATCGTGGTTCCCGGGGCCAACGTCGCGATCGAGGAAGCCACCGTCCGCCGAGCCTGCGCCGAGCTCTCGCGCGGCGACGTGCTCGTGCTCCAGCACGAGGTACCGGTGGCGACGTCCCTGCTGGCGGCGGCGACCGCGTCGGCGGCGGGGGCGACGGTCATCTGGAACGCGGCACCCGCGCCTGTGCGGGCGGCCGACCTGATCGCGCACGTCGACCTGCTGGTGGTCAACGAGCACGAGCTCGTCGCGGTCGCCCGCCTCCTCGGCGTCGAGCCGTCGGCGCCCGACCGGGACGTCGCTGCCGTCTGCGCACGGCTCGGCACGGACGTCGTCTGCACCCTCGGGGCGGCCGGAGCGCTGGTGCACCGCGCCGGTGTGCTCACACGGGTGCCCGCGCCGTCCGTCACCGCCGTGGACACGACGGCGGCGGGCGACACGTTCGTCGGCTACCTCGCGGCGTCGTGGCACCTGCCCCTGGCGGACGCGGTGCGCCGCGCCACGGAGGCCGGCGCCCTCGCCGTCACCCGGTACGGAGCCGCGTCCTCGATCCCCACGGCCGCGGAGGTCGAGCTGCGGCTCGATGCCGCGCACCGGACCACCGCCCGGGCCTTGAGCCAGGGCGTCAGCCAGAACATCAGCCAGGCCTTGAGCCGGACCGAAAGGAACAACCCATGAGAGTCGCCCTCGGAGCCGATCACGCCGGCTTCCCCTTCAAGGACCACGTCCGGGAGGCGATAGAGAACCTCGGCCACACGGTCGTCGACTGCGGCACGGACAGCACCGACCCGGTCGACTTCCCCGACATCACGCAGGCCACCTGCGCGCCGGTGCTCGCGGGTGAGGCGGACCGGGCGATCCTCGTCTGCGGCACCGGCGCCGGCGCCATCATGGCGGCCAACAAGATCCCGGGCATCCGGTGCGGGCTCGCCAACGAGCCCTACTCGGCCCACCAGGCCGTGGAGCACGACGACGCGAACGCCATCGCGCTCGGCGCATGGCTCGCTCCCCGCGCCTTGGTCGCCGAGATCGTGCGGGAGTTCCTCGCCGCCACCTTCGACGACGACGCCGACACCCGCCGCCGTGTCGCCAAGCTCAACGCGCTCGACGACCTGATGCCCACCAGCGGCTGACCACCCCCCAGCTCCACCGATCAAAGGAGATCCCATGTCCACCACCACCCCTGCGCAGCGGCGTTCCCCGCTCGGGTCGAAGGACCGCGTCAAGACAGCGATCGCCGCCGCCGTCGGCACCAGCGTCGAGAACTACGATTTCGTCGCGTTCGGCACGGCGTCCGCCCTCTACTTCGGCGCCGTCTTCTTCCCCGAGAGCGACCCGCTGGTCGGCACCCTGCTCGCGTTCGCGACGCTCGCCGTCGGTTTCGTGATGCGCCCCCTCGGCGGGGCCGTCGGCGGCTACCTGGCCGACCGGTTCGGCCGCAAGCCCGTGCTGGTCGGCGCCATGATCGTCATGGGCGGGGCCACCGTCCTGATCGGCGTGCTGCCGACGTACGCCCAGATCGGCGCCACGGCGCCGGTCCTGCTGGTCATCATCCGGATGATCCAGGGGCTCGCGTTCGGCGCGGAGTGGGGCGGCGCCATCACCATGGCGTACGAGCACGCCCCCTGGCACCGGCGTGGCATGTTCGCGGCCATCCCCCAGTCGGGCAACCCGCTCGGGATCGCGCTCGCCAGCGGCATGTTCGCCCTCAGCGCCAACCTCGAGGGGGACTGGAAGTGGCGCACACCGTTCCTGCTCAGCGCCGTGCTGGTCGTCGTGGCACTCTTCGTGCGCTCCCGCCTGTCCGAGTCCCCCGAGTTCCAGGAGGCCGTCGCGACGGGCAAGACCGAGAAGAACCCGTTCCTGGCCACGCTCCGGCACGACTGGCGCGGCATCCTGCGGGTCATCGCCCTGCGCGTCGTCGAGTCGTTCGCCTACTACTCGACCGCTACCTACCTGCTGAACTACATCTCGGAGCGTGACCCGGAGCTGCGGGCCACGGCGCTCGGCGCGATCACCGCCGCGAGCATCACGGCCATCGTGGTCACCTTCGTCGCCGGTTCGCTCACCGACCGGGTCGGCCGGCGGCCCATCTACATCGCCGGCTGTATCGCGGCGATCCTGTTCGCGTTCCCGATGTATCTCATGGCCAACACGGGCAGTCCGGTGCTGGTGGTCCTGGTCTTCATCATCGGGATCGGTGTGATCCACGCGGCCCTCACCGGCACGCAGGGGTCACTGCTGACCGAGCAGTTCCGCACCGCCACACGCACCTCCGGTGCGTCCCTCGGCTACCAGCTGGCCGCGGCCCTCGGCGGGTTCGCGCCGCTGATCGCCGCCGCGCTGGTCGGTGCGTTCGGCTGGCCCGGGGCGTCCGTCCTGTACCTGGGCGCCGCCGTCGTCGGCCTGGTCGGCATCCTGGTCACCCGGGAGACCTGGCCCCGTGCGGAGCGCGAGCGGGTCGGCGCGCTCGTCGAGGCGGAGCGCCGTCGCTGATCGCTCCCCCCGTCGCCCTCGACCACGCGATCGTGCATGCTCTGGTGGCCAGACGCCTGCACGATCGCGTGGTCGCCGCTACTCGACGGCGACCGCCGACTCGGCCGGGCGGCCACGTGTCGCCTGCCACGCGGGCAGCAGCGCGGCGCCGAGGGTCAGCAGCACGACCAGGCCGACGATCGCCGCGTAGATCAGCGGGGAGCCCGCAGGGATCAGCGAGCCCAGACGCTTGAGGCTGACCGGGACCAGGATCGCCATCGCGGCGGCGGTCCCCAGGGCGACGCCGGTGACCGCCACGATGGCGGACTCCATCCCGACCATCTGCATCACCTGACGGCGGGTCGAGCCGACGAGCCGCTGCAGCCCGAACTCCCGCCGCCGCGCCGACGTGCTGGACACCAGGGTGTTGATCATCGTGATCGCGGCGTACCCGACGAGCATGAGCACCATGATGTAGATGGCGTAGGACGCCGTCTTCGTCTGGTCCTCGTACTCGTCGAACAGCACCTCCCGGTCGGCGACGGTCAGCCCGTCCCGGCCGGCGGTCAGGCCGGTCAGGTCCGTGACCAGCTGCTCGGGCGCGGTGCCCTGCCGGGCGCTGACCAGGATGCGCGTAGCGAACCCCTCGGTGGTGTGGGCGGCGAGCGTCTCCGCCGGGAGCAGCAGCGTGTCGTAGTCGTCCGGCGCGGAGAACAGGGCGGCCACCCGCGCGTCGAGCATGGTGTTGTCCCCCATCCGGAGGGTGATCACGTCTCCGACGCCCACGCCGAGGCGGCCGGCATGCTCGTCCTCGACCGCGACCGTGTCACCGTGCAGGTCGGTGAGCGCACCCGTGGTGACCTCGACCGGCGTGCTGGCGGCGGCGTTCTCGGCGGTGACGCCCTGGAGGCTCCAGCCCTCGCCCATCGGCGACACGTCCTCGGGACTCTCTACGAACCCGACGCTGCTGACGTGCTCCGACGCGTCGGCGACGCTCGGCAGCTGGTTGATCTGCTCGACCAGCTCCGGCTCGAACCCGCTCTCCGCGGTGACGACCGCGTCCGCGACGATGCCGCTGGCGAAGGCCTCCCTGTCCGCGGTGTCGTTGGTGGTCTGCAGGTACAGCATGCCGGTAGAGACCCCGGTCAGCAGGATGACCGGCCCCATGACGGCGGCCAGCCGCCCGGTGCGGCCCTGCGCGTTCAGCACGGCGAGGTCACCCGTCAGCCCGCCCAGCGCCCGCACGGGCCACCGGAGCAGGGCGATCATGACCTTCGCCAGGAGGGGCGCGAGGAGCGCGAACCCGATGGTGAACACGATGACCGCCGGCGCGGCCGTGGCCGGCGCGAGCGGTCCGCTCAGCACCGCGACGGTCACGATGGTCAGCCCGATGCCGGCGGCGATGAAGGCCAGCCCGGCGAGCACCCGCCAGCCGCTGATGAGCCGACCCTCGGTCGAGGCCTCCGCGAGCGCCTGGCTCGGCTTGACGCGCGCCGCCCTCCTGCCTGCTCCGAGGGCACCGCCCAGGGCCGCGAGGACGGCGACCGCCATCGCGGCGACCGACGGGATCCAGCCCTGGTGGAACGCCACGCCCGCCGTGGCGATGCCGAGGTCGGCGAGCAGGTCGAACACGAGCTTGCCCAGGAACTGGCCAGGGACGAGGGCTGCGGCCGTGGCGACCAGGGCCAGCACCAGCGTCTCGCGGAAGATCAGCCGGCGAACCTGGCGGGGGGTCGAGCCGATGGCCCGCAGCAGCGCCAGCTCCTTCTGGCGCTGGGAGATCGAGAGGCCGAGCATCGAGGACACCCCGAAGACCGACACCAGGAGCGCGAAGGCGCTGAAGACCCCGAGGGACACGACGTTCACGCTGGTCGCCGTGGCCTCCCGCAGCTCCGCCCTGCCCCGCTCGTCGCCGACGAGGGTCAGCGCCGTGCCGCCCAGCTCGGCGTCGATCCGCTCGCGGAGCTCGTCGACGTCGGTCCCCGGTTCGGCGACCACACCGATCGCGTCGACCGTCCCCGACGGTGCCGTGCCCTCGAAGACGTAGGTCTCGGTGTCCTGGACGCCCGGGAGCGCCGAGACGGTGCTCTCCAGGCCGGCGTCGACCCGGACCCGCTCGGGCAGGATCGCGGGCTCGTCCTCGTCCCCGCCCGGCGCGTGGTGCGCCTGGTCGCCGGAGACGACGACGTCGGCAGAGGCCAGCTGCTGCGGAGGAGCCGCGGCGCGGATGCCGGTCTCGATCAGGCCACCGCAGGCCATCAGGATGACGGCGGCGAAGAACATCGCGAGGAACGCGGCCACGAACGTCCCCGTGCGGTACCGCAGGGTGCGGAGCGCGAGCTGCATCATCAGTGCTGCCCTCCCACGGCCGCCGACGGCGGCTGGGCGGCCTCGTCCGCGTAGGCGCCCAGGCGGGTCATCCGCTCGGCGACGGCGTCGGCCGTCGGCGAGTGCAGCTCGCCCACGATCCGGCCGTCGGCGAGGAACAGGACCCGGTCGGCGTAGGACGCGGCGACCGGGTCGTGCGTCACCATCACGATGGTCTGGCCGGCGGAGCGCACCGAACGCCGCAGCAGGCCGAGCACGTCCCGCGCGGTCCTCGTGTCCAGCGCACCGGTCGGCTCGTCGGCGAAGATGACGGCGGGCTCGGTGATCAGCGCTCGCGCGATCGCGACCCGCTGCTGCTGGCCACCGGACAGCTCCGCCGGGCGGTGCTTGCGCCGTTCGCCCAGGCCGACCTGCTCGAGCACGGTCAGCACCTTGCCCTTGGCCGGGCTACGGCCGGCGAGCCGCAGCGGCAGCGTCACGTTCTGCTCCACGGTCAGCACCGGGAGCAGGTTGAACGCCTGGAAGATGAAGCCGACCCGGTCCCGCCGCAGCTCCGTCAGCTCGGTCTCGTCCATGGTGCTGAGCTCGCGGTCCTCGAGGACCACCGAGCCCGACGTCGGCTGGTCGAGCCCCGCCGCGGCCTGCAGCAGTGTGCTCTTTCCGGAGCCGGACGGCCCCATGATCGCCGTGAACGTGCCTCTGCCGAACCGCGTCGACACGTCATCGAGCGCGACGACCTGGTTGCCGCGCTTGCCGTAGACCTTGCGGACGTCCGTCAGCCGGACCGCGTCCGTGGCGCCACCACTGTCTGTGAACATTCCTTGCACCGTTCCCCCTGTGTCGCGCCGGATTGCACGAGCACGGAGACGACGCTACGAACGGCGCGACCCAGGGGGTATGGGGCCAGCCCGGTCACACGGTAGGGAAAACCCTCGACCTCATGCCCCGCCCGATTGACCCGGGCCAGTTGACCCGGGCCAGTTGACCCGGGCCAGTTGACCACAGCAGCTGCTGCCGGCCGGGCACGGGATGTGGCACCAGTTGCTGTGGTCAACGAGGTCAGTGCCTGGGGAGCGCGGGGTGGCGGGTCGTCAGGAACGCGTCGAGGCCCGCCAGGTCGTCGGTGTTGATGTGGTCGACGCCGGCGTCGGCGAGCTCGGTCCACATCGCCTCGCGTGCGGCGCCCGGCTGGTCGGGCGTCGCCCAGAACCGGACGCGGTAGCCCGCAGCGTGCGCCTCGTCCACGAACGCGTGCAGGCGCTCCCGCTCGGCCGCGGGCATCTCGCCCTCGCCTCGCCAGGTGAACAGCTTGGTCCAGTTGTCGCTGACCAGCGGCATCAGGCTCGCCGGCAGGCCGGAGCCGAGGTCGCCGGACCGTCCGTCGTAGAAGGCGTACCGCACGGGCTGCGACCGCATGGTCTCCAGGGGCCGGTTGCCACTGATGACCGCCGTCACCGGGCCCTCCTGGACCCGGCCGTGCACGGTGCGGGTCAGGATCGACCCGTGCTCGGCGAGCGCCTCGTGGATCGCGGCGTAGGTGGACTCGCCGTCCGACTTGATGTCGACGAGCAGCTGCAGGCTGCCGTCCCAGCCGGGGTAGACGTTCCGGCCACGGCCGCGCGCCAGGTCCTGCAGCGGGTCGAGGTAGAGGCTCTCCAAGGTGCGCGCGGGATCCACGTCGACGAGGTCGTGCGCGACGAGCAGCTCGCCGTCGACCAGCCAGACGTCCGCCTCGACGCTCGTGAAGCCGTGGGACAGCGCGTCGCGCAGCGGCCGCTCGTGCTCGTAGTCGTTGTGGGCGTGCGCGGCGTCGTGCGGCTCGCCCAGGTCGACACCGGCGCCTGGCGGCGTGGCCGACGCCGGCAGGGCCGGCACCGTGAACAGCATGGCGGCAGCGAGGGCTGCTCCGGCGATGGTTCGTGCGCGCATGGTCGTCTCCTTGTACCCGCCGGCCGGGCACCGGCTGAGTGGTGCCCATGCAAGCGCCGGGGGCTGACGTGCCGGTGAACGTCGCGCGACGGGCATGCGTCGGTGAACCGAACCAGGCAGGTCCCGTACCCGGAGCTGTGAGTCCCGCGCACCGTCTCGCCGAAGGACACGGTTTCGACAAGGTCGTTGACACGCCGTCCGCCGCACCCTACTTTATCGATAAACATCAGCCAGACGGCGGCTCGAGGAAGAGAAGCTATGACCAACCGACTAGCGGTCGCGTGCCGGATCGAGCGTCGACTCGCGCACCACGATCCGCGCCGACATCACCGACTCCACCACGTCGCCGACGTCGGGCGCGTCGGCCTCGACGCGCCGCAGGAGCAGCTCCATGATGCGTTCGGCCATCGTGTCGTTGTCGGGATCCATGGTGGTCAGGCGGGGAACGAGGTACTCGCTCTCGGCGTCGTTGTCGAAGCCGACCACCTGGACGTCCTCCGGGACACGCAGGCCGAGGTCGGCGAGCGCCCGGAGCGCGCCCATCGCCGCGGCGTCGGTCAGGGCGAACGCCCCGTCGAACCGGACGCCGTCATGGTGAAGCCGCAGCACGGCCTCGTGCCCGTCCTTCGTCGTGAACGAGGCGGCGTCGACGACGAGACGCTCGTCGACGGGTACGCCCGCCGCGGCGTGCGCGGCACGGTAGCCACGGGTACGCAGGGTCGCCATGCTGTCGACGCTGTCGTCGGTGCGTCCGCCGATCAGGGCGATGCGCCGGGCACCGCGCTCGAGCAGGTGCGACGTGGCGAGCTGCGCGCCGCCCACGTTGTCCATCATCACGTGGTCGAACTCGCCGGCCAGACGCCGCTCGCCGAGCAGCACCACCGGTACCTCGATGCCCGCACGGCGCACGTCCGTCGTGTCGATCTGCACCGGGCTGAAGACCACGCCGTCGTACGGACGCACCCGCTCGGCGGAGATGGCGGCGAGCTCGCCCTCCCTGCTCGCCCCCGTGCGCTCGATGATCACGTGGTAGCCCCGCGCCCGCGCCAGGGTGTCCAGGCGAGCGGCGAGATGGGCGTAGTAGGGCCCGTCCAGGTGGGGAACGAGCAGGCCGATGGCGCCGCTGCGACCGGCGCGCAGCTGGCGCGCGGTCGCGTTCACCCGGTAGCCCAGCCGGGCCACCGCCTCGAGCACACGGGCACGCGTCTCGTCGCTCGCTCCCGGCCGTCCGTTGATGACGTTCGACACCGTCATCTTCGAGACGCCGGCCTCGAGTGCCACATCGCTCATCTTCACCACGCCGACCATCATGACACCCCGCGATCGGCGGCCTCGTCCGCTCGCGCGGGTGCCACCCGGCTCTGATCAAGGAGGACCAGACCGCCGTGAAACAGCTCCTGTACTCGAAGAGGCTCGCGCCGTACCTCTTCATCCTGCCGTTCCTGGTGACCCTCGCCGTCTTCTGGGTCGTCCCGCTCGGCCGGTCGTTCGTGATGAGCACCCAGGAGGTGCTCTACGGGCAGGCGACGTTCATCGGGCTCGCCAACTACGAGCGGCTCTGGGGGGACCGCATCTTCTGGCAGGCGCTGTTCAACAGCCTCCGGTACATGGTGCTCACGCTCGTCCTGCTCATCCCGATCCCCCTGGCCCTCGCCGCCCTGGTCAACTCGAACATCGGGAGCGCCCGCATCAAGGGTTTCTTCAAGGCCTCGATGTTCATCCCCGCGCTGACCTCCGTCGTGGTCGCTGGCATCGTCTTCCGGCTCATCTTCGCGGAGTCGGACTCCGCGATGATGAACCAGGTCGTGGAGTTCTTCGGGTTCGGCCCCGTCCGCTGGCTGCGCAACGACCTCACCGGTCTCGTCGCGCTGCTGGCCATCGCGCTCTGGCGGTGGGCCGGGGTCAACATGATGTATTTCCTGGCAGGGATGCAGGCGATCCCGACCGAGTACTACGAGGCGGCGTCGATCGACGGGGCGAGCAAGTTCCGGCAGTTCATCCACATCACGATCCCTAACATCAAGCCGACCATCGTGTACGTCGTCACGATCAGCGTCTACGGCGGCCTCTCGATGTTCCTCGAGAGCTTCATGCTCTACGCGGGCAACAACTCGCCCAACAACCAGGGCTTGACGGTCGTCGGATACCTCTACCGCAAGGGCATCGAGGAGAACGACCTCGGCTTCGCCTCGGCCGTCGGCGTGGTGCTGCTCGTCGTCGTCATGACCCTGAACATCGGCTACCTCGCCGCCAGCGGCACCTTCAAGAAGGAGGCCGCGTGATGGCCGCTCAGCCGACCGCCCGCCGGTCGATCACCCCGTCCGCCGCGGCCTGGATCCAGAGCGCGTTCCTCGTCGTGATCGCACTGATCTCCCTGGTCCCGCTCCTGGCGATCTTCGTGGGCACGTTCCAGGACGGCAACGAGGTGATCCGGCGGGGCATGACGTTCGACGTCGACCTCGGCATGCTGAGCCTGGACAACTACGTGCTGCTGTTCACGGACTCGGGGCCGTACTTCCGCTGGTTCGCCAACACGCTGCTCCTCACGGTCGCGCAGGTCGCGGGCACGCTGCTGGTGAGCTCGTTCGTGGCCTACGGTTTCGCGATGTACGAGTTCAGGACCAAGACGCTGTGGTTCATCATGGTGCTGCTGGTCATGACCGTGCCGTTCGAGATGCTCATGCTCCCCCTGTACGTCCAGGTGAACGACATGGGGCTGGCCGACACCTACGCGGTGATCGTGCTCCCGTTCCTGGCGGCGGCCGTGACCATCTTCTTCTTCCGCCAGTACTTCCTGGGGATACCGAAGGAGATCATCGAGGCCGGCCGCGTCGACGGCGTCAGCGAGTTCGGGATCTTCTTCCGCCTCGTGCTGCCGATCACCAAGCCGGCGATGGCCGCCATGGCGATCCTCAACGGAATGCTGTGCTGGAACAACTTTCTCTGGCCGCTGCTGGTGCTGCGCAGCCCCGAGAAGTTCACGCTCCCCATCGGCCTGAACACGCTCCTGACGCCGTACGGCAACAACTACGAGCTGCTCATCATCGGGGCGTTCTTCTCGCTGATCCCCGTCCTCATTCTTTTCCTCGCATTCCAGCGGTTCTTCATCGAAGGAATCACCGCGGGAGCGGTCAAGGGCTGACCCCTCCCCAGATCGAACGGAGAAAACTCATGACAAGGCTACGGACGACGGTGTCCACGCTGGTCGCCGCAGTGGCGGTGACGGTGCTCACCGCATGCGGTGGCGGCGGCCAGCCGGAGGCACCCGCCAAGAACGCCGACGGATCGACCACGTTGAGCATGTGGACGTTCGCCGACGTGCACGCCGCGTACTACGAGGAGATGGCCGAACGCTGGAACGAGGCCAACCCCGACGACGAGATCCAGCTCGAGGTCACCGTCTACCCCTACGACGACATGCACAACAAGCTACAGCTCGCCGTGAACTCGGGCGAGGGCCTGCCCGACGTGGTGGACATCGAGGTCAACAAGTTCGCCAACTTCGTCAAGGGTGAGAACCCGCCGCTGGTCGACCTGACCGAGGCAGCGGCCCCGTACAAGGACGACGTCGTCCAGGCTCGCCTCGACCTGTACAGCAAGGACGGCAAGATCTACGGGTTCCCGACCCACGTGGGCGCCTTCACCACCTTCTACAACACGGAGGCCCTCGAGGGCGCAGGCATCGACTACACGACCATCAAGACCTGGGACGACTTCAAGGAGGCCGGGTCCACGTACAACAAGGAGACCGGTAAGGCGTTCGGCGTCGCCAGCACGAGCGTCATGTTCCTCGAGCCGCTCATCACGGCGCAGCTCGGCGGCGAGTTCTTCGACGCCGACGGCAACGTGCAGGTGAACAGCCCCGAGGTCGTCGAGACCCTCGCGATGGTCCAGGACATGCAGGACGCCGGCGCGGTCTCCACGATCCCGGGCGGGAGCCCCGACTCCGAGGAGGCGTTCGGCGCCATCAACGACGGCGACTACGCCGCCATCGTCTACCCGGCGTGGTACACGTCCCGGTTCGTCGACTACATGCCCGACCTCGCGGGCAAGGTGGCCATCGCGCCGGCTCCCGTCACGGACGACGCCGTCGTACAGACCATCGGTGGCGGCGGCACCGGCGCGTCAGTCCCTGCCGTCTCGCCGAACAAGGACCTCGCCGCGCAGTGGCTCGCGTTCGCAAAGCTCTCCCCCGAGGCGAACGTCGCCGTGTGGGAGGTGCTGGGCTTCGACCCGGTGAACATGGCCGTCTGGGAGGACGAGGCCGTCACCAAGAACCCCGAGAACAAGTTCAACAAGTACTTCCAGACGAACCTGTTCGACGTGCTGAACGAGGTGCAGGACGGTATCGGGCACCTCGAGTCCTTCAGCGACCCGAACTGGCCCACCGTGGACGACACGTTCCGCACGGTCACGCTCAACGAGATCTACGAGAACGGCACCCCGGCCCAGGACGCCCTGGACCAGACACAGGCCGACCTGCAGAACCAGCTGGGGCAGTAGGCCCCGAGCCGTTCGAGCGCACGGGCGGGGCGGTTGCCGTCCCCACGGCGGCCGCCCCGCCCGTGCGACGCAATGCCGCACGCCCCCACCACCGAGGAGTACATCACTCATGCTGTCCGCTTCCGTCACCATCGACCCCGCGTTCGTCGTCGGGCCGGTGCGCCCCCGCACCTTCGGCTCGTTCGTCGAGCACCTGGGCCGCAGCGTGTACACGGGCCTGCACGACCCGGGCCACCCGACCGCCGACGCCGACGGTTTCCGGGGCGACGTCGTCGACCTCACGCGCGAGCTGGGGGTCACCGCGGTGCGCTACCCGGGCGGCAACTTCGTCTCGGGGTACCGCTGGGAGGACGGGATCGGACCGGTGGAGCAGCGCCCCCGGCGTCTGGACCTCGCCTGGCACTCGACCGACCCCAACCTCGTGGGGGTCGACGAGTTCATGCGGTGGTGCGCCCGGACCGGCGTCGAGCCCATGATGGCCGTGAACCTCGGCACGCGCGGCGTGCAGGAGGCGCTCGACCTGCTCGAGTACTGCAACGTGGCGGGCGGCACGGAGTGGAGCGACCGCCGTAGGGCCAACGGCGCCGAGGAACCGTACGGCATCAAGATGTGGTGCCTGGGCAACGAGATGGACGGCCCGTGGCAGATCGGCCACAAGACCGCGTACGAGTACGGGCGGCTCGCGGCCGAGACGGCCCGGGCCATGCGCATGATCGACCCGGACCTCGAGCTCGTGGTCTGCGGCTCGTCGGGTTCCCAGATGCCCACGTTCGGCGAGTGGGAGCACACGGTCCTCACCGAGGCGTACGAGCACGTCGACCACATCTCGGCGCACGCCTACTACTGGGAGGAGGACGGCGACCTCGCGTCGTTCCTGGCCTCCGCCGTGAACATGGACCACTTCGTCGACTCGGTGGCCGCCACTGCCGACGCCGTGCGTGCGGCGGGCAAGCACACCAAGCGGATCCACGTCTCGTTCGACGAGTGGAACGTCTGGTACCAGAAGCGCGCCGAGTCGCGTCCCCCGTCGGGCGACGACTGGCCGGTGGCGCCCGTGCTGCTGGAGGACAAGTACAACGTTGCCGACGCTGTCGTGGTCGGCAACCTGCTCATCTCCCTGCTGCGGCACACCGACCGCGTGCACGCGGCGTCGCTGGCCCAGCTCGTCAACGTGATCGCGCCGATCATGACCGAGCCGGGCGGACGCTCCTGGCGGCAGACGACGTTCCACCCGTTCGCGCTCACCGCACGGCACGCCGCGGGCGAGGTGCTGCGCCTCGCGGTGGACGCACCGGTGCAGGAGACGGCCAAGTTCGGCCCCGTCCCGGTGCTCGACGCCGTCGCGACCCACGACACGGAGTCGGGCGGCGTGGTGGTGCTCGCGGTGAACCGGTCGCTGTCCGACGACGTGGCGCTCGACGTGGACCTGCGCGGCTTCCCCGGACTGCGGGTGGCGGAGGCGCTCACGCTCGCCAACCCCGATCACACCTGGTCGGCGACGGTCGACGACGCGACGTCCGTGCTGCCGCGGGTCAACACGAGCGCGAAGGTCGCCGACGACAGCGCGCACGTCGACCTGCCGCCGGTCTCCTGGTCGATGCTTCGCCTCGAACGGATCTGACGCTCGTCGGCCCTCTCCGTGCGGCGGCCGCTCGACCATTGGTCAGCGGCCGCTGTATAGTCAGTGCATGCTGACCATTGCCTCACGGCTGGACGTGATGAACCGGCTCGGCCGCGCGCTGGCCGACCCGACCCGCTCCCGGATCCTGCTGAGCCTCACCGAGGCGCCCGGCTACCCCGCGCGACTTGCCCGGGACCTGGACCTGACGCGCACCAACGTCTCCAACCACCTCGCCTGCCTGCGCGGCTGCGGCATCGTGGTGGCGACCCCGGAGGGCCGGCAGACCCGTTACGAGATCGCCGACCCGCACCTGACCCGCGCGATCGGCGCCCTGGTGGAGACGGTGCTCGCCGTCGACGACGGCGCCCCCTGCCTGGACGAGAACTGCGACGTCCCGCTGTGCTGCGGTCCGGGCGCGACCGCATGACCGCCGTGAAGGCCCCCGCACGGGTGCTGGTGCTGCGGCGACGCATCCGCTGGGTCGTCGCGATCACGATCACGTACAACCTCGTCGAGGCCGTCATCGCCCTGACCGCCGGCAGCGTCGCGTCGTCGGCCGCACTGATCGGGTTCGGCCTGGACTCGATCGTGGAGGTGCTGTCCGCGGCGGCGGTCGCGTGGCAGTTCGCCGCCCCGGACCCCGAGACCAGGGAGAAGACGGCGCTGCGCGTCATCGCCGTATCCTTCTTCGGCCTGGCCGCCTACGTCACCGTGGACGCCGTGCTCTCCCTGGTGGGCCTGCGCGAGCCGGAGCACAGCCCGGTGGGCATCGCCCTGGCCGCGGTGAGCCTGTTGGTGATGCCGTTCCTGAGCTGGTTCGAACGTCGCACCGGCCGCGAGCTCGGCTCGGCCAGCACGGTCGCGGACTCCAAGCAGACGCTGATCTGCACCTACCTGTCCGCCGCGCTGCTGGTGGGCCTGCTGCTCAACAGCCTGCTGGGCTGGACCTGGGCCGACGCCGTGGCCGCGCTGGTCATCGCAGGCTTCGCCGTCAGGGAAGGCCTCGAGGCCTGGCGGGGCGACGCCTGCGCCGTACCGGTCGCCGCCCTCACCGGCGAGATCGAGGTAGAGCACGACCACCACGAGGAGTGAGAACGTCATGCCGAACACCGGACCGTTGAACCAGGTGCCGATCGCCTGCGCGCTGCCCACCCTGGACGCCGCGAAGGAACAGGTCGGCAGGTGGCAGGCGTTCGACGCCGACTACGCGCTGGGGCACGAACGCACCGAGACCCGGCTGACCGTCCACTACGCCAAGGTCGACGACTCGGTCCGGCGGCTGCACGATCTCGTCGCCGTCGAACGGACCTGCTGCGGGTTCGTCGACTGGGCCGTCGACGAGACCCGTCACGACCTGCGGCTGGTCGTGACGGGTCCGCCGTCGGAGCTGTCCGCGCTCAACGTGGGGCCGCGGCCCGATCAGTGAGCTGGTGCGGCGCGAGGTGCGGGAACGGCCGGCGTCAGAGTCGCGGGTCCTCGCGAACCGCCAGCGCGCTGAGAACCGGGTGACGCTGCCCGGTCGCACCGACCAGCTCGACGGTCAGGTCCCCACCCGAGTGCTGGACGGTGGCGTTCTGCTCGTCGGCGGCCGCCCGGCCGACCTCGGCCCGGACATCGTGGTCGTGGAGCACGACCTCGCCGTTCACCAGCACGTCGAACGTCCGTCGGCCGACGGCGACCGGGTCGATCTCGGCGAACCCGAGGTCGATCTGGTAACCGCCCGCGGGGACGTCCTCGAACACGTAGCTGAACGTCCCGCCGGTCCGCTGGGTGCGGAACAGCGCGTCGTCCTCCGTGTTCTCGATGTCGGCCCGGGTCGCCCGGCTGACTCCGCCGACATGTCCCCACGCCGGGTCGGAACCTTGACGCAGCTCCTGGTCCGCCGACCAGACGAGGCCGTCGGCACCGACCAGTCCACGCCCGCCGACGTCGACACCCAGCCAGTACGCCGACGTCGCCATCCGAGCCCGCTCGTACTGTTCGGTGGCCCGGCCCGCGGTCGACGACACCAGCACGTCACCGACGAGCAGCCCGGGACCGATGCCTGCGTTGTCCACCGACACGGTGGCCGTGGTGGACTCGCCCACACCGAGCTCGACCACACCCTGCGCGGCGTCCCCGGTCATCGAGAGCCAGGGGAGGTCGACGGGCTCGTGGTCGCCCGCCTCGTCCCTGCCCTGCTCGGTCAGCCCGACCTCCAGCGGGGCCGTCCCGGTGTTGGTCACGGTCAGCTCGGCCCTCGCGTCCTGGTCCGGGCCGAAGAACCACTCGAGGTCGTCCCCGGAGATCTCGGCGATTCCGGTGGCCAGTACCGCGTCGTGCACCTTGGCCTGTCCCTTATCGGAGACCGTCACCGAGTCGCTGGTCGAGACGTAGTTCGGCGACCAGACGTCCACCGTGTGCTCACCGACCAGAGCCCGCGCCTTCCAGCGCCCGTGCTCATCGGCGGTGATCGTCCGGGAGCCGCCGTCGGGTGAGGCCAGGGTGAGGACGGCGCCCGCGACCGGCTCGTGGTCGTTGGCGTCGGTCACCGTGCCCTCGATCGTGCCCGACCCGAGCAGGACGTACTCCAGCCCCGTTCCGGCGGACAGCACGGCCTGGTCGTGGGAGTACTGGCTCGCCCGGGTCCCGTCCAGGCTCTCGATACCCACAGTCGCCGACGCGCCCCGGGTCCGCGGGTTCTCCCCGCCGATGCCGTCGCCGTAACCGATCTGGATGCGACCGTCCTCGACCAGCGTGACCGAGAAGCTCACGCGCTCGGACCGCTGGTCGTTGAAGGTGACGTCGCGGTACTCGATCACCTGGGCGTCGAGCCCGTCCACCTCCGCCGTACCGATGTGGATCCCTGCCTCGTCGTCCACGAGCAGCTCGTCCCAGAACGGGTAGATCGCATCGGCCGGCCGCTGTGTGGGCAGCTCGGTGTTGGGCGCGTCGGACCGCCTGCGATCGAAGGTCAGCATGCCGTTGGGCGCCACGCACACCCCGTCCCACGTCGTCTCGTAGAACGGGAAGTCGAAGCCGAACCACAGCACTCCGCAGCCGCGGCTGCCCGACCAGGCGGTTTCCGTGGTGCCCTGCCGGTACACACCGGAGACCTCCGTCACCTCGTACGGACGGTCGACCGGAGCGACCGGCACCTCGCCGGGCTCCGGCTGCTCCGGCTCCGGGCCCGGTGCCTCGGCAGCACGGGGATCCAGGGTCACCCTGAGCGCGGCGAGCGCCGGGGCCTGCAGCCCTCTGGCACCCCTGAGCTCCACCGTCAGCGGACCACCGGCGTGCTCGACGGTGGCCGTGTGCCAGCCCGCGGTCTGCCGGCCGATCGCGCCGGCCGGGTCGTAGGAGTACAGCGTGAGCGAGTCGTTGACGAGCACGTCGAACACCCGCCTGCCGGGGGCCGCGCGCTGGATCTCGGCGAAGCCCAGATCGATCGCGTAGGTGCCCTCCGGAACGTCGTCGAACCTGTAGGACAGGTCCTGGTGCCGGGCGGCACGCTGGGACTGGAAGAGGGCGTCGTCCGTGGTGCCGTGCACGGCGCCGCGGGTGGAGATCTCCTTCGTCCTGCCCTCGTACCCCCACGGGCCGTGGTGGAACGGCCGGTCGGCCGACCAGGCGAACCCGGTGCTGTCCGTGAACGCCCTGCCGCCGGCGTTGACGCCGACCTGGTACTCGGTGGTCGTGAGGGTGACGGGGACGTACTCCTTGGACTGCCGGCCGGAGTCGGACGTCACCACGATGTTGGCACCGAGGGCTCCCGGTTCCAGGTCCTCGGCCGAGAGAGCGACCTCGACCGTCGTCGACTCGCCCGGCGCGAGCGTCCCGCCGGTCGAGGAGAGCGACAGCCAGGGCAGATCCGTGAGCAGGTCGTCCTCGACGTCGACGAGCAGCACCTCGTCGGCGATCTGGTCGGTCGCCCACAGGGCGCCCGTGGCGTCGGTCGCGAGGCCGCCGCCCTGCAGCTGCAGCTGGCCCGGGAACCACCACGCGTTGACGAGCGAGCAGTCGACGGGGTCGACCTGCAGCAGCCGGCTGGGCCGGCCGACCGCGCGGTCGGTGTACCAGATGGTGTCCGACGCCTCGTTGTACGCAAGGCCCATCACCTCTGGCAGCGGAGGGGAGCAGTAGGAGAGGAACTCCCCCGGTGTCTCGTGCGACGTGCCCGCCACGGTCCCGATCGCACCGATCCCGCGGCCGCCCACGTAGAACACGTCCAGGCTCGCGTTGTAGGCCAGCCCGGTCAGCTGCGTGTTCGACCAGGCTCCTTCGATCTCCCGGGTCTTGTCCCCGGTGTCCGGGTCGAAGCAGTGGATGAGGCTCGCCGGGCTGTCCTCCATCTGGCACATGTCCCCGGTCCGGGTGTCGAACGCCAGGTCGAAGGCCCGGTAGTCGGGGTTCCACTCCGCCGCGAACTGCTTGCCGGTCTTGCGGCCCGTCACGGTGTAGGCGGTGTTGGTCCGCGCGTTGTAGTCGTGGACCCACACGTCGCCGTCGTAGCCGAGTCCGGTGGGCGAGCCGTTGTCCGGCCCGTCCCCGAGCGGTATCCGGGTGATGACGTCCCCGCCGGAGTGGGTACCGACCTGGTCGGCGGCCTCGGCGAGCGCGGCGTCCGCCTTCCTGCCCTGACCGTCGGTCAGTGACGGCTCATGGTCTCCGGCCGAGGCCTTGGCCGCCTCGTTCCAGGCCGACAGGTCGATCGTGCTGTCGGCTCCCGCGCCGGTGCGCGCCGTGGCCCCTGCGGTGTCGAGCTCCGGATGGCGCGCCGCCTCCCCCAGGTCGTACGTGAGGGGGGCGGAGCCGGAGTTGGTCAGGGTCAGCGACCCGGTGCCGTGCTGGTCGGTGCCGAGAACCGCGTCCAGCCCGTCGACCGTCAGGTCGGTGGCGCCGGTGGCGAGGCGTGCCTCGACCTCGGTCTCGGCGTAGAGCTCGGCGAGCGAGAACTCGTGGGTCTCGGTCACGTAGTCGGGCGCCGAGACGGTCACCGTGTAGTCGCCGACGGGCAGCTGCCGGCGCATGGCGCCGGTCGAGCTCGTCGTCAGGCTCTCGACCAGGCCTTCCGCGTCGGAGATCGAGACGTTCGCGCCGTCCACCGGCAGGCCGTCGTTGCGGTCGGCGACGGTCAGGTCGAGGTACCCGAAGTCGGGCAGGTCGTAGGTGACGACAAGGCCGTCGTGGAGTGCCGGGGACCGCTCCGAGAACCGGATGCCGTCCACGCCTTCCCAGCCCTGGATGCCCGTCGTCGCGACGAGGCCGGCGGTCAGCGGGTCGTCGCCGCCCACGCCGTCGCCATAGGCGACGATCACCTTCCCGGACCGGGTGAACGTGGTGGAGAAGCTGACCGTCCCCTCCGACTCCCGCGGCCATTCGGAGCCGCCCCAGACGGTCATGTCCCGGTACTCGACGACGAACGCGTCCTCACCGTCCACCGTGGTGGACGCCGTGTAGACGCCGCCGCTGTCCGTCCGTAGCGGGCTGGCGACGTAGAACGGGAAGACGCCCGCCCCGCCCACGCCGGGCCCCGCGATGGTGTCGTCCACGGAGATCACCCCGCGCCTGCCGATGTTGAGGGTGTCGTGGGTCCCGTTGTAGAGCGCGATCGGGGACGGCAACGGCACCTGGGTCCACACCCCGCTCGGGAACTCGACCTTGTCGGTGCCACGCCGGTAGTCGCCCTCCGAGACGGCACAGGTGTAGCCGCCGCCGTCCACGACGAGGGCGACCGCGATCTCGACCGGCCCCGTCGCGGGCCCGACCGTCAGGGGAACCGTCGTGGGCGAGAAGCACGCGTTCGGCAGCACCTTCAACAGGTACTCGCCCTCCGGGACGTCAGGAACCGTGAACATGCCGTCGGCGTCCGTGCGGACGGCGTCGAGCGGTGTGCCCTCGACGGAGACCTCAGCCGCCGGTACGGGCCGCTCCTCCGCGTCGAGCACCACACCGCTGACGTCGCGGGTGGGCGCTGTCTCGAGCACGACGTCGAGCGTGGTGTGCTCGCCGATCGTGACGGTGGCGCTCGTCGTCGCCGGTACGTGACCGAAGGCCGTCGTGGTGATGTCGTAGTCGCCGGCGGGCAGGTGCAGCGAGAACGTGCCGTCCTTGGCCGTGCCGACCGTACGGTCGAACGGGCCGCTGATCGTCAGTTCCGCGCCGCCGATCGGGTTGCCTCCCGCGGTGACGACGCCGCTCAGCGTGCCGCCTTCCTGCGGCGCGAGCTGGAGCAGCCGGACCAGGTCCAGGCGCCCTTCGCCGTACTTGTTGTTCAGCTCCGCGGTGCCACCGCACGAGGTGTCGTCGACGTCGTGGGCCGACTCCGCGAGCAGACGGCGGGTCTGCTCGATCTGCCCGACGAGCGTCGGGTCGTAGCTCCACAGCGCCGCGACGGCTCCCGCGACGTGCGGGGCTGCCATCGACGTGCCGCTGATCGTGTTGTAGCCGTCGCCCGGCCACGACGACCGGACGCTGACGCCGGGTGCGGAGATCTCGGGCTTGATCACTCCGTCCTCGCCCTCACCCTTGCGGGAGAACGCGCCGAGCACGCCGTTCGAGGCGAATGCGCCCACGGAGTAGGCGTCCGGGTGCGCACCGGGTGAGGAGACGGTGTCGCACGCCGCGCCCGGTGAGGTGTTGCCCGCCGACCAGACGCTGAAGATGCCGGCCGCCGTCCACGCCTCGTCGATCGCCGTGAAGAAGTCGGAGTAGGCGTGTTCCGCCGACGAGCCCCATGAGTTGTTCACCACGTGCGGTCGCTTCGACACGTCCGGGTTCTCGCCGTCCAGGTCGGTGGGGGCCAGCAGCCACCAGCCCGACTCGAGCAACGTCTCGAACCCCGTGGCCTCGCAGCAGCCGTCCGTCGCGATCCACTGCGCGTCCGGGGCGACACCCACCTGGTTGCCTGCCTCGTCGTCGCCCACCATGGTGCCCATGGTGTGCGTGCCGTGACCGTTGTCGTCGCACGGCACGTCCCCGCAGGTGCTCCGGGTGCTGAACCAGTTGTAGTCGTGCTCGAACGTGCCGTCCGCGACGGCGCCCCGGTACGTGCCGACGAGCGCCGGGTGGTCGAACTGGACCCCTGAGTCGAGATTGGACACCGTGATGCCCGCCCCCGTGGCCCCCATCTCCCAGGCCGCGGGTGCGTTGATGTAGTCGAGCCCCCACTCGACCTCGGCCTCCGCGGTGCGCGCGGCAGGTGTCGCGGGTTCCGGCCGCACCGGTTCGACCAGCCCGACCTCTGGGGTGTCGTGGACCTCCGCGACCGCCTGGTTCGCGGCCAGGTCCAGCGCGAGACCCTCGGTCGCGTCCTTGACCAGCACCGCGTTGGCGATCGGGAACGACTCGTAGCCGACGCCGGCCGCGTCCAGCTCGGCGGCGACCGTCGCCAGCGACTTCTCGGCGGTCTCGGTCAGCGCGTCGTAGACGAACTGACCGCGTTCGGTCCAGTCCGCGATGCGCGCGGCGGGCGCCAGGTCCGCCCTGTCCTCGAACCGGAGCCAGAGCTCGGCGGTCCGGTCGTTCCGGAGCGACGCCCGCAGCTCCGGCTGGATCTTGTCGGCGGGAGCTACGGAGTCGGCGGTCGGCTCGGGTGGCGGCGTGGCCGCCCACGTCGGTGGCGCGGCACTCAGGCTGAGGCCCGCCACCAAGGTCAACGCTGCCGCGACGGCAGTCAGTCTCACTGGGGCATGGATCATGGGGCCTCATGCTCCGGTGGTCGTGCGCGCCGTCGCTATCCTGCGGATGCGTCAATCTTCATGACGCGTCGGCGACAGACCCGTGCGCCGAGAGCACACCGGTCTCGACCGCGAGGACCGCGAGCGCGGTCCGGGAGGTGACCTTCAGCTTGCGCATGGCGGCGCGTAGCTGCTGGTCCACGGTGGCCGGGGACTTCGCCAGGATCTTCCCGATCTCCCGGTTGGTGTGGCCCGCGACCACCAGGCGGACGACCTCGATCTCGCGGGGTGAAAGATTGTCACCGTAACCTCGTCGACCGCCGCGCCACAGTCGTGGGACGTCCGCGCCGAGGTCGCGCAGACGGCGCGCCACCCGGTCCGCGTCGCCTCGCGCGCCGAGCCGGAAGAACTCCTCGTACTGGCGCGCCATCACCTCCTGGCCCTCGTGGGCCCTTCCTGCCGCGAGGAGCGTCTCGGCCTGCTGCTCGCGGGCCCGTAGCGCGTCGTACGGTCGAGGCAGCGCCGCCCAGGCACGGGCCGCTCGCGCGTAGGCGGACGCCGCGCGGTCGTGCTCACCGGCCGCTGCGGCGAGGTGTGCGCGGCACAGCGCGAGAGCTGCGCGCGGCCCCGGTGCCGAGCGGCCGCGCAGGCCTCGCGCGAGCTGTGCCGCGAGGCGTCGCGCCGCCGTGTGGTCCCCGGCGGCGAGATGCGCCTCGACCCGCACCGGCACGATGTCGGTCGCCCACACCCACACACCCTTGGTCTCCAGGGCGTCCATCGGTCGGTTCGTCACCCGCAGTGCCCGGTCGGGGTCGTCGTCCGCCAGCCACAGCCGGGCCAGAGCCGCGGCGGGCTCCATGGTGTCGTCGACGGCACCGAGCCGAGCTGCCTCCTCGAGCACCAGCCGGAACTGCTCTTCCGCGGCGCGCGGGCGTCCGGCCGCGGCAGCCAGCCGGGCGGCCACCCGGACGCTGGCCAGATAGATGGTGGGCCGGTCCCGGTCGACGTCCGCGAGGGTTGCCGCACGTTCCGCCAACCCCTCCCACCGACCGGTGTGCCAGTCGAGGTTGGCCTGTTCGATCTCGACGTTGTAGCGCAGGCGGGCTGCCTGCTCGGCATCGGCGAGCCGCATGGCGACGTCCAGATGTCGCTCCGCGTCGGCGTACCGCCCCCAGATCAGCGCGCCGGTGCCGATGTTCGCGTGGATGCGGGCCAGGTCGAGCCGCTCGGCCGCGGCAGCGCCGTCGACGGGTAGGTCGGCGATGACGTCCCAGGAGGTCTCCTCGCCGAGCATGAGCAGTGCGGCCGCGCGGTTGCCCGCGAGGTTCAGCCGGTCAGGCGGGGACGCGACGTGGGCCGTCATCTCGGCGGCACGCTGCAACCAGCGCAGGTGGGTCTGCGCGGGCCAGGGTCCCGCATAGGCCCAGCCCAGGTAGGTCATGGCTCTGGCCGCCTCGACCGGTTCGTGGTCGAGGTTGGCCACTGCCTGCTCGAGCTCGGCGAGCGCCGCGGTCGCCTCGCCGCCGACGATCAGGAGCCGACCGAGCGGGTTGCGGATCTCGGCCTTCTGTCGATCGGACAGCCCCGGGGAGCCGAGCACGGCGCGCAGGGTGCGGACCACCCGGTGGTAGACCTCGTCCACCGGCTCGCGGCGCCCCAGCGCGGCGGTCGCGGCGGCCCGCGCGACGCGGGCCAGGTCGTGGGGTGGAAGGTCGGTGGCCGAGAGGACCTCGTCGAGCAGGACGGCCGCCGTGGTGTGGTCGCCCGAGGCCACGGCCTGCTCCGCGGCCTGTTCGGAGTACCGGAGCCACGGCTCGGCCTCGCCGGCCTGACGAAAATGGTGCGCGAGGCGAGTGGCCGGCAGGGGGTGCATGCCCTCCAGCACACGACCGGCTCGTCGATGCAGAGCCTGCCGCACGGCACGCGGGATCGCCTCGTAGACCGCCACGGCGGCCAGCCGGTGCCGGTAGCGCCAGCGGCCACGGCCATCGCTGTCGAGCACCGCGGCATCGGCAGCCTCCGCTATCCCGGCTCGGGCCACGCTCGGAGCCAGGTCGGCGGTGGTCGCGATCGTCGCCTCGGACGACGGCTCGGCCAGGGTCGCCGCTGCCCGGAGCACTTGTTGAGCCTGCGGTGAGAGCCGTCCCACCCGCTCCCGTGTGCAGTCGCGCACCGTCGGCGGAATCGGCAGCTCACCGTGCGTCAGCCCGCCCCACTGGCCGCCGCGGACGACGAGGTCCGCGCGGTCGCACATGAGCCGCACCGACTCCTCCAGCGCGAACGGGATCCCGTCGGTCCGCTCGTGCAGGAAGGTGGTGAGCTCGGGCGGCACCGGACGACCGCCGAGCATCGACGACACCATCGCGGCCGTGTCCTCCGGGCGCAGCGGCGACAGCACGATCCTCGCCCTGGCCACACCGGCCGCCGCCCGTGATGTCAGGCGCAGCAGGTGCGAGTCGGTGCCTACCTCGTCCGGCCGGTAGGAGATCACAAGGCTCGGTCCGCGCGTCTGCTGACGGGCAGCGACGAACAGGAGGAACTGCAAGGTCACGTCGTCGGCCCAGTGGGCGTCCTCCACGACGAGCAGGTCCACACCGAGCGCGCGGATCAGCTCGTCCAGGGCGCGGAACAGCCGGTGCCGCGCTGATCTCGCGTCGGACAGGGGCTCCGGGGTCGGCGGCAGGTCGGCCGACCATTCCGGGAACAGCGGGCGCAGGGCGCCGGCGAGGTCGGTGAGCCCCAGGTCCGCGAGCGGCACGTCGATCCCACGGAACGCGTCGACGACCGGGCCAAGGGTCAGCGGCTCCCGAAGCGGCGGGCACACCGAGAACAGAGCGTTGCCGGCGTGCCGGGGGTCCGTGGCGAGCCACTCCTGCAGCAGGCGGCTCTTGCCGAGGCCGGCTTCGCCCTCCAGCAGCACGATCGCCGGTGGCCGGTTCACGGCGTCGCTGAGGGCCGACAGCTCACGCTCGCGTCCCACGAACCGCGGCGCGGACACCGTCGGAGCAGATCCGTCGTCGGTGGGCGCGCGGTGGGGCATGCGTGATCATCTCGCTGTCGCCCGCCGGGCGCAAGCATCGTCTCTCTTCCTGGAGCCGGCTGCCCTCGACCGGTCAGCGCTCTCCGGGCGGACAGGGCGTCACTGTCGGCCGAGCTTGTCCGGTCCGGCGACCAACCAGACCTGCCTGACCGACTCCTGACGAGCCGCCGGAGCAGATCCGGCGCGTGACCTCGAACGCGAGGGGTGGGCCGAAGCGACCCTGGAGCGGTCATGTTCATGCGTGGCCATGTCTGTCACCTTGACTGCCTGCAGCCGGTGACAGGACATTCAGGTAGCTGCCCTTCGAGCGACATACGCCGCCCCAGGCCGGAGAAGGAATGGACCCTGCTGACGTCGAGGTAGTCGGGCACAGGAGTCTTCATGGCTTGCTCAGCTCAGTTCACGCAGGTGTTCGGGTCCTGCGGGATCGGTCACGTCAGCAAGATCCGCGCCGGGCGGGCTGAGCACGTCCACATACTGTGGCTGCTGGCCATGACGGGCCGGCCCGGCTGCCAGCTCACGACCCACCACGAGCTCGGCCCCGACCCCGAACAGGCTACGGACCAGATGCAGGCACATAGGCCAGGTGCTGAGGCTCGCCAGCCGGCGCTACCGCCCGTGGCCCGCCGCGGGGTGTGGGACCAGGCCGCAGCTCTGGCCTCCCATTCAGTAGGCAGGCCAGAGCTACCGCCGTCTCACCGGGGACACGAGCCGACACCTACCAGGTCACCGGTAGCTCCTGGACGCCGTAGGTGAGCGAGTCTCCTTTGAACGACAGCTCGTCGACGGGGACCGCAGGGCGCAGGCCGGGAATGCGTTGCAGCAGTGCGTCGAACACGATCTGCAGCTCGAGCCGAGCCAGGTTCTGACCGAGGCACTGGTGTGGGCCGTGGCCGAAGGCGAGATGATTGCTGGTGCCGCGCTCGACGTCGAACGTGTTCGGGTCGTCGAACACCCTCGGGTCACGGTTGGCGACGTGTGAGAGCGCCAGCACGCCGTCCCCCGCCTTGATGAGCCTGCCGCCGATTTCGACGTCCTCGGTGGCTACCCGCGTCAGCACCTGTTCGGCGATGGTGAAGTAGCGCAGCAGCTCCTCGACGGCAGGCTGGGTCCTTGCCCGGTCCAGCCGGATGACCTCTCTGGCCTTGGAGTCCTGGATCAACTGCAGCGTTCCCAGCGCGATCATGTTTGCGGTCGTCTCGTGCCCGGCCACAAGCAACAGGAAGGAGAGCCCGATCAGGTCCGCGCGGTCGACACTGCCGTTCGTCTCGCGCTGCCGCAGGAGCTGGCGGCTGAGGAGGTCGTTGGCGGGTTCCTTTTCCTTGGCCCGCAGCAGGGCGTCGAGGTAGCCGGTGAGCTCACCCATGGCGGCTCGTGCGTTGTGGGCGTCATCGGGGTGTTCGCCCTGCGTGATGGCCAGGGTCGACCGGCTCTGGAAGAAGTCGTGATCCTCGTACGGCACCCCGAGCAGCTCGCAGATCACCAGCGACGGGACCGGCAGGGCCAAGGCCTGGACCAGGTCGACGGGGCGCGGCCCGGCCAGCATCGCGTCGATGTGCTCGTCGACGATCTGCTGGATGCGTGGCTCGAGCTCGGCCAGCCGCCGACGGGTGAACTCGCCTAGGACGGCGCGCCGGGCCGCTCCGTGCTCCGGGGCGTCCATGTTCAGCATCACTCCGGGAACGACTTCTTCGTCCTGTGCGGCGAGGTCACCGACGTTGACCCGCGGAAAATCAGGACGCGTACGGTCGGAGCTGAAGCGCGCGTCCGACAGCACGGCGCGGACGTCGCTGTGGCGGGTGACGACCCAGGCCTCGCTCCCTGAGGGCAGAGTGACCTTGCTGACAGGCTCTTGTTCCTGGAGCCGGATGTGCTCTGCACGCGGGGTATGCGGGCAGGTGCGAGCAATAGGAAGGGTGGGTGGTGGTTCGTTGGACATACCGCTCCTCACGTCGGGTACCACGTGGTGGTCGATGGGCGAGAATGCCGGCGGGCGTCAGCCGCCCACCGGCTCTTTTTCCGTGACGTCGTGGTTCAGGGTCGCGGCCCACTCCGCGATGTCCGCGGGCAGCTCAGGGCTCTGCGGCACGGTGTGCCCCTGCTGCTGTGCCAGCAGCCGGACGATCTCGTGCGGGCTGATACGTTCCCGAGTGCGCCGGTGCAGGAACCGCAGGCAGATCACGCCGCGGGTGTACAGCTCGCCGTGCCGGGTGATCCGGTGCTCGATGTAGAAGACGCGGTCGTCCCATCCGAGCACGCGCGAGGTGTCCTCGAACTGGTCCCACAGGCGTAGCGACCGGCGATAGCGGATCGTGGAAGCCGCCACGACCCCGACCCACGACTGCTTGGTCGCCAGGCGCAGGCCACCGTTCTTCCCCATCTGCCGGTACCCGGCGACGTCCATGATCTGCTGGTACGAGCCGTTGTTGACCACCATCATGAAGTCGAGGTCCTGCGGCAACACCCGCATCCTGGCCGTCGCCGGCTCCAGGAAGGTTCTTGTGGGTTCGGGTCGGCTCGGTACCAGCGCGGCCCATGCGAACTGCAACATCCTGCTCATTGATTCTCCTTCTCTCAAGGGCCGCAGCGGTGCTGCGGCGCTGATGGCCGTAGATCACAGAGATTCGTCGTGCGCGGCCAAGACGGGTAGGGGGACTGCCGCAGCCATGGCGCGGTATCCAGCGCTGCTCGGGTGGAGATGGTCGCCGGAGTCGTACCGGGCAGCCATCCGGGTGGGCGCTCGTGGGTCTCGTAGCACCGCGTCGAAGTCGATGACGGAGTCGGCGACGTCTTGCCCGCGGATCCAGCCATTGACCGCGACCCGACGTTCCTCCGTCACCTGGCCTCGCGCGCTGCCGGCCGTGGGAGTGAGGGTGCCCAGATGGGCCCTGAGGCCTGCTTGTCGCGAGCGTTCGGCGAGCCGGGAGAGGCCCTTGATGAGTTCTGCAGCCGTGAGGTCGGCGTTTTCCGCGAGATCGTTGATGCCCTCGAGAATGATGACGTCGGTGACGCCCGGCTGAGTGAGTACATCGCGTTCGAAGCGGCTCAGCGCCGAATCGCCGAACGGAAGATGCCACGAGGTGGCAGCAAGCACCTGGTTGCCGGAGATGCCGGCGTTGACGACGCCGATCGAGCGCTCCGGTGTCAGCTGTGCAAGGCGCTGAGCCAGGAAGTCGGGGTAGCGGGCGTTCTGGTCCAGTGCTGTCCGGCTTTCCAGCGGGCCACGGACCCGGCCTTGATAACCGTCGGTGATTGAGTCGCCGAATGCGACCACGACGGCAGAGTGCCGATCGGCGCGGACATCGACGGCGTGAAGGAAGTACCAACCCGTCGAATAGCCGAGCGGTGAGCGGGCGCGGTGGAAGCTGCGACCTGAGCGGTTCGCAGCCTGGTCACCTCGGCCCGGCGCGGAGACGTAGTTGGTCTGGTTGGTGATGAAGTGCTGGGTGGGCCGGATCACGTTGCCGCGGACGTGCAGGCTCACCAGGAGGTCTTGTCCGTGCTGCACGTCCAGTGGCACGGCATCGCTCCCGACGAAGGCGCCCGCGGCGAGGCTGGTGGAGAGCCCGCCCTTGAACGTCAGATCGCGCAGGGTGCCGGGTGCGGCTGTCGCGCCATCGCTGCGGCGGGCGACCGTGGCATGCTCGATGTGGACGGGGCCGCGCGAGCCGTAGGCGTTGTTCAGCCGGATGCGGACGGCATCACCCGACATCAGGGGGCGGACGACCATGCGCAGGGTCTGCGCGACGACGGGCCGTCCCAGCAAGCCCTGCGCGAGGCCGACGCCGCTGGGCGGCGCGGTCCATGCCACGACCCACGTCCGCGCGGCGGCTTCGCTGTCGGTAGCGGCCGGCGAATCGGGGGAGTCCGCGACGTACGGGGGGTGGAGTGGTGACATGAGTTCCTTCGGACGAACGGGCCGAGACGACGGGGTACTGGTGCGCGTCTGTCGTGGCACCCGCGCACCGGCGGGCGGTGTGGTCATGAGTCGTGCGATGCCGCACGGGCCGGCGACATTGGCCCCCAGGTCCGTTGCACGGCCGAGCGGGCGAAGAAGGTAGCGAAACGCGCAGCGGTACGGATCCTGCGTGCCCGGGTGAATCCGGTGCCGCGAACGGTGCCGAGAAGGCTCCCCAGGTCCCGCGGAGTGATGACGAGAGTCGCGTCGGCCATGGTGGTCGGGTCGTCGACGGGGTGGGCGGTGGCGTGCAGCCGCGTCAGGTCGACCAAGGGCTGCCATGGCGCCCGTCCTGTGATGGTCTTGGTCCCGGTGAGCTGCCACGGCTGACCGGAGTCCGCGTCGAAGCGGAGCTCGTAGCGCATCGCTTCCGTGGACTGGTCCGGGAAGAGGGAGAGCGTGCCGGACGTGGCGGCGGAGGTCGCGACGCCGGAGACGTCGACGGTGCCTCGCACCGAGAGCATGTGGTTCGGGTCGGAGACGAGCTGGTCGATGCTGCCTCGCTCGACGGTGAGGCGCAGGTCGATGCGTGACCGGTCACGATCGATCGAGACCATGCGCTCGTCGAATACGATGCCGCCGCCGCTGGTGGCGGTGTTGAGGTCCGCCGCGAAGCTCGATGCGGTGTCCTCCGGAGCGGCGGCCGGTACGACGTCAGGCCATTCGGGGGCACACCACTGCGGGCGCCCGTCTCGGCGGATGATCGCCTCGATCGACCGCTCGGCAGCGGCGAGGATCGTCGCGGAGGGGTTGACGCCGGTGGAGGCGGGCAGGGTGGAGCCGTCGACGACCAAGATGCCGGGGTGGCCGTGTACCTCGCCGACGTCGTCCACGACACCTGAGCTGGCGTCGTGTCCGGAGCGCACGCCGCCGAGGGGGTGGACGGTGGTCGTGCGACGGAGCACGGACCAGGTGATCGGGTGGTAGAGGCGCGCGTCGAGGAGGCGAGCGAGCAGCGGCCCGACGCGGCGCTGCGATCGGTAGAGGTGGGTCTGCCAGCGGTTTCGCCAGGACAGCACGAGGTTGCCGGACCGGTCGAGCCGGAGGGTCCCGTCTCCGGAGTCGTGCCCCATGGCCAGGACGGTGAAGACACGTCGGGCATCGGGTGCGGCGAACCGTCGCCGCCACCAGTTGCGTGCCCGTTGTCCGGGAATCATCGAGTCGAAGAGATCGTGCAGGACTGCGGGAAATGCGCCGTCCTGCACCTGGTACCAGACGGACCGCTGCCCTTCGGGTACATCGAGCACGGTGTTGGTCGTGATCGTCGGGCCCGTTGTCATGTCTCCCTGCGGTTCGCGGAGCTCAGCGAGAGTGAGGAAGTCTCCGTTGCCGGAGAAGCCGTGGCCGAGCGTCGGTGACAGGCGCGGGAGGGTGCGGTCGACGTCTCGTGACCGGAGCAGCAGCTCGGTGGTCGCGACCGAGCCCGCCGCGAGGACGACCCGACGGGCGCTCCACGTCCGCGGTTCCGCATCGGGATCAGAGGGTGTTGTCGTGGTGAGGAGATAGCCGTCGACGGCCGGCTCGATGCGGGTGACCTCCGCATCGGTGACGCTGCGCGCACCGTTGCTCTCGGCCGCGGCGAGGTACGTGGCGTCGAGAGAGTTCTTCGCGCCGTGGTTGCAGCCGATGACGCATTCGCCGACGAAGGCGCAGCCGCGTCGGGGCACGCCGTGCCGGTTCGGGCGCCACGTGTCCGGGTCGCCGAAGGTGACGGCGAGGTTGGGACGCTCGATCGCATCCGGACGGTCTGTGCGCTCCATGAGCTGTTCGATGAGCGTGGTGCGTGCGGGGGCTTCACCGGTGCGAGGGTCGTCGCCCACGGGCGAGACGCCGAGCATGTGGGCGGCGAGGTCGTAGTACGGGTCGAGCTCGGCCCGCCTCAGGTGCACGGGCCAGCGGTCACTGAGCGCGTCGTCGAACGGGCGGGCGAACACGTTGGCGTACGCGAGCGAGCCACCACCCCAGCCGGCGGCCTGGACGGCGAGCATGCCGTCAAGCCAGCGGATGTCATACAGGCCGCGATCGACCGACCACAGCCAACCGCGCTGAAGCGTTGGTTCACGCGGGAAGTCGCCGGGACGCCAGCGGCGTCCACGCTCGAGGACGGTCACCGAGTAGCCGGCCTGCGCGAGTCGGGCAGCCGCAACAGCGCCACCGAATCCGCTGCCGACGACGATGGCGTCGGCATGGACGATGTCGGTCATGTTGATCCTCTCGGAACTACGTGTGGTCCGTGGAGCGGCCGGGCCTGTGCCGCTCCACGGACCGACGATCAGTCGCGGTCAGGGACGCCGCTGCCGCGGTAGTCGTCGATGCTGCTGACGAGCTCGAGCAGGTCCGGGTGGGACTCGAAGCGGCGGCGGTGGATGGCGGCGATCTTGGCGCCGATCTCCGGGTCGCTGTCGTCGGTGATGTCGACCGAGTGGAAGCGGTCGACGAGCGGCAAGCCGATTCGATCGAGTTCCAGGTGAGCCGGATGGTTCATCATCGCCTCGTACTCCGCGAGGGTTTCGATGGTCGATACCGATCCGAAGTCGAAGGTGTCGCCGAAGTCGCGGCCGAAGAAAGCGGCCCGGGAGCTTCCACCGGAACTCATCTCGGCTGCGGCATCCTGCATCCGCTGCAGGGCGGCACCGAGCTCTTCGGGCGAGACGTCAGGCTTGACGGACATCCTGATGATGTGAGTGATCATGATGGTCCTCTCGGCAGGATCAGGGGCGCGCGAAGGCTGTGGCGTGGTCGGCGGCGAAGTCGGCGATGTCGCGCGCGGTACGGCCGGTGAGGTCGTTGACCGCGGAGGTCACGTCGGCCGCCTCACCGCGGGCGTAGTGGGCGTAGTCCTCCAGGAGGCCGTCGAGCTGCCACCGGGGAACGAACGACTCGAGCGCTGCCGCGAACTGCTCAGGTAGCACGTCGTAGAAAGAGATGGGCGTCCCGGTGGCGGTGCTGAGGGCGGCGGCTATGTCGCTGTGGGTCACCGCGCGTGGTCCGGTGAGCGTGTAGGTACGGTCGTCGTGCCCGGTGCTCGTCAGTACGGCCGCTGCGGCTTCGGCTATGTCCCGGGTGTCGATCACACTGACGGCGGCCTCGCCGACGGGCGCGGTGAGCATCCCCTGGGCGATCGTGTCGGCGAAAGCGAGCAGGGACTGCAGGTAGAGGTTCGGCCGCAGCACTGTGCAGGCGAGATCGAGGCTGGCCAGCCGGTCCTCGACCTCGGCATGCCAGCGCAGAAAACGTACCGGGGAGTCGAGATGCGCACCGTACTGGGACAACAGCACGAGCCGCCGCACGCCCGCTTCGCGAGCCAGCTCGGCGAAGCGGATCTGCAACTGTGCGGCGTCCTCGGTGGACGGTGAGTTGAGGAAGACGGCGTTGACGTCTTCCAGCGCGGTCGAGATCGTCGCAGGGTCGTGCAGGTCGGCCACCACGGTCTCGGCTCCGGATATCCGGCGCGAGGGGTCGCGGGTCATCGCTCGTACCTGCGCGCCACGGTCGATCAGGGCGGGCACGAGCGCGGTACCGACTGTGCCGGTGGCGCCGGTGACGAGGATCGTCGGGTTGGTCATCGGGTCTTCCTCTCGGATGGGGGTGGTGGTCAGGGCGTGGGAGCGGCGGTTCGTCGCCGGCTGAACAGGGGGATGATCGACAGAGCGATCGCGAGGGCGACGAGGCCGGCTCCGCCGAGGAACGCCGCGGTGAAGCTGACGTCGCTGGTGCTACCGGCGGCACTGAGCGCGATCGCGGCCAGGGCGGCGAGGCCGATCGCGCCGCCGAGCGACTGGGCGGCGTTCACCAGACCGCTGAGGAGTCCGGACTCGCCGTCGCCGCTGTCGCGGACGGCCAGCGTCGTGCCGTTGACGATCCCGAGGCCCAGGCCGGCGCCGATGAGGAGGAACGCTCCCGTGTGCTGCCAGGTGAACGTGATCGCCGGGTTGATCGCGATCCAGAGGATCCCGATCAGCAGCACGGCCAACGACACGGGCAGCGCGCGGGCGAGTCCGAGCAGCTTGGCGAGCAGGGGGGCAAGGACGCTGCCGACGATGATCATGACGGCGATGGGAAGCTGCGCGAGCCCGGTCATGAGCGGGCCCATACCCAGGACGTCTTGCTGGTAAAGGGGGAGGAAGAAGAACAGGCTGGTCAAGGTGCCGCCGGCGAGGACCATGACCGCGGTCGCGGTCGCGACCGTGGCCCGGCGGAACACGCTGAGCGGGACGAGCGGGTGCGAGGAGCTGTGTTCCACGGCCACGAACGCCCCGAGCGCTGCGAGACCGACGACGAGGGCGACCAGGGTGGGCGGCGCGGTCCATCCGGATTCGGCGGCGGTCACCATGCTGAATGCGAGCGCGGAGATGCTGAGCGTGATGCTGACAGCACCCGCGAGGTCGAACCGCCCTGGGCGGCCCGGGATAGGCGGCACCGTCCGCCATACGGCGACGGCCGCGACGATACCCAGGGGGACTGGGGTCCAGAACACCGACTGCCAGCCCAGTACCTCGGTGAGGGTGCCTCCCGCGAAGACCCCGATCAGGCTGCCACCGCCGGAGACCGCGCCCCAGATACCGATCGCACGGGATCGCTCGGCGGCCGAGGTGTACAGCAGGAGCACTATGGCGAGTGCCGCCGGGACGGTGAGGGCCGCGCCGAGCCCCTGCCCGACACGTCCGGCGATCAGCATCGGGCCGTTGACCGCGAGCGCGCACAGTGCAGATGCCGCCACGTAGACGGACATGCCGATCAGGAACATCCGTCGAGCGCCGAGCACGTCGGCGAGGCGGCCGCCGAGGAGCACGAGTCCGGCGACCGCGATCAGGTAGCTGTTGGCCACGACCGTGAGCTCTGCGGCGGTCAGGCCGAGTCCGCTGCGGATGGTCGATGCGGCGAGGTTCACCATCGCGCCGTCGAGCACGATGAGGAACATCGACGTGGCGAGGACGCCGAGGGCTGCGCCGCGTGGCAGGCGAAGGCCTTGAAGGAGCGGGGAGGTGGTAGACATGTCTTCCTTAGTGAGTGGTCACTATCTTGGGGTCAAAAAAGAGAGGGCCGGGGCGGGTTCTCATGATCCGGAGGCCAGGAACCGCTCGGCCCATGCGTCGCTGTCAGCGCGCGCGGGAAGGTCCATCGCCGCAGCAACCATGTAGAGCATGCCTGCGGCGAAGAAGTCGTGGGCGACGTCCTGCCCGACACCCGGCAGCGCCTCCATTCGTTCGAACACGTCACGGGTCCAGTTCTGCATGAGGTCGCGGATGACGGGATCCTCGGAGGCGGCGTAACCCTGTAGGAGCATCAGCATGTTCTCCCGCTCCTCCATGAGCTCGCCCCACCCATCGGCCATGGCCTGCAAGGGCTGTTCGGGGTCGCGTTCGCCGGCGGCGAGCATCGTGGTCGCGACGTTGGTGAACACCCGCTGGAGCGTTGCGACGAAGATCTCCCGCTTGGTCGGGAAGATGCGGAAGATGTTGGGCTGCGAGACCCCGACCTCAGCTGCGATCGTCATGGTCGAACCACCGTGCAGACCCTTGTGGCTGAACTCGCGCAGCGCGGCCTGGAGTATCTGCTCCCTGCGCTCCCCGAAGGGCACTCGCGCGCGTCGCTCAGCTGCCATGGTGATAGTGAACGGTCACTACCAGTCGGATGTCAAGTCGTCCGCCGAGGGGCCGCGGTGGTCGCGCACGGCCCACGACTCCCGCCTGATACTTTTGATAGTGAGCGGTCACTAACCGCGATTCAGGCACTTCGATGAAGGGGAGAACTCGATGAGGCATGTGGTACTCCTACCGGGGTTCTGGCACGGCACCTGGTGCTGGGGACCGGTCACGCTAGAACTCGCGCGCCAGCAGATCCCGGCAGTCGCGCTTGATCTGCAGGCGCAGGGCTTGCAAGGAACGTCTCCCTCCGCACGATGGAGGCGGCCGTTCGACACCGCCGCCTTTACCACCGAGGAATCCAAGGCGTCGGCCGTCACCGCCACGAGCGCCGCCCAACAGCTGGTCGCCCAGCTGCGGACGATCCATCATGGCGAACCGAGCGTCGTGGTGGCACACAGCATGGGTGGCGTGGTCGCGACGCTGGCCGCGGAGATGGAGCCGTCGCTGTTCTCGCACCTCGTCTACGTCGCCGCGCTGGCGCCCGTCTCAGGGCAGCCAGCAGCTGTCGACGTGGCGAGCGCCACGAACGCGGGTGAGCTGGGTACCGGCCTGCTCCAGGCTGACCCGTTCATGATCGGCGCCTCGCGGATCGACACGGGAGACACGACATCGCGCGAGCTCGTCCGTGCCGCGCTGTACGCCGATGTGCCGCTAGAGGCCGCGGACGCAGCGACGAGCATGCTCGGCGCGGATGCGCCGGTCGGGATCGCGACGGAACCAATCTCGGTCACACGTGAACGCTTCGGCGTCGTACCGCACACCTACCTGCTGTGCACCGAGGACCGAATGCTGAAGCCTGCACTTCAGCGCAAGATCATCAAGGACATCGACTGCACTTCCACCAGAGCCACACGGGTGGTCGAGCTGCAGACCTCGCATTCCCCGTTCCTCTCGCAGCCCCGACAGGTCGCGGAGGTCATCCACGCGGCATGGCACGCGTCGTCCGAACCGACCCCCTCGTCGTCTCGCGCAGCCCTGAGCTAGGACGCAGCCGGGGCGTACAGCGCTCGCGCAGCGCGGTACGACCCGGCTCGGTGGGACGTGTGGGTTCGGGTCGTTCAGGAAGCGTCAGCGCTGGGCTGGCCGGCGTACTCCTCGATCCGGGTGATCAGGCCGTCGTCGAAACGGAAGTAAACGGCGGCGTCGACCCGGAAACGTCCCCCGTCCTTCATGACCACGTTCACGACGTGCTGCTGGAGGACTTCGTCGGGTTGGGACATCTGTCGGGTGATGTCGTAGCGCATCGACTCGATGGGGGCGATCTGCGCCTCCATGCCGGCGATGTTCTCCTGGATCGTGGAGTCTCCCTTGCCGTCGTTGTGCCAGACGGTGGCGGTGTCGGAGCACATCGCTCGTGCTTGGGCCCACTCTCTGTTCTCCAGGTGGCGGAGGTAGGCGGTCGCCTTGGTCTTGAGGTCTTCGTGCATGAGGCTGCTTTCTGTTTCCGAGGGTTCGGGTCGGGCTGCGAATCGGTGATTACTGCGTGGTGCGGATCAGGGCCCGCTCGCCGGCCTGGACACGCAGGGGCAGATGGTTGCTGGGCGGCGAGAGAGGACAGGTGAAGACGTCCGGCGCCAGGTGGTGGTGGGAGAGGGTCGCCTGGTTGAGGTCGACCGTCAGGGTGCTGCCCGGTTCCAGCTGGGGCAGCACGAGCCAGCGGCCGATCTCCGGTGTCCCGGACCCGTTGGTCTCGTCGGTGAAGACAATGAGGCGCTGTCCGGGCATGTCCTCAAGGACGGCCAACACGTGCTCGGTGCCGTCGATGGTGACGGCCAGGTCGACGGGCGCCAGGATCGCCTCGGTGGTGCGAGGGCTGGTCAGGCGCCCCACCTCGATGCGGCGGCCGTCCGGGGCGGACCGGTACTCGCCTTCGAAGACCCATGCCGGGTCGTACGGATACGTGTCGATCCCGCTGAGACCCGATCGGGTGAGCGCGTCGTCGTCCATGACGACGACGCCGTAGAACCCGTCCGCGCCGCCCGCGAAGCCGACCCGGCCTCCGTCGAATGCGAGCGAGCTTCCAGAAGGCACCTCAGCGGTTCCGTCCACGACGTCACCGTTGACCGTTACGTTGTCGTCGGCCGGGGCCGCGACCGTCAAGGCGCCTGCCTCGGTGATGCTCCACTGTCCGGGTACGCCCGGGATACTGCGGGCCTCCTGTGCGGTGATCCTGGCGTTGGCGACGACCTTGGCCTTGCCGTTCGGCCCGGCAATCTCGTTCCACCTTGCCGCGCGCCATGCTGTGTAGTCGGCGGGTGGGCTGGTGATGGCCTGCTTGGCCGCTTGCGGTCGCGGGGGCACGTGCTGTGTGTCCATGGGTGTCCTTCCCTCTTTGCCGAGCGCGCCGGTCCGGTGCGCTCCTTTCAACGTAGGGTCGTCGTGCGCAAGAAGCGTGAGCTCTTGCCAACAGCGCAAGAGGGAAGGGTGTGCAGCGGCTAGCCAGGCAACGCCGACGACGTCATGGGCGGTCGGTCGCTGGGGGAACCTTGGTGCTGGAGTTGTGCCCGCGGCGGGCTTCGCGATCGAAGATGCCCAGGATCTCGCATGGTCCGCCCGCTGTGCCGATCGCGTGCGGCAGCATGGTGGGGAACTCTGCAGCCTGGTTGGTCTCCACCCGGAAGCGGCGGTGGCCCAGCAGGAGCACCGCGGTGCCGGACAGGACGACGAGCCATTCGCGCCCCGGGTGGGCGCGCATGCCTGCCGGCTTGTCGGGTGGTGGGTTGGTGATGCGCTGGCGCACGACCGTCATCCCGGGCTCCGCCTTGATCGGCCACCGCATCAGGCCATGGGTGCCGTCAATCACGGGGTTGGCGATCACGTCGTCAGTGCCGGTCTCGACCAGCTGGTCGAGCGAGGTGTCCAGGGCACGTGCGAGCGTGACGAGCTGATCCAGAGCGAGGCGGCGCTTGCCGTTCTCGATCCGGCTGAGTGACGACGGACTCATCCTGGCCCGCTTGGCCAGCTCGTCGAGCGACCAGCCCTGCGCCACTCGCAGGGCGCGCACGCGTTTGCGCACGAGGCTGTCCAGCTCACCATCATCTTGCGCCATAGGCACGACCCTATGTCTACTCCGCAAGCCGTGCGTAGGTTGGCGGTGTTGGGTACTGGTCGACGCTTCTGCTGCGCCCTCTTGCCCCACTCCCTCCGTCCACGATCACGCACGGCTCTCCGACGTGGTCGCCTACCTCCCGAGAGGACACGAAATGCAGCGGAACCAGCCAGAGACTACAGAGCTCGGTCCCAGCATCACCGACGCGGCGACCGTGTCCGACCCGGGCACACGTCGGTCGATCCTGATCGCGGTCTCGGTGGCGTTGATGGCGGTCATCTCGTCGGTGACCGGGCTCAACGTTGCTCAGCCGGACCTGGCCGTCGACTTCGAGGTCTCACAGGGGGCAGTCCTGTGGATGATCAACGTCTACATCCTCACCCTGGCTGCTTTGCTGCTGCCGCTCGGCGCTGTAGGCGACCGCTGGGGCCGCAAGCCTGTGCTGCTCGCGGGGCTGGCTGTCTTCGGGGTCTCGAACCTGGCCGCCGGTCTTGCGCCGTCGGCTGAGGTCATGCTGGTGGCGCGAGTACTCAGTGGGGTGGGCGCTGCCATGATCATGCCCGTCACGCTCGCGGTCATCACCTCGACGTTCCCGGAGAAGGAGCGCGGCAGGGCGATCGGCGTATGGACCGCTGTCGCCGGTGGCGGCGGACTCCTGGGCATGTTTCTGTCGGCTGCGCTCGTCGACGTGGCGAGCTGGCGGTTTCTGTTCGTTCTGCCCATCGTTCTCGTGGTCGTGGCGCTCATCATGGCGCGGCGTTCGGTTCCCAACTCCCGCGAGGTGACGCAGCACTCGTTCGACACCATCGGTTCGCTGGCGTCTGTCGTCGCCGTGGTCGGGTTGTCCTTCTTCCTCCATGAAGGGCCCGAGAAGGGCTGGGCGGCCCCCGGTTCGCTCGTCAGCCTGCTTATCGGTGTCGTTGGCACTGTCGGTTTCGTGGTGTGGGAGCTTCGCCACCGCGCCCCGCTGCTGGACGTTCGCCTCTTCCGTGAACAGGGTCTTGCAAGCGGCTCCATGGCTCTCCTGGCGGTCTTCGGAGTTCAGGCGGGAGTCTCTGTCGCCCTCTATCCGTTCTTCCAGACGGTGTTCGGCTGGTCAGGTCTGCTGTCGACCGTCGGGCTCCTGCCGATGGCTGGGCTGATGATGGTCGCCTCCGGACTCGCACCGCGTGTAGCCGAGCGGACCGGAGCCCGCGCGACGATGGCAACCGGAATCCTGCTGGCCGGCGCGGGCCTGGTCCTGATGGCGGCACTCGTCTCGGTCGACGGCGGGTACCTCGCAGTCCTGCCCGGCATGATCGCCGTGGGTCTCGGCATGGGTCTCTCGATGCCTCCGGCCACCGAGGCGATCACCAGCGCCCTACCTCGGGAACGCCAGGGCGTGGCCTCCGCTCTCAACGACGTGACTCGAGAGTTCGGCACCGCACTCGGCGTCGCGCTGCTCGGCGCGCTGCTGTCGGCCGGATACCGCACTGCCATCACTCCTCGGCTCGACGGTGTTCCCGATGATGTCGCCGATACCGCACGTGACGGTATCGCCAATGCCCTCGACGCCGCCGCCGACTCCGGTGCCTCCTCGGCGGCCCTCATCCGAGCAGCTCAGGAGTCCTTCGTCGACGGCTGGCAAACCGCCATGTGGGCAGGTGCCGCTCTCATGGCGGTCCTCTTCATCTACGTCATCCTGCTCGGACCCAAGAACCCCCAACCCGCCCCCGGGAGCGACGCGACGGGGCCTCTGGCTATATAGGTCTCGCCGACCTTTTGATCCCTTGCACCGAATACTTGGGGCTACTGGGTCGCGTAGTGCCCGATGCTCCTCACAAGGACCACACGATCGGCACTGTCCGGGGACTGTGGGACCGGCGCGCCGTACCTCTCACCCAGGTGAACATGGAGGGCGCCTCCCGGTTCGGTCATCATCGCCGGTGCTTCCCGATGCCAACCAGGTCGATGCACACGAGTACCAAACCTGAGGAATTCACACCCCCAGCGCCCGAACCTACGTCCTAGCCCCGGTTCAAGGCCTCAACGCCCAGATCATCGACGCCGCCACCGGCGAGATCCTCCGCGACCTGATCCTGGACCCGACCAAGGACTACCAACCCACCGGCCGCCCACCCGGACCCACCCGCAAACAAAAAACAGCCGGACCTACAATTTCGTAAGTCCGGCTGTCCGCGATGTCCTGCGACATCACAATTGTAGCGGGGGCAGGATTTGAACCTGCGACCTCTGGGTTATGAGCCCAGCGAGCTACCGAACTGCTCCACCCCGCGGCGGTAACCCCTACTTTACGCACGCCCTGGGGCTGAGTGCAAACCGGGTCAGGCGGTAGAGACGCAGGTCACAAGCGATCGAACCGATCCGGCCATGGAACGATCGTCCCCATGACGACGGAGCTGAGCGATACCACCCTGACCGCCGACCGCATCGTCCACGTGACCGACGAGCTCGCCGCCCTGCCTGACCTGCGACCCGGCCCGCGGACCAACGCTCTCTTCGGCGAACTGGTGGGGGCCGTCCTCGCGGCACCGTACGGCCAGGCCCACGACATCCTGACCCACCCAGAGGTCGACAGACGCAGGGACACCATCCGGGAGCTCTCCGCACGCGGCGAGACGGCGCTCGAGCACACCTGGGCCCGGCACGTCGTCGACGCCCCCGATCCGGCGGCCGCGCTCCAGGCGTTCCCCTACCTCGACAACTACGACCGGCTCACTGCCCTCGAGGTCCGGCTGCTCCGCCGCTCGGGCGCGGTGCCGACGTCGGTCGCCGTGCTCGGCTGCGGGCCGCTCCCCCTCAGTGCCCTGGGCTACGCCGGCGCGCTCGGCGCGCCCGTCGTGGGGCTGGACCGCGACCCCGCCGCGGTCGCCCTCGCCCGGGAGCTGGCCGGCCGCATCGGGTCCACGGCGGTCCGGTTCGAGCAGGCCGACGCCGCCGACGTCGACCTCGCGGACCACGACGCCGTGGTGCTCGCCGCACTGGTGGGCGAGTCGCCGTCGGCCAAGGCCGTGATCCTGCGCGAGATGGCCGCCACGATGCGGCCGGGGACCACGCTGCTCGCCCGCAGCGCGCGCGGCCTGCGCACCCTCCTGTACCCGCCCATGGACCTGGGCGCGATGCCTGGCTTCGAGGTGCTGGAGGTGGTGCACCCCGCCGACGACGTCGTCAACTCGGTGGTGGTGGCCCGCCGGATCGGCTGAACGTCTGACAACGCACGCGAGAGGCTCCCCGGTGCACGCACCGGGGAGCCTCTCGTCAGACGTGGGCCGCGCGCTCAGCGCGCGGCCGGCGGACTACCCCGCCGAACCACCCTGCGCCTGCTCGGCCGCGATCGCATCCTCCAGAGCCTTCTGGAGGCGGTCCTGCGCCTCACCGTAGGCCGCCCAGTCGCCGTCGCGCTGGGCCGCGGTCGCGTCCTCCATGGCGTCAGCGGCGTCCTGGAGCGCGGCGTCCAGCTCCGTGGACCCCGCACCACCCGGCTCCTCGGTCGCCGGGTCGCTGGGCTGGCCGGACGGTTCCGTGCCCGGGTCGGTGCCCGGGTCCGTGCCGCCCTCGCCCTCGCCCTCGGGCGGGGTGATGGGCGCCTCGTCCTGCGCCGTGCCGGCGTCGCTCGCCTCCACACCGGAGTCGCCCTGGAACACCTGGTCCAGCGCCTCGTCGAGCGTGTCGGCGAAGCCGATGTTGTCACCGAAGGCGACCAGCACCTTGCGCAGGAGCGGGAACTGCGTGCCACCGGTCGACTGGATGTACACCGGCTGCACGTACAGCAGACCGCCACCCACGGGCAGGGTGAGCTGGTTGCCCCGCCGCACCGTGGAGGCACCGATCTGCAGGATGTTCAGCTGCTCCGAGATCGTCGGGTTCGAGTCGAAGTTGTTCTGCACCTGGCCCGGACCCGGCACCGTGGTGTCTCGTGGCAGCTCCAGCAGGCGTAGCTTGCCGTAGTCCTCGGCCACCTGACCGTCCTGGTTCCCTGCGTCGGCGTCCGCGGCGAGGAACCCGGTGAGCACCTCACGGTCGGTGTTACCACCGGGGATGAAGGTGGAGGTCAGCGAGAACGCCGACTCCTCCTGCCCCGGCATCTGCAGCGTCAGGTAGTACGGGGGCTGCAGCGGCGCGGTGGCCGCGTCCGAGGTGGGGTCGGTCGGGTTGTTCCAGAAGTCCTGGCCCGAGAAGAACTCGGCCGAGTCCGTCACGTGGTACTGGCTGAGCAGGGTGCGCTGCACCTTGAACAGGTCCTCCGGGTACCGGACGTGGCTCATGAGGTCGCCGGAGATCTCCTCCATCGGCTTGACCGACGTCGGGAAGACGTTGGTCCAGGCCTTGAGGATCGGGTCCTCCGCGTCCCACGCGTACAGGTCGACCGAACCATCGTAGGCGTCGACCGTGGCCTTGACCGAGTTGCGGATGTAGTTGACCTCCTCCGGCAGCTCGATCGGGGCGCCCTGCTGCTGGGTGAGCGTGTCCGCCACCGCCTCGTCGAGCGGCGTCGACGCGGAGTACGGGTAGGCGTTGGTCGTGGTGTACGCGTCGACGATCCACTTCACGCGACCGTCCACGACCGCGGGGTAGACCTTGTTGTCGAGCGTGAGCCACGGCGCGACCTTGCTGACCCGCTGCTGGGGGTCACGGTCGTACAGGATCTGCGACTCGCTGGTCACCCGGTCGGAGAACAGGAGCTGCTCCTCGCCGAACTTCAGGGCGAACAGCAGCTTGCTCCCGAACGTACCGACGTCCGGCCCCGCGTCACCGGTGAAGGTCGTGTTGACCTGGCCACCGTTCTCCTGGTCGTCGGCCTGGTAGTCCAGCTCCCACGCCTCCGTGCCCTCCGGTGCGCCGACGATCGAGTAGGTGTCGGTGCTCGGGCTGAAGTAGATGCGCGGTTCGTACCCGTCCTCGAGCTCGCTGATCGCGCCCTCCGACGGGATGCCGCCCTCGAAGAACGCCGGACGGCCGTCCGGGCCCGTCTGCTCGCCGAACGCGGCCACGACCCCGTAGCCGTGCGTGTACACGGTGTGGTCGTTGACCCAGTTGCGCTGGTCCTGCCCCAGGCCGTCGAGGTTCAGCTCGCGCACGGCGATCACCGTGTCACGGGACTCGCCGTCGATCTCGTAGCGGTCGACCGACAACGAGTCGTCGAAGTTGTAGTACTGCTTGTTCTGCTGCAGCTGGCGGAACGACGGCGAGACGATCTGCGGGTCCAGCAGGCGGATCGACGCGGCGGTCTCGGCGTCCGAACGCAGCGCGCCCTCCTCGGCCTCCGTCGTCGCGTCGTACTGTTGCTTCTCGACGTCGTCGATGTTGAACGCCGACAAGGTCGCGTCGATGTTGCGCTGGATGAACTCGCTCTCCAGCTCCTGCGCGTTCGGGTTCACCTGGAAACGCTGCACGACCGCCGGGTAGATGCCGCCGATCGCGATCGCCGAGACCACCATGAGCCCGACGCCGATGGCCGGCAGGCGCCAGTCGCCGCGGAACGCGGTGACGATGAACAGCGCGGCGACGAAGATGGCGACGACCGTGAGGATGCCCTTGGCGGGGATCACGGCGTGCACGTCGGAGTACGAGGCACCGTCGAACCGGGCGCCCGTGTTGGTCAGGAGCGAGTACCGGTCCAGCCAGTAGTTCGCGGCGACCAGCAGCAGGCCGACCGCACCGACGACGGCCAGGTGGATCCGCGCGGACGGGGTGGTACGGGGACCGCCCGCCGCCGCGGGACCCACGCGGAGCCCGCCGTACAGGTAGTGCGTGATGAGCCCGGCGATACCGGCGATCACCACGACCGAGATGAGGAACCCGACGCTGAACCGCAGCATCGGCAGCGTGAAGACGAAGAACCCGAGGTCCATGTTGAACTCGGGATCCCGCTCGCCGAACGACTCACCGTTGAACGCCAGCAGCACCGTGCGCCACTGCGCAGACGCCGCGAGCCCTGCGAAGAAGCCGACGAGCACCGGACCGGCGATCATCACGACCCGGCGCAGCGGCTCGACCGCCTCACGGTACTGGTCGAGCGTCGCCTGCTCCGGCGTGCTCGGCGCGTACACGGGGCGGGACCGGTAGGCCGCGGTGAAGGACCAGAACACGGCGCCGGCCATGACCAGGAACCCGACGGTGAACAGGGCGGCACGCGTGCCCCACTCGGTCCAGATCACCCGGGAGAACCCGAGCTGACCGAACCACATCAGCTCGGTCCAGAACTGGGCTAGGAGAAGCAGGACTGCGATCACGACCGCGACCGCGACTACCGCCACCCCCAGCGGACTGCGTCGTCGGGCTCGGGGGGCGCCGCCGCCGGAAGGGCGACGAGGTGCTGCGGCGAAGGACACGACTGCGTTACCTCACGTCATCAAATGGTTGGGCCGTACCACGATGGAACGGCCAGGCACTGCTCAAGGTTCCCAACACAAGGTTCCCACATCCTCCAGATGTGCAACACGCGGGTGTTCGACGCCGCCCGGACGTCAGGAGCACGTCGGGAGGCCGCCGCCCTCGCCGCGCCCGATCTGCTCGACGGCGTCGCGGGCCTCGGCGAGCGTCGCCACCCGCACCACGTTCAGACCGTCCGGCACGTTGCCGACCACCTGGGGACAGTTGTCCGCCGGGGCGAGGAACCATTCGGCCTCGTCCCGGACGGCCCCGTACAGCTTCTGCTCGATCCCGCCGATGGGGCCGACCGTGCCCTCCGGGCTCATGGTCCCCGTACCCGCGATCACCTGGCCGTTCGCCTCGTCCTCCGGCGTGAGCCTGTCGATGATGCCGAGCGCGAACATGGTGCCCGCGCTCGGTCCGCCGATGTTCTCGATCTCGATCGAGACGTCCACGGGGAAGTCGTAGTGCGGGTCGATGAAGACGCCGAGCACGGCGCGCTCCCCGTTGCCCTTCGTGGTGATGTCGACGTCCATCGTCCGCTGGCCACGCTGCACGCCGAGCGTCACGGAGTCACCGGGACTCGTCCCGGCGAGCCCGTCGATGAGGTCCGCATAGGTACCGACGGGCGCGCCCTGGAACTCCGTGATCACGTCGCCCTCGTTCAGCTTGCCGTCCGCGCCGGACCCCGGCTCCGTTCCCGCGACGTCCAGGACGGCAGGCACGTCGTAGCCCAGCTCGGTGAGCGCCGCCGCCGTGGCCGACTCCTGCGACGACACCATCTCGGCCTGGCTGAGCTCCTGCTGCTGCTCCTTGGTGGTCGCCTCGGGGAAGATCGCCTCCACCGGGAGCACGGACCGCTGCGGGTCCAGCCAGCCCTGGACCACCTGCCCGGACAGCATCGGGTAGCCGGGCCCGCCCAGCACGGACACCGTCGTCAGGCGCAGCTCACCCGTCGACTCGTACGTCCTGGCGCCGTCGATCTGGATGAGGTTGCGCGCCAGCGTGTCCTCCGTGGGCCCGGGCGAGCGCATCGCGTACGGCGTGGGCACCACCAGGGCCACCGCTGCGAGCACGGCGGTGGCCAGCAGGGACACCCCCAGCGTCACGGTGCGGCGGGTAATCGGTGCGACCGCCGGCGGCGCGTCGCCGAACGGCGACGGCTCAGGTTGCGGGGCGTGCTGGAGGTCGCGCATATCGGTCACCGGCCCATCATTCCTCACTTGGCTGGAGGTTCCGTGAAAGCGGCCCGACGGCGTAGCCGGCACCTGCTCGCACCACGCCAAGGAGTACGCCGTCGGGCAAAGAATTTCCACTTGAACGGTGTGTTATAGCCCACGTGACGCCGATAACACGCTACGGTCGTTCCGTGGCCCACGACGCCCTGACGTCCGTGGAGGTGCGCCGGAGCCGCCGTCGCACCGCCACGGTGAGCGCATATCGCGACGGTGGACGAACCATCGTCGCGATTCCCGCGCGCTTCTCTCGGGCTCAGGAACGAGAGTGGGTGGCCAAGATGGTAGCCCGGCTCGAGGACAAGGAACGGCGCCGCCGCCCGTCCGACCAAGAGCTGATGGATCGCGCCGGCGAGCTCTCCGTGAAGTACCTCGACGGCCGGGCCAGGCCGTCGAGCGTGCGCTGGTCGTCGAACCAGGGCCGGCGCTGGGGGTCGTGCACGCTGCTCGACGGCTCCATCCGGATCTCCACCCGCGTCCAGGGCATGCCGTCCTGGGTGCTCGACTACGTGCTGCTGCACGAGCTTGCGCACCTGCTGCACGCCGGCCACGGTCCGGAGTTCTGGAAGATCCTGGAGGTCTACCCCCGGACCGACCGAGCGCGAGGCTTCCTGGAGGGCGCCTCGTTCGCGCAGGACGACCCTGGTCAGATCACCTCCGACGACGAGGACGACTGAGTCCTGGACTACCTGGACTCGTCGGCCGAGCCGTCCGTCGGGCTGTCCTCGGCCGGCTGGTCGCCGTCCTGCCGTTCACTGCCTTCGGGCCGCTCGGCGTCGGACGTCTCCGTACGCGAGGCGTCCTGGGCCGACAGGTCCTCGCCGAAGATCTCCTTGAGCGCCGCGTCCACGTCGGCGTGCTCGTTCTCCGCCGCCTCGCGGCGCACCAGGTAGCCCGACGGGTCGTCGAGGTCCTGAGTGCCCGGCAGCAGGTCGGGGTGGTCCCACACCGCGTCCCGCCCTGCTGTGCCCTGGGCACGCGCCACGATCGAGAACAGGCTCGCTGCGTCGCGCGACCGGCGCGGCCGCAGCTCGAGCCCGACCAGGGTCGAGAACGTCTGCTCGGCGGGCCCGCCGGCGGCGCGGCGGCGGCGGATCATCTCCCGCAGGGGGATCGCGTGCGGCAGGTGCGGCAGCGTCGCGACGGCGGTGACCTCGTCGACCCAGCCCTCCACCAGCGCGAGCGTGGTCTCGAGGTTCAGCAGCACGGCCTTCTGCTCGTCCGTGTTCTGCAGCCCGAACACGCCGCCGGACAGGGCGCTGCGCAGGGCGTCGGAGTCGGCGAGGTCGATGTCCCGCACCTGGGACTCGAGGGCGTCGAGGTCGATGGTGATGCCGCGCGCGTAGCGCTCCACGATCGACAGGAGGTGCGACCGGAGCCACGGGACGTGGGTGAACAGGCGCGCGTGGGCGGACTCGCGGACCGCCAGGAATTGCCGGACCTCCTCGATCGGGGCGTCCAGGCCCTCCGCGAACGCGGCGACGTTGGTGGGCAGCAGCACGGTGTCGGGGCTGTCGAGCAGCGGCAGGCTGACGTCGGTGACGCCGAAGACCTCGCGGGAGAGCGTGCCGGCGGCCTGGCCGACCTGCATGCCGAACACCGCGGAACCGAGCCGGCGCATCATCTGGGCGGGGTCGATCGAGCCGCCGAGGCCGTGCAGCACCCCTGCGGGCATCCCCGGGATGGCCTCCCCGTCGTCGATACCCTCCGGAAGCTGGTCGCGCAGCACCGTCGCCAGCGCGTCCGAGACGGACGACGCGACCGGCGCCGCCAGCTCGTTCCACACCGGAAGGGTTGCCTCGACCCACTCGGACCGGTTCCAGGCGCGCCTGGTACCGCCGGCGGGCGGGAGGTCGGTGACCGCGTCGAGCCAGAGCTCCGCGACCGCCAGCGCGTCCGTCGCCTCCTTGGCCTGCTTGCCGGTCAGGGACGGGTCGCCCTCGCTGACGGCCACCTGCCGTGCGACGTCGTGCGCGACGTCCGCGTTGACCGGTCCGGTGCCCTCGGCCGAGAGCATCTTCTGCACCTGGGCGAGCGCGTACTGCATCATCACCGGATCGGGCGGGCCGCCGAGAGCCGTCGGGTCGATGCCTCGCTCGCGCATCTCGGCCATCACTTCGTCTGCGCCGTCGCCGAGCATGGAGCGCAGCATCTCCTCCCACGACTGGGGAGTCTCGCCGGGCTGGTGCTGGTCGCTCATAGTGTCACCGTAACCGTGCGGGCAAGATCTGCGCCGTCCATTTGGCTCTGGGCGCACACGGGAACTTCCGGCTCTCTCGATGCTTTGGATATACCTCTGGAACTGTGGACGACCACCCGGGCCGGCCGCCGCCGTCGGGCATCGTTGGGGGCATGAAGCCTCCTCCCCTCCTCCGGCTGCGGCCGGGCACGCCGGTGCTCAGCCGTGGCGGCGGCCAGGTGCAGTGTGGATCCGACCCTCGCTGGTCGTTCGTGCTGTCGGGGCTCACACCCGCCGAGGAGGCGTGGCTGGAACAGGTCGCCGAGCGTCGGCACGTGACGGTCGAGCGGGCGGCGGCGCGGTGCGGAGTGCCCGCCGGACGGCGCGACGAGATCATGACGGCCCTGTTCCGGGCGGGTGTGCTGGTCCCGGCCGCTGGGCCCGTCGGGGCGGTCACCGCCCCGGCCGACGGCGCGGCGGACGCGACGGTGCTCGGCATGCTGCGGCCCGACGGTGCGGGCCTCACCACCCTGGCGGACCGGGCGCTGCGCATGGTCGGTGTGGTCGGCCTCGGCCGGCTGGGCACGGCTGTCGCGCTGCACCTGGCGACGGCGGGCGTCGGCAGGCTCCTGCTGCACGACCCCCTGCCCGTGCAGGTCACCGATGTCGGGCTGGGTGGCCTACGGACGATCGACGTGGGACAGGCGCGCGACGCCGCGGTGCGGTCGCTCCTGGCGGAGCGGTCACCGCGCGTCGGCGTGGAGGTGGACGAGAGCGGCGCCGGCGGCACCGGGCTGGACCCGACGGCGCTCGACGCCGTGGTAGTCACCGAGCCGCACGCCGCCCACCCTGCGCGCTACCGGCGGTTGCTCGGTCTCGGGGTGCCGCACCTGCCGGTGGTGGTGCGCGAGGCGGACGTGGTCGTCGGACCGTTCGTCCGGCCGGGCCTGTCCACGTGCGTGTCCTGCGTGGACCTCGCTCACGCGGACGCCGATCGTGAGTGGCCGGCGCTGGCCACGCAGCTGCGCGAGACGACGGAGCCGACGCACGAGGCGACCCTCGCCGCCGTGGCAGCGGCGACGGCCGCCGGCCAGGTGCTCGCCCACCTGGACGGGCACCGGCCGGCGGCCGTCGGTGCATGCCTGGAGATCTCTCTCCCGGCGGGGCTCCCCCGCGTCAGACCGGCCGACCCGCACCCGCGCTGCGGCTGCGTGGCCCTCCCTGCCTGACGCTCCCGTTGAGTGCTGGGGATTTGCCGTTTCAGGGCTGCTCGCCCGGCAAATACCCAGCACTCAGCGCGGCGGCTGGTCAGGCCGCGGCGACGTTCTCCGACTTGCGGGGCCTGCCACGGCCACGCTTACGAGCGACCACGGCGCCGTCGACGAAGACCTCGCCGCCCCAGACGCCCCAGGGCTCGTTGCGCTCGAGAGCACCGGCGAGGCAGCCCTCGATCAGAGGGCACGTGCGGCAGAGGGCCTTGGCCTGCTCCACCTGTGTGCTGTGCTCGGCGAACCACAGCTCCGGGTCGTTGGTACGGCACGGCAGCAGTGTGTCCATCAGCCGGTTGAACTCCGCCGAGTCCGAACCGGTCCCGCTCGTGGCGGGGTGTTGAGGCGGGTCCCAGGGGCCCGAGCCGCCCTGGGGAAGTGTGTCGAGGAGCGCAGTGAGGCGCACGGTTGTCTCCTGTGTCCTGTAAGGATGAACGTCGTCGGTGAACGTCTGGGGGAACAGGACCCCGGGCTATGTCTCAGCCGGCCGGCCCCTGAAAGGGACGGTTCTCCGGGCAAAAACTAAGGCCGCGGGTCCTAGATGGACTCCGCGGCCTGGATGACTCGGTCGTTAGACCGGCGAGTCTCCTGGAGATGCGGAGTCGGGTGCGAGAGCGGACGGCTTGCTGCCTCCGCGGTGAGTGCGCGCGCGGAAGGACAGAGCTGCGCCGGTAGCCGGAACGGGCTCGTTGCCGAGCACGTACGCGCACACCTGCAGATCCGTCTGCGAAATCTGGTTCATCTCCAAGACACCCACCTCCTCACTCGAATCCGGGCCAGACCTTTCGGCCTTGCCCACTGCCGTCAGGGACATGTGAACACTATGCCTGGCCGCCGTGGCGAGCCAACTCTTTTTCCAAACTTTCTTGAGAAGTTTTTCGGAGCGGCCGGGAGGCCTCGCTGGACTGCCGTCCCGGACAGGCCGGAACCGCTCGAAAGTTCCTCGTCAGGTCTTTCCCGAGCCGCTCAGCGACTCGGTTCGACCGGTGCGCTCGCCACGATCGCGAGGATCGTGGCGCCGTACCTGTCGATCTTCGCGGGACCTATGCCGTCCACGCGAGCGAGTTCGGCTATGGCCGAAGGTCGGATCTCCGCGATGGCCGCCAGCGTCGCGTCCGTGAGCACCGTGTAGGCGGGCTTGTCCGTCTCGCGCGCGACCTCCAGGCGCCACTCGCGCAGGGCGTCGAAGAGCGCGGCGTCGTGCTCGCCCGTCAGGAGCGCACGGGCCCTGCCCTTCGGCACGGCGCGGGCACGGGGTGCACGCGGCTCGTCGGGCCACAGCCCGTCCAGGAACCTCGTGCGCTTTCGGGTCGCACGACCGCCCGGGTTGCGCGCACGCCCGAACGACAGCTCGAGGTGCTCCCTGGCCCGGGTGATCCCCACGTAGAGCAGACGGCGTTCCTCGTGTACCGCGGCGTCGGTCTCCGCCAGCGAGATGGGCATGAGCCCCTCGCTCATCCCGGCGAGGAAGACGGCATCCCACTCCAGGCCCTTCGCCGCGTGCAGCGAGGCGAGGGTGACGCCCTCGACTGTCGGTGCATGCTGTGCGGCGGCACGCTCGTCGAGCTCGGCGACGAGCCCGACGATGGTCGCCGGGTTCTCCGGGGTCGCCGCGGCGGCCAGGTCGTCGGCGAGGGAGACGAGCGCCTGCATGGCGTCCCAGCGTTCCCGGGCGGCGCCGCGCGCCCCGGGCGGCTGATCGGCCCAGCCGGCGGTGGCCAGGACGTCGCGCACCTGGTCGGGCATGGGCAGCTCCGGGTCGGCCGAACGAGCGGCACCACGCAGCAGCACTATCGCGTCGCGGACCTCCTTGCGCTGGAAGAACCGCTGCCCGCCACGCACCAGGTAGCCCACACCGGCATCGGCGAAGGCCGCCTCGAAGGCCTCCGACTGCGAGTTGGTGCGGTACAGCACCGCGATCTCGCTCGGCCGCACGCCCGACCGGATCAGGCGTGCCGCACGGGTGGCGATGCCCTTCGCCTCGGCCTCGTCGTCGTCGTACGCGGTGAAGACGGCCGGCGGGCCGGGCTCCCGCTGCGCGACGAGCTCCAGCGCCTGGTGCGCACCACCGGCGCGGCCCGCGCGCTTGAGCACCTCGTTCGCGAGGTTCACCACCTGGGGCGTGGAACGGTAGTCGCGCACGAGGCGGATCTCCTGCGCGTCCGGATAGGTACGCCGGAACTCGAGGAGGTGGCGCGGCGAGGCTCCGGTGAAGGAGTAGATGGTCTGCGACGGGTCACCCACGACGCACAGCTCCTTGCGCCCACCCAGCCACTGCTCCAGCAGGAACTGCTGGAGCGGCGACACGTCCTGATACTCGTCCACGACGAAGCGCCGGTACTGCGAGCGGACCTCGTCCGCCACGTTCTTGTGGCTGTTCAGCATGTCCCCGAGCATGAGCAGCACGTCCTCGAAGTCGATGACCTCGCGTTCCGTCTTCACGTCCTCGTACGCCGTGATGAGGCGCGACACCGTCTGCGGGTCGTACCCCGAGGGCCCCTCACGACCGGTGGCGGCCGCCGCCTTCTCGTAGTCGTCCGCCGTGATCAGGGAGACCTTCGCCCACTCCACCTCGCTGCTCAGGTCGCGGACAGCCACCCGGTCCACGCTGAGGCCGAGCCGACGTGCCGCCTCGGCGATGATCGGCGCCTTGTGCTCCTGCAGCCGCGGCGGGGCACCGCCCACGACACGCGGCCAGAAGTACCCGAGCTGACGCAGCGCCGCCGCGTGGAACGTACGGGCCTGCACACCCTGGACGCCGAGCTCCCGCAGGCGGGTGCGCATCTCACCGGCCGCGCGCGCCGTGAACGTCACGGCCAGCACGCTGGTCGGCTTGTAGGCACCGATGCGGACGCCGTAGGCGATGCGGTGCGTGATGGCCCGCGTCTTGCCGGTCCCGGCTCCCGCGAGCACCACCACCGGCCCGGTGAGCGCGAGCGCGACCTCGCGCTGCTCGGGGTCGAGCGCGGTAAGGATCGCGTCGGGACTCATCGGCCCAGGATGATTCGTACCGGTCGCGGAGTTGGTCTGGGTGAACATCGTCTGCGATTCTCGCAGCAACCACTGACAAGGAGTACAGATGTCCGAGACGACCTCGCAGATCCCCGTGGACGGAACCGTCCTGATGTACTCCACCGCCTGGTGCGGGTACTGCCGCCGACTGCGGACGCAGCTCGACTCGGAGGGCATCGGCTACACCGTCGTCGACATCGAGCAGGACCCCGAGGCGGCTGCCTACGTGGAGCAGGTCAACGGCGGCAACCAGACGGTTCCCACCGTGGTGTACCCGGACGGCTCGGCCGCGACCAACCCGAGCCTCGCGGCCGTCAAGCTCGCACTGGCGAACTGAGCGCGGGGCGGGCCCACCCGCCTCCGTCAGTCCTCCAGCCGGCCGCCGTACCACTCCTCGATCAGCGAGCGGGCGATCGAGGCGCGCCCCGGGAGTCCCAGCTCGCCGTCGGCCACCGCCGTGGCGACCTGCTCCCGGGTGAACCAGTCGGCCTCGGCGATCTCGTCCTCCTGCCGCACCAGCCGGGTGGTGGACGCGCGGGCGCGGAACCCGAGCATCAGGGACGCGGGCAGCGGCCAGGACTGGCTGCCGCGGTACTCGACCGAGTCAGGGTCGACGACGACGGAAACCTCTTCCATGGTCTCGCGCACCACCGCCTGCTCGAGGCCTTCGCCCGGCTCGACGAAGCCCGCCAGCACCGACCGGCGCCCCGGTCCCCACTGGGGGCCACGAGCCAGGAGCAGGCGGTCGTCCGCGTCCGTGATCGCCATGATCACGGCGGGGTCGGTCCGCGGGAACTGGTTGGTGCCGTCGGCCGGGCAGTGCCGGACCCAGCCGCCCTGCGTCACCTCGGTCCGCGCCCCGCACCGCGGGCAGTGGGTGTGTACTGCGTGCCACTGGGCCAGCGCGATGGCCTCGACCACCAGTCCCTGCGCCAGGTCGGGCTCGTCGATGCCGCGCAGGCCCACCCAGTCGACGTCGAGGTCGGGCTCGGCCTCCGCGTCCGCGAGCACCGCCGCGAGGTAGGCGACGCCGTCCGCCTCCCCGAGGAAGAGGTGCGTGCCGACGGCGAGGTGTGCCACGTCGTCGGGCGCGAGCAGCGCCAGCCGCTGCCCGGCCATCGCCGCGCGGCTGCCGCGGATCACCAGGATCTGGGTGCCGGGCTCCTTGAGCAGTTCCCCGACCAGACCGGGCTCGGCGCGCCGGTGCGCGGCACGGTAGTGGGCGGCGCGGGCGAGAGGGAGGTCGAGAACTGGCACAGGGCCGACCCTAGTCGCCTGCTGCGGCACCCGGGTCCTGGCCGCCCCGGCGTCCGGCCACAGCAACCTTGCCTCGCAAGACTTGTATTGCAAGTCTTGCTACGCAAGGTTAGAGTTCTCGGCATGACCGAAGAGCGCATCGCGACGAACCTCCGTAAGGGAGTGCTCGAGTACTGCGTGCTCGCGCTGCTCTCGCACGGCGAGAAGTACGGTCTCGAGCTGGCCGACGACCTCACGACGCGAGAGCTCATCGCCAGCGAGGGCAGCCTGTACCCCTTGCTCGCCCGCATGCGCGAGAACGGGCTCGTCGAGCCCCGCTGGGTCGCGTCCGGCACCGGCCGCCCCCGCCGCTACTACGCCATCACCGAGAGCGGTACCGACCAGCTCGCCACGTTCGCCAAGGTCTGGGCGTCGCTCGGCGCACAGGTCGACGCACTGCTGGAGGGATCACGATGACCGAGAGGACCACGATGACCTCGAACGCCGAAGGCGCCTACCTGCGCGCCGTGAGCAAGCGCCTGCAGTCCCTCACCGCCGAGCAGCGTGACGCGGTGCTCGACGACGTGCGGGCCCACTTCGCGGACGCCGCGGACGCCGGCCGCTCGCCCGAGCAGGCGGCGGAGAGCCTCGGCGACCCCGCGAAGTTCAGCGAACGGGTGCGTGCCGAGCTGGGGCACGAGCCCGGCCGGGCCGACCACGTGCGGCGCGTGCTGCAGTGGCTGGCGACAGGCGTGGCGGTCTTCACCATGATGTTCATCTCGTTCTGGTTTCCCGACCAGGACTCCCTCCCGGGCGTCGACGCCCAGGTCGAGCAGCACGGCTTCGGGATCATGCTGTGGAACCTGGTCCCCGCGCTGATCGCACTGCTCCCCGTCCTCGTGCCCACGCGTGTCCGCACCGTCGCCACCGCGGCGTCCGCGATCCTGCTGACGGCGCTGTGCCTCACCGGTCTGTACAACAGCTCCTGGTTCGTCCCCACCGCCCTGCTCGCCTGGGCCGCGCTCGTCACGCCGGCCGTCGCCCGTGACGGTCGGCCGGCGGCCGGCTGGCGCGTCACCGGTGGCGTGCTCACGGCCCTGCCCGCCACGCTGGTCCTCGTCGGCCTGCTCACCGGCAGCTTCGACCTGGACGTCTGGGGCGTGCTCCTGACCGTCGCCTCCTTCGCGCTCGGCGTGCTGGTCGCGCTCGGCAGACCGCGGGCCGGCATCATCCTGGCCGTGGGCGGTGTGGCGCTGCTCGTCCAGTCCGCCCTCAGCCCGGGATACATCGTCCTCGCCACCTGGTGGGCCGGCGGGCTGCTCCTCACCGTCGGGGCGAGCCATGCCCTCGCCCACGCACGGTCGCGCGGACCCGCCCGCGCCAAGGCTCTCCGGTCGTCGCGGGAGGGGTGACACGCCACCGCGCTGTGCCGTAGCACCGCGGACACTGCAATACGGTGAGCACGTGTCCCGCACGCCCCTCGCTCTCGCCGCCCTCTCCACCGCCGCCGTGCCTGGTCTCGACGCCCGGTCCGTGCGTGTCGGCGACCTCGCCGGCGACTACGACGTCGCCGTCGTCACCGGTCAGGACGACCAGGAGTGGGTGGTGCGCGCGCCCCGCACCACGGTGGCAGGGGCAGCTCTCGAAGCGGAGATCGAGCTGCTCGACGCGCTCCGTCTCTACATCGACACGGGTGTTCTCCCGTTCGTCGTGCCGCAGGTCGCCGGCTATGCCCTGCTGCCGGAGGGCGGCCGGGCAGTGGTGCACCGGCGGATCATCGGCAGCAACCTGGACGTCGAGGCGCTGGAACCGGGCCCGGGCCTGGCCGCCGACCTGGGCCGGGCCATCGCCGCCATCCACGAGCTGCCCATCTCCGTGGTCGAGACCTGCGGCCTGCCCAGCTACACGGCCGCCGAGTACCGCGAGCGGCGGCTCACCGAGGTGGACGAGGCCGCGAAGACCGGACGGGTGCCACCCACGCTGCTGCGGCGCTGGGAGACGGCGCTCGAGGACGTGTCCCTCTGGAAGTTCAAGCCCGTCGTCGCGCACGGCGACCTCGCGCCGGACCAGCTGCTCGTGGACCGGCAGCGCGTCGTCGCCGTCTCGGGCTGGTCGGAGGCCCGCGTCGCCGACCCCGCCGACGACCTCGCCTGGCTCATCGCCGCGGCCCCGATCGAGGCGGTCGACTCGATCATGGAGGCCTACCAGCTACGCCGCACCGAGCTGAGCGACTCACGCCTCGCGGAGCGCGCGATGCTCGTGGGTGAGCTGGCACTCGCACGGTGGCTGCTGCACGGCGTGCGGCACCGGCTGCCCGAGGTGGTCGAGGACGCGACATCGATGCTGGAGGACCTGGACGAGGCGACGCTGGAGGAGGGCGCGTAACCGGCCACGCCCCCACGTGGCCGGCGGGGCCGTACTACTCACCCCGGATCAGCGCCTCCAGCTCCGCCTCGTCGAGCAGCCGTTCCGGCCGGACCGTCGTGTCCGAGCCCACGTAGTAGAACGCGGCGCTGACCTGGTCCAGCGGAAGCCCCGTCCAGCGGGACCACGCCAACCGGTACACGGCAAGCTGCACCTCACGGGCTGCCCGCGCCGCAGCGTCGAGCGGCTCGCGTCCCGTCTTCCAGTCCACGACCACCACGGCCTCCGGGCCGGCGGGCGGGTCCCGGAAGACGGCGTCCATGCGGGAGCGCAGCATGACGCCCGCCACCGGTGTCTCGACGTCGACCTCGACCGCCACGGGCGTGCGGGCCGACCACTCGGACCCCAGGAAGGTGTCGCGGAGCTTCTCGAGGTCCGTGTCCTCCGGGAGGTCGTCGTCCTCCGCGCTGGGCAGGTCGTCGACGTCGAGCAGCGTGGCCGACGTGAAGAACTGCTCCACCCATTCGTGGAAACGGGTACCGCGCCGTGCGTGCACGGTGGGCTGCGTCGGCACGGGGCGGCGCAGCTGCAGCGCGAACGCGTCGCGGTCCGCGGCCAGCCGCACCAGTCCGGACGCCGACACGTGTGCCGGGAAGGCGACCTCCCGGTCCGCGTGCTGGTCACGCTCGGCCAGGAGCATGCGGGCCAGGTCGACCAGGTCGTGCCCCGCCCCGTCGCTGAGGGTGCCCTGCGGCGCGGTGAGCGCGTCGGCCGGGAGCCGCCGGGCGGCGAGCGCGACCAGGCGCTCTTCCGCCGCCTCGTCGACGAGTCCGGCCGTGGCGCGCAGGACGTCTCGGGCAGTCCGCGGCTGGGTACCGGAACCGTCCTGCCGTGCCGCGTCGGCGCCGTCCTGGTCGCCGGACCCGTCCGGCGCGGGCCAGACCGCCGTGAGCTCCTCCGCGTTGCGGGGGTTCTCGGCGTCCGGATCCGGCATGGGCGCCCACAGGTCGGTCGCGACCAGGCCGGCCTCGGCCAGCTCGGCGAGGAACGGGGAGACACCACGCGGGCGGCTCGCCGTGCCCCACCACGAGGCCGTGAGAAAGAGCTCGCTCCGGGCGCGCGTGAACGCCACGTACGCCAGCCGGCGCTCCTCGGCGAGACGATGCTCGCCGCAGTCGAGCTTGAACTCGTCCCGGAGCGCGACGAGGTCCTTCGTGTCGGAGGCGTGCTCCCAGGCGAAGCTCGGCAGGTCCTCCGCGTCGCCACGCAGGTGGTAAGGCAGCTCGCCGAGATCGGACAGCCAGCCCGACGAGGACTCTCCCGACCGTGAGCCCCTGTCCCATGTGGGGAACGCCCCGTCGGCCAGGCCCGCCACCGCCACCGCATCCCACTCCAGGCCCTTGGCGGCATGCGCCGTGATCACCTGGACGGCGTCCGGGTCAGGCTCGCGCACCGGCATGTCGAGGCCGCGCTCCTTCTCGCCCGCGACGCCCAGCCAGGCGAGGAACGCGCCGAGGGTCGCGGTGTCGGACGACTGCGCGAACGACGCGGCCACGTCCCTGAACGCGTCGAGGTGCTCACGGCCGCGGTCGCTCACGGCGCCACCGACCCCCGCACCCGCCAGGGCGAGCGCCGTGGCCGCCTCGACGTCGAGGCCGAGCGCGCGCTCCGCCTGGACCACCAGCTCGGGCAGGGACAGGTACGTGAGGCCCCGCAGGTCGCGCAGCAGGCGTGCCAGCGCGGCGAGTCGCCGGTGCGCGTCCTCGGAGAGCACCCGACCGTCGCGTGCGGGCGTGCCCACCCCCGGGAGGTCGTCGAGCGCGTCGATGATCGAACGGTGGTCGGAGACGTCGCCCTCGACCACTCGGGGATCCTCGACCGCGCCGTCGTCCAGGCCTTCCGCGTCGTCGCCCGCGAGAGCGGCGGCAGCCGCGGCCCGGCGCGGGTCGTCCATCCGCGCCAGGTCCGCCGCCCACGAACCGAGCGCGTGCAGGTCCGCGGCGCCGAGATTGAGGCGCGGGCCGGTGAGCAGGCGCAGCAAGGAGTCACCACGGGACGGGTCGTGCGCGGCCTGGAGCAGCGCGACGACGTCGACCACCTCGGGCGTGGAGAGCAGGCCGCCGAGACCCACCACCTCGACCGGCAGGCCGCGGCGTCGCAACGCCACCTCGAGGGTGGCGAACTGTGCCCGAGCACGGCAGAGCACCGCCGCGGTGGACCGTCCGTCCGGATGCGCGCCGGAGCGCCAGCGCGCCGCCACCCACTCGGCGACCGCGTCGGCCTCCTCCTCCAGGGTCGCTGCCACGTGCGCCGACACCACTCCCTCGCCGGCCCCTGGCCGCAGGTCCAGCGGAGGCACCTCGACGTTCGTGCCGGTACCCGTCCGCGAGCGCAGCGGTCCGGACACGATGTTGGCGGCAGCGAGCACCGTGGCGTCGTTGCGCCAGGAGGTCGAGAGGTAGTGGACGGCGGCGGGGACGCCGTCGTCGCGCTGGAAGCGGCCGGGGAAGCGGGCGAGGCCGGCGGCGGAGGCGCCCCGCCACCCGTAGATGGACTGGTGGGGGTCGCCGACGGCGGTCACGGGGTGCCCGCCCCCGAACAGACCGGAGAGCAGCTCCACCTGCGCGTAGGAGGTGTCCTGGTACTCGTCGAGCAGCACCACCTCGAACCTGGCGCGTTCGGCGGCGCCCACCAGCGGCACCTCGCGGGCGAGCTGTGCGGCGAACGCGACCTGGTCGCCGAAGTCGAGTGCCTCGGCGATACGCTTGCGGCGCCGGTACTCGACGACGAGGTCCACGAACCGCGCTCGCTCGGCGACCGAGCTGATCAGCTTGTCGACGTCCTTGGTGCGCTTCTTCTGCCGCGGGCCGAGCGGGAGGGACTCGAGGTGCTCGACCATCTCGGTGAGCTGGTCGCGGGCGTCGGCCGGGTCGACGAGGTGCTCGCCGAGCGCACCGGACAGCGCCACGACGGCCCCGGTGACGGTGCTGACCGCCTTGTCGGTGCCGAGGTCCTCGTCCCAGGACTCGACCACCTGGGACGCGAGCTGCCACTGCTCCGCCTGGCCGAGCAGGCGGGCGCTGGGCTCGACGCCGAGGCGGAGGCCGTGGTCCGCGACCAGGGAAGCGGCGTAGGCGTTGTAGGTGGCGACGGTGGGCCGGTCGAGGTCCAGACCGGCGAGCGCCTCGCCCGACTCCTCGCCCAGCGCCCGGCCCAGCTGCGCCAGCCGGGTCTGCACGCGCTGGGTGAGCTCGCCCGCGGCCTTGCGCGTGAACGTCAGGCCGAGCACCTGTTCCGGCTGGACCAGCCGGTTGGCGATGAGCCAGACGACGCGCGCGGCCATGGTCTCGGTCTTGCCCGAGCCGGCGCCGGCCACGACGAGCGCGGGCTCCAGGGGTGACTCGATGACGCGGGCCTGCTCGTCGGTGGGTTCGTGGCGGCCGAGCAGGCGTGCGATCGCGCGCGCGGACAGCCGGATCTCTGGCTCGGTCACTCGACCACCTTTCGTCCCTCGGGCTGCAGTGGGCAGGAGCGTCGCACCGCACACATCTCGCAGAGGTCGTTGTTCCGCGCGGCGAACTCGGCCGCGGCCATCGTGGCGGCGGCGCCCTCCACGGTGTCGCGTGCCCAGCTGTTGCCGTCGGGGTCGGACACCAGGGCCGGCTGGTTCCGCACGCTCGCGGACACCGTCTCGGTACCGACGTAGACGAGGCTCGCGCCCTTGCTGACCGTGCCGTCCGGCAGGTCGAGCGCCCCCTGCTCCACAGCGAGCTGGTAGGCACCGAGCTGGGGGTTTTCCGCCGCCTTCTCCTTGCTGGCCGCGGACTTGCCGGTCTTGAGGTCGGCCACGGTCACACCGCCGTCGCCCGCGTCCTCGACCCGGTCCACCTGGCCACGCAGCCGCGCCCGACCGACCTGCAGGTCGAAGTCGGCCTCGACGAGGAGCGGCTCTCCCGAGTCGGCCAGGTAGTCCGCCAGGCGCTCCACCATGCGCTCGGCGCGCTTGCGCAGCTGCAGCGACGGCCACCCGTCGGGCAGCGCGAGCTCCGGCCAGCGCCGGTCCAGCTCCTTCTTCAGGTCGGTGAGCGAACCCTTCGGGTGGCTCTGCGCGATGGAGTGCAGGAGCGTGCCGAGCGTCTGGTGGGTGGCGTCCGGCTTGGTACCACCCGCGGACTCGAACGCCCAGCGCAGCGCGCACGTGGTCACCGTCTCGACCTTCGACGGCGACACCGTCACCGTGTCCTGGGCTCCCCAGAGCGGCACCTCGCTCGACACCCCCGCCACGCCGTACCAGGTGCTCGGATCGGCTTCGGCGACGCCTGCCGCTGAGAGGTCGGCGAGGAGCGCGGCCGCGGGCTGCTCGGCCGACGCCGACACCGCGGCGGCCCGCACCAGCTCCGAGCGGGCCGCGGCCACCACGCCGCGCAGGTCGAGCGGCGGCCCGACCGGCGCCCGCCGCGGGTCGGGGCCGTCGCCGCCGTCGTCCCGCGGGGAAACCAGGTCGCAGAACACGCTGGGTGCTTCCTCCGTGTCTTCCACCGCGGTGACGAGCAGGCGCCGCCGGGCCCGTGAGACCGCCACCGCGAAGGCACGCAGCTCGTCCGTGAGGACCTGGCGCCGGGCCTCCGAGCCGACCACCCGGCCGTCCTCCGACCGACCGGCGATCAGCTCCACGAGGGCTTGCGAGCCGAGCAGGGAGTCCCGCAGGCGCAGGTCGGGCCAGACGCCGTCCTGGACGCCGGCGACGATCACCACGTCCCACTCCCGCCCTGCCGCGCCGGGAGGCGTCAGCGCCTCCACGGCGCCGGCGCCCTGGGCGGACGCCGCCAGGGAGTCGGCGGGGAGGTCCTGGGACGCCAGGTAGTCGACGAACGCTGCGACCGGTGCTCCCGGCATCCGGTCCACGAACGTCTCCGCCGCGCGGAAGAGGGCGAGCACGGCGTCGAGGTCGCGGTCGGCACGCAGGCCGGCAGGGCCACCCGTGAGGGCCGCGGCGCTCCAGCGCTCGGCCAGGCCGGTCGCCGCCCACACGGCCCAGAGCACCGTCTGCGCCGTCGCGCCGGGCTCCCCGGCTGCCTCGCGACCGGCGGCGAGCACCCGGGCCACGGCGAGCGGGCCGCGGCGCACCTGCGGGGGCAGCAGCGCCGCGCGGGCCGGGTCTGCCAGCACCTCGACCAGCAGCGCGTCCGACGTCCTGCCGCCGCCTGCCGTCAGCTCGTCCGCCCGGAGGGCGCGACGCAGCCGGCGGAGCGCCACGGCGTCCAGACCGCCGATCGGCGAGACGAGCAGCAGCGCGGCGGTCTCCGGGTCGAGCACCGCGTCGTCGCCGTCGAGCTCCTCGGCGATCAGCGCCTCCAGGCTCCCGCGCGGCGCGCCCGCGCAGGTCTTCACCGCGGCCAGCAGCGGTGCCACCGCCGGCTCGTCGCGCAGCGGCAGGTCCGACCCGAGCAGCGCGACGGGCACCGACGCGGACACCAGCTCACGGCGCAGCGCCCCGAGCCGCGTGCCGCTGCGGGCGATCACCGCCATGCGCTCCCAGGGCGTGCCGCGCAGCAGGTGCTCGGCCCGGAGCTCACGTGCGATCCAGGCGGCCTCCTGCGCGGCACCGGAGAGCACCGCCACCTGGACGGCGGGCACGGGCTCGGCGGACGGCTCGGACTCGGCGGACGGCTCGGGCTCAGGGTCAGGTGTCCATGCCGTCGCGCGCCGGTGCAGCGCGCTCGCCGACACGGGGATCCGGTTGGTGACCGCGCGCGTGACCGCACGCAGCTCCGGTGACTGGCGCCAGGCCGTTCCCAGCACCACCGTCTCGGCGTCGAAGGCACCGAAGGCACGGCCAGGACCGGCCGGAGCGGCGGCCCTGCCGGTGAGACCGGGTGCGGCGCCACGGAAGGTCTGGACGGCGGAGTCCGGGTCGGACAGCAGGACGAGGCGCGCTCCGTCGTCGTGGAGCACCCGCAGAAGACGGACCGTCGCCGCGGTGGCCTCCTGGTAGTCGTCCACCACGACCAGGTCCCACGTCGGGCGAGCCGTGCCCGGCACCTCGTCCTCCCAGGAACGCAGGGACTCCGCCGCCTCGTCGATCACGACCGCCGGGTCGTAGCGCGGCCCGGCGTCGGGCGTGGCGAGCCGCAGCGCCATGGTGTCGAGGTACTCCTCGTAGATCTGTGCGGCCATGACCCACTCGGGGCGGTCGTTGGCGCGCCCCATCTCGTCGAGCTCGACCGGCCCGAGCCCTCGCTCCGCGGCACGCATCAGCAGGTCACGCAGCTCCTGGCGCAGCCCGCGCAGGCCGAGCGACTCCTCCGGTAAACCGGCAGGCAGCGCGAGCGGCCGCCCCTCCCCCGCCACGTGGCCGGCGAGCAGCTCGGCCAGCACCAGGTCCTGCTCCGGGCCGGAGACCAGGGTGGGTGTGGGCAGCTCGAGCGCCGCGGCCCGCTTGTGGAGCACCGCGAACGCCGCCGACGACGCCGTGCGCACCATCGGCGCGCCGACCGTCCGCCCGGCCCGGGCGGCCACCTCGTCCCGCAGCCGCGCGGCCGCACGCCGTGACGACGCGAGGACCAGCACGCGCTCCGGGCGCGTACCCGCGGCGAGCGCCCGCACGGCCACCTCGCAGGTCACCGTGGTCTTGCCCGAGCCGGGTGCGCCGAGGACCAGGGTCGCGCGGCTGCTCAGCGCGCTCTCGACGGCCGCCGTCTGCGAGTCGTCGAGCGCCGCCGCGGGGGCGGCGTCGGGACGGCTTCCCGGCGGCGTCAGCCGAGGTGCGAGAGCGAGGTTCGGTGTCACGCGGACGATCGAACCACGAGCCACTGACACTCCCCGACGCCCCGCGCGGAGGTGTCACGAATGCGCAGTTCGTCCGATCAGGGCGGGCTCAGCGCGCGTCGGGTACGGGCCAGGGCTCGGGGATGCAGCCGCTCGTCGTGGTGGTCTGCTGCACCATGACCGTCGCGTGCTCACCCTTGCCCGCACACAGGTCGTGCCGGTAGCCGATGACGTGCCCCACCTCGTGGTTCACGAGGTACTGCCGGTAACGGCCGGTGCTCTGCCAGGCCTCGGACCCCTTCGCCCAGCGCTTGAAGTTGAGCACCGCGGTCTCCTCGATGCCGCACGAGAGCTCCCCGATCGTGTCGAGCGGGAGGCAGAGCTCGTCGGTGGTGCCGGGGCTCGCGAGCACGACCCGGGCGTCGTAGCGGTCCGAGTCGGTCCAGGCGAAGGTGGATCCGTCGGCGGCGTTCCAGCCGCGCGGGTCGTTCAGGGTGGCCAGCACCGACTCGGCGAACACCTCGGGGTCCACCGGGAGCCCCTCCTCGACGGCGATCTGGACCCGCCAGACCTTGCCGTCGGCGGGCGCCGGGCGGGAACCGCTCGCCACGACGAGCTTGCCGGACAGCCGCTCCTCGACGGCGATCCTCTCACCGAGGAGGCCGGAGCCGGGCTCCGGCGTCGGGCCAGGATCGGCACTGGGCGCCGGGCTCGGGCCGGGCGACGGCGGAGGCGACTTCTCGGGGACCGTCTCACCGGCCGGTGCCGACGCCGAGGCAAGCGGTGCGGGGGCTGCCGGTTCCGGCAGCATCGCACCGCCGGCTGCGGTACCCGCACCCGTGCCCGAGGCGGCGTCGGCGGCGCCGGCAGGCCCACCGGACGAGATCGTCCGCGCTGGTTCGGGCGGCGACGTGCGGCTGCCGGACCTGGCGGCCTCGTACGCGTTCCGCACCGCGTCGGCCGCCTCGACGCCGAGGCTGTCCTCGACCGCGCCTGCCACGACGGCGGCGGACGCGTCCGGCTCGGTGCTCATCGTCGCCGCCACACCTCCGCCGAGCCCGGCGGCGAGGCACAGGGTGAGTGCGACCACAGAGCGCCGCGGGTTCTGCGCGCGGCGCCGCTGGGCCTGCCGAGGCGCGAGGCGACGGGCGCCGGCGGACTCCGGCGCAGGACCTGCGGACGCGCCTCCGGGAGCGTGCCTGCCGGCACGCCGGGGGGAGGACGGGCTGCTCACGCTGCCCATGGTGCCACGCGGACGCCCGACGGCCCATGACCTCGTCCACAGGGTTTCCCCGGTCTGCCGGTCCGCCCGGCCGGACCCGGGGCACCCGTCCTGTCGGCTCACGGCGAAACCGCGGGCCGACGGCGCCAGAGCGTGACTAGGATCGTCAGGCCGGGTCCCCGGACCACCGGGCGCACGGCGCAATCCCCGACCGAACTGGAGTAAACGTGGACGTCACCATCGGTGTGCAGAACCTGCCGCGCGAGGTCGTGGTCGAGACGGACCAGAGCGCGGACGCCGTCGCGACTGCCGTCAAGAAGGCCCTGACCGGTGGCCCCCTCGAGCTCACCGACTCCCGCGGCCGTCAAGTGATCATCCCCGGCGACGCGATCGGCTACGTCGAGATCGGCTCCGAGGAGCAGCGCAAGGTCGGCTTCGGCGCGGTCTGAGCGAGTTGTCCCCGGCGCCACGTGGCGGACGGCACGCCCGCACGGGCCGTCCGCCACGTGGCGTTCATTACTAACGGGGTAGTTGAACGTGTTTCGCTCACCAGGCGGAAACATCGTGCGCGTACCATGAATGACGTACATCGGTTGCCCGGTCGTCACGTTCCGACCCCCGAGCCTGTGCTTCGGCCTCCCAGAGGCCGCCCCGACAGGACGCGCAGCCTGGGTCTATCCCCGGCGCGCGATGATTTTCACGATCGGCTGCCGCACGAAGGCGCGACGGCCGGGCCATGAGGGCCCACCGCGCCGCGAGAGATGAAGGCGCCAGTGACCACCACAGACACCCCGGCTGCAAGCGCGGCCACAGACACCAGCCCCGAGCCGATCACCGACTCGGGGCCCGACTACTCCAGCTCGTCCGCCATCCAGGCGCAGAACGTGACGTTCGCGGACTTCGGCGTCCGCCCCGAGATCGTCGCGGCACTCAACGACTCGGGCATCACCCACCCGTTCCCCATCCAGGCGATGACCCTGCCCGTCGCGATGAGCGGGCACGACATCATCGGCCAGGCGAAGACCGGTACCGGCAAGACGCTCGGTTTCGGCGTCCCGCTGCTGCACCGTGTCGTCGCCCCGGGCGAGCCCGGCTACGACGAGCTCGTGGCCCCCGGCAAGCCGCAGGCCGTCGTCGTGGTCCCCACACGTGAGCTCGCCGTCCAGGTCGCCAACGACCTGAGCACTGCGTCCGCCAAGCGGAACGTGCGCATCGTGCAGGTCTACGGCGGTCGCGCCTACGAGCCGCAGATCGACGCCATGAAGGCGGGCGTCGACGTCGTGGTGGGCACGCCCGGCCGCATGATCGACCTGCTCAACCAGGGTCACCTCACGCTGCTCCGTGCGGCGACCGTGGTGCTCGACGAGGCCGACGAGATGCTCGACCTCGGGTTCCTGCCCGATGTCGAGAAGATCCTCGCCCGCACCCCCGCGCAGCGGCACACCATGCTGTTCAGCGCGACCATGCCGGGCGCCGTGGTCTCGATGGCCCGTCGCTACATGAAGCAGCCCACGCACATCCGGGCCGCCGAGCCGGACGACCAGGGCGCGACCGTCAAGAACATCAAGCAGGTCGTCTACCGGGCCCACGCCCTGGACAAGATCGAGGTGCTGGCCCGCCTGCTCCAGGCGGAGGGGCGTGGACGCACCATCGTCTTCGCGCGCACCAAGCGCACGGCGGCCAAGGTCGCGGACGAGCTGCAGACGCGCGGCTTCGCGTCCGGCGCGATCCACGGTGACCTGGGCCAGGGCGCGCGCGAGCAGGCGCTGCGCGCGTTCCGCAACAACAAGATCGACGTGCTCGTCGCCACCGACGTCGCCGCCCGCGGCATCGACGTCGACGACGTCACGCACGTGGTCAACTACCAGTGCCCGGAGGACGAGCGGATCTACCTGCACCGGGTGGGCCGCACCGGCCGCGCGGGCAACACCGGTACCGCCGTCACCTTCGTGGACTGGGACGACGTGCCGCGCTGGTCCCTGATCGACAAGGCCCTCGAGGTCGGGTTCGCCGAGCCGGTCGAGACGTACTCCACGTCGCCGCACCTGTTCGCGGACCTGAACATCCCCGAGGGCACCAAGGGCCGCCTGCCGCGGTCCGCACAGCACCTCGCGGGCCTGGACGCCGAGGACCTCGAGGACCTGGGCGAGACGGGCAAGCGCAACAGCGGCCCGCGCTCCGGCGGCCCGCGCTCCGGCGGCCCGCGCTCCGGCGGCCCGCGCTCCGGCGCGCCGCGCTCGGGAGCGCCGCGCTCGGGAGCGCCGCGCTCGGGCGGGCGGCAGGACGGCGCGCACAGCGAGCCGCGCACGACCACCCGGCACGACGGCGGAGCCCCGGCCGGCGGCTCGGGCGAGCGCCCCGCGCAGGCAGGCGACGAGGATGGCGGCCAGCGCCGCCGCCGGAGCCGCACCCGCCGTCGCACGCGTGGCGGTCAGGCCCAGGACTGACACCTGCGGCTGAACGGCCGGTGGTATGAGTTCCGTCGCCTGAACGTAGGTGGCTATGAGTTCGGTCGGACGGGACGAGACCAGTCAGCTGACTGGTCTCGTCCCGTCCGACCGAACTCGTCGGGGCGGTGTGTCAGTGTCACCACGTAGGTTGTTCCCCGTGCAGATCGAGTTCACGGCTCCCCTGTGGCAGTGGCAGGTACGGACCGACTCCTGGTGGTTCGTGACCGTGCCCCCAGAGCACTCCGACGAGCTGGCCGACCTCCCGCTGCCGCCGCGGGGATTCGGTTCGATCCGGGTGCGCGTGACCATCGGCAGGACCACCTGGACCACCTCGGTCTTTCCGAGCGACCGCGACGGCGGCTACGTGCTGCCCTTGAAGAAGAAGGTGCGGCAGGCGGAGGGGATCACCCCGGAGCGGCCGGTGTCGGTGGTCCTGGAGACCATCGACGTCTGACGGCCCGCCGGACCGGCGCCGGCCCCGAGCAGTGCGGCACTGCTACAGGGTCACCTGAGTACGTCGATCGTCCCCTGGGCGATGATCGCCTCGAGCACGTGCGGCTCGGTCGTGTTCTCGCCGAGGCGGTTCTTCTTGCCCTCGCCGTGAAAGTCGCTCGAGCCGGTGACCAGGAGGTCCAGCGACTCGGCGATGTCGCGCAGACGCCGGCGCCGGTCCGGGGTGTGGTCGCGGTGGTCCACCTCGAGGCCCGCGAGACCGGCCGCGGCGAGCTCCTCGATGGTCGAGTCGGGCACCAACCGCCCACGCGCGTCGGCGCCCGGGTGCGCAAAGACCGGCACACCACCTGCGGCCCGAACCGCACGGACGGTGGCGACCGCGTCCGGCGCGTAGTGGCCCACGTAGTACCGGGTGCCTGGACGGAGCATGGTGGCGAACGCCTCGTCACGATCGCGCACCACGCCCGCCGCCGCCAGCGCGTCCGCGATGTGCGGGCGACCGATGGTGGTCCCGGACTTCGTCTGGGCGAGCAGGTCCTCCCAGGTGATCGGGTAGTCCTCACCGAGCAGTTCCACCATGCGCCGCGCCCTGGACGTACGGTCGTCGCGAGTGCGTTCCGTCTCGGCGAGCAGGTCGGGATGCGTCGGGTCGTGCAGGTACGCGAGCAGGTGGACGCCGGTGCCCCATCCCGGCGTCCTGGCCAGCGCGGAGATCTCGGCGCCGCGCACCAGCCCGACCCCGTGCCTGGCCGCCGACTCGGCAGCCTCCGACCAGCCGGACGTCGTGTCATGGTCGGTGATGGCCAGCGTGGTGATGCCGGCCAGTGCGGCGACCTCCACGAGGCGCGCAGGCGAGTCGGTGCCGTCTGACGCGGTGGAGTGCGTGTGGAGGTCGATCACCCCACCAGGGTAGAGAGACTCCGGCCCTGTCGCGGTCACAGCAAGCCCACACAGCACGTTCACGGGCTGTTCCGCCGCCGTACGCCGCCTGCCCAAGCCGATAACGCATCATCGAAGGGATGAAGAGCAGCAGCCAGCACCAACAGGACGCCCGCACGAGCGTCGTCTTCGTGCACGGCGTGCGCAGCTCCGGCGCGATCTGGGAGAACCAGCTCGCGCACGTGCGCGCCTCCGGTCACGAGGCCGTCGCCGTCGACCTGCCCGCACACGGCTCGCGCCGGCACGACCGGTTCAGCATGGACGGCGCGTTCGAGACGCTGGACGACGCCGTCGCGGGGCTCCCGTCCGGACCTGTGGCGCTCGTCGGGCTGTCCCTCGGCGGCTACACATCGCTCGCGTGGGCCGCCCGGCCCGACACCACCGACCGGCTGGTGGGCGTGCTCGCGGCCGGCTGCACGTCAGACCCGAAGGGCAAGCCCGTGCGGATCTACCGGGACATCGCGCAGAGCGTGGCGAACGCGGCCTACTTCACGCGCCGGGTGACCGGCCGGGTGGTGCACCCGAGCACGCACCGCGCACGCCTCTCCGTGCCGACCCTGCGCCCGCTCCGGAGCTCCCCTGGTGGCGCCGACCTGCGACAGGTCGAGATCGCGCCGAGCCAGACGGCCGAGATGTACCGCCCCGCCTGGGACGTCGTCTCCGACGCGCTCACCCACCTGGCCGGACGCTCGTCCATCGCCAACGTCCGCGCCACGCAGGTGCCGCTCTGGTTCGTCAACGGTGCCCGCGATGCCATGCGCATCGAGGAGCAGCGACACCTCGCCGCGGCACGGGACGGGGCGCTCGTGGTCATTCCCGGGGCAGGCCATGACGTCAACATGGAGGCCCCCGCGAGCTTCAACCGGGTGCTCACCAGGGCGCTTGCGGACTTCAACCGGCGTGCGTGAAACACTGGGCGCATGAGCGAGCCCACCACCACTTCTCAGTCTGACGAGCAGGGGACCGCGGACCGCGGCTCCAACCGTTCGCACCGTCCCGCCTCCACCGCCTTCAAGAACTTCGTGATGTCGCAGTGGGCGCCGCGCGCCGAGCTGGGCCTGACGGCGTCGGCCGCCGCACCGTACACGGTCGCCCGGAGGGCGGCGCTCTCCCAGCGCCTGCCCGGCGTGCGCCTCGTCATCCCGGCGGGATCGCTCAAGACCCGCTCCAACGACACGGACTACCGGTTCCGGCCGCACTCGGCGTTCGCGCACCTCACCGGGCTGGGTACCGACCGTGAGCCGGACGCCGTGCTGGTGCTGCACCCGGTCGAGGACGGCTCCGGCGACGGCGGCTCGAACCACCACGCGGTGCTGTACGTGCGCCCGCTCGCTCCCCGCGACAACGAGGAGTTCTACGCCGACGCGCGCTACGGCGAGTTCTGGGTCGGCGCCCGCCCGTCGCTCGCCGACGTCGAGACGCTCACCGGTATCGAAGCCCGCCACATCGACGAACTGGGCGATGCCCTGGCGAAGGACGTCGGCGACGGTGGCGTGCACGTGCTCGTGGTGCCCGGCGCGGACGACGCCATCGAGGCGCTCGTCGAAGAGCTGCGCCTGGAGGCGGGTGAGGACGAGGACGCGCTGACCGACGACGCACTCGTCGAGGCCACCTCCGAGCTGCGCCTCGTCAAGGACGAGTACGAGATCGAGCAGATGCGCGAGGCCGTCGCCCGCACCATCGAGGGCTTCGAGGCCGTCGTCCGCGCACTGCCCGCCGCGAAGGAGCACCGCCGCGGTGAGCGGGTCGTGGAGACCACCTTCGACGGGCACGCCCGGCTCGAGGGCAACGCGGTGGGCTACGAGACCATCGCGGCCTCGGGCGAGCACGCCACCACGCTGCACTGGATCCGCAACGACGGCGAGGTCCGCTCCGGCGACGTGCTGCTGCTCGACGGCGGTGTCGAGATCGACTCTCTCTACACCGCGGACGTCACGCGTTCCCTCCCGGTCGACGGCGAGTACACCGACGTGCAGCGCAAGATCTACCAGGCGGTGCTCGACGCCGCGGACGCGGCGTTCGCCGTCTCCAAGCCGGGCGCCAAGTTCCGCGACGTCCACGCGGCGGCCATGGCGGTCATCGCGGCCCGCCTCGAGGAGTGGGGCTTCCTGCCCGACGGCGTCACCGCCGCCGACGCCCTCGCCGACGACGGCCAGCAGCACCGCCGCTGGATGGTGCACGGCACCTCCCACCACCTGGGCCTCGACGTCCACGACTGCGCGCAGGCCCGCCGGGAGCTCTACCTCGACGGCGTCCTGGAGCCAGGCATGGTGTTCACCATCGAGCCGGGACTGTACTTCAAGGCCGACGACCTCGCCGTGCCCGAGGAGTTCCGCGGCATCGGCGTGCGCATCGAGGACGACGTGCTGATCACCGCGGACGGCAACGAGAACCTCTCGGCCGCGCTGCCCCGCCGTCCGGAGGACATCGAGGCATGGATGGCGTCGCTGCGCTGAGCTGGTCCGTTGCCTCCGCGTCTCTGACTTCGGTCGGTTGCACGACGCAGAGAGCTGACTTCGGTCGGTTGCACGACGCGGGCAGCTGACTTCGGTCGGTTGCACGACGCAGACAGCTGACTTCGGTCCGTTGCCCGACGCAGACAACTGACTTCGGTCGGTTGCACCGAGATCGGTCGTTTGAATGACCGAAATCAGAGCAACCGACCGAAGTCATACGCGGGCACTATGCAATCGACCGAAGTCAGGGGGTGCGGGCCCCGCACCGTCACATCAGCCGAGCCGAGCCGAGCCGAGCCGAGCCGAGCCGAGCCGAGAAATATTCTCCGACGTGCGGCACTACCCGACGGTTCCCCAACGGTTCGAGTACGACCACGGTCCTGTGGACTTGCTCTCTGTGCACAGCTCTCTCCGTGCACGTCATTCGACCCGCCTGGGATGACGCAACGTCGTTCCATGGTCGAAGTAGAGATCCCAGCGGTTGCCCTCGCGCGCGAGCACAACCGCAACAAGCTGGCGGCAGCGGCTCGCTCCGGCGAGATCCTCAGGGTCCGACGCGGCGCTTACTGCGCTCCGGACGAGATCCAGGTCGCTGGTCCATCGGGTGCCCCGCGGGAAGCGCGCAAGAAGGCACTCGCCCGCGCCCGCGCGCTGCACTCCCAGCTCAGGGCCAAGCACGTGTTCAGCCATACGTCCGCCGCGCTGCTCCTGGGTTGTCTCGTCTGGACGACGCCCCGAGAAACACACATCTACCAGTGCTATCGCGCCTCCGGCCATGCGGCCGACGACGTCCGACGATACTCCTGGACACTCTCGCCCGACGACATCACCGAGGCGGCGGGCCTGCCGGTGACGTCGCTCGCGCGCACGGTCGTCGACTGCGCGCGAACGCTGCACCCGCTCGAAGCACTCGTCATCGCCGACTCGGCCCTGGCCCTGGGCGCCGATCGAGACGAGATGCTCGCCCTGCTCGACGCCCAGACCGGTCGGCGTGGGATCCAGCAGGCCAGGCTGGTGATCACGCTGGCTGACGCCGGCCCTCAGTCCGCCTGGGAGACCTGGGTGCGCTACGAGCTGCTCCGCGCCGGACTGCCTCGACCGGTGACGCAGATGACCGTCGAGACCGACGCCGGGACCTTCCACACCGATCTTGGCTGGGAGCAGTGGGCGCTGGGCATCGAGTTCGACGGGCGGGTCAAGTACCGGCAGAACGGTGTTCGCCCTGGCCATGACCCCGCGCAGGAGTATCTGGCCGAGAAGGCTCGCGCCGACGCGATCCGGCGAGCCGGCGTCACGCTCGAGAATGTCAGTGCGTCCGACAAGCAGGATGTCCAGGCGATGCTCGACCGGATCACCGCGCATCTCCCACCGGACGTGCTGCGGAGGGCCCGGATCGATCCACGGCTCCCAGCCTCCTGACCCGACTTCGGTCGGTTGCACAGCGGTGAAACGACTTCGGTCGGTTGCTCTGAGATCGGTCGTTTGAATGACCGATCTCAGAGCAACCGACCGAAGTCATGGGAGCCGCTGTGCAACGGACCGAAGTCGGAGCAGCAGGGCCAAGCCAACGAGCTCGGGGCTGGTCACAGCTCAGGGCTGGTCACAGCTCAGGCACGGTCACACAGACCAGAACACCTGAGGTTCCCGCCCGGAACCCGGTTACTTCTCGTCGTCGCTCGGCGGCGCGTAGGGATTGGTGGACCGGGGCGTCGTGCGCTGCGTCGGCACGTCGTCCTGGTCGACCGGCTCGTCCTGACGCTGGCCGTTCGCGGCGGGCGACACCTGGTCCGGTCGGGTCGGCGACCCGGTCTGCGCCCCCGTGTCCGAGGCTGCGTCCGCCGGCGCGTCCGACGGCGGCACGGCGGGAGCCGCACCCGAACCCGAAGCACCCGAACCAGCACCCGGCGCCGCCCCACCCGCAGCGCCCTCACCCGCACCCGGCCGCATCGCGCCGTACCGGGGCTCGCCGGTGGGCGTCACCCAGCGCGGGTCGGTCGGGCGGGACACCGGCGGCGCGGCCGGAGCCTGCGGGCCGCCCACCGGGGGCTGACCCGGCACCGTCGGCTGAGCGGTGGGCGCGGGGACCCCCACGGTGGCGTTGCCGCGCGACTTGCCCAGCCCGCTCGGCGACTGCATCAGGAGCGCCCGCGCGTCGCTCGCGTGCTCGTGGCCGCAGAGGATCGCGTACGTGGCGGCCACGATCTGCGACGACGACGTGAAGTCACGCCGCCCGCGGGTGAACGTGTACGACAGGATCGAGAACAGCAGGCCGAACCCGGCACCGAGCGCGATACCGGCGAACATCACCTGGAAGCCCGCCTCGCCCGCGAAGAGGGTGATCAGCAGGCCCACGAAGAAACCGAACCAGGCGCCGGAGAGCGCGCCCGCGAGCGCCACGCGCCCGTACGTGAGGCGGCCGGTGACGCGCTCGACCATGCGCAGGTCGGTGCCCACGATCGTGACGTTCTCGACGGGGAACTTGTTGTCGGAGAGGTAGTCGACCGCTTTCTGCGCCTCAAGGTAGGTGGAGTACGCGGCGACCTCGTCGCCGGCCGGCAGGGTCGGGACCTTCGGGACGGCACCCGGGCGAGACATGCTCATGCCCCATAGTCTCTCCTACCTTGCGGCCGGTGGCGAGAAGCGGGCCACAGGAGCGGGCCGTAGGCTGACCCGCGTGAGCGCCAGCACCAGGGTTTTTGTCGCACGCCTGGCAGGCACGGTGGTCTTCGACCCGATCGGCGACCAGGTGGGCCGGGTCCGTGACGTCGTCGTGCTGGTCCGGGCCAAGGGCGCGCCGCGTGCGGTGGGACTGGTCGTCGAGGTGCCTGGCCGACGCCGCGTCTTCCTCCCCCTGACCCGCGTGACCAGCATCGACTCCGGCCAGGTGATCAGCACCGGCCTCGTGAACATGCGGCGGTTCGAGCAGCGGGCCATGGAGTCGGTGGTGCTGGGCGAGCTGCTGGACCGCCGTGTCCAGCTCAAGGACGGCTCGGGCGAGGTCACCATCGAGGACGTCTCGATCGCCCGGCAGCGCACCGGTGACTGGCTCGTGGACCAGCTGTTCGTGCGCCGCCGGTCGGCGCGGGGTTCGACCCGGTTCCGCCGGGGGTCGACCATGACGATCCCGGTCGAGGCCGTGCAGGACCTCACGAGCCGTTCCGTCGAGCAGGGCGCCGCGCGCCTGCTGGAGGCGTACGAGGACATGCGGGCCGCCGACCTCGCGGACGTGATCAACGAGCTGGGGACGGCACGCCGGCTGGAGATCGCGGGCGCGCTGAACGACGATCGCCTCGCGGACGTGCTGGAGGAGCTCCCGGAGGACGTCCAGGTGGCGATCCTGACCGGCCTGGACCGGGACCGTGCGGCCGATGTGCTCGACGCCATGGAGCCTGACGACGCCGCCGACCTCCTGAACGAGCTGCCCGACGAACAGGCGACCCAGTTCCTGAACCTCATGGAGCCGGAGGAGGCGGCCGACGTCCGGCGGCTGCTGGAGTACGCCGAGGACACGGCGGGTGGTCTCATGACCACGGAGCCGGTCATCCTGGGTGCGGACGACACCATCGCCACCGCCCTGGCGCAGATCAGGCGGGCCGAGCTGCCGCCCGCGCTGGCCTCCATGGTGTTCGTGGTGCGGCCGCCGCAGGAGACGCCGACCGGCCGGTTCCTCGGCGTCGCGCACTTCCAGCGGCTGCTGCGCGAACCGCCGCACGCCGCCGTCGCCTCGGTGCTGGACGCCGAGACCGAGTGGCTGACCCATGACGCGTCGGTTGGCCAGGTGACCCGGCTGCTCGCGGCCTACGACCTGCTCGCGCTGCCGGTGCTCGATGCCCAGCGCCGACTGCTGGGCGTGGTCACCGTGGACGACGTGCTGGACCACATCCTGCCCGCCGACTGGCGGGGCAGCGACGACGAGCACCTCGAGTCGATCGCCGCGCAGTCCGCCCCGGCCGAGCGACCGAACCCCGAGCGACCGAACCGCGAGCGACCGAACCCCGAGCGACGGGAGGGGACCCGTGGCTGACCGTCTGGACACTCCGCTCGCACAGCGCCGCAGCCTGGTACCCCGGTTCCGGATGGAGCAGGACGCCGTCGGGAAGGCCACCGAGGGCATCGCCAGGTTCCTGGGCACACCGCGCTTCCTGATCTACCTCACGGTGTTCTGCGTCCTCTGGCTCGCGTGGAACGCGTGGGGGCCGGAGAACCTGCGCTTCGACAGCGCGGCCAACGGGTTCACCGCGCTCACCCTGATGCTGTCGCTGCAGGCGAGCTATGCGGCCCCGCTGATCCTGCTGGCGCAGAACCGGCAGGACGACCGCGACCGCGTCACGGCCGAGCAGGACCGACGGCGGGGCGAGCGCAACCTCGCCGACACGGAGTACCTGGCGCGCGAGATGGCGGCGCTCCGGATCGCCCTGTCGGAGGTCGCCACCCGCGACTTCGTGCGGTCGGAGATCCGTAACCTCCTGGAAGAGCTGGAGGAGAAGGACGAGCAGGGGCGCGGTCAGGGCTCCACGTCGTCGTGGACCACCACGCGCGACAGCTCGTAGGCGCCGCCCGGCAGCTTCCAGTAGTGCAGCCGCCGGGCGGACGGCGTGTTGACCTGGAGCGACACGCGCCAGCAGGCAGCGCCGTCGTCCCGCTGGCGTACCGGGTCGTCCCCACCGGAACCCGTCCGCAGACGGTGCACCTGCAGCCCGTTCATCTCGGGCGCGTGCCCGGTGAGCACCATGACCAGCGTCCAGACGACGCGGTCCCGGCTCACCCCCTCGACGTCGGCGAGCGAGGCGAGAAATCGTGGGCCGACCGTGTACTGCGCCAGCGGCCGGCCCGGCTTCTCGGCGGCCGGGATCGCGCGAGCCCACTCCGCCAGGACCTCGAACCGGAGCTGTTCCTCGTCGTCGACGAAGTAGCGGTCCTCAGGTTCCTCCGCCTCCGCGTCGCCGAGCCGACGGCGCAGGCGCGCGGCCTCCTGCCGCGCCTTGCGGAGCGCCGTCGCCTGCTGTTCGGCCCGCCGCTCACTGCGTTCCAGCCGCTCGGTGAGCTCGCCGACACGCCCCAGCAGCCGATCGACCTCCAGCTCGACCTGGTGCCGCTTGACCTTGTCGTCCACCAGCTCCTTGGTGAGCGCCGCCACCTGGGCCTTGGCGGCGTCGAGCGACAGGCTGAGGTCGCGTGCGGCCTTGCCGGCCGGTTCCGCCGGGGACTCGGACGCCGCGGGCGACGGCAGCACGTCGTGCCCACCGGCGTGCCATGCCGCGACGTCACCGGGCGTCGGGGCGCGCGAGCCGCCCGGGGGCGTCGGGACCGGCCCGGAGTCAGCCCTCGCGTCGGCCGGGCGCTCACCGAACAGGTCGGCGGGTGTGGGCGGCGTGCCGTCGGCCGTGGACTCGGCGGTCGCGGGGCGGTGCTCGGCCGGCTCGACGAACGCCAGCGGCAGCCCGACAGGCTCGAGGTGCCGGGCCCTGGCGGAGTCGCTCTCCGGAACCGGCGGCTCGAGCCACGGCGGCCCGCCGTCCAGCAGCGCGATGGCGGGGACGGGCTCGTCCTCCGACTCGTCGACGTCGTCCAGCCGCAGCGCCAGGCCGTCCAGTGGCGCGGGCATGCGGCGGGCGGCGACGACCTCGCCCGCTGTGAAGAGGTCGCTCAGCAGGTCGAGGTCGTTGCCCGTGATCTCCGCGCGGCGCACCCGCACGTGGACACCGGGCGCCAGGGAGATGCGCACGGCGTCGTGCTCGACCACCTCGACCCGGCCGAGCACGACCTGGCCCACGCGGTAGGCGGCGTTCACTGCCCGGCGCAGCGCGTCGGCGTCGGGCAGCATGCCGCGGATGTCCAGGAGCCGGCGCGCCGGGTCCAGCACGCCCGTGACCCGCATGCCCGGCGCGAGCACCCGGGCCAGCGGGACATCGGCGAAGACGAGCTCCTCCGCGATCGTGGCCTGGCCGCCGTCGTCGGTGCTGATCAGCGCGCGCGTGCCGAGCACCCCCAGCACCTTTCCGGCCGTGGGCGCGGCGTCCGGCGCGGACCGCGCCGAGCCGACGATCCCCGCGCGGACGGCGAACCGCATGACGTCGCTGACCAGGCGGTCGCGCACGCGCACGTCCTCGTCGGCCGAATAGGCGAAGTGCAGCGGCGAACGGCGAGGATGGTGCACCCACTCCAGGTCGGTCCCGTAGACGCGGGACGCGCCGCCGTAGACCTGGGTGTCCGGCGGCATGCCCGACGAGAACGCCCACGACACGTCGCCCGTCGGGATCACGACCACCTCGGCGAGCCCCGCGACGTCGTCGAGCACCCGCTGCGGGTCCACGTAGGGGGCGTCGTGCCCGGCCGGCGTCGAGATGACCACCACCGGGCTGCTGCGGCCGGGCCGCTGCAGGGCTGCGGCGAGCTCGCGAGCCTGGTCCTCCGAGGCGACACGCCGAACTCGCGTGGGAACGCGTGGCTCGGTCATGGGGCCTCCTCACCCTCGGTGGTGACGCAGCGTACCGTTTTCAACTGACCTTCATTGCAAAGTCATGAAAGGCCACGCTGATTCCAGTACCCCTGGACCTCGCCCATAGGATCGATTCATGACCGTCGACTCCCCCACGCTCGAGGCTCGGGTGCGTGACGCACTGACCGGTGTGATCGACCCTGAGATCCGCCGCCCCATCACCGACCTGGGCATGGTCCGGTCGGTCGACGTGGCCGACGGCGGACGCGTCGCCGTCGGCATCGACCTGACCGTCGCCGGTTGTCCCATGAAGTCCACGCTGATCAGGGACGTGACGGCGGCCGCGAGCGCGGTCGACGGCGTGACCGACGTCGACGTCGAGCTGGGCGTCATGACGCCGGAGCAGCGCTCCTCGCTGCGCTCGATGCTGCGCGGCGGGTCGGGCGACCCGGTTATCCCGTTCTCGCAGCCGGGCTCGATGACCAAGGTATACGCCGTGGCGTCCGGCAAGGGCGGCGTGGGCAAGTCGTCGGTCACCGCGAACCTCGCGGTGGCACTGGCGCGGGACGGGCTGTCGGTCGGCGTGATCGACGCGGACATCTACGGCTTCTCGATCCCCCGCATGCTGGGGGTGGACCGGCAGCCCACGCGCGTCGACAACATGCTGCTGCCGCCCATCGCCCACGGCGTCAAGGTGGTCTCGATCGGCATGTTCGTGCCGGCGGGCCAGCCCGTGGTCTGGCGGGGTCCCATGCTGCACCGTGCGCTGGAACAGTTCCTGGCGGACGTGTTCTGGGGCGACCTGGACGTGCTGCTGCTCGACCTGCCGCCGGGGACGGGTGACATCGCCATCTCCGTGGCGCAGCTGCTGCCGTCGTCCGAGATCCTCGTGGTCACGACGCCGCAGGCCGCCGCGGCCGAGGTCGCCGAGCGCGCGGGGTCGGTGGCGACCCAGACGTCGCAGGGCGTGGTCGGCGTCATCGAGAACATGTCATGGCTCGAGCAGCCCGACGGCACGCGGCTGGAGATCTTCGGCTCGGGTGGCGGGGCCGAGGTCTCGGCCCGGCTCACCGAGCTCGTGGGCAAGGACGTGCCGCTGCTCGGTCAGGTGCCGCTCGACGTCGCCGTGCGCGAGGGCGGGGACAACGGCACCCCGGTGGTCCTGACCGCGCCGGACTCCCCCGGAGCCAAGGTCCTGGCCGACGTCGCCCGTGGGCTCGCGAAGCGTCGACGCGGCCTGGCCGGCCGGAGCCTCGGGCTGGCGCCGGTCTGACCACCCTGGCCCTTCGCCGGGCACGCGCCGCCGGGCGGAGCCGGTGATTTTCCGGTAGTTGTACGGTGGGCAGCGCCCCGAGCCCCCGACGAAGGAAAACATGAGCATCCCGGCCACGACCGAGAGCACCACCCCACCTGAGGACGGCGCGGAGGTCCGCGCAGCGGACGGCCCGCACGAAGGGCGGCGGCACAGCGGGATCAATCCGACGGTGTTCTTCGGCTCGGCGGCGCTGATCCTGGCGGTGGCGCTGGCCGCGATCATCTGGCCCAGCCGGACCGAACAGTACATCGGCGTGGTCGTCGCCTGGATCTCCGACTGGTTCGGGGCCTACTACTTCATCGCGGCCGCCGCGTTCCTGGTGTTCGTCATCGGCGTCGCCCTGTCCCGGGCAGGCCGCGTCAAGCTCGGCCCGGAGCAGTCCAAGCCCCAGTTCGGCCTCTTCACCTGGTCCGCGATGCTGTTCGCCGCGGGTATCGGCACCGACCTGATGTTCTACTCGGTGGCCGAGCCCGCTGCCCAGTACCTGGCGCCGCCGGTCGGTGACGGCAGCACCGTCGAGGCGGCCCGAATGGCCATCGTCTGGACGTTGTTCCACTACGGCGTCATCGGCTGGGGCATGTACGCCCTGATGGGGATGGCCATCGCCTACTTCGCCTACCGGCGCAACATGCCGCTGAGCATCCGGTCCGCGCTGCACCCGCTGTTCGGCGACCGCGTCTGGGGCAAGCTCGGCGACGCCGTCGACATCGCCGCCGTGCTCGGTACCATCTTCGGCCTGGCGACGACGCTCGGCATCGGTGTCGAGATGCTCAACCGCGGGCTGTCCGACCTGATCGGGGTACCGATCGGCGTCGGCGCGCAGGTGGCCCTGCTCGGGCTGGCGGTCGTCATGGCGACCCTGTCCGTGGTCTCCGGCGTGCAGCGTGGCGTGCGGCGCCTGTCCGAGCTCAACGTGGTGCTCGCCCTCGCGCTGATCCTGTTCCTGCTCGTCACCGGCAAGACGACGTTCCTGCTGAACGGCCTGGTGATGAACATCGGCGACTACGTGTCCCGGCTGCCCGGCATGACGCTGAACACGTTCGCCTTCGACGCGCCCACCGACTGGCTGAACGCGTGGACGCTGTTCTTCTGGGCCTGGTGGGTGGCCTGGGCGCCGTTCGTCGGCCTGTTCCTCGCGCGCATCTCGCGGGGCCGGACCATCCGCCAGTTCGTGGTCGGCACGCTCACCATCCCGTTCCTGTTCGTGCTGCTCTGGGTGTCCGTCTTCGGCAACAGCGCCCTCGACTTCATCCGCGGCGGCAGCGCCGAGGGCGCCGCGTTCGGCAACGCCGCGATGAACGACCCCGCGTCGGGGATCTTCGCGCTGCTGGACCAGTTCCCGGCGGCCCCCGCGTCGATCGGTCTCGCGATCTTCGTCGGCCTGCTCTTCTACGTCACGTCCGCCGACTCCGGCGCGCTCGTCCTGTCCAACCTGACCTCCCGGCTGCACCAGGCCGGCGACGACGGGCCGGCCTGGCTGCGGACCTTCTGGGCCGCCGCGACCGGCCTGCTCACGATGGGCATGCTGCTCGCCGGGGGCATCGCGACGCTGCAGTCCGGAACGATCATCATGGGCCTGCCGTTCTCGCTCGTGATGTTCGGCGTGATGTTCGCGCTCTACAAGGTGCTCCGCACCGAGGGACAGAAGTTCGACACGCTGCGCACGGCCCTGCCGTCCAGCCTGTCCGGCCGTATCGGGCACACCGGCACAGCCGGCGCGCCAGGCTGGCGACAGCGGCTCAAACGGCTGGTCAGCTTCCCCGACCGGCGGAACGTGCTGCGGTTCCTCGACACGACGGTGCGGCCTGCTCTCACCGAGGTGTCGGAGGCCCTGGAGGAGCAGGGCATCACGACGTCGTGCACCGAGACGGTCGTCGGCGACTCCGGCCTGCCCGCCGTCTCGCTCACCGCCGAGCACGGCGACGAGGCCCCGTTCACCTACACGCTGTGGCCGCAGGCGCACCCCACGCCGACGTTCCGCATGAACACCTCGGACCAGGACGACACCTACTTCCGGGTCGAGGTACTCCTCGCGGAGGGTACGCAGGGCTACGACGTGACCGGCTACGCCAAGGAACAGCTCATCGCCGACGTGCTGGACCAGTACGAGCGGCACCTGCTCTTCCTGCACGCGAGCAGCTCGCCGGCGCACCGCACCGAGCAGATCGACGGCTGACCACCGCACACCCCGCAGATCCCGCCCGCCCCGACCCGGAGCACCACCATGAGCACACCGACCACCCTGTACATCGACGGCACCTGGGCGGCAGCGGCCGCCGGCGGCACCCGCGAGATCCGCTGCCCCGCGGACGGCTCGCTCGTCGCCGAGGTGTCCGAGGCGACCGCCACCGACACGGAGCGGGCGATCGCCGCGGCGCGCCGGGCTTTCGACACCGGACCCTGGCGCAGCACCACGGGCCCGGAACGCGGCGAGCTGCTGCACCGCGTCGCCGACCTGCTCACCGAGCGGGCGGAGGACTTCGCCCTGGCCGAGTCCCGCGACACGGGCAAGCGCCTGGTCGAGAGCCGCATCGACATGGACGACTGCATCGCCTGCTTCCGCTGGTTCGCCAAACTCGCGGGCGCCGACGCCGGCCGGGTGGTCGACGCGGGCGACCCCGACGTGCTCAGCCGGGTGGTATACGAGCCGGTGGGTGTCTGCGGCCTCATCTCGCCGTGGAACTACCCGCTGCTGCAGGCCGTGTGGAAGGTGGCGCCCTGCCTCGCCGCCGGCAACACCTTCGTGCTCAAGCCGAGCGAGCTCACGCCGCACACCGCGGTGCTGCTCATGGAGATCCTCACCGACGCGGGCGTGCCCGCCGGTGTCGCCAACCTCGTGCTCGGGGCGGGTCCCGAGGCGGGCGCTCCGCTGTCGAGCCACCCGGACGTCGACCTGGTGTCGTTCACCGGCGGCCTCGTCACCGGCCGCGTCATCGCGGCGAGCGCTGCGGCCACCGTCAAGAAGGTCGCGCTGGAGCTGGGCGGCAAGAACCCGAACGTCATCTTCGCGGACGCGGACTTCGACGCCGCCGTCGACAACGCGCTCAACGGGGCGTTCGTCCACTCGGGCCAGGTGTGCTCGGCCGGGGCGCGCCTGGTGGTCGAGGAGTCGATCCACGACCGCTTCGTCGACGAGCTGGTGCGCCGCGCCCGGAAGATCCGCCTGGGCGGCCCGTGGGACGAGTCGGCCGAGACCGGCCCGCTGATCTCCGCGGCACACCGGGACAAGGTCACGGCGTACGTCGAGAGGGCGGTGGAGGAGGGCGCCGTCGTCCGCTGCGGCGGCGAGTGGGGCACGGGCGAGCTGGAAGCCGGCTTCTACTACCTGCCCACGGTGCTCGACGGCGTCCGCCGCGGCAGCTCCGCCGTCGTCGACGAGGCATTCGGTCCCGTCGTCACCGTCGAGACGTTCCGCTCCGAGGACGAGGCGGTCGAGATCGCGAACGACACGTTCTACGGCCTGGCGGGCGCCGTCTGGTCGCAGGACGCGGGTACGGCGCAGCGGGTGGCGAACCGGCTGCGGCACGGCACCATCTGGATCAACGACTACCACCCCTACCTGCCGCAGGCGGAGTGGGGCGGCTACGGGCAGTCCGGCTTCGGCCGGGAGCTCGGCCGGGCCGGGCTGGCCGAGTACCAGGAGTCCAAGCACATCTACCAGAACCTGCGCCCGGCGGTGACCGGATGGTTCGGAGGCACCGATGACTGAGCTGCCGGCGAAGCGCCCCGAGCGGCAGTCCGCCGCGGCGGCGGATGATCGTGCCTTCGACTACGTCGTGATCGGCGGAGGCTCCGCCGGGGCTGCCGTCGCGGCCCGGCTCAGCGAGGACCTAGCGGTCTCGGTGGCACTCCTGGAGGCCGGCCCGTCCGACGTCGGCGACGAGGCGATCCTGCGGCTCGACCGCTGGATGGGACTGCTGGAGTCGGGCTACGACTGGGACTACCAGGTCGAGCCCCAGACGCACGGCAACTCGTTCATGCGGCAGGCGCGTGCCAAGGTGCTCGGTGGCTGCTCCTCGCACAACTCGTGCATCGCGTTCTGGGCTCCCGCGGAGGACCTCGACGAGTGGGCGGCGCTCGGCGCCGAGGGCTGGGGCGCCGACGAGTCCCGCCCGTACTACACGAGGCTGGAGAACAACGACCAGCCCGGCGAGCACCACGGGCACGACGGTCCGGTGCGGATCCGGCAGGTGCCGCCGACCGACCCGTGCGGGGTCGCGGTGCTGGACGCCTGCGAGCAGGCGGGCATCCCCCGCGTCCAGTTCAACGACGGTTCGACGGTGGTGACCGGCGCGAACTTCTTCCAGATCAACGCCCGGGAGGACGGCGTCCGCTCGTCGTCGTCGGTGAGCTACCTGCACCCGATCCTGGACCGGCCGAACCTGACGATCCTCACCGAGCACCGGGCGAGACGGCTCACCTTCGACGGCACCCGGTGCACGGGTGTGGAGGTGCTCGGCCCGGACCTCATCCACCACCGCACGTTCACCGCGCGGCAGGAGGTGGTCCTTTCCGCGGGCGCCATCGACTCGCCCAAGCTGCTCATGCTGTCGGGCATCGGCCCGGCGGAGCACCTCACGGAGGTGGGGATCGACGTGCTGGTGGACGCACCCGGCGTCGGCTCGCACCTGCAGGACCACCCCGAGGGCGTGATCCAGTGGGAGGCGAAGCAGCCGATGGTCACCTCCTCGACACAGTGGTGGGAGATCGGCATCTTCGCGGCGACCGAGCCCGGCCTGGACCGGCCGGACCTGATGATGCACTACGGCTCCGTGCCGTTCGACATGCACACGGCACGGCAGGGCTACCCGACCACGGAGAACGGGTTCTGCCTCACGCCGAACGTCACGCACGCGCGCTCCCGCGGCACGGTGCGGCTGCGGTCGCGCGACTTCCGGGACAAGCCGATGGTGGACCCGCGGTACTTCACCGACCCGTACGACATGCAGGTCATGGTCGAGGGCATCAAGCTCGCGCGGAAGATCGTGGCGCAGCCGGCGATGGAGCAGTGGGCGGGCGCGGAGCTGTACCCGGGGCCGGACGTGCAGACCGACGACGAGATCGCCGACTACATCTCCCGGACCCACAACACGGTGTACCACCCGACGGGATCGGTACGGATGGGGGCGCTGGACGACGGCTCCTCGCCCCTCGACCCGCGGCTGCGGGTCAAGGGGGTCACGGGGCTGCGCGTGGCGGACGCGTCGGTGATGCCCGAGATCACGTCGGTCAACCCGAACATCACGGTGATGATGATCGGTGAACGGTGCGCGGACTTCCTGAAGGAGGACCGGGTGGTGGCGGGCTGAGGACTGCCGGTGGGCGCGGCTGCGGCCCGGGCTGCTGCGGCCGGGGCTGGCCGGCTGCGGTGGGGCTCGGCCGATGACAGCCAGGACCGCCGGCGCCGCCGACCGCAGACATTGACGCGCCAGCATCCACCCAGTGCAGAATTGGTTGCGGATGCAGAGCTGCCATCCGCAACCAACTCTGCAGTCGCCGATCACAGGTGCTATGAAGTCTGCACTCGGCCGGTGGGTGGCCAGAGGACGCCGCCTGTTGCCGGCCCGTGCCACGTCAGGGGCCAACCACGGCTGAGGCCAACCACGGCTGAGGCCAACCACGTCAGAGGCCAACCACGGCTGAGGCCGACCACCGGCCCTCCGGGGCACGGCCCCAGCGCGGTGCTCAGCCCGCACCGCGCGCTCAGCCCGCCGCGCGCGCTCAACCGCGCTCAACCGCGCTCAGCCGCGCTCAACCGCGCTCAGCCGCGCACGGCCGCAAGCACCTCCTGCTCCTCGGCGCGGGTGAGACCCGTGACCTTGGCGTCCGGCGTGGCGCGCAGCCAGGTGAGGGTGTCGCGAGCGGTCTCGGCGAACGGGCGGATCCGCAGTCCCGCTGCCAGGGAGGGCGTGACGTCGTGCGCCATGAAGCCGGCGTCGACCAGGTCGGCGGCCCAGAACGGGATCGACCGGGGTCCCGACCACGGGTTCACCTCGTGCTCCGCGAGCGTCGCCGGGGCGACGGGGACCAGCTCGGGGTCGGCGCCGGCGCCGTCGGCCACCTGGGCGAGCAGCTCGGACCTGGGCACCGGCGGGCAGACGGCGTCGAAGTCTCCGGTGGTGCCCGCCTCGGCCGCCGTCACGATCCACTCCGCGAGGTCGCGGACGTCGACGAGCTGGACCGGGGCGTCGACGGGCTCAGGGACCAGCACCGGCAGGCCGTCCCTCGCGGCGTCCGCGAAGCGGGCCGGCCAGTAGGCGAACCGGCCGCTCGGGTCTCCCGGGCCGACGATCAGACCCGGCCGGATCACGAGCGCCGCCGCGGCACCGGACCGGACCAGGCTCTCGCACGCCACCTTCATGGCGCCGTACGTCTCCGGCCCGGCAAACGGGTCCTCGTCGGTCTCGATGGGGTCGAGCAGGGCGAGCGTCTCGGGCGTGCCGCCCACGGTGGTGGTGTCCGCGTAGACGTTGACGGTCGACACGAACGTCCAGTGCGCGTCCGGAAAGGCAGCCACCGCACCGCGCACGTGCGACGGGACACGAGAGACGTCGACGACGGCGTCGAAGCGGGCATCCGCCAGTTCCGACGGCACCGCCTCGGAGCGATCCCAGCGGACGAGCGTGGCGCCGTCAGGCACCGTGCCGCTCACGCCGCGGGCAGCGCACGTGACGTCGTGGCCGTGGGTGAGCGCGGCCTCCGCGACCGCACGGGACAGGAAGACCGTTCCACCGAGAACCAGGATTCGCATGGCCCTACGCAACCGCATACAGACGGCGGGGACCACGTGAATCTGCCCGAGGCGAATCTCCGGCGGGCGTAAGCCGGTACTACCGATGCGGGCGGGCGCTGCCGCTGCGTCGGACGGCTGCGGATTCGGTCCGACGCACACCACCACCGGACGAGATCGGTCCGTTGACCCGAGATCGGTCGGTTGATGGACCGATCTCGCACCAAGTGACCGATCTCGATGCCGCGCCGAGGCAATGGACCGGATCAGCCGCGCCGATCCACCCGAGCCGGAGGCAACACCCGACAGCACGCGGCCCGGCCAACGCCGGGAAGCGTATTCCCACCCGCGCCTCCAGGACATAACGTTGTCCCGGCAGCCGGCCGAATGCTCCCGACCTGGACAAGGAAGTCCGCATGACGCACAGCACCCGTCGCGAGCGTCGTCGCGGGCCGGGCCGCACCGGCCGGCGCACCGACGACTCCTGAGAGGATCCTTCATGCCTGAGACCCAGACCTTCGCCCCCGGACCGCAGTACGACGGGTGGCTGACCGGCGTCGAGCAGATCAGCTACGGCGGCGACTACAACCCGGAGCAGTGGCCGGAGGAGGTCTGGGCCCAGGACGTCCAGCTGATGAACGAGGCGGGTGTCAACCTCGTCAGCCTCGGCATCTTCAGCTGGGCGCTGCTGGAGCCGCACGAGAACGAGCTCGACTTCGCCTGGCTGGACCGGGTGATCGGCCTGCTGCACGACGGCGGGGTCCGGATCCTGCTCGCCACGCCCACCGCGGCGCCGCCGGCGTGGCTCTTCGCCGCACACCCGGACGCCCGGGTGGTCGACCGGAACGGCACCCCGATGGGCCCGGGCAGCCGGGGACTCATGGCCCCCACGGCGCCCGCGTACCGGGCGGCGGCACTGCGCATCACCACGCGGCTCGCCGAGCGGTACGGCACCCACCCGGCAGTGGTGGGGTGGCACGTGCACAACGAGTACGGCGCGCCGGTCACGCTCGACCACTCCGTGCACGCCCAGCGGGCGTTCCGTGAGTGGCTGCGCGACCGGTACGGCTCGCTCGAGGCGCTGAACGACGCCTGGGGCACCGCGTTCTGGGGTCAGCACTACGCCGACTGGGAGCACGTGCAGGTACCGGCCGCCGCGCCGACGTCGGTCAACCCGGCGCAGCAGCTCGACTTCGCACGGTTCTCCGACGCCGCACTGCGCGCCTGCTTCGTGGCCGAGCGGGACGCGATCCGTGCGCACTCCACCGCGCCGGTCACCACGAACTTCATGGCGGGCACCAACCTGACCACCGACCTGTTCGCCTGGGCCAAGGAGGTGGACATCGTCTCGAACGACCACTACCTGGAGGCCGCGAACCCCCGCGCCCACGTGGGGCTCGCGATGGCGGCCGACCTGACCCGGTCCGTCGCCGGCGGCAAGCCGTGGCTGCTGCTGGAGCACTCGACGTCGGCCGTGAACTGGCAGCCGCGCAACGTGGCCAAGCGGCCCGGCGAGCTGGCCCGCAACTCGTTCTCACACCTGGGCCGCGGCGCCGACTCGGTCATGTTCTTCCAGTGGCGCGCCTCGCGCTCGGGTGCGGAGAAGTTCCACTCCGCGATGCTGCCCCACGCGGGCACGGGTTCCCGCGTGTGGCGCGAGGTCACCGAGCTGGGCTCGAACCTCGGCCGGTTGGCCGAGCTGCGCGGCTCCAGGGTGCGCGCCGACGTAGCCCTGCTGTGGGACTACGAGTCGTTCTGGGCACAGGACCTGGAGCACCGGCCCAGCGAAGGCACCCGCCACCGCGAGCGCGTCGACACCTACTACGACCGCCTGTGGCGGGACGGCCACACCGTCGACCTGGTGCGGCCCAGCCAGGGCCTGTCGGGGTACCGGCTCGTCGTCGCCCCGGCGTCGTACCTGCTCACGGCGGAGGCGGCCGCCAACCTCACCGCGTTCGTCGAGGCCGGTGGCACGCTGCTGGTCAGCTACTTCAGCGGGATCGTGGACGAGCACGACGCCGTGCACCCCGGCGGCTTCATGGCCCCGCTGCGCGACGCGCTCGGCGTGTGGGTCGAGGAGTTCCTGCCGCTGCGCGACGGCGACGCGCTGACCGTCACGTACCGGGCGGGGGCCGCGGGAGCCGGCGGCGCGAGCACCGACACCACGGATCTCACCGGCACGGTCTGGGCCGACGACCTGGTGCTCGCCGGGGCGGAGCCCGTCGGCACCTATGCCGACGGACCCAAGCCGGGCGGCGCCGCGATCACGCGGCACCGCCACGGCGCGGGTACCGGCTGGTACGTGTCGACGAGCCTGGACGTCGACGCCCTGGCCACGCTCATGGCCGACGTGTACGCGAGCGCCGGCCTGGCGCCGTCGGGCATCGTGGAGGGACTGGAGGTGGTGCGCCGCACCGGGGATGCAGCGGAGTACACGGTGGCGATCAACCACACGGAGGACGCCGTGAAGCTCGCCCTGGACACGTCCGCCACGGACCTGCTCACCGGCGATACGGTCTCGGGCGGCGCCGACATCCCGGCCGGCGAGGTCCGGGTGCTGCGCACCACCAACCGCTGACGTCGAGAGACAATGTTCCCCATGACTGAACCGCAGTGGCTCGAAGCCTGGACCGCCGAAGAGGGCGCGCGCCGGGTCGACGAGCTCTTCACCCGTTCGTTCGACGGCTCGCCCGAGGGTGTCTGGTCCGCCCCCGGCCGGGTCAACCTCATCGGCGAGCACACCGACTACAACGCCGGGCTCTGCCTCCCCACGGCGCTGCCGCACCGCACCTACATCGCGCTGCGGCCGCGCGAGGACGACCAGGTCCGGCTGGTCTCGGCGCAGGCCGAGGGGGTGTGGGAGGCGCGTCTGTCCGACGTCGCCCCCGGCGCCGTGCAGGGCTGGGGCACCTACGTGGCGGGCGTTGCCTGGGCCCTGGCCGAGGCGGGCCACAAGGTCGGCGGTTTCGACGCCGCCGTCGACTCGTGCGTGCCGTTCGGGGCAGGGCTGAGCTCGTCGGCGGCCCTCGAGGCGGCCGCCGCCGTGGCCCTGGACGCGGTGGCGGGGCTCGGCCTCGCGGCGTCCGACGCCGGCCGCGCCGAGCTGGTCGACGCCAGCCGCCGCGCGGAGAACGAGATCGCGGGCGCGCCCACCGGCGGGCTCGACCAGTCGGCGTCGCTGCGCTGCCGGGAGGGGCACGCGCTCCTGCTCGACTTCCGTCCGGGGCTGAAGCCGCTCGAGTCCGGGGTGCCCGTGCCGTTCGACCTGGCGACCGCCGGTCTCACGCTGCTGGTGGTCGACACCAAGGCGGAGCACTCGCACGTCGACGGCGAGTACGGCGCGCGCCGCGCGTCGTGCGAGCAGGCCGCTGAGCTGCTCGGGCTCGAATCCCTCCGCGACATCGCGCCGACGCTCGGTGGCATGGGTATCGAGCGGGCGCTGACCGAGCTCGAGCCGCACGATCCCGACGGCGTGCTGCGTCGTCGCGTGCGGCACGTGGTGTCCGAGATCGACCGCACCGCGCGCTTCGCCGACCTCGTACGGGAGGGACGCGCTGCCGACGTCGGCCCGTTCCTGCTCGCGTCGCACGCCTCCCTGCGTGACGACTACGAGGTCTCCTGCCGGGAGCTCGACCTCGTGGTCGACACCGCCATGGCGGCGGGCGCGCTCGGCGCGCGCATGACGGGTGGCGGGTTCGGCGGCAGCGCCATCGCGCTGGTGCGCCTGCCCGACGTCGACACGGTCGCCCCGGCGGTCGCGGGCGCCTTCGCCGACGCCGGCCTGGCCGCCCCGGCGTTCCTGCTGGCCCCGCCGTCCGCCCCGGCGGCCTAGCCACGCCTTGTCGTGGGCGTGATCGTTGCGCCTGAGCTGGAAGCACAGGCGCAACGATCACGCCCGAGACCCCGCTTCTGACACCGGTATCGCGTATTGCATAGTAGTGTGGCTCGCGCGACAGCAGGGCGTCCCCCAGCGTGTCGCCCGCTGCGCGCAAAGTCTTGGCTTCACCCAGCATTTTCATCCCGTCCGGGCGCCGACCTGCGCTAATGTCCGCCGGGCCGCCTGTCCACCGACTCCCAATGTCCCCGCCGCGAGGAGCCCACATGGGTGCCGTCCGCCAGTACGTCTTCCCCACCGCCCGGATCATCATCTGGGCGGTGATCGCCGCGGCGCTCGTCGCGCTCGCCCTCAAGGGGGCCGAGCTCGACCCGCCGGACGCGCTCCAGCCCACCGGCGAGATCACCGAGTCGGTCATCGCCGTCGAGAAGGGCTCCGTCACGAACGCGGTGACGGTGCCCGCCTCCGTGGTCGCCGACCCGCCCGTGGAGCTGAAGGCCACCGCGGACGGCGTGATCGCGGAGATCCAGGTCGACGACGCCGAGGTCGGCAAGGACAGCCGCGTCCTGTGGATCAAGACCGAGGAGCCCGTCGAGCCCGTCGTCGAGGTCGACGAGGAGACCGGCGAGGAGACCGTCACCGAGCAGGAGCCCGAGGTCACCTGGACCTCGGCCCTCGCGCCCGTCGACGGCACCGTCGACGTCACGGTGCTCAAGGACCAGGCGGTCACCGTGGGCGAGGTCATCGGCACGGTCTCCCCGGGCACGCTGTCCGTCTCGGGCACGCTCACGGCCGACCAGCAGTACCGGCTCGTCGGAGCGACCGGGAAGGCCCAGGTGACGCTCAAGGGCGGCCCCGCGCCCTTCACCTGCACGGGGCTCACCATCGGCGAGGCGCCTGCCGGCGGGGGCGGCGCGGGCGACGAGGCGATGGAGGCGTCGACGGAGACCGCCACCGGCGCCGTCCGCTGCTCCATCCCGACCAAGATCAAGGCGTTCCCCGGCCTCGGCGGGGAGATCGAGATCACCAACGGCAACGCGAAGGACGTCGTCGTGGTGCCGATCAGCGCGGTGCTCGGCACCTCGCAGACCGGCAAGGTCTGGACCGTCGCCAAGGAGGGCGCCGAGCCGAAGGAACGCGAGGTCACCCTCGGCCTGACCGACGGCCTGCAGGTGGAGATCACCAAGGGGCTGAGGCCCGGCGAGCAGATCCTCGAGTTCATCCCGGTCGACGACGGCACCGAGGGCGGCATCGACTGCGAAGACATGACCGCCTACGACGAGGCCTCGATGAGCGGCGACATCGAGACGATGCAGGCGTTCGAGGAGGAGTGCTTCGGATGACGGCCATCCCGCTCGTTGACCTGCAGGGCGTCACCCGGCACGTCGAGCTGCCGAACGGCAGCACCCTCGAGATCCTCCGCGGCGTCGACCTGACGGTCGGCCCGGGTGAGCACGTGGCGATCGTCGGCCGCTCCGGCACCGGCAAGTCCACCCTGCTGAACATCCTCGGCCTGCTCGACTCCCCCACGTCCGGCGAGTACCTGCTGGAGGGCGAGCCCGTGGGCCGCCTGCGCAGCAGGGCGCTCGCCCGGCGCAGGGGCGACGACTTCGGTTTCGTGTTCCAGCAGTTCAACCTGCTGCAGGGCCGCACGGCTCTCGAGAACGTCGCCGCGCCGCTGCTGTACGCACGCGGCAAGCAGTTCTGGAGCCGTACGCGGCTGGCCACGCGGTCGCTCGAGCGGGTCGGCCTGGGTGAGCGGCTCGACACCCGGCCGGAGAAGCTCTCCGGCGGCGAGCAGCAGCGCGTCGCCATCGCCCGCGCCCTCGTGCGCGGGCCACGCGTCATCCTGGCCGACGAGCCGACGGGCGCCCTCGACGTCGAGACCGGCCAGGCCATCATGACCCTGCTGGACGACGCGGCGAGCGAGACCGGGTCGGCACTCGTCACCATCACGCACGACCTGGCGATCGCGGCCCGCGCCGACCGCCAGTTCCGGCTGGCCGACGGCGTCCTGGTCCCGATCCACCTCGACGCACCTGCCGAGGTGGCCGAGAACGCGGCCACCGCCACCGTCGCGGTGTCCGAGACGGCGAGGCTGACCGCATGACCGGCGTCGTCGGAGCGATCATCGAGGCCTGGGACGAGCTGCGGATCCACCGGGTACGGGTGCTGCTCGCGCTCATCGGCGTGGCCTGCGCGGTCACCGCGATCACCGGGATCACGGCGTCCGTGACGATGGTCGGCCAGGCCATGCAGGAGCAGACCGAGCGCATGTCCGGCCGGGACACCACCCTCCAGGCCTGGTCCATGGGCAACGGGAACATGTCGCCCGCGGAGGTGGACGCGCTCGTCGACGGGGTCGCCGAGCGGCACGACATCTCGTACTACTCCGTGCAGGGGTCCGTCGACGTCAAGGTGCGCGGCAGCCAGGCGGGCGAGTACGTCGAGTGGTCGGCCGTCGACGTCGACAACGGCACCATCACCCGGCAGGACATGGAGGAGGGGCGCTGGTTCAGCGAGACCGACACGGAGCGGCTGGCTCCGGTGCTCGTGGTCAACCAAGCCTTCCTCGACGCGTACGCGGACGGCGCCTCCGCCACGACGCACCCGACCGTCGTGCTGGAGGGCGAGACCCCGGTGGCCGCGACCGTGATCGGTGAGGTGCCCGTGCAGTGGACCGACGAGGGGCCGCGTGCGCTCATGCTGTTCGACCAGGCGACGCACTGGTTCCCGGACCGGGTGATGGCCGACGCGTACCGGTTCTGGGTGCCGCCGGAGCTCGCCGACCAGTTCGCCGCGGTGCTGCCACGTGACCTGGCGGCGGCAGGCGTGCCGTTCGACGTGCAGCCGCCGCAGGGCGACGACCTCGTGATCGACCGCGTGCTCCAGTACCTCGTGCTCGGTGTCGGTGGGTTCGCGCTGCTGCTGGGCGGGCTCGGGCTGCTCAACATCGCGCTGGTCACGGTGCGCTACCGGATCCGGGAGATCGGCATCCGCCGGTCGTTCGGCGCCACGAGCGGGCGGGTGTTCTTCGGCGTGCTCATGGAGTCGGTGGTCGCCACCACCGTGGCCGGCGTGGTCGGTGTGGTGGTCGCCGTGGCGATCATCAAGAACATCCCGATCGACCGCATCTTCGGCCGCCCGATCGACGACCTGCCCGGCTTCCCGTTCGACGCGGCCCTGGTGGGCATGGCGTGCGCCGTCGGCATCGGCGCCCTGGCCGGCCTGATCCCCGCGATCTACGCGGTCCGCGTCAAGGTCATCGACGCGATCCGCTACTGATCCCCATCCGTCCTCGTCGAGTGCGACGAGGACGGATCGGGTCGGTCAGAGCTCGTACGTGGCCACGACCGGGGCGTGGTCGCTCCAGCGCTCGGCGTAGGTGGGCGCACGGTCCACCTCGATCTTGCGGCACGCACCGGCGAGCGACGGGTTGGCGAGCTGGTAGTCGATGCGCCAGCCGGAGTCGTTGTCGTACGCCTTGCCGCGCCACGACCACCACGTGTACGGTCCGGGGCCGTCGCCGCCGTGGGTGCGGCCCAGGTCGGTCCACCCGTGGTCGTCGAGCCACCGCGTCACGTAGGCACGCTCCTCGGGGAGGAAACCCGCGCTCCTGACGTTGCCCTTCCAGTTCTTGATGTCCACGTTCTGGTGGGCGATGTTGAGGTCGCCGGCCACCAGAGCGGGGGCAGGGGCCGCGGAGAGCTCGGCCAGGCGCGCCGTCACCTTCTCCAGGTAGGCGTACTTGGCCACCATCGTGTGCTCCTGCCCCGGGTTGGTGGAACCGGAGTGCAGGTAGGCGGAGACGGCGGTGAACGTGCCACCGCCCGGCAGCTCGACGTCGGCCTCGACCCAGCGGCCCGTGTCGGGGCCCTCCTCGACCGCGCCGGCGGGACCGTGCGCGGCGAGACCGGTACGGACCTCGCCGAGCGGCAGGCGGGACGCGACCAGCACCCCGGCCCGGCCCTTGACCTCGCTCTCGGCGTGCGCGACGTGCCAGCCGTCGAGCAGCTCACGGACGAGAGCGTCGGGGGCGCGGACCTCCTGCAGCAGCAGCACGTCCGGGGTTCGGGTGGTGATCCAGGACTCCATACCGCGGCGGACTGCCGCGCGGATCCCGTTGACGTTGGCGGTGGCGACGATCAGGGGCACCGGGGAAGCCTAACCGGAGCCTCCGACACGGGCCGGTCACGCGCTCCGCACCGCTGCTGCGCCTGGGTTCACCCTCGCTCTCGCGGGCGACATGCAATATATTGCATTCACAATGCGTTGCGCGGGGGGCGAGGACACAAGTCCTCGACGAAGCAGGACCGATCCGAGAGAGGGCATCATGAACACCACCGCCACGAAGCAGACCATCGTCCTGGTCCACGGCGCCTACGCCGACTCGTCGAGCTGGAACGGCTCGATCACGGCGCTTCGCGAGGCCGGCCACCGCGTGATCGCGGTCGCCAACCCGCTCCGCGACCTGGAGCAGGACGCGCAGTACCTGCGTGACGTGTTGAACACGATCGACGGACCCGTCGTCATCGCCGGCCACTCCTACGGCGGACACGTCATGAGCCACGCGGCCGAGGGCAACCCGGACGTGACCGCCCTGGTCTACGTCGCGAGCTTCCTCGCGGAGCCCGGCGAGAGCCTCGTCGATCTCGTCGAGAAGTTCCCCGGGGCCAAGCTCGGTGGCGCGGCGCAGCCGTTCCCGTACACCACGCCCGAGGGCAAGACGGCCACGGAGCTCTACATCGACCCGGCGCAGTTCCACGAGCTGTTCGCGGGCGACGTCGACGCGACCACGGCGGAGCACATGGCGGCCACGCAGCGTCCGCTCGGGCTCGCCGCCTTCGAGGCCCAGGCCGGCGCCGCGGCCTGGAGGTCGATCCCCTCGTGGGTGCTCTCCGCCACGAAGGACCTGGCCGTCCCCGCGGAGCTCTCGCGCTTCATGGCCGAGCGAGCGGCCGCCACGCTCGTCGAGGTCGACGCCTCGCACGCCGTGACGGTCTCCCGGCCGGAGTCCGTGACCAACGTGATCCTCGAGGCCGCGCGGTCCACCGCGCGCTGACCCGTCCCGCCGGTCCCGCCACGCCCCGCACGGCGCGGACGGGACCGGCAACGGGCACGGGGAACGTGAGCGACCTACGCGGCGTCGTGCGCCGCCTGGAGCGCGGCCACGTCGATCTTGCCCATCTTGAGCATCGCGTTCATCGTGGCGATCTCGGCCGGTGTCGAGTAGGTGCCGCAGAGCTCCTCGAGCTCCTTCGGGATGACCTGCCACGAGACGCCGAACTTGTCCTTGCACCAGCCGCAGGGGCCGGGCGCTCCGCCGTCGGCGGTCAGGATGTCCCAGTAGTGGTCGACCTCCTCCTGACCCTCCACCCGCAGGTAGAACGAGAAGGCCTCGTCGAGGTTGAGCTCTGGCCCGGCGTTCAGCCCGATGACCGCCATGCCCGCCACGGTGAACTCCACGACGAAGTCCGCGCCCGGCTGCGCACCCGGGACACCCTCGGGCGCCTTGAGCACCGTGTCGACGGACGAGTTCGGGATGTGCTCGGCGTAGAAGGCGGCAGCCTCGCCGGCCTTGTCGTTGCCGAACCAGAGGTGTGGTCGCACGGTAACCATGGCTTGCTCCTGGGTTGATCGGTGGGCGCCAACGGCCCCTTCACCTCCTCCGACCCCCCGGCCTCCGCGAACTCATCGGCCGGAGCCCTGATGGCTGAACGGAGGAGCAGTCGCTCGATCCGCCGAACTCAGGCTCGGTCGCCTGATGAGGGCGGACCGAGCGACTACTCCTCCGTTCGGCGGATCGAGCGCCCAGTCCTCCGGGCCGCTCAGCCCGCGAGCGTCCGCTCCGCCGACTCCACCACGTTGGCCAGCAGCATCGCCCGCGTCATCGGGCCGACGCCGCCCGGGTTGGGCGACACCCAGCCGGCGATCTCGGCCGCCTCGGGTGACACGTCGCCCACCACGCGCGACTTACCCGTCTCCGGATCGGTCTCGCGCGAGACGCCGACATCGATCAGCACCGCGCCCGGCTTGACCATGTCGCCGGAGACGATGCCCTTGACGCCCGCGGCGGCCACGACGACGTCGGCCCGCCGGACCAGGGCCGCGAGGTCCTGGGTGCCGGTGTGCGTGAGGGTGACCGTGGCGTTCACCGCACGCCGCGTGAGCAGCAGGCCGATCGGGCGGCCCACGGTGACGCCGCGGCCCAGCACCACGATCTCCTTGCCCGCGAGCTTGATGCCGTGCCGCTCCACCAGCTCGATGATGCCGCGCGGCGTGCAGGGCAACGAGGAGGTGACCTCTTCGTTGACCCGCAGCACCAGGCGTCCGAGGTTGGTCGGGTGCAGGCCGTCGGCGTCCTTGTCGGGGTCGACGAGCTCGAGCACCCGGTTGGTGTCGATGCCCTTCGGCAGGGGCAGCTGGACGATGTACCCGGTGCAGGCCGGGTCCTCGTTCAGCCGGCGGACCGCCGCCTCGATGTCCTCCTGCGTGGCGTCGGCCGGGAGGTCCTCCCGGATCGACTCGATACCCACCTCGGCGCAGTCGCGGTGCTTGCCCGCCACGTACCACTGCGACCCGGGGTCGTCGCCGACCAGGAGCGTGCCGAGGCCGGGTACGACCCCGCGCTCACGCAGCGCGGCGACCCGCTCCTTCAGCTCGCCCTTGATGGCCGAGGCGACAGCCTTCCCGTCCAGAATCTGAGCCGTCATGTCGTCCTCTCTCGTTGAGTGCTGGACATTCGCCCTGCCAGCGGCGATCCAGGGGCGAATATCCAGCACTCAGCGTGGGGTGTGGTTAGAGACCCGGGTAGAGCGGGAAGTTGGCCGTGAGGGCTGCGACCCGGGTCGAGAGGGCCTCGACGTCCGTTCCCGCGCCCTGCTTGAGGGCCGTCGCGATGATGTCCGCGACCTCGGTGAACTCGGCGTCGCCGAACCCGCGCGTGGCGAGCGCCGGCGTGCCGATCCGCAGGCCCGAGGTGACACGCGGCGGGCGCGGGTCGAACGGGACGGCGTTGCGGTTCACGGTGATCCCGGCGTCGTGCAGGAGGTCCTCCGCCTGCTGACCGTCGAGGTCGGAGTGGCGCAGATCCACGAGCACCAGGTGCACGTCGGTGCCGCCGGTCAGCACGGACACGCCCGCCGCCGCCACGTCGGGCTGGGAGAGGCGCTCCGCGATGATCGAGGCACCCCGCAGCGTGCGCTCCTGGCGGTCCTTGAACGCCTCGGTGCCCGCGACCTTGAACGCGACAGCCTTGGCCGCGATCACGTGCATGAGGGGCCCGCCCTGCTGGCCGGGGAACACCGCGGAGTTGATCTTCTTGGCGTACTCGTCCTTGGCGAGGATGAAGCCGGAGCGCGGCCCGCCGATCGTCTTGTGCACCGTCGAGGAGACGACGTCGGCGTGCGGCACCGGGGACGGGTGCAGCCCTGCCGCCACGAGCCCGGCGAAGTGCGCCATGTCGACCCACAGCTTGGCACCCACCTCGTCGGCGACCTCGCGGAAGGCGGCGAAGTCGAGCTGGCGCGGGTAGGCGGACCAGCCGGCGATGATGACATCGGGCCGGTGCTCCAGCGCCTTCTTGCGCACCTCGTCCATCTCGATGCGGTAGGACTGCGGGTCCACCCCGTAGGAGCCGACGTCGTACAGCTTGCCGCTGAAGTTGATCTTCATGCCGTGCGTGAGGTGGCCGCCGTGGGCCAGCTCGAGGCCGAGGATCTTGTCGCCCGCGTTGATCAGGGCGTGCAGCACTGCCGCGTTGGCCTGGGCGCCGGAGTGCGGCTGCACGTTGGCGTACTCGGCGCCGAACAGGTCCTTGGCACGGGCGATCGCGAGGTTCTCCGCGATGTCCACCTGCTCGCAGCCACCGTAGTAGCGGCGGCCCGGGTAGCCCTCCGCGTACTTGTTGGTCAGGACCGAGCCCTGGGCCTCCAGGACGGCGCGCGGCACGAAGTTCTCGGACGCGATCATCTCGAGCGTGTCGCGCTGGCGGGTCAGCTCTCCGTCCAGGACGGCGGCGATCTCGGGGTCGAGCTCAGCGAGCGGGGTCGCGAGCGGGTCGGGAGTCGATGCGCTCATAGCTCCTCGATTCATGCGGGACGGGGATAGTCGGACGGCGGTGGAGGGCACACGCGCCGCGACATCCTGCCCGGGCGCACACCCATCACGAGGTGACCCGGGGCCCAGGCGAACGACCCGTCGTCAGCATGACTCGTCGCTCCCCGGTGGTGATCCACCTGACGCCAGTCGCGACCCGAAGATCGTAGCAGCGGCGGTCGGAACCGGTTCCCCACGACCGCCCGACGACGGCGTCGCGGACCGCGAGGCGCGTGATTGCACCGAAAGTACTTGAGACCCTTTCGCGATTCACCCGTACATCGCTATGGTGCCGCCCATGTCCTACCCCGTGTCACCGGACGCAGGTGTTCCGGAACACCAACGCGGCTCCGGCCAGTTCCAGCCGAGCGGACGCCCACAGCCCGGCCCCTTCCGCACGAACCAGCCTCCGCCGGGCTCGGCGGCGGCCGACCGGCCGCAGTCCGGCCAGCTCCCCACTCGCTCCGGCGCCCATCGGATGCCGCCCGACCTCGGCGGGCAGCCGGCCGGGCACTCCGGGAACGACGACGGCGGGCGCCGGAACAGCGGCCGACGGGACTGGATCTGGTCCGTCGTCGCGTTCCTCGTCGCGGCGGGCGTCATCGGAGCCGTCGGCTTCCACTTCTTCGGGCCCGACGCCACCGAGGAGGCCACCGCGCTCTGGGCCGTCGACGCGTGCGCCGGACCGGACCCGACGGCCGAGGACGCCGGCGCCGCCACGGACACCTACCGCCCACTGGCCTGCGACGACGCCGAGGCCACCGTCACCGTCCTCGACATCCAGGACGCGGTGTCCGTGGGACAGGCACACTGCCCCACCGGTACCGACGTGATCTTCCAGAAGGACGGCAAGGCGGGCGGGGTGACCCAGGCAGTGTGCGCCCGCAACCTGTCGGACGACCACCCGGGCGATCCCGGGATGGGCGGCGGCCAGCTCGTCTCGGGCGACTGCGTGGACGGGGACGGGCGTGAGGCGAAGTGCGCCGAGGACGGCACGCGCGAGGTCGTCGGCCTCACCATCGGCGGCAGCAAGTGCCCCGAGGGGACCGCCGACAAGATCGAGCTCGGCTTCGACGCCCAGCGCAGCTACGAGACGATCTGCCTGGGCGCGTGACCTGCACCGTCATCTGCCGCTCACCCGGCGGAAACCAGCGGTCACCGCGCGTTGGCTAGATTCGCGGCATGTCCCGTCTCCAGCAGACCGTCTTCGAGCGCAACGTCCCGGCGCGGTCCGTCGTCGACCACGCCCTCGGCGAGACGCGCCACGGGGTGCTCTGGCTCGACGACGTGGACGGGCGCACCGGTTACCCCGCGCTGACGGCGCCGGCCCGGGCGGACATCGCGGTGGTCGGCGGCGGGTACACCGGCCTGTGGTCGGCGCTGCTGGCGAAGCAGCGGCACCCCGCGGCACGGGTGGTGCTGCTCGAGGGCCGTTCGGTGGGGTGGGCGGCATCCGGGCGCAACGCCGGGTTCTGCGGGGCGCGCCTCGTGCGCCACCGCGGCGGCCCGCCCGACGACCCCGACACCCTGGCACGGCTCGGCCGGGAGAACCTCACGGCCATCGGGTCGGCGGTGGACCATCTGGGCCTCGACTGCCAGTGGGAACGCACCGGCACCATCGACCTCGCGATCGAGCCGCACCAGATCGACTGGCTGCAGGACGCCGCCGCGCGGGCCGCCCGCACCGGTGCGCCCCACACGTTCCTCGACCGCGCGAAGCTGCGGGCGGAGATCGCGAGCCCGACCTATGAGGCCGGCCTCGTGCGGCCCGACGACGCAGCCCTGGTGCATCCCGCGCTCCTGGCCACCGAGCTGGCCCGCGCCGCGAGCGAGCTGGGCGTCGAGGTCTTCCAGCAGACCCGGGTGACCGGGCTCACCCTGGCCGGCCGCGGTGCGGGCACCGCCGTCGTACTGCGAACGGCGTCGCCCGCCGGGGAGGCACGCGTCCTCGCCGGCCGCGTGCTCCTCGGGACCAGCGCGCTCCCGTCCCTGCTGCGGCGCTACCGCCGCCACACCGTGCCCGCCCGCGCCGACATGGTCGCGACGGAACCGCTGTCCGCCGAGCTGCTGGGGGCGATCGGCTGGCGCGGGCGGCAGGGCCTGGCCGACCTGGCGAACCGGACCCACCACTACCGGCTGACCGCCGACCACCGGATCGTGTTCGGCGGTCAGGAGCCGTACCGGCGGCTGGCAGAGCACCTCCTGACCACGTTCCCGCAGCTCGAGGGCATCCGGCTGACGCACCGGTGGTCGGGGGTGGCCGACCTGTCCACCCGGTCCGGCGGGCTCTTCGGCCAGGCGGCGGGCGGCCGGGTGCAGCACACGGCAGGTCTCGGCAGCTGCGGCGTCGCCGGCAGCCACTTCGCCGCGCAGGTCATGCTGGACCGGCTCGACGCCGTCGACGGCTGCCCCACGACCGAGCGCGCGGCGCTGGCGATGGTGCGGCGGACGCCGGTGCCGTTCCCGCCGGAGCCGGTGGCCACGGCGGCCGTCCGGGCCGCTCGCCGTGCCCTCGACCAGGCGGACCACAACCGCGGGCGCCGGGGCGGGCTGCTCCGGTCGCTCGACGTACTTGGCCTGGACCTCGATACCTGATTGGCTGCTCGGACCGTCCGCGTCCGAAGGAGCACACATGGCAACGCCCCCTGTCCCGGAGAAGTTCGCACGGATCCTCGAACGCGCGAACCCCGCCGTCATGGCGACCGTGCGGCCCGACGGCGCGCCCGTGTCGGTGGCCACCTGGTACCTGTACGACGACGGCCGGGTGCTGCTCAACCTCGACGGCACCCGCAAGCGCCTGGACCACCTACGGGCGGACCCGCGCGTCTCGCTCACGGTGCTCGACGGCGACAGCTGGTACCGCCACGTCAGCCTCAGGGGCCGCGTGACGATCACGCCCGACGAGGACCTCGCCGGCATCGACCGGCTCTCCACGCACTACACGGGCAAGCCGTACCCGGACCGCGAGAGCCCGCGATTCGACGCGTGGATGGAGATCGAGTCCTTCCACGCCTGGGGGTACTGACCCACGCCTGGGGGTACCGACCCAGGCCTGGGGGTACCGACCGTCAGCCGTCCTGCGACACGTTCTGCGCGCCCGCGGCGCCGAGCACCCGTCGCAGGTAGGTGTACGTCAGGTCGCCGGCCGCCTTGTCGTACTGCTCCTCGTAGCCGTGCTTCGTGTACATCGCGAGGTTCTGCTTGGAGTCCTTGCCGGTGAAGACCCAGATCTCCTTGGTCTGCTCCGGCAGGTACGGGAGCACCGCGAAGAGCATCTCGGTGCCGATGCCGCGGGCCTGCTTGTCCGGGGCCACGGCGAGGCGGCCGAGCGTCGCCTTCTCGCCCTCGATCTCGACGCGTACCGAGCCGATCATCCGGTGGCCCTCCCACGCGCCGATCGTCACCACGTCGTCGCGCGCCAGGTCGTCCCGCAGCTCCGCGAGGGTCTGGGTCAGGGGCGGGATGTGCGGGTCGTCGTACAGCTGGGCCTCGGTCACGAACGCGGCGCGCCGCAGCGTGAGAAGCTCGCCCGCATGGTCGTCCTCGACCAGCGCGATCGTCGTGGTGGAGTTGCTCATGGGGCCATGGTGTCAGAGGTCGCGCACACCGGTCGACGCGGGCTCGTGGTGCGGACGGTGCGTGTCGGTGACCCCGGTTAGATTGCGGGCATGGGCAACCAGGGAACCCAGGAGCGGGCAGAAGCCGGGGAGCACATCGAGGTGCGGCCGGCCGTCGGGCGGTACGACGACTTCTACGAGGTGGTGGGGGTCAAGAAGCCTGGCGGCAAGGGCTGCTGGTGCATGAGCTACCGCGACAGCCGCGTCCCGGCAGAGGAGCGCCCCGGCTACATGCAGGACCTCTGCGCCACCGACCCCGGCCCGGGCGTGCTCGTCTACGTGGACGACGTCGTGGCGGGCTGGTGCTCGATAGCGCCCCGGTCCACCTACCGCAGGCTCATGAACAGCCGCACCATCCCGTTCGTCGACGAGCGTGACGCCTGGGTGGCGGTGTGCTTCGTCGTCCGCGCCGGGTACCGCAGGCGTGGGCTCATGCACCACCTGCTCGCCGGGGCGGTGGAGCACGCCAGGGCGCACGGCGCCGAGGTGGTCGAGGGCTACCCGGCCGATTCCGGGCCGGACCGCGTGGACGTGATCAGCGGCTACGTCGGGTCGGTGCGGTTGTTCGAGGCCGCGGGCTTCCACCGCGCGGCGGAGACCGGAGGCGTGAGCGGTGGCCGGCGGCGCTGGGTGATGCGCAGGGAGCTCGAGCCCCGGGAGGGGCCAGCCGTCGCGGCGGGTTAGCCTGCCCGCATGAACGCCGCGACCGAAGCCACCCACTGGATCCTCACCCTGTCCTGCCCGGACCAGCCTGGAATCGTCCACGCGGTGGCGGGAATGCTCGCCGAGCACGGCGGCAACATCACCGAGTCGCAGCAGTTCGGCGATCCGGCGTCGGGGCTGTTCTTCATGCGCGTGCAGGTCGAGTCGACGGCGTCCCGCGACGAGCTCACCACCGCGATGACGCAGGTGGCGGGGCGGTTCGAGATGACGTGGACGCTCGACGTCGTCGGCCGGCGGATCCGCACGCTGGTCATGGTGTCGAAGGCCGCGCACTGCCTCGTCGACCTGCTGTACCGCGAGCGGTCGCAGCGCATGCCCATCGACGTCGTGGGCGTGGTGGGCAACCACCGCGACCTCGAGGACATCGCCACGTTCTACGGCAAGCCGTTCCACCACGTCCCGGTCACCAAGGACACCAAGGCCGAGGCGGAGGCCACGCTCCGCGGGCTGGTCAAGGAGCTGGACGTCGAGGTGGTGGTGCTGGCCCGCTACATGCAGATCCTGTCCGACGAGCTGTGCCGCGACCTCAGCGGGCGGATCATCAACATCCACCACTCGTTCCTGCCGTCGTTCAAGGGCGCGGGGCCGTACCGGCAGGCCCACGACCGCGGCGTGAAGATCATCGGCGCCACCTCCCACTACGTGACCGGCGACCTCGACGAGGGCCCGATCATCGAGCAGGACGTCGAGCGCGTGGACCACTCCCGCACGGTCGAGGACCTGGTGGGCATCGGCGAGGACGTCGAGCGGCGCACGCTCGCCCGCGCCGTCCGCTGGCACGCCGAACGCCGGGTGCTCCTGGACGGCCGCCGCACGGTCGTCTTCCGCTGACTCCACTGCTCCGGGCGGGTGGTCGGCAATCCGTCAGGTGATCGGCAGTTCGGACTACCGATCACCTGACGGATTGCCGACCGCCCGGCTCGCGGGTCAGCCCTTGACCGCGCCCGCCAGCGCGAACGCCGAGCCCGAGATCCTCGTGACCAGCACGTACAGCCCGAGGACTGGCGCGGCGTAGAGCAGCGAGTACGCGGCGAGCTGTCCGTACGCCACACTCCCGTACTGCCCGAAGAACGCGAAGATGCTCACGGCCGCCGGCTGCTTCTCCGGGGAGAGCAGCAGCACGAAGGGGACGAAGAAGTTCCCCCACGCCTGCACGAACACGAAGATGAACACAACGGCGATCCCCGGCCGCATGAGCGGCAGCACCACCTGGCGCAGCGCCTGCATGGCCGACGCCCCCTCGGTCCAGGCCGCCTCCTCCAGCGAGATCGGCACCGAGTCCATGAAGTTCTTCGTCATCCAGATGGCCATGGGCAACGACGTGGCCGCCATGAAGAAGATGGTCCCCGGCAGCGAGTCCAGCAGGTTGAGCTGCACGAACAGCGAGTACACCGGGACCATGATCGCCGTGATCGGCAGGCACGTGCCGAACAGCACCGAGTACAGGAAGTACTTGCCGAACCGCATGCGGTACCGCGACAGCGGGTACGCGGCGAGCACGGCGACGACCACCGTGATGGCCCCGGCGCCGAAGGACAGCACGAACGCGTTCCACAAGGGCAGCCAGGTCAGCTCCGGCGTCATGATCGCGGCGAAGTTGTCCGCGGTCAGAGCGTCGGGCAGCCCGAACGACAGGGTGGCCTCGGCGTCGAACGACGCGACCACCACCCAGGCCATCGGGAGCACGAACAGCACGGCGATCACGAGCAGCACCAGGTTCGCCACCAGCTTGGTCGCCTTGAGCCGCGGACCTGCCAGCTGGCCGGCCGTGGTGCCACGTCTCGTCGTCACGGCGGGCGCCGTCATCTGGCCGGCCATCAGTCCACCTCCGGGCGGAGTGCGCGGATGTACACCACGGAGAAGACGCCGCCCACGATGATCATCACCGTCGCGATGGCCGTGCCGTAGCCGACCTGCGCGAACTTGAACGCCTCCTGGTAGGCCAGGATCGGCAGCGTCGAGCTGTCCGTGCCCGGTCCCCCGCCGGTCATGACGTAGATCAGCGTGAACACGGACAGGGTCTGCAGGGTGGTGAGCATCAGGTTGGTCGAGATGCTGCGCCGGATGACCGGCAGGGTCACCCAGGCGAGCCGTTGCAGGCCGTTCGCGCCGTCGAGCTGCGCGGCCTCGGTGAGCTCCGGCGGCACCTCGGCGAGCGCCGCGGAGTAGACCATCATGGAGAACGCGGTGCCGCGCCAGATGTTGGCGAGGATGACCGCGAGCATCGGCGTCGTGTACAGCCAGTCGGGGCCGGCGATGCCGACGCCGCCGAGCATGGTGTTGAGCGTGCCCTCGGCGTGGAAGAACGCGTACGCGGCGAACGCGGCGACGATCTCGGGCAGCACCCACGCGGCGACCACGACGGTCGAGGCGATGGACCGCACCGGCTTGACGGCCGAGCGGAGCAGCCCGGCCAGTGCGATGCCCAGCACGTTCTGGCCCACCACGGCCGAGGCGAACAGGAACACGACGGTCAGCCAGAGCGACTTCGGGAACTCGGGGTCGCTGAACAGGGCCGTGTAGTTGTCGACCCCGATCCACTCGGGGTTCAGGGCTGCCGGGCCCGTGAGCGCAGCGTTCGTGAACGATCCGTAGAACGACCACACCACGGGGCCCAGCATGAAGAGCGCGAGCAGGACGACGGCGGGCGCGAGTGGAACCACCCGCGCCGCGCCGCGGGACGTGACGGCCATCGAGTCAGCCCTGTGTCGTGTTCTCGTCGCCGACGATGCCGGCTACTGCTTCGTCGTAGACGGCGGCTGCCTCCTCCGGCGTCTGCTGTCCGGTCATCACGGACTCCATGGCGACCATGATCTCGTTGGAGACCTTCGGATAGTCCGAGGTGGCGGGCCGGAAGTTGGTCACGTCGACCAGGCCGGTGAAGAACTCGGTGGTCGGGTTGGTCTTCGTGTACTCCGGGTCCTCGGCCACGTCGGTCCGCACGGCGATCTGGCTGTTCGCGACGTCGAACCAGAGGGAGTTCTCACGGTTCAGGGCCATGGAGATGAATTCGAACGCGGCGTCCGGGTTCTTGGAGCCCGAACCCATGGCGAGCGTCCAGCCGCCCGACATGCTCACCGCACCCGGGTCCTGACCGTCCTGGGTGGGCATGGGGGCCGTGCCCATGGTCTCGGACCACTCGGGCCAGGGCGCGACGCCGGACTCGAGCCAGTTGCCCGCCACCCACGAGCCGTCGAGCGCGATGCCGACCTTGCCCTCGGGCAGCCACTCGGCCTGCACCGTGTTGCCGATGTTGGTGTCGAGCGCCTGCTGCGGGGTGGGCGCGAGGCCCTCGGTGAACACGGTGGTGATGAACTCGAGGGAGTCGATGAAGCCCTGGGAGCCCACCACCCACTTGCCGTCCTCGTAGAGGGTGTCGCCGGTGCCGTAGAGCAGCATCTCGAAGCCCTGCATCACCGCGGCCTCGCCCTGCGGCTTGCCGGAGTACATGTTGAACGGGACGACGTCGGGGTCGGACTCCTTGATCGCCCGGGCCGCCTCGAGGAGCTCGTCCCAGGACTTCGGCGCCCAGTCCTCCGGCAGGCCGGCCTTGGCGAGGACGTCCTTGTTGAACCAGAGGCCGCGCGTGTCGGTGCCCATGGAGACGCCGTAGGTCTTGCCGTCGTCGCCCGCGCCGGCCTCCTTGGCGCTGTCCACGAACTGGTCCCACTCGTCCCACTCGGCGAGGTAGTCGTCCAGCGGTGCGAGATACCCGGCCTCGACGTCGGACTTGATCATGTACGTGTCCTCGTACATGACGTCGGGCGCGGTGCTGGGTGACCGGTTCATGAGCGCGAGCTTGGTGAAGTAGTCGTTCTGCTGCGCCTCGATGGGCACCAGCTCGACCGTGATGTCAGGGTTGGCCTCCTCGAAGTCGGCCTTCACGTCCTTGAACAGCTCATCGGCCTGCGTGAAGTTGCCGAACTTCTGGTAGGCCACCTTGATCGTGGACTCGTCGGACCCGCTTCCGCCGGAGCCACAGGCACCGAGCGAGAGGGCGAGCGCCGCTGCTGTGACGGGTGCGATGAGGAATCGTGCCGTGCGCATGAAGCTCCCTTGCGTCGTGCGAAGTCCGGCAGCACTGCCGGACAAGCTGAGGCACACGATTCACCCCTGGCGTGCCGTAGTCAAGGGACTCTCGGGAGCAATTGTCAGCGCTGTCAGGTTGTCGGCTCCCAGGAGCTCCCGACGGCGCCGGAAAGACCGGCGCCGTCGCGAGGGATCAGCCCTCCGGATCGATCAGGACCGCTACCGTCCGCGCCGGTACCGTCGCAGTCCCGCCTGCGCGGTCCCATTCCGTCTGCCGCACGACGGCGTCCGCCCCACCCGCCTGCACCGGCGAGAGCGCGTAGTCGCGGCCGGCCAGCTCGGGAACCTCGACGGTGGCCTCCGACGGCGACGCGTTGAACACCACGAGCACGCCGTCCAGCGCCGGGTCGGCGTCGGCCGGGCCCGCGAGGTCGTCCACCGACATCGTGATGACGCCGGGGACGGCGTCGGGGCCGGAGCCGGGGAAGGTCACCTTCTCCCGGATCAGGTCGGCGGACCCCAGCCGGAACAGCTCCGTCGAGTGCCGCAGCTCCAGCAGCTCGGCCGCCTGGGCCGAGGCGAACGCGATGTCGTCGGGGCCGGGCTTGAGCGCGGCGTCGGCGAGCAGGGGCTGCTGGTGCGGCCACTTGTCCTCGTTGTCGGCCGCCATCGGCAGGCCGCGGCCGAACCCGTTGTCCTGCCCCGACCAGTCGATCGCGTTGAACCAGTCGCCGGAGTCGTACGAGTTGCGGTCCAGCGACTTGGAGCGCAGCAGGTCGGTGCCCGCGTGCCAGAACGACGGCGACTGCGACAGGGCGGCGGTCGCCAGCGACACGGTGTTCATCCGGACCCGGTCCGCCATCGGGGTGTCGGCGGGCAGCTTGAGCGCGAGCAGGTCGAACAGCGTCTCGTTGTCGTGCGCGTCGACGTAGGTCACGACCTCCTCCGGCGAGTCCGCGTAGCCGGCCGGCGCACCCCGGTAGTCCAGCTCGTCGCCCCTGACCTGATCACCCGATGCGGTGGTGACCTCGTAGGACCGCAGGTTGCCGGCCAGCCCGAGCTTCACGAGGTCGCTCTGGTGGGCCAGGTCGGTCGCCTCGTCGTCGCCGCCGTCGTTGACCGACGCCGGGTCGCCCAGCCGCGCCTCGTTCCCGTTCGGGTCGGTGAACAGCCCCGTGCCGAAGCCCTGCGTGAACAGGGAGGAGCCGTCGACGGGCGAGCCGCCGTGGACGGCGTCGCGCAGGCGGTCGCTGAACGTGCCGATGCCGGTACCGCCGAGCTGGCCCTGCGTGGCCTGCTCGAACCGGGCGTTGCCCGCCACCTCGCCGAAGTCCCAGCCCTCGCCGTACAGGTACACGCTCGACCCGTCGATGCCGTCCTCCTGAAGGGTCAGCTCGTCGAGCGCCGCCCTGACCGCCTCCATGTTGGCGCGGGAGTGGTGGCCCATGAGGTCGAACCGGAACCCGTCCACGTGGTAGTCGCGGGCCCAGGTGACCACCGAGTCCACCATGAGCTTCTGGGCCATGGCGTGCTCCGTGGCGACGTTCTGGCAGCAGGTGCTGGTCTCGACCGCCCCGCTCACCGGGTTCTGCCGGTGGTAGTAGCCGGGCACCACACGGTCCAGCACCGACTTCGGGTCCTGGCCCGAGGCCGCCGTGTGGTTGAACACCTGGTCCAGCACCACCTGGAGCCCTGCCCGGTGCAGGTTGCCGACCATGGAGCGGAACTCGGCGACGCGCTGACCACCGTCGGCCCGGACGGCGTAGGAGCCCTCGGGCGACATGAAGTGGTACGGGTCGTACCCCCAGTTGAACCCGTCCTGCCCCTGGACCTGCGCGACGGCGGCCTGCTGCTCGGTGCCGTCGGGGGCGAAGCCGGACAGGTCACCCGTGGTGGCCTGGTCGGCGCGGTCCTCGGGGATCGTCGCGATGTCGAACGTCGGCAGCAGGTGCACGGTGGTGAGCCCGGCGTAGGCCAGCGAGCGCAGGTGCGTCATGCCGTTCGAGCCGCGCACCCCGAACGCGCCGTACGTGCCCCGCAGGCGCTCCGGCACGGTCTCGTCCGAGATCGAGAAGTCACGGACGTGCAGCTCGTAGATGGTCTGGTCGACGGCGTCCTCGACGACCGGTGCGGGCGTCGTGCGCCAGATCTTCGGCCGCCACTGGTTCGCGTCCAGGTCCACCGCCACCGAGTGCGTCGAGTCGAGCGTGAGCCCCACCGAGTAGGGGTCGGTGACGATGTTGGTCTCGACCTGGCCGGTGCTCGGTACGTACACCTCGACGGCGTACCGGTAGCGCGCGCCCTGCCAGCCCGCACGCTTGTCGAGCCCCTTGCCCCCGTCGAGGGTCCAGGCCCCGTCGCGCTCCCGCTTCATCTCGAAGGCGCGCGGCTCGTCCTCCAGCGACGCACCCGCCGGCCAGGCCTGCAGCGTGACCGACCGGGCGGTAGGCGCCCACAGCGCGAACGACGCCCGCTTGCTGCCCTGCCAGGTCACGCCCAGCGTGCGGTCGGTGGCGAACAGGTCGTCCAGCACGCCGGGAATCTGTACGCCCGTCGCGGCGCTGAGCGTGTCGCCGTCGTGGCGCGTGAGCCGGAGCCGGCCCTGGAGGGCCCGCGTCGCCGCGGCCCGGTCCAGACCCTCGATCTCCAGGGCGCGGTGGTTCCTCAGGTGGGGAAAGTCCTCGGCGACGTCCGCGGGCGCCGCACCCCGCAGCAGGGTGTACGACGTCGGGGCCTCCGGGTCGCCGGTCTCCAGGGTCCAGCGGTCTCCGGAGCCGAAGCCCTCGGCGGGGACGAGGAGCAGGTCCTGCCGCACCCAGTGCGCGGCCTGCTGACCCTCCCCCGGTGTGCCGGGGGTGCCGGTCCGCACGCCGGGCACCTTGGTCTCCGGGTCCCAGGTGAACGTGACCGGTCCGCCGCCCGTCGTGTACGGGATGTTGGCGCCGTCGCGCACGCCGTCGGCGCCGTAGTTCTCCGCCCAGGAGCCGTTGACGGCCACCTTGAACTCGTACGAGCCGGCGGGCAGCTCGAACGTGCCGGTCCAGGTGCCGTCGTCGGCGAGGGTGAGGCGCGCGGCCTCGCAGTCGGGGGTCCAGTCGCCGGCGCAGCCCATCTCGCTGTTGTGCGAACCGGCGACGGTGACCATCTCGAGGTCGGGGTCGGTGCTGTCGTCCACCACGCCGCTCACGTCGATGCCCACCGACGCGTACGAGCTGGCGGCGGCACGGTCGCCGTCGGCGTCCTGGGTGACCGCGCGGTACTCGACGAGGGTGCCCTCGGGCAGGTCGGAGCCGCCGGTGCCCACGTCGTGGAACACGCGGGGCGACGTGTCCTCGGCGGTGCCGAGGTGGTGCCACTCGTCGGTGCCCACGGCGCGCCAGGCGAACGAGGTCTCCGCCCAGGCGTCGTCGATTCCTGCCGCGACGGGGGCCACCGAGGACATCGCGGCGCCCGGCCGGGCGCTCGCGCCGGGAACCACGGTGGCCGTGCCCGCCGAGTCCGCGCCGACGGTGCGGTCGGCGACCAGCACGATCGCGGAGCGTGCGGGGACGGTCAGCGTGACCGCGCCGTCGGCGTCGGCGGTGAGCGCGGTGTCGGTGCCGTACAGCGGGGCGAACGTCGCGCCAGGGGTGAGGGTGTCGAGGGTGACGGTGCGCTCCTGGGCCGCGTTGTTCGCCGCGACCAGGTGCTCGACCTGCTCGTCGCGGTGCACGCGGGAGAAGGCGTAGACGCCCGCGCCGTCGTCGGCGTGCCGCTCGAGCTGGGCGCCCGTGGCGAGCGCCGGGTGCTCCTCGCGCAGGTCGGCGAGGGCCGCGATGTGCTCGTACAGCGGGGCGTCGGTGCCGTACCGGTCGACGCTGCCCGCCTGTTCGCCGGTCACCAGGGGCTGGTTCGCGTACTCGTCGACCTGGGTGGCGAACAGGGTCTGGCGGGCGTCCTTGTCACCACCGGTGCCCGCGAAACCCTGCTCGTCGCCGTAGTAGACCACCGGCTGGCCGCGCGTGAGGTACATGAGCTCGTGTGCCAGCTCGTCCCGCGCGAGCGGGTCGTCGGTACCGGCCAGCATGTAGCCCACGCGACCCATGTCGTGGTTGCCGAGGAACGTGGGCAGTGCGGCCCCGCTGCTGTGCGGTGTGGTGTACAGGTCGTCGGACGCGTACAGGTCCGCGAGCCGCTGCGCGCTGTTGCCGCTCGCGTAGCTCGTGGCGGCGGCCTGGAACGAGAAGTCGAGCACGGAGCTCATGGCGGTGCGGCGCACGTACGGCGAGGTCTTGGCGGCGTCGGCGTCGTACACCTCGCCGAACGTGAAGAACTCGTCCTTGCCCTGGGCGCGGGCGTACTCCTCGATCTCGGCCGACCACTCCTCCCAGAACTCGAAGTTCACGTGCTTGACCGTGTCGATGCGGAACCCGTCGATGCCGAGGTCGATCCACGCCTTGTAGATCTCCTCGAAGCCGTTCACCACGTCGGGGTGCTCGGTCATGAGGTCGTCCAGGCCGCTGAAGTCGCCGTAGGTGACGGACTCGCCCGCCCACGTCGAGTTGCCCCGGTTGTGGTAGAGCGTCGGGTCGTTCAGCCAGGCCGGGACCTTGACGCCCTGGTCGGCCGGGTCGATCACCGGCGTGTACGGGAAGCTCGTGGCGGCGTCGAGCTCCGGGAAGCTGCCCGTCCCGGCGTGGTCGGCCGGGTCGAACGAGTTTCCGGCAGCGTCCGTGTACGGGGCGGTGGCCTGGTCCACGTAGTCGTACGTGCCCTCGGCGTAGTCGACGACGTCGGCCGTGTGGTTGGTGATGATGTCGAAGTACACCTTGAGGCCGCGCGCGTGGGCGTCGTCGATCAGGGCCTCCAGCTCGGCGTTGGTGCCCAGGTGCGGGTCGATGCGCGTGAAGTCGGTGATCCAGTAGCCGTGGTACCCGGCGCTCACGTCATCGCCCTCACCCTGCACGGGGCGGTTGAGGAAGCTGGGGGTGAGCCAGATCGCCGTCGTGCCCAGGCCCTCGATGTAGTCGAGGTTCTGGCGCAGGCCCGCGAGATCGCCGCCCTGGTAGAAGCCCTTGTCCTCCGGGTCGAAGCCGGTGGTGAGCCGGTCGCCCGTCAGGCCGCCCTCGTCGTTGGCCGGGTCGCCGTTGGCGAACCGGTCGGTCATGACGAAGTAGAAGCGCTCGTCGCTGCCGGGCTGGCGGACGGGCTCGCGCACGAGGTCGCCGTCCTGCTCGGTGTACTCGCCCGCGAGGGTGAGCGGGGTCAGGGCGGTGCGGTGGGTCGTGTCGTCATAGGTGACGCGGACCGTGGCCGGACCTTCGAGGTGGAGCGGGGCGTTGTCCTGGCCGCCGTCCCGGCCGTAGGCCTCGTCCCACGTGTCGTCGAGGGCCACCTTGTACTCGTAGGTGCCAGCGGGGAGCTCGAGCTCGGCGACGAACGTGCCGTCGCCCTGTGGGCTCAGCTCCGTCGCGGCGCACGCCGGGTCCCAGTCGGCGGCGCAGCCGAGCTCGTCCTGGAGGCTGCCCACGAGGGCCGCGGTGCGGTCCTCCGCCCCGCTGGTCGTGGTCGCGTCGGGCGTGGCGGCGCCTGCGGTGGCGGACGCCGAGGCGGCGAGCCCGACCGATGCCGCGAGCGCTAACGCGACGGCGGCCGCGCCGAGCTGTGTGGGGCGCGGGCGCGCGGTGCGAGACATGGATGACCCCTTCGTCGTCCGGAACCCAGTGTGAACCGAACGCGACTGTAACGCTTGCAGAACGTTGCAGCAAGGTTGGTCGAGGTCGAATGTGCCGCCCCTCGTGCGATGCAGCGAAAAGGTCCGCTTCCACCATGCAGCTGGGCCCGCTGCGCAGCCCGAAAGCATGCGCACGTGCATGGTGGAAGCGGACCTTCACGGTGCGAGTGTCAGAGCGGGAGCTTGAAGCCCTCGTGCGACTGCTCGTAGCCGAGGCTCCGGTAGAACCGGTGCGCGTCGGGCCGCTGCTTGTCGGAGGTGAGCTGGGCCAGCGCGCAGCCCCGCGCCCTGCCGCGCTCGTGCGCGTGCTCCATCAGGAGGCGGCCGATGCCCTGGCCGCGCAGCTCGCTGCTCACCCGTACGGCTTCCACCAGCAGCCGGAACGCGCCGTTGCGCGAGATCCCGGGGATGTAGGTCAGCTGCATCACCCCGATCACCGCGCCGTCGGACTCGGCGACGACCAGCTCGTTGTCCGGGCTCGCGGCGATGGCCTCGAAGGCTCTCAGGTGCGGTTCGCCGTAGGCGCCGGTGCGGCGGGCGGCGACGGCGTCGTCGGCGATGAGCTCGACGACGCGTTCGAGGTCGTCGAGCTTCGCCTCACGAAAGATCAGGTCCATGAGGCTCACCCTAGGTAACGTGCCAGGGCACACGAATCCCCGGATGCGCTCCGCGTCCGACACGTAGCATCTGGGAGTTCCCCCTTCTCCGAGAGGCGCACTCCAGTGACCAGCTCTTCCGCGCCCGCGGCGTCGGGCGGCGCGCCGGACGCGACTCCGCGCAGCTCGTGGATCGCGCTCGCGGTACTCGTCCTCGGTGTCTCGATGGCGCTGCTCGACACCACCATCGTGAACGTCGCGTTGCCGACCATCCGCACCTCGCTCGACGCCTCGGAGGGCACCCTGTCCTGGATCATCTCCGGGTACGCCCTGGCCTACGGCCTGGCCCTGATCCCCGCCGGCCGGGTGGGTGACCGGGTGGGGCACAAGTGGGTGTTCGTCGTGGGCCTGGCCGGGTTCACGCTCGCCAGCCTGTGGTGCGGGCTCGCGGACGGCTCCACCGAGCTGATCGTGGCTCGCGTTGTCCAGGGCCTGTGCGGCGGCATCTTCTTCCCCGCCGTGACGGCGCTGATCCAGCTGATGTTCGCCGGCCGCACGCGCGGCAAGGCGTTCGCCGTGATGGGCGCGGCCATCGGGTTCTCCACGGCGCTCGGGCCCATCGTCGGCGGGCTGCTCATCGAGGCGTTCGGCGAGGCGGAGGGCTGGCGCTCGATCTTCTTCGTCAACCTGCCGTTCGGGATGATCGCTGTCGTCGCCGCGGCCGTGCTGCTGCCCCGGATCGTCGTCGGGGGCACCTCACGCGGGGTGGACGGCGTGGGCCTGCTGCTCGTCTCGGTCGCACTGGTCGCCGTCCTGGTCCCGCTCATCGAGGGCGAGGACGCCGGGTGGCCGTGGTGGACCTGGGCGTCCCTCGCCGGCGGACTGCTGTTGCTCGTCGGTTTCGCGTTCTGGGAGCGCCGGTTCGTGGCCGGGGGCGGCAACCCGCTCGTCCCGCCACACCTCTTCTCGCACCCCGCCTTCACCGGCGGCGTCGTTCTCGCGCTCGTCTACTTCGCCGCGTTCACCAGCATCTTCTTCACCGTCTCGATCTTCTGGCAGTCCGGTCTCGGCCACTCGGCGCTGGCATCGGGGATCGTGTCGGTGCCGTTCGCCATCGGGTCGATCGTCGGCGCGTCCCAGAGCGAGCGCCTCGCGCACCGCCTGGGCCGGCTCGTGCTCGTGATCGGCACCGGCATGGTCGCGATCGGCCTCGTGTCGCTGTGGCTCGTGCTCTGGCTCGTGCCCGCCGGAGACCTGACCAGCTGGACCCTGGCGGCACCGCTCCTGGTCGGTGGCGTCGGCAGCGGCCTGTTCATCGCCCCCAACGCGCAGTTCATCGTCGCCACCGTCGACCGGGCCGAGGCGGGAGCGGCCTCCGGCGTGATCGGCACCATGCAGCGGATCGGGTCGGCGGCAGGGATCGCCGTCATCGGCTCGGTGCTCTTCGGATCGCTGTCGTTCCCGCCCGGCCGCCCGACGCCGGAGGTGGTCGCCGACGCGTTCGCCGACGCCGCGACCATGGCGATGGGCACCAGCGCCGCGCTCGCCGTGGCCTCGTTCCTGCTGGTCTTCGCGCTGCCGCGGCGGGTCGACCCGCGCGTGCGGCAGGCGTAGCGCAGCGCGGCGCCGTCGCGAAGACCACCCGCGACCTCCCTGGTGCACGCGGCGTACGACGAGTACGTTCCCGCCATGGCGGTCACCTCCGCACCAGGTGGTTCCGGCACCGAACCCGGTGCGGGGCGCGCACGCCCCGCGGAGGCCCTGCCCGCCGTCGCGTGGGGCCCGGTGGGCGCAGCGGTGCTGGTCCTCGGCGTGCTGCTGACGGCGGTCAGCACCCGGTACGGGTACCACCGGGACGAGCTGTACTTCCGCATGCTCGACCCTGCCTGGGGATACGTGGACCAGCCTCCGCTGACCCCGTGGCTGGCGCGGACGTTCGCCGACCTGTTCGGTGACACGCTGCTGGTGATGCGGATCCCCGCGACGCTGGCGCACCTGGCTGCGATCGTCGTGATCGCGCTCGTCGCGCGCGAGCTGGGCGGGCGCGGGGGCGCGCAGGCACTGGCCGCCTGGGGCTACGGGACGGCGGCGATCCCGCTGGCGTTCGGGCACACGTTCCTCACCGCGAGCCTCGACCTGGCGGTGTGGCCCGCGGTGCTGCTGTGCATGATCCGGGCCGTGCGGCGCGACCCCCGCTGGTGGCTGGCGGCCGGACTGGTCACCGGCGTCGCCCTGTACAACAAGCTGCTCGTGGTGGCGCTGCTCGGCGGGGTGCTGCTCGGGCTGCTCGTCGCCTGGCCGTGGCGACCGCTGCGCGCGCCGGGCACCACGACCCGATGGCCGCTCGCGACGCCTTGGCCCTGGTCGGGCGGCGTGCTCGCGCTGCTGGTGGGCCTGCCGAACCTCGTCTACCAGGCCACGAACGGGTGGCCACAGCTCGCCATGGGCGCGGCGCTCGGCGAGAACAACGCCGCCGAGGTGCGTTCCGAGATGTGGCTCTTCCAGCTGCTCACGCTCGGCCCGCCGCTGGCCCTGGTCTGGATCGCCGGGCTGGTGTGGCTCTGGCGGCGCCTGCCCACGCTGCGGTTCCTGGTGGTGGCGTACCCGGTGCTGCTCGTGTTCACCTACGCGGCGGGGTCGCAGACGTACTACGCGACCGGCCTGCTGTCGGTGCTGTTCGCGGCGGGGTGCGTGCCGGTGGCGGCGTGGGCGCGGACGGCATGGCGGCGGGTCGTCGTCGTGGCCGTCGTCCTGTTGAACGCGGCGTCGTGCCTGGTGATCAGCCTGCCGCTGGTGCCAGTCGCGGACCTGGCCGAGACGCCGATCGCCGACATGAACTCCTCGGCCCAGGACGCCGTCGGCTGGCCGGAGTACGTGCGCCAGGTCGCCGACGTGCACGCCGCGCTCCCGGCCGCCGACCGGGAGCGCTCCGTGGTGCTGACCCAGAACTACGGTGAGGCCGGCGCGGTGGACCGGTTCGGCACCGACCTCGGGCTGCCCGCCGCGTACTCCGGGCACAACCAGCTGTGGGAGTACGGGCCGCCGCCGGACTCGGCGAGCGTAGCCCTCGTGCTCACGGAGACCCCCGGTGCGTGGGACGGCCGGTTCGCACGGTGCGCGGTCGAAGGGCGGCTCGAAAACGGCGTCGGCGTCGACAACGAGGAGCAGGGCGTGTCGATCCTGGTGTGCCGCGAACCTGTCGGCGGCTGGGCCGCGATCTGGCCGGACCTGCGGCACCTGGACTGACCTGCCGCTCGGGCAGGCCGGTCCAGGTGCCGTGGGCGTCGGCCCGGGTCGAACGGGTGTCGACCGTCAGCCGGCGAGGTGACTCCACCGCGGCGCGATGGCGGCCCACGGCCCCACCTCGGCCACCTTGCCGTCCGTCAGCACCACCACGCGGTCGGCCCGGGCGAGCGCGGCACGTTTGGACGTGGCACCCACCACCGTGGTGCCCCGCTCACGCAGGGCTGCCCACAGCTCGATCTCCGTCGAGGCGTCGAGCGCGCTGGAGACGTCGTCCGCCAGGAGCAGCTCCGTGTCGGCGGCGAGCGCCCGGGCCAGCGCGAGGCGCTGCACTTGGCCGCCGGACAGCCGTACGCCGCGGTGCCCCACGAGGGCGTGCGGTCCGCCCGCCTCTGCCATGTCCTGCGCGAGGCGTGCGCCCTGCACCGGGCCATGGATCTCGCGGGCGTGGTCGAGCTGCACGTTGTCCGAGAACGTGCCGGACAGCACCCGCGGCACCTGGGCCACGTGAGCCACCTGGCCGGGGCGCAGGAACACCTGGGCGTCGGTCACCTCGGTGCCGTTCCAGCGGACCTCGCCGGTGTGCTCCATGAGCCCGGCGAGCGCGGACAGCAGGGACGACTTGCCGGAACCGACCTGCCCGAGCAGCAGCACCAGCTCACCCCGGCGGATCTCGAGGTCGACGTCGGAGACGCCGATCGTCCCGTCGTCGTGCACCGCGGTGACCTTGCGCAGCTCCAGGCGGTCCAGGGGTTCGCGCCGCGTCGACTCGGGCGCCGGAGCGGTGCCCGCCACGAGGTCCACGTCGGGCAGCCGTGAGACGAGGTCGACACCGCCCGCGAACCGGGCCGTCGCCACCTGCCAGGCGCGGGTGCCGGGTGCCTCGGTGACCACGGCGCCCGCGACCACACCGAACCAGGCAAAGCCCATCACCGCGCTCGAGACGAGCAGGGTCGTGGCCAGGTCCCACCGGTCGGTCAGGTAGAACGTCCACGCGGCGACCACACCCGCGTACAGCGTCACCAACGGCACCGAGTCGAGTACCGCCTGCACCCGGTGCTCGAAGATGGCCGCGGTGACGCGGCCCGAGTCGACCCGGCCGAGGTGTCGGCGCACGTCGGGTGTGCGGGCGGCCAGCTTCACCGTGCGGGCGGAGTCGAGCGCCGAGACCAGGGCGCGGCCGAACCGCGCGCGTGCCGCGGACGAGCCGGCGGCCGAGCGGCCCGCGATGGGCCGGCCGATCGCCGAGGCCGCCGCGGAGACCACCATGACCGCGAGCAGGACGGCACCCGCCGTCCAGGTACCACTGATCAGCGCCGTGACCGCGACGATGGCGAGGCCGTTGACGAAGTCGACCCAGCGGTCCGCGTACCGCACGAACCGGTCGGCGTCCATCGACCGGGCCACGACCTCGCCGGGTGGCGTGGCGGGGAGCCGGTGCTGCCGGGTCTGCCCGTGCATGACCGACATCCGGATCCGCAGCAGCACCTCGACCCACCAGCGCGGGTAGACGCCCAGGGCGCGCGAGATGAACAGCGGCTGCATGAGCAGCAGCACCGCGAGCGCGACGAGCAGGCCGACGGGCAGCTCGCCCGTGCCGACCTCCTCCACCGTGCGGCCCCACAGGAACCCGCTGACCGCGCCCTGGGCGGCGACCAGGCTCGCCAGGAGGAACAGGACCGCGCCGAACAGGCCCCACTTCGGGCGCACGAACAGCGCGTGCAGCACCCCGCGCGCAAGGCTCGGCCCGTCCCCGGGCGGCGTCAGGTCGGGCGGGGTGCCCGCACGGCGGCGGCCGCCGACCGCGTCTGGCTCGGCGGGGGCCGTCACCGACTGATCACGTGCGTCCGTCGCGGTGTCGGTCGTGGCGTCGGTTGCGGCGTCGGACGGGGTGCTTGTCGCGGTCTGGTGGGTGGCGTCGGCTGCGGCGTCCGGCTCCGGACCGGTGGCGGCGCCGTCGAGCGACCCGTCGCTCGAGCCGGCCTCCAGCAGCGACCGGAAGGGGCCGGGTGTGCGGGCGAGGACCGCACGCCGGCCCTGCTGCACGACACGGCCGTGGTCGAGGACCGCGACGAGGCCGGCTCGCTCGATGGTGCCGAGCCGGTGCGCGATCAGCACACCGGTGCGGCCGCTGAGCAGGCGGTCCGACGCGGCCACGACGCGCGCCTCGGTGAGGGGGTCCATCCGGGCGGTCGCCTCGTCCAGCACCACGAGCTGCACGTGTCGCACGAGGAGCCGCGCGAACGCGACGAGCTGCTCCTCCCCGGCGGACAGCGTGGTGCCGCCGGGTCCGAGGAGCGTGTCGAGCCCGTCAGGCATCCCGGCCACCCAGTCGGTCAGCCCGAGCTCGCGCACGGCCTCCTCGATGTCCGACCGCGGTACGTCGGAGAACAGGGCGATGTTCTCGGCGAGCGTCCCCGCGATGATCTCGGTGCGCTGCGTGACCACGCCCACGGCACCGCGCAGCTTCTGCAGGTCCAGGTCACGCACGTCGGAACCGCCCAGGAACACCGATCCGCGCTCCGGCTCGACGGCGCGCGACAGCAGTGCGGCGAGGGTGGACTTGCCCGAGCCGGTACGGCCGACGAGCGCGATCGTCTCGCCTGCGGGGACGGTCAGGTCGACGCCGTTCAGCGCGAACGTGCCCTCCGCGTAGGCGAAGGACAGGTCGCGCAGCTCCAGGTCGAGCGGCCCCTCCGGCAGGTCGTCACCACCCTCGGGCTCCGGCTCGACGGACAGCATCTGCCGGATTCGCAGCACCGCGCCGAGACCCTCCTGGATGTCCGGCAGGTGGTGCACCAGGTTGTCCATCTGGCCGACGAACATCGCGGTGACCAGGAACAGCGTGACCAGCTGGTCCACCGACAGGCCCCCGTCGACCGCGACCACGGCGCAGACGACCGCGGTTCCGGCCAGCAGGGCGTACATCACCAGGCCGGCCCGCCGCAGCAGACGCTCCTCGACCCGCACCACCGCGCGGAACTTGTCGTGCACGATCGCCGAGAGCTGCGCGACCCTGCGCACCGCGAACGCCTGTCCCAGGCTGGTACGCAGGTCGTTCCGGGCCGCGACGGCCTCCTCGAAGGCGGCGGCGTGGTCGGTCCACGCGGCCTCCTCGATGACCTTGCGGCGCGAGATCTCGCCGAGCAGGGGCCGGGTGAGCAGGGCGACGATGCCCCCGAGGACGGGGAAGAGGAACCAGGCCGGCCACCAGGTGACGCCCGCGATGATCCACATGGGAACGACGCCTACGACGGTGCGCCCGGCGCCCCACAGCTGCCGCCGTACCAGGGTGCCGACGGCGTGCGTGTCGTCGTCGACCCGGTCGAGCACCTCGCCGACCGCCTGCTCGGAGAGCGTCGCCAGCGGCTGGCGCAGCGCCGCGCTGAGCAGATCGCTCCGGAGCCTGCCCTCCGCGCGGTCCACGACGCTCGCCCAGACCACCTGCCCGACGCCGTCGAAGAGCGCGCCGCCCACGACGCACACGGCGAGGAGCACCAGCCCGACGAGGGTGGCGTCGGCGGCGAGCTGCCCGGCCGCGACCGTGCCGAGGGCCTGGCCCACGGCGCCCGCGGTGAGGGCGAGGAGCGCGATGACGGCGGCGGCACCGCGCAGCCTGCGCCAGTCGAGGCGGCGGGCGGGGTCGTCCGTCAGCGCACCGGCAGCGCGAGGCGACGCCTCGGGAAAGGGCGTGGTGTCGGGGGTCTGCGGCGCGTCGATCATCGTTTCTTGAGGCTACGTCGAGACACCGACACTCCCCGCCTCTTTTTCCGCAGAGCGACGAGCGTCACGCCGCACCCTCGCGAGGTAGTCGTCTGGCGAGGTAGTCGTGCAGCGAGGTAGTCACCCCTGCCCGCTGGGTGACTACCTCGCCAGACGACTACCTCGCCAGAGGACTACCTCGGCGGGGGGTCAGAGGGAGGCGAGCGCCTCGTTGAACGTCTTGCTCGGGCGCATGACCGCAGTCGCCTTGGCCTCGTCCGGACGGTAGTACCCGCCGATCTCGGCCGGCTTGCCCTGGACGGCGAGCAGCTCCTCCACGATGGTCTGCTCACCGGCGGCCAGCGCCTCGGCGAGCGGCTTGAACGTGGCGGCCAGCTCGACGTCGTCGGACTGGGTGGCCAGCTCCTGTGCCCAGTACAGGCCCAGGTAGAAGTGCGAGCCGCGGTTGTCGATGGTGCCGAGCTTGCGGCCCGGCGAGCGGTCCTCGCCCAGGAACGTGCCGGTGGCCCGGTCGAGCGTGTCGGCCAGGACCTGGGCACGGGCGTTGCCCTCGCTGGTCGCGAGGTGCTCGAAGGACGCGGCCAGCGCGAAGAACTCACCGAGCGAGTCCCAGCGCAGGTAGTCCTCCTCGACGAGCTGCTGCACGTGCTTCGGCGCGGAGCCACCGGCCCCGGTCTCGAACAGGCCGCCGCCGTTCATCAGCGGCACGATCGAGAGCATCTTCGCCGACGTGCCGACCTCGAGGATCGGGAACAGGTCGGTGTTGTAGTCGCGCAGCACGTTGCCGGTCACCGAGATGGTGTCCAGCCCCTTGCGGATGCGGGCCAGCGAGTACGCCGTCGCCTCCGCCGGGTCCATGATGAGGATCTCGAGACCGTCGGTGTCGTGCTCCGGCAGGTACTGCTCGATCTTCGTGATCAGGTTGGCGTCGTGCGCGCGGCGCGAGTTGAGCCAGAACACCGCGGGGGTGTCGGAGGCGCGGGCCCGGGTGACGGCCAGCTTGATCCAGTCGCGGATCGGGGCGTCCTTGGTCTGGCAGGCACGCCAGACGTCGCCGGCGCGCACCGCGTGCTCCATGACGACGTCGCCGGCGCTGTTCACGACGCGGACGGTGCCGTCCGCGGCGATCTCGAACGTCTTGTCGTGCGAGCCGTACTCCTCGGCGGCCTGCGCCATGAGGCCCACGTTCGGGACGGAGCCCATGGTGGCCGGGTCGAGGGCGCCGTTGGCGCGGCAGTCGTCGATGACGGTCTGGTAGATGCCGGCGTACGAGGAGTCCGGGATCACCGCGAGCGTGTCGGCCTCCTCGCCCTCCGGTCCCCACATGTGACCACCGATGCGGATCATGGCGGGCATCGAGGCGTCGACGATGACGTCGGAAGGCACGTGCAGGTTGGTGATGCCCTTGTCGGAGTTCACCATCGCCATCTTCGGGCCGTCGGCCAGCGCGGCGTCGAACGCTGCGCGGATCTCGGCACCGTTCGGGAGGGACCCGAGCCCGGCGAAGATGCCGCCGAGGCCGTCGTTCGCCGACAGCCCGGCCGCGGCCAGGTCCTGGCCGTACTTCTCGAAGACCGGCTTGAAGAACGCCTTCACGACGTGACCGAAGATGATCGGGTCGGAGACCTTCATCATCGTGGCCTTGAGGTGCACCGAGAACAGCACGCCCTCGGCCTTTGCCCGCTCGATCGACTCGAGCAGGAACGCGTCCAGCGCGGCCGCGTCGAGGAACGTGCCGTCCACCACCTCGCCGGCGAGGACCGGCAGCGACTCCTTGAGCACGGTCACGGTGCCGTCGGCGGCGACGTGCTCGATGCGCAGGGTGTCGTCGGCCTCGACGATCACCGACTTCTCGTTGGAGAAGAAGTCGTCGTGACCCATGGTGGCGACGTTCGTCCTCGACTCCGGCGACCAGGCACCCATGCGGTGCGGGTGCGCCTTCGCGTAGTTCTTGACCGACGCCGGGGCACGGCGGTCGGAGTTGCCCTGGCGCAGCACCGGGTTCACCGCGGAGCCCATGACCCGGCCGTACCGCTCGCGTGCGTCCTTCTCGGCGTCGGTCTCGACGCTCTCGGGGAAGTCCGGCAGGTCGTAGCCGAGGCCCTGCAGCTCCGCGATGGCGGCCTTCAGCTGCGGCAGCGACGCCGAGATGTTGGGCAGCTTGATGATGTTGGCCGACGGGTCGTGCGCCAGCTCACCCAGCTCGGCGAGCGCGTCGGGCTGACGCTGCTCCTCCGTGAGACGCTCCGGGAACTGGGCGATGATGCGGCCGGCGAGCGAGATGTCGCGGGTCTCGACGTCCACACCGGCCTTGGCCGCGTACGCCGAGACGATCGGCAGGAACGAGTAGGTCGCAAGAAGCGGGGCCTCGTCCGTATGGGTATAGATGATCTTGGACATGGGTGTGGCTGACTCCCCGGGTGTTGGAATGTGCCGATCTCTCGATATCAAGATACCTGAGGGTGCCGCGCGGCCCTGAATCGTGAGACACCGAGCAGCACCGCCACCAGCGTGAACCCGGCCACACCCAGCCACAAGGCCGGGCGGTAGCCGAGATGATCCGCGAGCAGCCCGCCCAGCGGCGCACCGATGACCAGCATCGCGCGGTTCAGGCTCCTGATGGTCGTGTTCGTCCGCGCCTGCAGGCGGTCCGGCGTCACGGCCTGGCGGTAGCCCATCGAGTTCGCGTTCTCGAGCCCCATCCCCAGCCCGTACAGCCCCTGGCCGACGGCGATGGTCGCCACGCTCAGCCAGGTCGCCGCCGTCCCGGCTCCGCCCGCCGGCGTCAGCGCGACGAGCGCCCATGCCGGAGCCATGACCGCCATCGCCACGACCACGGTGGGGCCGGCGCCCCAGATCCGCCCCGCCCGTTCGGAGAGCAGCGCGCCGCCCAGCCCCGCCACGCCGGCCGCCGCGAGCGCCAGTCTGAGCTGGAACGCCGAGAGCCCCAGCCCCACCAGCGCGAACGGGGCGAGCACGGTGGTCACCACGCCGTTGCAGAGGAACCAGCCGTGCGTCGCCAGCGCCAGGGGCGCGAGCATCGTGTGCCGGTACACCCAGCGCATGCCCTCGCGGATGTCTTCGAGCAGGCGCCGGGCACCGAGCCGCACGCCACCGCCGTCCCGCCGCGCGGTGGTGCGGGTGGAGTCCGGCTCGGGCACCTTCGCCCGCCAGACCGCGAACGCGGCGAACAGGTAGGTGGCCGAGTCGACGAGCACGGCGAGCGGCGCACCCAGGGCCGTGGTGAGCGCGCCGCCGATCGCCGGCCCGGACGCCTGCGCGACCGCCCCTGTCTGGTCGAGCCGGGCATTCGCCCGGACCAGGGCCGTGCGGGGCACGAGCCGCGGCAGGAAGGACTGGGACGCCGCGTCGTTGAGCAGTGACGCCAGCCCGAGCACGACCATGAAAGCGGCGAGCACGGGGACGTCCAGGACCCCTGCCCACCACAGCAGCGGGACGGACCCGAGGAGGAGCCCGCGGACCAGGTCCGTGGTGATCAGCAGGGGCCGGCGCTGCCAGCGGTCCACCACCGCGCCGAGCACCAGGCCGAGCACCAGGTACGGGACCCAGCGCGCGGCGTTGACGACGCCCAGCTCCGTCGCGCTCGCGCCGAGCGTGACCAGCACCAGCACCTGCAGCGCGATGCTTGTGACGTAGGTGCCCAGCTCGGAGACGGCCTCACCGGCCCAGAACCAGCCGAAGGCCCGCCCGAGCGTCCCGTCCGGGCCCGGGCGGGGGCGGGTCAGACGAGGCCCAGGGTCCGGACCGCGTCGCGCTCCTCCGACAGCTCAGCGACGCTCGCGTCGATCCGGCCGCGGGAGAACTCGTCGATCTCGAGGCCCTCGACGATCTTCCACTCGCCGCTGCCGTCCGACGTGACAGGGAAGGAGGAGACGAGCCCCTCCGGCACGCCGTACTCGCCGGACGACCAGACTCCCGCGGAGGTCCAGTCACCCTCCGGCGTGCCGAGCGTCCAGTCGCGCACGTGCGCGATCGCCGCGCTCGCGGCCGACGCCGCCGACGATGCCCCGCGCGCCTGGATGATCGCCGCGCCGCGCTTGGCCACCGTCGGGATGAAGTCGTCGGTGAGCCAGGTGGTGTCCGCCGCGATCTCGGCGCCGGGACGGCCCCCGACCTCCGCGCGGAACAGGTCGGGGTACTGCGTGGCGGAGTGGTTGCCCCAGATCGTGAGCTTCTTGATGTCCGCGACGGCGGTCCCGGTCTTGGCCGCGACCTGCGAGAGGGCGCGGTTGTGGTCCAGGCGGGTCATCGCGGTGAACCGCGTCGCCGGCACGTCCGGCGCGTTCGACGCCGCGATCAGCGCGTTGGTGTTGGCGGGGTTGCCGACCACGAGCACGCGCACGTCGTCGGCGGCGCCGTCGTTGATGGCGCGGCCCTGCGGGCCGAAGATACCGCCGTTGGCCTCCAGGAGGTCGGCGCGCTCCATGCCGGCGCCGCGCGGGCGGGCACCGACGAGGAGCGCCACGTTGACCCCGTCGAAGGCCTTGACCGGGTCGTCGAAGATCTCGACGCCGGCCAGCGTGGGGAAGGCGCAGTCGTCGAGCTCCATCGCGGTGCCCTCTGCTGCGGCGACGGCCTGCGGGATCTCGAGGAGGCGGAGCCGTACTGGCGTGTCCGCGCCGAGCATCTCGCCCGCGGCTATGCGGAAGAGCAGCGCGTACCCGATCTGGCCAGCGGCTCCGGTGACGGTGACGTTCACGGGTTCAGTCATGGCACCACTCTTGCATCGACCGGCCCACCTCGCCCAGCCCCCACGCGGCATCGGTCTGCCGGGCTCCTCGACCGCCGACGACCTGGTGCAGAGAATGCCGTCCGGGCAGGCGGGCGTACGGTGAAGAAAATACCTGTGTCCATTCAGGTTTTGCTCAGCCAGGTAATGGCAGGATGTGCGCGACATCGCACGCACGACGCCATGACGCGCACCGCTGGGTGCGCCACTGAAAGGATCTGACTTCATGTCCCAGGACCTCGCCGCGACCCGCGGCGTCTCCGAGGTCGAAGAGCGGTCTTCGAGCCTGCTCTCCCGCCTGCTCGCCGAGACCTTCGGCACGTTCCTGCTGACGCTCGTGATCGTGGGTGTGCTCGTCTACAGCCCGCTGAACACCGTCGGCGGGCTCGGCATCGCACTCGGTGGCGCCTTCGCCTACATCGCGGGCGCCGCCGCAGTCGGCCGCGTCTCCGGCGCGCACTTCAACCCGGCGATCTCGCTGGGTGCCTGGCTCGGTGGGCGCACCTCGGCCAGCAGCATGTTCAGCTACTGGGGCGCGCAGCTCGTCGGCGCCCTCCTCGCCGGTGCCGTCCTCTTCGCGACGCTCCCCAAGGCGCTCGTCGAGCTGCTCGGCAAGCAGAGCGCTGCCGACACCTTCGACTCCGCCGTGAACGGCTTCGCCACGCACTCGCCGCTCTACCTGCAGACGCAGGGTGGCGCGCAGTTCGACTGGCTGCCCGCCCTGCTGGTCGAGGTCATCATCTCCGCTGTGCTCGTCGGCGTGTACCTGGGCGTCAACGACCCGCGCCGCAAGCTCGCCTACGCCCCGGTCGCCGTCGGTAGCGCCATCGCCGCGCTGACCCTGGTCTCGTGGTTCGTCACGAACGCGGGCATGAACCCTGCCCGCTCGACCGCCGCGGCGGTCTTCGCCAACGACTGGGGCAGCGACGGCTCGGGCCGCCAGCTCTGGCTGTTCTGGCTCGCCCCGCTCGTCGGTGCCGCCCTCGCCGCCCTGTTCTACCGTGCGTTCGGCGCGGGCGAGACCGAGGAGTACGAGGACCTCGACCTCGACGAGGACGACGAGGACGAGGACGAGGACGACGAGAAGGCGCCCGTCGCCGCGACGTCCGCCTCCGCGACCGAGACGGCCGACACGGACAAGGACTCGGACAAGGACTCGGACACGACTCCTGAGCCGGAGCCCGTCCCCGCGAAGAAGACCGACGACAAGGCCTGACCGCCGGCAGCTTCCGCACGACGTCGGGGCCGCACCTTCCGTACGGGAGGTGCGGCCCCGTCGTCGTGGGTCCGAGGCTGTCTCCGTCGCCCCACACGCTCCTCCGGACCGGACCGGACCGGAGCGGAGCAGAGCGCTCGCCGCGGGGCCCGGCGGGACGAGGCGCCTTTCGCCCGGAGACGTCCCGCCGCTACGCTTCGGCATCATGGCCGACACCCTGCGCAAGCCCGGCGACGCGAGAGAACCGGACAAGGACAGGCCAGAAGCGGAGTCAGGCGGAGCGCCGGAGAAGCTCGCCGACAAGGACCACGCGGGCGACCAGGACGGCACCGGCACGTCGGGCGACGACGAAGCGCCCGAGGGCTCCGGTCCGGATGCCGAGGCGGACGACGAGGCGGACGACGAGCCGGACGCCGACGCGGTCCCCGAGGCGGATCGCGCCCCGGAGACGGACCCCGACACCACGGACGAAGGCGTCGCATCGACGCCCCACGCCGTGACGGGGGCACCCGCCGCCGACCAGCCCGCCGACCAGCCCGCCGGCCCCGCTCCGACGCGCGTGGGCTGGGTGGTCGCCGCGTTCCTGCTCTTCTGGCCGCTCGCGATCCCCGCGCTCGTGCTGTCGATGCGCACCGCCGAGGCCAACGGCACGGGCAACACCCGCCGTGCGAAGAAGTCCTCCGTGTACGCCCTCGACTTCGCCCTGGGCGCCGTCGTGCTCGGTGCGGTCGGCATCGTGGGGCTGGCGATCGGCATCGCGGCCGCGCCCACGTACGCGTCGTCGCTGCCGACCGGATTCGTCTCGACGGTCAAGTCCTTCGTCCCGCCCGCCCTGGCGGGCCCGCTCGGCATCGCGCAGCCCGGCGACGGGACCGAGCTCGCCGCGCCGACGTCGTCCCCCACACCGAGCGACGACCCGTACGCGACGGCCGACCCGTACGCCCCCGAGGCGGACGCGGAGACGCCGGACGGTCCTGCCACGCTGCCGACGCCCGAGATCGGGGACCACACGGAGACGTCGGACGAGCCGTCCTCACCGGCGGACGCGACGGCCACCGCCGGCGCCGAGATCCCCGACCTGGCGGTGGGCGACTGCTTCGACACGTCGGCGACATCGGGTCAGACCACGCTGTACCGGATCCCGGTGGTGGCCTGCACCACGGCGCACGGCGGGGAGATCTACGCGGAGACGACGGCGCCCGACAGTCTCGCGGGGAAGGGCGGCACGCCCACCCAGCAGGAGCTGTGGGACGCGGCGGACGCGTACTGCTACCCCGAGTTCACCAAGTTCGTCGGCATGCGATGGGCCAGGTCGGAGCTGCAGTACTGGCCGATCGCACCGTCCGAGGAGAGCTGGGCGGAGGGCGACCGGCGCATCCTGTGCGTCGTCGAGTCGGAGAAGCCGGTGACGGGTTCCCTCAAGGGCGCCCAGCGCTGACGACGAACGTCAGATGCTGGGCGTCGCCACGGCGAGCACGCCGATCACTACCGCGGTGGCGCCGTACAGCACGATGTCCACCGTCCGCGTGCGGATGACCAGGCCCACCGGGCTGTCGAGCACCGCGCGGAAGATGGCGCAGACCACGAGGACCACGCCGATCCCGATGGCACCCGCCCGTGCGCCGACGGTCATGCCGAGCAGGACCGAGAGGGCGACGCCGACCAGGACGAGCCAGATGGCGATGTTGCTGCGCTGCAGTTCCGGCATCATGTCGAGGGCCTCGCCGCTGGATGGCTCACTGCGGTCGAGCTCCTGGCTGGTCGTCGTGGCGGCAGTGGTCAGACGTGCCTCTCTGGTGCGTTCGAGCGTAGCTGTTCCGGCCGAGCCCGGCTCGAGGAGCGTCGTAGCGCCACCCGGTGCGCCGGGGGCAGTCCGCGTCTCACTGAGATCCACGGGACGAGGGTACAACCGAAACGTCGCGATTCTGGAGAGCCGTGACCTGCTTGCAACCTGAATGACAGCACGTTCCCAGGTTGGCGGCCTGCGAGCTACCGTGAGGTCCATGCCCACGCCTTCAGCACAGGTCCTCAGCAGCGTCGTCGTCGTGGGTGCGGGACTGGCTGGAGCACAGACCGCCGCGGCATTGCGCAAGCACGGTTTCGAGGGGCGCGTGACCGTGCTCGGCGCGGAGGGGCTGCCGCCCTACGACCGCCCGCCGCTGTCCAAGGAGCTGCTCAAGCGCACCGAGCCGGTCTGGCTCGCCGACGACCTCGGCGTCGACCTGCCCGCCCTCGCCGACGACCTCCGGCTCGCCGACCCGGCGGTCCGCCTCGAGGTGGACCGGGAGCGCGTGGTGGTGCGGACGGCGTCGGGCGACGACGTCGTGGCCGACGCCGTGGTGCTCGCGTCCGGCAGCGAGCCCGTCCGGCCGGCGGGCTGGGACGCCGCCGTCACGCTGCACACGGCCGCCGACGCGGAACGGCTGCGCGCGGCGCTCGTACCGGGCATGCGGCTCGTCGTCGTGGGCGCCGGGTGGATCGGCGCGGAGGTGGCCGGCGTCGCGGCGGGCGCCGGGGCACGCGTCACGGTCGTCGAGGCGGGTCCGGTCCCGTTGGAACGCCAGCTCGGCCGCCGGGTCGGCACGCTGCTCGCCCCCTGGTACGAGGCCGCGGGTGCGACCCTGGTCACGGACGTCGCCGTCGACACGGTGCTGCCCGGCACGGACGGCGACGGCACGGACGGCGCGCGCGTGGTGCTCGCGGACGGCAGGGTGCTGGACGCGGACCTGGTGCTGGCCGCCGTGGGCGCACGGCCCGCTTCCGGCTGGCTCGCGGGCTCCTTGCCGCGCGAGGCCAACGGCGGGCTGCGGGTCAACCGCGCGGGCCGGTTCATGGGGCTGCACTCCCCCACCGACCCGGCGGGCAGGCTCCACCTCGACGCCCTGCGGCGCGTGTGGGTGGTGGGCGACATGGCGACGCGTGAGCACCCGGTGTTCGGGCCGGTGCCCGGTGGCCACTGGTCGGCGGCCCTGCACGACCCCGACGCCACCGTGCGGGCGCTGCTCGGCCTCGACGAACGTGCGGCGGAACCCGAGCACGTGCGGTCCCGGCTCGGGCTCGCGCCGATCGCCGCGCACGCTCCGTACGTCTTCTCCCAGCAGCTGGGGCACGACCTCGCGCTGTTCGGTGTGCCGTCCCCGTTCGACGAGGTGGTGCTGCGGGGCGACCCGGCCGCGGCGGGCGGCTGGGCAGCGCTCTACCTGGAGAACGCGCTGGACCGGCATCCCCGCCGCACCTCGGACGGCCACCGGGTGGTGACCGTCCGGGCGGTGCTGCTGGTCGACTCCCCGCGGGAGGTCGGTCAGGTCCGCAAGCTGATGAACCGCGGCGTGCCGCTCACCGTCGACCTGGACCGAGCCCTGGACCCGACGATCAAGCTCAAGGACGCCGCCGTCTGACGCAGCTCAGTGGGCGAAGTGGCGCGTGCCCGTCAGGTACATCGTGACCCCGGCCGCCTCGGCGGCCTTGACGACCTCCTCGTCCCGGATCGACCCGCCCGGCTGCACGACGGCGGTGACGCCGGCGTCGAGCAGCACCTGCAGGCCGTCCGCGAACGGGAAGAACGCGTCCGACGCCGCGACGGAGCCCCGCGCGCGCTCGGCGCCGTCGGCCAGGCTGTTGGCCCGCTCGACCGAGAGGCGGCACGAGTCCACGCGGTTCACCTGACCCATGCCGATCCCGACCGCCGCACCGTCCTTGGCCAGGAGGATCGCGTTCGACTTCGCGGCGCGCACCGACCGCCACGCGAACTGGAGGTCCGCGAGCACCTCGGGCGACGCCGCCTCGCCGGTCGCGAGCGTCCAGCTCTCCGGGGCGTCGCCGTCGGCCTGGAAACGGTCGGTGGCCTGCATGAGCAGCCCGCCGGAGATGGGCCGGGTCTCGACGGCCGCGGTCGGCGCCTCCGGCACGACGAGCAGGCGGATGTTCTTCTTGGCCCGCAAGATCTCGAGCGCCTCCGGCTCGAACCCGGGCGCCACGACCACCTCGGTGAACACGGGTGCGATCTGCTGCGCCGCGGCCGCCGTGATCACACCGTTCGCGGCGATCACGCCGCCGTACGCGCTGACCGGGTCGGTGGCGTGCGCCTTCGCGTGCGCGGCGGCGATGTCGCTGCCCACGGCGATCCCGCACGGGTTCGCGTGCTTGATGATCGCCACCGCGGGGCCTTCGTGGTCCCAGGCGGCACGCCACGCGGCGTCGGCGTCGACGTAGTTGTTGTAGCTCATGGCCTTGCCGTGGAGCTGCTCGGCCTGGGCCAGACCCGTCACCCCGTCGCCGCGGGTGTAGAGGGCGGCGCGCTGGTGCGGGTTCTCGCCGTAGCGGAGCACGTCCGCGCGCTCCCACGTGCCGCCCACCCAGGCCGGGAAGCCCGAGCGCTGCGGCTCGCCGTCCACCGTCACCTCGTCCGTCGGCGACACGACGCTGCTCATCCACGAGGCCACGGCGACGTCGTAGGTGGCGGTGTGCACGAACGCCTCGGCGGCGAGCGCCTTGCGCTGCGCGTAGGTGAACCCGCCCGCGCGGACGGCGTCGACCACGGCGGAGTAGGCGTCCGGGTCCACGACCACGGCGACCGACGGGTGGTTCTTCGCGGCCGCGCGCACCATGGACGGGCCGCCGATGTCGATCTGCTCGACGACGGCGTCCGGCCCGGCGCCCGACGCGACGGTCGCGGCGAACGGGTAGAGGTTCACGACGACGAGCTCGAACGGCGCGATCTCCAGGCCGGCGAGCTGATCGAGGTGGTCCTGCTTGCGGGTGTCGGCGAGGATTCCGGCGTGCACGCGCGGGTGGAGCGTCTTCACGCGGCCCTCGAGGCACTCGGGGAACCCGGTGAGCTGCTCGACGGGGGTGACGGGGATGCCGGCGTCGGAGATCTTCGACGCGGTGGACCCGGTGGAGACCAGCTCGACGCCGGCGGCGTGCAGCGCCGTCGCGAGCTCGACGAGGCCGGTCTTGTCGTAGACGCTCAGCAGGGCGCGCCGTACGGGGCGCTGCGAGTCGTCGGTGAGCTGGCCAGCGGGGCTGGCGGGGTGTGCGGACGGGACGCCGGACATGGCGGTTCTCCTCGGAGGTAGCTTCGCGGAAAACCCTGGCACCCAGGCGGGCGGCGCGCATCACGGGTCGCTCGGCCGCTCCCCGGTGGTGACCCACCCTCGCCAGTCACGGCCACCGGCAGTCTAGCCGCGCCGGACGGCGCGCCGCGCCCCGTCGGCCGGGCGGGCCCACGGGGCGGGAGCCGGTGATCGTCTACGCCGCGGTGGCGGGCAGGTCCGAGAGGTCCAGGACGAACCGGTACCGCACGTCGTTCGCGGCGAGCCGGCGGAGCGCCGTGGAGACCTGCGCGGACGGCAGCACCTCGATGTCGGCCGTGATGCCGTGCTCGCCGCAGAAGTCGAGGAGCTCCTGCGTGCTCGGCCGGCCGCCGCTCCCCGCCGACGACAGGCTCTTTCGCCCCACGAGCAGGTCCATCGTCTCCAGCGAGACGGGTCCCAGGTAGCCGAGGGAGCACAGGGTGCCGTCGAGCGCGACGAGGCGCAGCAGCTGCCCCACGTCGTGCGGCGCGGAGATCGTGTCGATCAGCAGGTCGATGCTGTTCACCGCGCGTGCGAGGTCGTGCTCGTCGGTGGTGACGACGACGTCGTCGGCGCCGAGGGCCCGTGCGTCGGCCGACTTGTCGGCTGACCGGGTGAGCACCACCACCCGTGCGCCCAGCGCCGCGGCGAGGCGCACCGCGAGGTGGCCGAGGCCCCCGAGTCCCGCGACCCCGACCGTCAGGCCTGGCCCGGCGCCCCATCGACGCAGTGGTTCCCAGACCGTCACGCCCGCGCAGAGCAGGGGCGCGACGCCGGCCGGGTCCAGGTTCTCCGGGCGGTGGTAGGCGAAGCTCTCCCGGACCACGTACTCGCCGGAGTACCCGCCGAGCGTCGGCGTGCCGTCGTGCCGGTCCGTTCCGCCGTAGGTGAGCGTCGGGAACTCGGCGCAGAAGTTCTCCTGGCCCGCCCGGCACATGGCGCAGGTGCCGCAGGAGTCGACGATGTTGCCGACGGCCACCTGGTCGCCGACGCGGAACCGCGTGACGTCGGCCCCGACGGCCACCACCTCACCGACGAACTCGTGGCCGGGTACCAGCAGGCCGTCGGCGCCCCGGCCCTGCGACGCCCGCAGGGCGGACAGGTCGGAGTGGCAGACGCCGCAGTAGGTGACCCGCACGGCGAGGTCGTCCGGCCGCAGCTCCCTGCGCTCGATGGTCCGGAGTGTGAGCTGTTCCGCGGCCCCCTGTGCCCCGTACCCGGTGGTGCTGCGCATGAGCGCTCCTTCAAATAAACAGACTGTTCGGTCTGTTTGACCTTACGCCACTCCTACCGCGCCGACAAGCGAGCGGACGGTATGGTCGCCACGTGCCAGACAGGAAGCCCCCCACCGCCCGCGGTGCGGCGACATGGGACCGGATCCTGGACGCCGCGACGGCCGAGTTCGCCCAGCACGGCTTCGCGGGCGCGCGGATCGAGCGCATCACGAGCGCAGCCCGGACCAACAAGGCGCAGCTCTACGGCTACTTCGGTACCAAGGACGAGCTCTTCGACGCAGTCCTGGCCGCGTCGTTCCGGCAGATCATCGACCTGGCCACGATCGACGCGAACGACCTGCCGGACTGGGCCGTGCGCCTCTACGACGAGTACCTGGCGCACCCCGACATCGTCAGGCTGGCGACGTGGTCACGGCTGGAACGGAGCCCACGGGGGCACCTCGTCGCCGAGGAGGACCGGCAGGACCAGGAGAAGCTGGCCGCGATCGCCGCGGCCCAGGCGGCCGGGAAGGTCGTACCCGGCGAACCGTTCGACGTGATGGCCCTGGTGATCGGCATGTCCATGGCCTGGTCGCCGGTGAGCAACGTGTACGCGGCGCACTCCGACGAGGACCCGGCGGAGCACCGGCGGCGACGGGACTTCCTGCGCGAGGCGGTCCGCCGCGCCGTCACACCGTAGGCCGGTCGATGACGTCGTCCGCGGCCCCGTGGCCCGGCGGGCGAGGCCGCATCGGACGGGGAGCCCTCACCCGAGCGCCACACGAGCGAGGAGCCCGGCTAGGAGCGGTTCTCGATATGTTCCGCGACCCGCTCCGCGAACCACTCCCGCTGCTTTCTCTGCCGCACCTTCTGCTCCCGCAGGAGTGCCTTGGCGGTGGACACCGCCAGCAGCACCAGGACGACGCTGAACGGGAGCGCCAACAGGATCGCCATGGTCTGCAACGCGCTCAGCGGGTCGATTCCCGCCTCCGGGTCGGCAGCGGCCGCCAGGGCGCCCACGACGAGCAGCACCGCCGCGACCGCTCCCTCGACAGAGGCCCAGAACGCACGGCTCCACTTGGGCGGGTTCGGGTCACCGCCCGAGGCGAGCATGTCCACCACGAACGACGCCGAGTCGGAGCTCGTGACGAAGAAGATCACGATCAGGACGATCCCGAGCACGCTCAGGATCGTGGATCCGGGCAGGGTGTCGAACAGCTGGAACAGTGCGGTGTCGGTGCTGACCGTGCCGTCCTCCGCGATCATTCCGCCGCCGCCGAAGATCTCCTGGTACAGCGCCGAGCCGCCGAGCACCGAGAACCAGAGGAACGTCACCAGGGTGGGCACGAGGAGCACCCCCGTCACGAACTCGCGGATCGTGCGCCCCTTGGAGATGCGCGCGATGAAGACACCGACGAACGGCGCCCAGCTCATCCACCAGCCCCAGTAGAACGTCGTCCAGGTGCCGAGCCACGCCGCGCCGTCCTCCTGGAACGGCCGGGCGTTGAACGTGAGGATGAAGAAGTTCTGCAGGTACGAGCCGATCTGTGTCACGAAGTCGCTCAGGATGAACACCGTGGGGCCCGCGATGAGCACGAACACCAGGATCGCCGCGGCGACGCCCATGTTGATGTTCGAGAGCCATTTGATGCCCCTGTCGACGCCCGTGACCACCGACGTCACCGCGAGCGCCGTGATGACGATGATGAGCACGACGAGCAGCCAGGTGCTGGGCTCGTCGATCACCTCGAGATAGCCAAGGCCCGCACCGATCTGGGTGACCCCGAGGCCGAGCGAGGTCGCGACGCCGAACAGCGTGCCCAGTACGGCGATCACGTCGATGACGTCGCCCCAGAAGCCCTTGATCCGGTCGCCGAGCAGCGGCTTGAGCGCCCAGCGGATCGAGACCGGGTTGCCGAGGCGGTGCACGGAGTAGGCGATGGCGAGGCCGACCACCACGTAGACGGCCCAGGCGTGCAGGCCCCAGTGCAGGAACGTGACGTCCATGGCGGACCGGGCGGCGGCCGCCGGGGTACCTGCGCTGGCCCCTGGTGGTGTGACGCTGAAGTGGTTGAGGGGCTCCGCCACTCCCCAGAAGACCAGGCCGATCCCCATCCCGGCCGCGAACAGCATCGCGAACCAGGAGCCGAGCTTGAACTCGGGCTCGTCGTTGGGGTCCTTGCCGAGCACGATGCTTCCCATGGGCGAGACCGCGAGCCAGATGGCGAAGAAGACGCAGCCGGCGACCAGGCCGATGTAGTACCACCCCAGGTCCTGGACGACGGTCTCGTTCGCCGCGGCGATCAGCTCGCCCATCTGTTCCGGGATGATGGCGGTGATCACCACGAAGGCGACCAGCAGTCCGGCCGCGGGGTAGAACACTCGGGGTCCGCGAATCAGCCCGCGTCTGCCGGCCGTGCCGGCAGGGGCTCCCGTCGTGCCTGTCGTGCGGTCAGACATGTGCGGCCTTTCGCTGTGGACGATTCTGAGGCAATCGGGTCATGACCACTTGTCAGAGTCCAGCCGGGTGAGCCCTTCCACCGTATCGAGCCTCCCGGTCACCTGCTCCTTGAGCCGCGGGCCCCGCTACTCCAGCGTGTCGTCCGGCCACGTGTCGGGCCGCCCGATCCGCATCAGCGGCCGGACGAAGCACAGGGCCACGACCACGCACGCCAGCGCGGCCGCCATCAGCCACAGGGTGCCGGTGATCCCCCGGCCCTCCAGGAGCGCGCTGCCCACGACGGGTGCGGCCGGCGCGGCGATCAGCCCGGTCAGCCCGAGCAGCGACATGGCGCGCCCCATCATGCGGTCAGGGACGATGACCGTGAGGTACCCGGTGAAACCGGCGTTCAGCGCCGGGTAGAGGAACACGCCGACCGCCAGCATGGAGACGAACACCCAGTACGTCGGCGCGAGCGCCATGACCACCAGGGCGGCGACGAGCAGACCGATGGTCAGGAGCCCGAACCTGCCGACCCGGGTGCGCCGGACGATCGGACCTGCGAGGACTGCGCCCGCCAGCATGCTGAGACCCGCGCACGCGTCGACCAGCCCGATGAGCCGCGGGTCGGTCCCCGTGCGTACGAGCTCGAGGTTGATCGCCACGATCACGGCGATCGAGGTCAGGTTCAGCAGCGTGATCAGCACGAGCACCGCCCGGAACAGCGGCACGGCTCCCACGAACCGCAGCCCCTCGCGCAGGTCCGCCAGAGGATGGGTCCGCTCGGTCCGCTCACGGTTGAGCGGCTCGCGCACGAACGAGACGGCGACGGCCTCGATCGCGTGCCCCACCACGGACGCCGCGAACGGCAGCACGTGGGCCATGCCGTAGAGCAGCCCGCCGACCGGCCCTGCGAAGAGGCCCACCGCGGCCATCCGACCCTGGTTCACGGCCATGGCGCTAGCCATCTGCGCGGCGGGCACCACGGCACGCAGCGCCCCGCCGGACGCGGGGTTCACGAACGCGCTCACCATCGAGGACCCGAAGAGAACCGCCGCCAGGTGCCAGGCACTCAGGCTGCCGGCGAGCCCGGCCACCAGGACCGTCGCCCAGAGCGCGGTGCCGGTCGCGGCGGCGAGCACCAGGAGCCGACGGCGGTCCACCCGGTCCGCGACGACGCCGGCCGGCAGCGTGGCCACCAGGGCACCGACCTGTCCGATCCCGCTGATCAGGCCCGCCTGCGCCACCGAACCCGTGACCTCGAACGCCAGCAACGGCACCGCGAACGTGCCCACCCCCGCACCGATCGCCTGAGCGAACCGTCCGGTCGTCAGCAGCAGGTAGGCACGGTTGCGCCGCAGGGGCACCTCCGTCGCCCCCGGAACGGACGCCGGCGTCCGTTCGGGGGGATCGGACGCCGGTGTCCGTTCCCGCGGAGTGTCCGGCGGGGTGTCCGGCGGGGGTGTGGTCTCAGCCGTCCGAATCTCTGCGGTCACGCGGCACAACGTAGCGGCCGAGCGCCGTATGCGGGTGAAATGTCCACCCGTGCGCCGACGCTCTGCCCGATCCCGGCCCGGTGTGCCGGTCCCCTCTGAGCGGCGTGCCCGACCCCGGTCCGGTGTGCCCGGAGCCCGAGACCTCTCCTGGCCGACTGCAGACTTGATGGCGGCCAGCTGGCGCCACTGCAGAGTTCGTCGCGGTTGCGGGCCCTGCGACAGCGACGAAGTCTGCACTCGTCGGTGGGCGAAGCGACCAAGTCTGCCGTCGACCGTCTGGGGCCGTTTCAGGCCGCCCCAGGACGGCCCCGGCGTCAGCGCCCGATCGACGCCTTGCGGCCCGCCACGTACAGCCCCTCGCGGGCGATGCGGCCAACGGTCTCGACCAGCAGCGCACGCTCGGCGACCTTGATCCGTTCGGTCAGGGTCGGCTCGTCGTCGCCGTCGAGCACCGGCACCGTCGTCTGGGCGATGATCGGGCCGGTGTCCACGCCGTCGTCGACCAGGTGGACGGTGCAGCCGGTGACCTTCACGCCGTGGGCGAGGGTGTCCCGGACCGGGTGTGCTCCGGGGAAGCTCGGCAGGAGGGCCGGGTGGGTGTTCATCATGCGGCCCTCGAACTTCCGCACGACGCTCGGGGCGAGGATGCGCATGAACCCCGCCAGCACCAGGTAGTCGGGCTGGAACACGGACACCGCTTCGAGAACGCCGTCGTTCCAGCCCGCCCTGTCGTCGAAGTCCTTCATGGCGACGACGGCGGAGGCCACCCCTGCGTCGCGCGCGAGGTCGAGCGCGCCCGCGTCGGGACGGTCCGTCACGACACCGACCACGCGCGCGCCGTAGGCCGCGTCGTCGTGCGCGGCGAGGAGGGCGGCGAGGTTGGACCCGCCGCCCGAGGCGAGCACCACCAGGCGCTTGGCGGAACGGGACTCGACGGGGTGACCGGAGGGCGTCTGCACGAGTCCCAGCCTACGTGGACACGGGCCGGCCCTCAGCACTCCGAGCGGCGCGGGGCGCGGGCCGGGGCGAGCCGTCAGTCGGCGTGCCACACGCTCAGGGTCGCCCGGTCGCCCAGGATGCCGTCGACGCCGATCCCGACCTTGTCGTTGAGGACCAGCTCGTTCCCCTTGTCGCCACCCCAGGTCGCGTAGCCGTCGCCCGACACGATGCTTCCGCCGTTGGTGGAGAACGACCGGATGTACCCGCCCAGCTCGGCGGTGACGGACCTGTCGTGCACCCAGACCAGGAGCTCGTACGGCCCACCGGGTCCGCCGATCGGGACCAAGGTCCCCGAGGTCACGCGCACCTGGCATCGCGCGTCCCCGCACACGTCGAGGTTCGATCCGTCCACCGGGTGGTCCGCCTTCGCGACGGCCCGGTCACGCATCCGCTCGTGCCGGATGGTCGCCACCAGCTCGTCGCGCACCGTGCGCACCGCCGCGGCGGCGGGTGCGTCGGCGTAGGTCTTGAGGTACTCGTCGTACAGGCGGCGCGCACTGCCCTGCTTCCCGGCGGCCTGCTGCACCTGGGCACAGCCCGCGAGCAGGTCGTCGCCCCGGTCGTCGGTCGACGCGATCGGCTCGGCGAGCTCCGGCTCGGTCCACCCGCCGTCGTGCAGCCAGAGGTACTCCTCCCGGGCCGCACAGGCATCCGACGCCAGCGAGTCCTCGTCGATCGGCTCGATGTACCCGGCCGCTCCGGGATACACGGTCGGCTCGGTGTACCACTCCTTCTTGAACCTCCCGACGTAGGCCGACATCGCCTCGCGCACGGACTCCGATTCCTCGGGGTGCGCCTCGAGCGTCTCGGCGAGCTGCTCGACGGCTCGCTCCGGGTCGCGGCCCGGAGCGTCCCAGCTACCGTTCCCGCCGGCCGACGACGTGAACAGCAGCTCCGCACGGACGACGCCCGCGTGCGCCCATCGCGCGCCAGGGTGTGCGAGGTAGGCGTCGAGACCGGCCGGCTCGTAGTTCCCGTCAGGGCCGGCCGCGTCGAGGAGCACCTCGCACGCGCGACGGCCCCGCACGGACGGGTCGACCACGTCTCCGGCCACGAGACGGTGCAGCGGCCCCAGCTCGTCGAGCGCGTCGACGGCGCCCTCGCAGTCGCCGCCGACGTGCCGGGCGTCGGCCTGATCCACCAGCCGGGACGCCTCGGCCCGCGCCGTGAGGACGACGCCGCCGGTGGCGACCAGCACGACGGCGGCGGCCACCGCCACCAACACCTTCCACCGCTGGGTCAGCAACCGCCCCCACCAGCGGATCGCCCGCTCACGTGGGCGCGGGGTCGCCCGTCCCGGCGGCAGGGTGGTCGGGTTCGCCACGTCCGTCGGACCGTTCGGGGGCGTCGTCGCCTGATCCTTCACCATGCAGCAACTCGACCACGGACGTCTCGGGACCCCTCCCGGCGTCGTCGCCCAGGTCGCGCACGCGCCCCAGCAGGCCGACCGCGTCGACCTTGGCGCCGAGCAGCACTGCGGCCGCTCCCCCGCCGACCTCAGCCGCCACCAGCCCGGCGGTCACCAGAGGGTTCGCGCCGACGTCGGACAGGCGACCCGGCCCCCCGGCTCCCGCGGCGAACCACTGCCCCAGCAGCATGACGACGCCCGGCGTGACGACGATTCCGCCGAGCACCCAGCCCACGTCGGCCCAGCGCACCAGCTCGGGCTCGAGCCGGCGCCACGCGAACACACCCGCCACCACGCCGCAGGCCACGACGAGCACGGGGGTCCAGGCACTGATCGGGTTGGCCCAGTCGTCCCCCGGCAGCGCTCCGAGGAGCGGGATCGCGGGCAGCGGGCCGGAGATCGTCACGAACGGCGTGAAGCTGGTCCCCACGCCGACGGCGAAGCCAGGGCCCGCGAGCCAGGCGGCAGCCCACAGCACCAGGTTCGGCAGCAGCGCGAGCTGGGCCACCGCGAACACGATGCCGCCGGTCCAGCCCGGTTCGAGGGCGGTGATGATGTCGGACGAGGTGGCGCGCCCCGCCAGCGCCCACCCCGCCACCAGCAGCGCCGCCCCACCGATCAGCAGTGCGACGGCCACGGCCCCGCCCCGCAGCCCGAGCCGGAGCGTCGCGGGCACCAGCTCGATCCCGGTGAACCTGCGGGTCAGGACCTCTGCCCGCTCGCCGATCTCGGTGGCGGTCGGGGCGTCCGGGCGCGCCAGGATGCCGAGCAGCATGCCGAGCCCGCCCATCGCCAGGCCGGCGGCGGACGCCGTCGGGAGCGACCAGCCGGGGGCACTACCGGCGATGGCGGCCACCGCCGTCGTGCACAGCGCGTACGTCACGGCGCCGGACACGCCGGCGAGCACCGTGGTGGTGGCGAACCGCTTGGCGCAGGCATACGTGGCGAACAACGCCAGGATGGCGACGCCGAGCGGCGCGAGGGAGACGGTCACGTCGTCAGCGGTCAGCGGGACGCCGTGGCCGAGCAGCCAGATCCCCATCGCGACGTCGATCGCCGAGCTCACCTGGGCGGCGTCGTCCGGCGCGTCCGCCGGCGTGGCCATCGTGGCGGTGCCGACCAGGTACGCGACCACCGCGGGAAGGACCACCACGGCGAGCGACAGCACCAGGGCCTGACCCGCAGCGAGGACGCCGGCGACGACGTGGGACAGGCGGGGCGCCACCCGTTCCGCCGGCGTCGGCTCCTCGACCAGCCGGCTGCGGCGGGCGGTCGGCCGGCTGGCCGGGCGACTCGTCCGGGCGCCGGGGGTGCGGGTGGCCGCGGTCGTGCGGGGTGGTGCGCTCACGAGGCAATCTTCACCCGCACTGTGCTGTCACACGACGGAACCGCCTCGGCGTGGCCCGGGTGAAGTTCGGGAGAAATCACAGAGAGGCATGGAGTTCTGGCCTGCTCCTGGTGTAATAACGCCCGTTTACGCAGAAAACCCCTCACCGGGGCGCGGGAACCGCACCCTCCAGGAGTCCTGGAGAGGCGCAGGTCCCGCGCTCGGCAAGGGGCGGCGGCAGCCCGTCAGAGGGACTGCAGGATCTCCCGCATGAGGTCGGCGGTCTCGGACGGCGTCTTGCCGACCTTCACGCCGACGGCCTCGAGAGCCTCCTTCTTCGCCGCGGCGGTGCCGGACGAGCCGGACACGATCGCACCGGCGTGGCCCATCGTCTTGCCCTCGGGGGCGGTGAAGCCCGCGACGTAGCCGACGACCGGCTTGGTGACGTGCTCCTTGATGTAGGCCGCCGCACGCTCCTCGGCGTCGCCACCGATCTCGCCGATCATGACGATCGCCTTGGTCTCCGGGTCGTTCTCGAAGGCCTCGAGCGCGTCGATGTGCGTGGTGCCGACGATCGGGTCGCCGCCGATGCCGATGGCGGTCGAGAAGCCGAAGTCCTTCAGCTCGTACATCATCTGGTAGGTCAGCGTGCCCGACTTCGACACGAGACCGATCGGGCCCTTGCCCGTGATGGTGTGCGGGGTGATGCCGGCCAGCGACTCGCCGGGGGTGATGATGCCGGGGCAGTTCGGCCCGATCATCCGGGTCTCCTTGCCCTGCAGGTACGACCACACCTCGGCCGTGTCCTGCACCGGCACGCCCTCGGTGATGACCACGAGCAGGCCGATGCCTGCGTCGATGGCCTCGATGGCCGCGTCCTTGGTGAAGGCCGGCGGCACGAAGACGACGGAGACGTCAGCGCCGGTCTCGGCCATGGCCTCCTTGACGGTGCCGAAGACGGGCAGCTCGACGTCGTTGCCCCCGTGGTCCTTGTGCTGCACCGTGGTGCCGGCCTTGCGGGCGTTCACGCCGCCGACGATCGTCGCACCGGAGTCGAGCATGAGGGCGGTGTGCTTGGCACCCATGCCGCCCGTGATGCCCTGGACGATGATCTTCGAGTCCTGGTTCAGGTAGATCGACATTGTCTTCTAATCTCTGCTTTCGAAGTCTTCGCGGGCGATCAGGCGTTGGCCAGCTGGGCGGCCTTGTCGGCGCCGCCGTCCATGGTGTCGGCAAGGGTGACGAGCGGGTGGTTGCGCTCGGTCAGGATCTGGCGGCCCAGCTCGACGTTGTTGCCGTCGAGGCGGACGACCAGCGGCTTGGTCGCCGTGTCGCCCAGCAGGTCGAGCGCGCCCACGATGCCGTTGGCCACCTCGTCGCAGGCGGTGATGCCACCGAAGACGTTCACGAACACTGCCTTGACCTGCTCGTCACCAAGAATGACGTCCAGCCCGTTCGCCATGACCTTCGCGTTGGCGCCGCCGCCGATGTCGAGGAAGTTGGCGGGCTTCACGCCGCCGTGCTTCTCTCCGGCGTACGCGACCACGTCGAGCGTGGACATGACCAGGCCCGCGCCGTTGCCGATGATGCCGACCTCGCCGTCGAGCTTGACGTAGTTGAGGTCGTTCTCCTTGGCCTTGGCCTCGAGCGGGTCGGCGGCGGCCGAGTCCTCGAGCTCCGCGTGGTCCGTGTGGCGGAAGCCGGCGTTCTCGTCGAGAGTCACCTTTCCGTCCAGGGCGACGATCTCGCCGTCCTCGGTCTTGACCAGCGGGTTCACCTCGACCAGCGTGGCGTCCTCCGCCTTGAACACGGTCCACAGGCCCTGGATGACCTCGGCGACCTTGCCCTTGATGTCCTCGGCGAAGCCGGCGGCGTCGACGATCTCGGCAGCCTTGGCCTCGTCGATGCCGACAGCCGGGTCGACGGCGATGCGGGCCAGCGCCTCGGGGCGCTCGACGGCCAGCTGCTCGATCTCCATACCGCCCTCGACGGAGCACATCGCGAGGTAGTTGCGGTTCGACCGGTCCAGGAGCACGGAGAAGTAGAACTCCTCGGCGATCTTGGCACCCTGCGCCACCATCACGCGGTGCACGGTGTGGCCCTTGATGTCCATGCCGAGGATCTCGCCGGCCTTCTCGGCGGTCTCCTCGGGCGAGTGGGCCAGCTTGACGCCGCCCGCCTTGCCACGACCACCGGTCTTGACCTGGGCCTTCACGACGACAGTTCCGCCGCCCAGCTTCTCGGCGCCTTCGCGAGCCTCTTCGGGGGTCGTCGCGACAACCCCACCCAGCACGGGCACGCCGTGCTTCTCGAAGATGTCGCGCGCCTGGTATTCGAACAGGTCCACCCTGCTGCGTCCTTCCATCGGGATGCGGCCCTCGGACGTCGTAGGCGCCCGGAGCCCGGCTGAAGCGATGTCTCGACGTCAAGACATCCCGGTACAGCGTAGCCCTGGATCGCCCGTGCTTCCGAACGAAGCGGCGGTATTCCGCGGTTCGTCGGCGCGTGTGGCGCATGTCTCGGCAATGCGGCGCCGCACGCACAGGTCAGCCCGGCGTCCTGCGCGCCCCGCACCCCCGATACACCCCCGATGCGTCAACTTGGGTTGACAGATCGCGAGGCGTCAACCAAGGTTGACACATGAGCCAGCAAGCACTCGTCGCATCCGCCGCCGGGGATGACCCCGCCGACGGGCTGCGCGCCGTCCGGGCCCTGCGCGAGCTGGCCGACCGCCTCGAGTCGCTCCAGGTGGAGCGCGCGCGGCGGCTCGGCTGGTCCTGGCAGGAGATCGCCGCCGCGCTCGGCGTCTCCCGGCAGGCGGTCCACAAGAAGCACAACAGGAGGATCTGATGTTCGAGAGGTTCACGAAGGACGCCCGTTCCGCCGTCGTCGACGCCCAGCTGGTCGCCCGTGCCGCGCACAGCGACCAGATCGACAGCCGCCACCTGCTCGTCGCCCTCGCCGAGCGCGCGGGGCCGGCCCGGTCCGCCCTGTCCGACGGCGGCCTCGACGTCACCGAGCTCGTGGCCCGCACCCGCGAGCGGATCGAGGCCGGCGACGCACTCGACCCCGAGGCGCTGGCCGCCGTGGGCATCGACCTCGACGAGGTCACGCGCCGCACCGAGGCCACGTTCGGCGAGGGCGCGCTCTCGCGCGCGGGCCGCGTGCTGCGCGGGCGCCGCAAGCACCTCCCGTTCACCGCGGACGCCAAGAAGTCGCTGGAGCTCGCGCTGCGCGAGGCGATCCGCCTGGGCTCCAGGGAGATCCACGGCGGGCACCTGCTGCTGGGCCTCACGCGCGCCGAGTCGCCGGCCCGGAGCGTCCTGACGGGCGCCGGAGCGGACCTGGACCGCATCCGCCGCCTCGCGGAGGGTGCCAGCGAGGCGGCGTGATGGCTGTGCAATGGACCGATCTCGACTGCGACGAGTTCATCCTCGATAGGCGCGGGTCCTCGGCGCTACGCTCGGACACGTCCGGGACATCCCGCGGCAGAACCCTCTGGGGATTCCCATGCCACGAGCACGGAAACACGCCTCACTTGCCGCAATCGCGCTCATCGCACTACTGGCAGCGTGCACTGACTGGCAACATCCTGAGGTACAGCGCGCCGACGGACTCGTTGCGATGATCGCGACGTACAGCGACGAGGACATCGAGGGAGAGGTTGGTGGTGAGCTCGTCACCAACGACGCCGGCTGTGCGGGCGTTTCGATGGATGGCACCTTCTATCCCGTCCTCTGGCCCGAGGGCACGTCAGTATCCGAGGAGGGACTGACGTTCCCCGACGGCACGAGCGTCGAGCCGGGTGGCACGTGGAGCGGCGTCGGCGGAAAGGGCATGCTGCCAGGGGAAAACAATCCACACCTCCCGGAAGAGTGCGGCACAGTCAACGACGCGACGAGGGCGGTCGTCACGTACAGCGCGACCGGCTCGTAACCGCGACGGCCCGGTCGGGCGCGCACGGAGCAGTCGCCGCGTAACAGCCTGCGGAACACCGGCAAAATTACCGCTTTGCACCGCTACGATCATGCGCCATGAAGCATGCCCGCAATGCCGGCCCCGACCTCGCGTTCCGGCTCGGCCGGCGCGTGGTGACGGCCGTCGCTGACGACATGTCGACGACGCAGCGCGTCGGGGCCGGCGCGGTCGCCGCGCTCGTCGCCATCTCCCCGTTCGGGGCGTGGAGCAAGGTCGAGGCCCAGGCCGACCCCCTGACGGCCGGCACTCCCGTAGAGGTAGGGCCGTTCGAGGTGACCGTCGAGAAGGTCGCCACCGCCGACGAGCTCGGCCACCTGGTGCCGCAGCCCGGCAACCACATGCTCGCCGTGGTCGCCGACGTCACCAACACCGGCGACGTGCCCGAGTACGGCGTCACGCTTGGCAGCGCCGTCCCCGCACCTCGGGACGCCGGGATCGTCCCGAAAGAGCCCGAGGACCCCGGGCTGCCGCCCGCGACCATCTTCAACATCGAGGACGGGACCAGCCTCAGCGTCTTCAACCCGGGTGTCACGCACCGGGTCGCGCTGGTCTGGGAGCAGAGCGGCACGTTCTCGGGCGACGCGATACCGCTCGAGATGGTGGAGCTGGAGTGGGTCGAGGAGGACCCCCTCGGCCTGGACGACGGGCACTGGTTCGCGAACGAGGTCGCCTTCCAGGGGCAGATCGAGGTCGAGGCCGCAAAGCCAGAACCGAGCGCCGAGGAGGAGCAGCGGTGAGGCACGGACGGCGACGGGTCACGTGGAAGGGCACGGCGCTCGTCGTCGGCGCCGTGACGGCAGGCTGCGCCCTCGTGACGTACGTACCGCAGGACCTGAGCGTCGACGCACCGTTCCTGGTCGAGGGCGAGGTCGGCGAGACACTCGACCTCACGTACGCGGAGCTGACCGTGACCGACGTGCGCGTGGCCGACGTCCTGACCAGCCCCGCCGAGGCCGCTGCCGCCGCCGGCACGTTCGTCGTGGTGGACGCGACGTGGCGCGCCACGCAGGGCGAGACGACGTTCAGCGGGGCCGAGATCACCGACGAGCAGGGTCGCCGGTTCTGGCCGAGCACGCGCGGCGGCTGCTCGACGTCGGCCAGCGCTCAGCCGGGCTACGCCTGGCGCGCCACGTACTGCTTCGACGTGCCGCGGGACGCGCTGGCGGGGGCGACGGTGCGCCTGGCCCGCGGCGACCAGACGGAGGAGCACGCCGGCCAGCGGCGCGACGCCGTCGCCGTGGTGGACCTCGGCATCACGCCGGAGCGGGCGGACCAGCTGTGGGAGGCGACCGAGACGGTGTCGCCGGAGGCGCCGGGCTACGCCACGGCGAGCACGGGAGGTAGCGAGGGATGACGATTCTGGTGACCCCGGCGGCGCCGGGCCCTGGCCAGGGAACGCCGCAGGGCACACCGCCCAGCGTCCAGCCGGGGATGCTCCCGGGCATGATCCCGCCGGACGTGCCCGCGCCGCCGCGGCGCGCGGGCTGGTGGCGCCGCAACGGCCTCTGGCTGGTGCTGCTGCCGGTCGCGGTGGTCGTGGCCGCCGGGGCGTCGTCGTTCCGGGTCTGGGCCTACTGGTGGCCCGTCGGCCTGCACCACGAGGTGGACCGGGTGACCGTCGGGGAGCCGGCACACCTGGCCGGCGAGTACTACGACCTCGGGCTCGACGTGCCGGAGCGGGCGAACACCACGGTGCTGCGGGAGATCGACGCGACGGTCACGGGCATCGAACGGGTGGACCAGCTGCCGCCACCGAGCTACGGCGACCCCGTCGTGATCCCCGACGGATCCGTCGCGTACGAGGTGCAGGTCCACTTCGCGGCCGAGCCGCAGACCGACGTCTCCCTGTGCCAGATCATCCTCGTCGGCGAGGACGGCACTCGGTACGGGGAGTCGGGCACCGACGTGCTGGGCTCCTCCAACCGGTGCTCGACGCCGGACGCCGAGGGCTTCGTCAGCGAGGAGCCGGAGTGGGACGTCTCGTCGTACGTGCTCGCCGATCCCGACGCGGAGATCACGCAGGTGCGACTGGGGTTCGGCGGGCCGGAGTACGTGACGGTCGAGCTGCCGTAGCTTCCGCCTCCTCACGGATCACGAGGCCGCGCTGGACCAGTACCTCGACGGTCGCTGCGATCAGCGCGGCGGCGAGCGCCAGGGAGAGCGCGAGGCCGGCGGCCGCCTCCATGGTGCTGAAGGCCAGCCAGGTGTTGGTCTCGACGGGTCCGGTCACGGTGCGCACCGCCCAGCCGAGGCCCTGCGGTACACGCATGAGGACGAGGTAGCCCAGGCAGAAGACGAGCATGGGGCCGAGCCCGCCGGCCACGATCATCTTCACGCCGTTCCACAGGGCGGAGAACCGGGCCCGCAGGTCGTCGGTGAGCGACTCGAGGACGGCGCGCAGGCCGGAGGGCAGCCAGGTCATGCGGTCGAGCCAGTGGTGCTCGGTCGACGGGGGCTCCATCAGCTTGTGCCCCAGCACGACCGCGCCGATCGCGAGCCAGGCGAGGGGTGCGACGAGGACGACGTCGAGCGACTCGACGACGGTCACCGCTCCCTCGGCGACGAAGGCGACCGCCTCGTTCCCGCTCTCCCCCACGGCTTCCTGCGCGACGCCGACCGTGCCGACGGCGGCCGCTACGAGCTGCCGGTCCGTCGCGACGTCCCAGAGGCCGAGCTCGATGGCTTCGATCTGGCCGGCGACCTGGCTGGTCCAGTAGATCTCGAGGCACCCGCCGAGCACCGCGAAGCCGAGGAAGCGCAGCTTGCCCTCGAGCTTGCCGAGCATCCAGCGCAGCAGGAACGCGCCCGCGACGATGCCGACGAGCGTCCAGCCGGACCAGACACCGAGCCGGGAGGACCAGTCGAGCCCGCCCGGGGTGAACAGGTCGTTGAAGAGCTCGTCGGCGGAGGCCTCGTTGATGAACCGGTCCCGGTCGGCGTCCATCAGGCCCTCGACCTCATAGACCAGGAGGAACGGCACCAGCACGGACAGGGCGACGTCGATGAGGCGCCGTTCACGCCCTTCCGACGGCATGATCGGGGCGCCGCGCGCGGGGAGCATGCCGGGTACGGGGCCGGCGGCCCCCGGGGTACGGGCGGGCGCCGGGCTCAGGTGCGGCAGGGACTGGCGGCAGACCCAGAGCATCCCGATGACGGGCATGAGGTACCCGAGCGGGCTGACGATCAGCAGGAGCTGTGCCACGAACGAGTTCCACTGGCTCAGCTCGACGGCGCCCCACATCGCACCGTTGCGCACGGCGACACCGAGCAGCCCCAGCGTCAGGAGAGCGGGCCAGTGCGCCCCGAACAGGCGGCCGGCGGAGAGCAGGATCCTCATGGCGACACATAGTGGCCTAAACCGGGAGGTATTCGCCAAGCCTGGTCATACGCGCGGATCGGTCGGCTGTCGCCGGGTCCGCCGAACCGCAACCTGCACGTCGATCCGGCCGCCGATCCGCAACCTGCACGTCGATCCGGCCGCTGAACCGCAACCTGCACGTCGATCCGGCCGCTGATGGACGATCAACCTTCGGGTCGACGTCAGATGGACGTCCAGGTTGCGGTTCGACCCCCCGGGCGCGAGCGGACCACGAGCAACTTGCGCTTCGGCGTCGCAGGCGGTGCAGGCCTCGCAACGCCCCGGGACGGAGCGGGACGCGCTCAGACCCGTCAGAGCTTGGTGACCGCCGTGTACTTCAGGGCGATGCGCTTGGTGCCGTTGGTGCCGAAGTCGATCTTGACCACGGCGTTGGCCTCGACGTCCACCACGGTGCCGAGCCCGTAGGAGTCGTGCGTGACGCGGTCGCCGATCTCCAGGTTGGGGATGCTCTTCTGCACGTCGAGGCCGCCGAACCCGCCCTTCGCGCCCGCCTTCTTCTCCGGCGCGAACGGCTTGCTCCCCCCGCCGCGGGACGACGTCGTGGTGCCGGTGCGTGAGGTGCCGGACCGGCCGGACGACCACGTCGACCCCGTGCCCGAGCCGCGCCCGCCGGATCCGTAGCCGCCGGACCCGTACCCACCGCTCCAGCCTCCGCGTCCGGCGCGGATAGCGGCCGTCGACGACTCCCGACGCCGCCAGTCCCACAGCTCCTCGGGGATCTCCTGCAGGAACCGGCTCTCCGGGAACTCGTTGGCCATGCCGAAGGCGGCCCGGACCGAGGACCGCGTGATGTAGAGCCGTTCACGGGCCCGCGTGATGCCCACGTAGGCAAGGCGGCGCTCCTCGGCGAGCTCGGAGTCGTCGTGCAGGGAGCGCATGTGGGGAAACGTGCCGTCCTCCATGCCCGTGAGGAACACGACCGGGAACTCCAGGCCCTTGGCCGTGTGCAGGGTCATGAGCGTCACGACGCCCTGGTCCTTCCTTGGCGCCTCCTCCGCGGCGCCGTCGGCCACGTCCTCATCGGGGATCTGGTCGCTGTCGGCGACCAGCGAGACCCGCTCGAGGAAGTCCGCGAGCGAGCCCTCGGGATCCGTCTCGCCGAAGTCGACGGCCACGGCGTGCAGCTCGGCCAGGTTCTCGACGCGCCCCTCGTCCTGGGGGTCCTCGCTCGCGCGCAGCTCCGCGAGATAGCCGGTGCGGTCGAGCACTGCGCCGAGCACCTCCGCGGGCGGCGCGCCCTGGTCCACCAGGGCCCGCAGCTCCCGCATCATGTCGCGGAAGGCGAGCAGCGGCTTGAGCGAACGGTTGGTCATGCCGGGAATCTCGTCGGCACGTTCCAGCGCCGCGCCGAACGACGTGCGCTCCCGCTCGGCGAACGAGGCCACGAGCGACTCGGCCCGGTCCCCGAGCCCTCGCTTGGGCACGTTGAGGATGCGGCGCAGGTTCACGTCGTCGTCCTCGTTCGCGAGCGCGCGCAGGTACGCCACGGCGTCCTTGACCTCGCGGCGCTCGTAGAACCGCGTGCCGCCCACGACCTTGTACGGCAGGCCGACGCGGACCAGCACCTCCTCGAGCGCACGCGACTGCGCGTTGGTGCGGTAGAAGATCGCGACGTCACCCGGACGCACACCGTCGGAGTCGCCGAGCTTGTCGATCTCGTCGGCGACGAACCGCGCCTCCTGGTGCTCGTCGTCCGCCACGTAGCCGACGACCTTGGCCCCGGCGCCCGAGTCGGTCCACAGGCGCTTGGGGGTACGGCCCGCGTTGCGCGAGATCACCGCGTTGGCCGCGCCCAGGATGTTCTGCGTGGAGCGGTAGTTCTGCTCCAGCAGGATCGTGGTCGCGTCCGGGTAATCCTTCTCGAACTCCAGGATGTTGCGGATCGTGGCGCCGCGAAACGCGTAGATCGACTGGTCGGAGTCACCGACGACGGTGAGCTCGGCCGGGTCGAGGCCGCTGTCCTCTTCCGTGCCGACCCCCGCCAGCTCGCGGACCAGCGTGTACTGCGCGTGGTTCGTGTCCTGGTACTCGTCCACCATGATGTGCCGGAACCGGCGGCGGTAGTGCTCCGCGACGTTCGGGAACGCCTGCAGCAGGTTCACCGTGGTCATGATGATGTCGTCGAAGTCCAGCGCGTTCGCCTGCGTGAGGCGCGCCTGGTAGCGGGTGTAGACGTCGGCCAGGACCTGGTCGAACTTGGGCGACGCCGTGTTGCGCTCCTCGGCCGACTGCCCGCCCCACGGCCTGCGGATGGCGCCCGCCTCCGCTGCGGCGGCTTCCGCGAGCGCCTCCTGGGTCGCGTTGGCCCCGGTCTGGCGCGCGTAGGTCTCCGGGTCGACCAGCTCGTTCTTCAGGTCGCTGATCTTGTTGGACAGCCCCCGCGCGGGGTACTTCTTGGGGTCGAGGTTGAGCTCGCGCGTCACCAGGGTGAGGAGCCGCTGGCTGTCGGCCGCGTCATAGATGCTGAAGCTCGACCTCAGCCCGAGCGTCGTCGCCTCGCGGCGCAGGATCCGTACGCAGGCCGAGTGGAACGTGGACACCCACATGCGGTTCGCGGCCGGTCCCACCAGGCCCGCGACCCGCTCGCGCATCTCGGCGGCGGCCTTGTTGGTGAACGTGATGGCGAGGATCTCGCCCGCGCGCGCCCGCCCGGTGGCCAGGAGGTACGCGATGCGGTGCGTCAGCACGCGCGTCTTGCCGGACCCGGCGCCGGCCACGATGAGGAGCTGCCCGCCCTCGTGCACCACCGCTGCCCGCTGCTGCGGGTTGAGGCCGTCCAGCAGCTCGTCCGGGTCGAGGTGCGAGTAGGCACCCCGGGCGCGCGGTGCCTCCGACTCGTGGGGCAGGCCCGCCAGCCAGTCCGGCTCGGCGGGCAGTGCCGCCTCGCCCGGGTCGCCGGTGCCCGCCGCGTCGTCGTCCCATTGCGGTGCCGTGCTCGGCAGGCGCGAGATCGGTCCGGGCGACGCGGGGTCGAGGCCGGGCAGGGAGAGGCTGTCGAAGAGGGAAGTCATCGCCCCTAAGCCTAGGCGGGCTCACCGACACTGCGGACGGGCCGCGCGGTCCACCCGCAGAGCAGTCACAGATCCGGGGGCTGCCCGGTCGACGGTACGCAGGGGTCTGTCAGCCGGATCGGAAGGGGTCCACGCCATGACCGAGGGACCAGCCACGCCCCGCTCGGGAGGCCGTCGATGAGCACCATCGCCTTTCTCAACATCGGCATGCACGGGTACATCAGCCCGACGGCACGCCTCGCCGACGGGCGCAGCCACCTCGACCGCACCACCCAGGCAGTGATCGAGATCGTGCGCCGTGAGTGTGCGGCCTGGACGGCACGGGACGCGGCGACGTGAGCGCCGGCCGAGGACAGCGCGGCGGCGTCGTCCGCCGTCAGGCCTTCTCCCAGACCGAGACCTGCTTGGTGCTCTCGTGCTCGAACGGCGACCGGTCCCAGTCCGCCCAGCGATGCTTGAGCCGCATCCCGGCGATCCGCGCCATGAGGTCCATCTCGGCGGGCCACGCGTACCGGAACGGCACCGTCCAGAACCGTCCGCCGTCCGGGGTCACCGTGACGTGGTTCGACGTGAAACGCTGCGTCGCCGTGTCGTACCGGTCGAACCCGACGTACCCGCCGCCGTCGTCCGGCGCCACCGTGAACGGCACGGTGTCCTGGCCGGGCGGCATCCGCCGCAGGTCCGGGATGCCCACCTCGATCAGGAACAGGCCGCCGGGCCGCAGGTGTGCCGCGGCGTTGCGGAAGACGTCGACCTGTCCGTCCTGGGTGGTGACGTTGCTGATCGTGTTGAACACGAGGTAGACGAGCGAGAACTCGCCCGGCACCCGGGTGGAGGTCATGTCGCCGACGGCGACGTCGATGTCCGCACCGCCCGGCTTCTCCGCGACGCGCGCGGCCATGGCCCTGCTCAGCTCGATGCCGCTCACCGGTACGCCACGGGCCGCGAGCGGCACGGCGATCCGGCCCGTCCCGATCGCCAGCTCCAGCGCCGGACCGCCGTCGGCCAGGTCGGCGAGGAGGTCGACGGCGGGGTTCCCCACCTCGGGCGCGTTCGCGCCCTCCGGTTCGTCGTAGGCGGCCGCCACGCTCTCGGGGAACCAGCCGTCGCGGGGGTCGTCGACGGGTGTGCCGCTCGCGTCGTTGCTCGCCGTATCGCTCACGAACCCGACGCTATGCCCGACGACGGCGGTGACACACGTCTATTTTCCGCGGCCCTCGCCCGTGCCCGCTCACCCGGGTGAGAAACGCAGTTCACCCCTCCGGCGCCCGTCGGGACCCACCCCGCCGGTCGTAATCTGATCGAGCCTTGTACCACCTATCAAGACCGCTGGAGCCACATGTCCGGTCTCGTCCGCGCGGCACCGGGAGAGGTGGGGTCACCGACCACCGCCCCGCCCGGCGACCGGGCGAGCGACCGGGCGAGCGGCTCTCGCCGGCGCGCCGGGCGGGTCCCGTCCACCGTGGTGACGCTCGGCGTGGTGAGCTTCCTGACGGACGTCTCCTCCGAGGCGGTCACGGCCGTCCTGCCGCTGTACGTCACCGCGGCGCTCGGCCTGTCGGTGGTCGCGTACGGCGTGGTCGACGGACTCGTCCAGGGGGCGGGTGCCCTGGTCCGCGTGGCGGGCGGCTGGGCCGCCGACAGGACCGACCGGCCGAAGTGGGTGGCGGTCGTCGGCTACGGCCTGTCGGCACTGACCAGGGTGGGGCTCCTGTTCGCGGCGGGCCTGCCCGCCGTCGCGAGCCTCGTCGTGACCGACCGGGTCGGCAAGGGCATCCGCACGGCCCCGCGGGACGCCTTGATCGCCGCCGCCGCGAACCCGCGCAACCTCGGGCGCTCCTTCGGGGTGCACCGGGCGCTCGACACGGCGGGCGCCGCACTCGGACCGCTGCTCGCGTTCACCGTCCTCTGGGCGATCCCGGACGGCTGGTCGACGATCTTCGTCATCTCGCTCGGCGCGGCCGTGCTCGGTGTCGGCGCCCTCGTGCTCCTGGTCCCGGACCTGCGACCGCGCCGGGCGGCCTGGCTGCGGACCCACCGGACCCGTCAGGAGCGCGGACTGCCCCGGTGCAAGGGGTGCGCGTGCGACGCACCCGGCGCCCTCGAGGCCACCGGGCGTCCCTTCTCGTGGAGCTTCCTGCGGGGCGGCGCGACGGTCCGGCTGCTGCTCGTCGCGGCGATCCTCGGGCTGCTGACGGTCGGCGACGGGTTCGTCTACCTCGCGCTGCAGGATCGCGACGGGTTCGCCGCGCAGTGGTTCCCCCTGCTCTATGTGGGGACGAACGTCGTGTACATGCTGCTCGCCGCACCGGTCGGCCGGGTGGCCGACCGCATCGGCCGGGCACGTGTCCTGGTCTGGGGGCACGCACTGCTGGGCGGCGCCTACGCCTGCACCGCCGCCCCGTGGCCGGGGGCGGCCACGACCGTCGCGGCCCTGGTGCTGCTCGGCGCCTTCTACGCCATGACGGACGGCGTCCTCGCGGCCCTGACCAGCGCCCTGGTGCCCGCGTCGGCCCGGGCCACCGCGATCGGCACCGCGCAGACGGTCACGGCGGTCAGCCGGATGGTCGCATCGGCCGGGTTCGGCGTGCTGTGGTACTCCACCGGCCGGGTCGACGCGCTGTGGATCGCGACGGCCGCTCTGGCGGTCGCGGTTCCCGTCTGCGCGTACCTGGTGCGAGGCGGTCGCCTGGAGCGGGACCCCGACGCGGCCGAGGCGGGCCCGGCATGAGCAGGCTCCCTTCCGTCCGCCGGCAGACCGTGTTCGCCGTGCTGGTCGTCGTGGTGCTGGCGGGAACCGCCTGGTACGCCGTGACGGAGCTCCAGCGCGCGCGGGCACAGCAGAACGCTCCGACGCGCGTCGAGGTGACCGAGGGCGTGCTGGACGGTCCCCACGTCCTGTTCCGCGGCACCGCCCCTGGCGGGCAGTACGGCAGGGTGGCCGCCGTCGCGCTGGACGACCCGTCCGGCCCGCGCGAGGTCACGCCTGCCGTGTGCGACCGGGTGTCCTCGGACGGCCGGACGACGGTCTGCCTGCGCACGCACCGGGGTGTCGTCACCACCTACGAGGCGCAGGTGCTCGACTCCGAGTGGCGGACCACAGCCGCATGGCCGCTGCCCGGCATCCCCAGCAGGACCCGGCTGTCACCGGACGGGCTCGTCGCGACCACCGCGTTCGTGACGGGCCACTCCTACTCCCAGACGGGCGTCTCCACGGAGACGCGGGTGCACGACCTGAACGGCGCCGACGTGTCCGGCAACCTCGAGGACTTCACGCTGCTGGCCGACGGCGAGCGGGTGGCCCCCGTCGACCGGAACGTGTGGGGCGTGACGTTCGTGGACGCCCGCTTCTTCTACGCCACCGTCCAGTCCCGCTCCCTCGGCCACACCTGGCTGGTGCGCGGAGACCTCACCGAGCGCACCCTCGTCACCGTGCTCGACGGGGTGGAGTGCCCCTCGCTGTCCCCGGACGGAACCCGGCTGGCCTTCAAGCACGACGCCGCAGCGGACGGCTCGGCGAGCCCGCACTGGACACCCGCCGTGCTCGACCTGGACACCCTCGACGTCACCGTGCTCGACGCCGAGCGCCGAACCGTGGACGACCAGCTGACCTGGCTCGACGACACGACGCTTCTCTACGGGCTGCCCCGCGCCGACGAGCCGGGCACCACCGACGTCTGGTCCCTGCGTGCCGACGGCACGGGCGAACCGGCCGTCGCGATCCCGCAGGCCTGGTCCCCGAGCGTGGTCCGGAGGTAGCACCATGTCGAAGATCCGCAGAGAGCCGCGCACCGCCCCGCGGGGCTGGTGCGTCGCCCCGCTGCTGGCCGTCACCCTGGCCCTGACCGGGTGCACGGCCGGTTCGGACCAGGCGTCCGGCGACAGGACGGCCCCGGCCACGGCGTCGGCCGACCCACGCGACGCCGAACCACGCGACGCCGGGCCCGAGCCGGGCTCGCCGGGCACCGCCAGACCGAGGAGCGCCGAGCCACGCACGTCCGAGCCGAGCACGGCCGAGCCGGGCTCCGCGGGACCGCACGCGCCGGTACCGGACGGGCGCAGCGGCGGCCAGAGCGGGGGCGAGGGCAGCGAGGTCGCCCCGCCCGGTCCCGAGGGCCGGCCCACGGGCGACCGCCTGGGCGACGTCCGGGTCCCGTCCGCCGGCCGGCTGAGCCGGACGCAGGAGACCGGCGACGCCACGGGTCTCGTCCGAGGCTTTCCCGACGACGTGGTGCTCGTGCCCGCGGGCGCCGAGGTGGCCTCCAGCTCCGTGACCGGGACGGACGGCCGCTACCAGGTCGCGCTCGACGCGGTCGTGGAAGGTGCCTGCGCCGACGTCCTGCTCGACTACCGCGCCTGGTTCACGACCGGCGGCTTCGCGGAGACGGGTACGACGAGCCGCCCGGGCCGCACGACGGTGGAGCTCGAGCGGAACGACGAGACCGCCCAGGTGGGCGCCGCCCGGGATCCCGCGGGGTGTGCGGTCACCGTGTTCGCGGTGCTGTCGGTCCGGTGACGACCCCCGGCGGACGCGACGTCACTCGTCGGTGAACACCGGGTCCACCCAGTACCCGGTGCTCTGCCACGAGTACTGCGGGAACCCGCCGCCGTAGACGTAGCGGCCGGCGTCCACCGGCGTCGTCAGGGGACCGACCGTGCGGGGCTGCGCGAAGTAGCCCTGCCCGGCGGCGTAGTGGCCCTGGGGCGCGAGGTAGGACACGACGTACGTGGTCCCCGCCGTGATCGCCACCGGCTGCGGCAGCTGGACCGTCTGCCAGCCCTCACCCTGACCTGACGGCGCCTCGGCGGTCGCGAGGGGCGCGCCGTCGGCCGACCACACCGTCACCGTGTGCGGTCCGGTGTTCCCGGCACCCCGGTAGAACCGGACCGCGCCGACCACACCGTCACGAACGGCGGAGAACTGCGTGCCGAGCTCCACCGCCGCGCCGTCGTCCGCTGCCGCGACGGGTGGCACGTCACTGCCGAAGACCAGGCACGGGCACTCGCCGTCGCGCGCCCGCGTGGTGAACGACCAGGTGGCAGGCCCGATCGACGACCCGTCGGTGGTGGTCCCGGCGAACTGGGCCGTGTAGGTCGTGCCCGGCAGGAGGTCCTCCGGGAGCGCCAGCGTGGCGGTCGCGTCCTGGACGGAGAGGCTGCCGGGCACGGCCTGGCCGTCGGGGCCGGTCAGCGTCAGCGTCGTGCCGGCGGCTGTCAGCGGCTGCGACACCGTGACCGAGACGTCCGTGCCCACCGGCACGTCGACGGCGGCGGCGGACGGCGTCCGCGACACGATCGCCGGAGCGACCGGGGCCGGCTGGAACATCACGTCCACGTGGTAGGCCGTCGAGGTCGCCGTCGTCGGGCACCCCGAGCCGTAGACGTAGGCACCTGCGTTCCGCGGCGTGCTCAGGCTCCCGACGGTGCGCGGGTCACCGAGCGCGCCGAGCGTCGCCGGGTACTCACCGGTCGGCGCGCGGTACCCCACCGTGTACTCCTGCCCGGCGGTCACCTCGACCGGGACGTCGAACGCGACGTCCTGCCAGCCCTGCGGCACGGGGTCCGAGACGGTCGTCCGGGCGAGCTCCTGCCCGCCGGGCCCCCACAGGGAGGCCACGAACGGGCCCTCCATCTCGGTCGACCTCCAGAACTGCATCCCGACGATCTCGCCGTCCACGTCCGGCGAGAGCCGCAGGCCCAGCACGACGGCTTCGTGGTCCGCCGCCGCGGTGAGGTCCGGCGCCGAGGTGTCCTCGTACAGGCCGCACGGGCAGGTCGTGGACGGCGGACGGACGGTCCGGAAGCTCCACGTCCCGCCGGCGGACAGCTCGGTGCCCTCGGCCGACCGGGCGGTGACGGCCACCGTGTACGTGGCGAACCCCGCCCAGGGCGCGGACGGCGTGAAGGTGGCGGTGCGGGTGAGCGCGTCATAGGACACCTGCCCTGCTGCCGCCGTACCCGCGTCGTCGGTCACCGTGAAGTCGATGGAGGACGCGACGGCGTTCTTGGAGAACGTGATGCGCACCGGAGCGTCCAGGGGCACGCTGACCTCTCCCGGGACGGGTTCGTGCGCGGTGGCGACCAGCGGGGACGAGTCGGTGAACGTGAACACGGGGTCGACGTAGTACGCGGCGTTGTCCCAGGACTGGGTCGGCACCGTCCCGGGCGGGCCGTAGAGGCCCGCCGGCTCCGCGCCGAACCCGCCCTCGACGGTGAGCGGACCGGCGTCGCGGCCCCGCGTGAGGAACGCGCCACCGGTCGCCGTGTAGCCGCCGACGGGTGCGGTGTAGGACACGATGTACCGCTCGCCCGCGACCACGGGCACCGGAGTGACGAACGACGCCTCCTGCCACCCGGTCGCCGACTCGCCGGTGAACTCCACCCGGCTCAGCTGCTCGCCGGCCGCGCTCCACAGCGTCCCGTGGTGCACGCCCGTGTTGGCCGCGCCCTTGTGGAAGCGGACGCCGCTGATGTAGCCGTCGTCCGCCGCGACGAACCGCAGGCCCAGCTCGACGGCCGACGAGTCGTCGGCGGGCTCGTCCTCCGGCGGTGCGTCGCCGAACACCGTGCACGGGCACCCGACCTGCACGCCGCGCGTGGCGGCGGGGCCGATGTTCGCGCTGTCGTCGATCGCCCGCGCACGGAGCTCGACCGGCCCGGACCCGAACACCTGCCCGGTGTACTCCCAGCTCGCACGTCCCGTGGCGGGGTGCCAGCTCTCGCCGCCGTCGAGCGACACCTCAACGCCCGCCACGACGCCAGAGGCGTCGGCGGCGGTCCCGGTGACGGTGATCGTCGACCCGCCTGTGAAGGACGCCTGCGCGGCCGGGCTCCCGATCTGGGTCGTCGGACCGGTGGTGTCCGTCGTCCGCGTCGCCGGGGTGATGTCCGCCGCCGGGGTGCCGGGCTGGACCCCCATGTCCGCGAACAGGTTGACGGTCGCCTGGCGCATCCGTGGGTCCGCCGCCGCGCCGTCGCCGTCGTGCTCCGCGTCCAGGCCCCACGACCACTGCACGGTCCCCGCCGAGAACACCAGCGCACCGCTCGGGGCCCGGTACATCGTGATCGTGTGCGTGGTCTCGCCGGGCGCCACCGTGTTGCCGAAGTCCTGCAGGTACTCCGGCACCTCGCCGACCGTCCGCGACATGCGGATCAGGCCCTCGGGACGAAACCCGTTGTCGAGGTCCTCGTTCGACTCGTAACCGACGGTGTGCGGGGCGAGCTCCTGCGACGTCCCGGCGGGCAGGGCGTCCAGCCCGGTACCCCGCCAGATCCGCATGTCGCCCTCCTCGGCCGGGACGGTGACCGGCAGGTCGGAGTAGTTGACCATGTACTGGGTGCCGATGATCTCGTTCTCCGGCCGGCCCGCGCCGTTCGCCGGGCTCGCGTATCGAGGGTCCCGCCACGTCCCGGTCCACTCGCCGGACGGGTCGATCTTGCCGTGGCTCCAGGTCTCCTTGTACGACACGAGCGTGCGGTGGCTCGTCGACGGTCCGGCCACCGAGGGCTCCCAGCGCGTGCGCCAGTACATCTCGTTCCCCGCGAAGAAGGCCAGGTGCACTCCCGCGTCGCGGGCCTGCTCCACAGCGGCCCGCTGCGGACCGGACCAGTATTCGTCGTGGCCGACGGACAGGAACGTCTCGTGGTCGAGCAGCCGCGCACCGTCGCGATGGGTGTCCGCTCCCGCGATATAGGTGACGTCGTAGCCGTTCTGCTCCAGGAACCGCACCATGGCGTACTCGGCGCTGAAGTAGAAGTCGCGGCCGTTCGCGAGCCCACGTGTGGTGAACGGCCGGTTGTAGCTCAGCTTGTAGGCGCGCTGGTTCGCGCCCCCGGAGTAGAAGCTGGATCCGCCGTAGGTGTTGTAGGCCTGCCAGGTCGTGTCCGCCGTCTGGAAGACCATGTCCGACGTGGAACCGTCGTCGCGGACGACGAAGGTGATGTGGCTCTGACCGCCGGTGTCCTGCCGGGTCAGGTGCGCCACGTACACGCCGGACACGGCGGTGAGCGGGACGTCCCACACCGCCGACACCGCCCAGCTCCCGCAGTCGACCAGCTCGACGGACTCCTCCCACGCGCACTCCGGCTGCGTCTGCGGAAGCGTCGCGCTCGGGTCGACGTCGTCGATCTTGCGCGCCCCGAGTCCCTGGTACCAGCCGGTTCGGTAGATGTCGATGGAGTACGCCCGCGCGTCGGTGTCGATCTTGAACGCGATGCGGTCCCCCGCGTCGACGCTCATCTCGGTGGCGAACCCCTGGATGCTGGGGTCCCCCGCGCCCTCGATGTCCCAGACCTGGGGAGAGGTGCCCGGCTTCGAGTTCTCGCACACGACCGCGTTGCCACCGGGCAGGCACGGCAGGATGGCCGCCGCCGCGGAGGGGACCACGGCGAGCAGGGCCGACGACAGGGCCAGGACGACCACGATCGAGACCGCCCGGTGGCGATGGCCTCGAGCGGACCGAGCTGTCGGAGGTGCAAAGGTGCTGCTGCCCACCTCACCACACTAGAAGCGTCCGTGCCGGGTCGGCGGGGCGGGCGGGGATGATCACCCGCGGTTCACCCGGCAGGCCTTGTCCCGACCGGCGCCCGTACAGGACAAAGTATCGGGAATGTTTCCTTGAGCACCTTTCTGCACAATCGGAATAGCCGCCGAAATGCCACCCCGGACCAGGATGAGATTCGGGTGACCTTTGCAGGACGGGCCGGATTTGAACCGGCGGGTGATACGCCGTCTTCACCCTGCTGACGGGTATCTGCAAAGCAGTTCCTGTGGTGACACTTCCCCTATGCATTCCGCCGCTTCACACGTTCTGGTGATTATCCAGAATCTGCCGCTCCGGCTCGATCGGAGGGTGCGCTCCGAGTGCCGCGCCCTGACCGACGCCGGCTACCGGGTGAGCGTCATCTGCCCGCAGGAGCACCCGGGCGAACTCGCCCGGTTCCACCTCGACGAGACCACCGTCTACTCCTACGCACCGCCGCCGGAGGCCCGAGGGCTCGCCGGTTACGTACGCGAGTTCGTCGTCTGCTGGTGGCGCACGGCGCGTGCCTCGATCCGTGTGCACCGTGCCGCACCGTTCCAGGTGATCCAGGCGTGCAACCCGCCGGACACCTTCTGGCTGCTCGCCTGGGCGTGGCGGGCCCGGCACAGGGTGCGCTTCGTCTACGACCAGCACGACCTGTGCCCGGAGGTGTACCTGGCGAAGTTCGGCCGGCAGGGTTTCCTGTACCGGGCGCTGCTGCTGCTGGAGGCCGCGACCTACCGGACGGCGGACCACGTGATCTCGACGAACGGCTCGTACCAGCAGATCGCACAGGGCCGGGGGCGGGTGGACCCGGACCGCAGCTCCGTGGTCATGAGCACACCTGACGCCGAGCTCGTCCAACGCGGGGACACGGAGCCCGGTGCCCGTGACGGCGCCGAGCACCTGGTGTGCTACGTCGGGATCATGGGGGCGCAGGACGGCGTCGACCGGCTGCTCGCCGCCATCGACCACGTGGTGCACCGCCGCGAGCGCACCGACGTGCGGTTCGCCCTGCTCGGCTTCGGCGACGCGCTGGAGGCCCTGCGTGCGGACTGCACGCGGCGCGGGCTGGACCCATGGGTCCACTTCACCGGGAGGGTCGACCACGCGGCGATCGGCCGGTGGCTGTCGAGCGCCGACCTCGGGGTCACGCCGGACCCGCCCAACGAGTTCAACGACCGCTCGACCATGAACAAGACCCTCGAGTACATGGCGCACGAGCTGCCGGTGGTGGCCTCGGACCTCACCGAGACCCGGCGCAGCGCCGGCGACGCCGCACGGTACGTCGCCGGGACGGATCCCGCCGCCTTCGGTGACGCGATCCTCGAGATCCTCGGCGACCCGGACCGCGCCCGCAGGATGGGCACCGTGGGGCGGGCCCGGATCGAGGGCGAGCTGTCGTGGCGCCGCCAGGCCGAGACCTACGTGCGCGTGTTCGACCGCCTCACGGGCCGTACGGGCGCTCTGGCCGAAAAGCCGGGGTGAATACCCGCGGCGCGGTTCTCCATTCACCTCTTTTATTCATCTCGCACGTCTCGCTTTTCACCTCGGGGTGAAAGCGTCGACGGGGGTGAACAGAGGCCGCCGGCGGGTGATTCTTGAACGCACCACCCCGTTCACCGTCGAGGCGGGACGTACATTGATCGGATCCAGGAACTCGACTCTCCGGACCGATCCGGGCCGACACCGGAAGAAGGCAGAATGGACCAGAAGTGTTTGCGGGCGGCCGTGGTGGGCGCCGGTTACTGGGGACCCAACCTGGCACGCAACTTCGTGACGTCCGACCGCTGGCAGCTGGCCGCGGTGTGCGACCTCGACGCGAACCGCGCCGCCCGGGTCGCCGCCGCCAACGGCCAGGCCGACGTCGAGACGTCGCTCACCGCGCTGCTCGACCGGGACGACGTCGACGCCGTCGCCATCGCGACCCCCGCCGGGACGCATCACGCGATAGCGATGGCCGCGCTCCGGGCCGGCAAGCACGTCGTCGTCGAGAAGCCGATCGCCGACCGTGCCGTGTCCGCCGTGGAGATGGTCGCGGAGGCGCGTGCACGTGGCCTGGTGCTGATGACCGACCACACCTACTGCTACACGCCGGCGGCCCGGAAGATCCGCGAGCTGGTGGCGAACGGCGACCTGGGCGAGATCCTGTACATCGACTCCGTGCGGATCAACCTCGGCCTGGTCCAGCCGGACGTGGACGTGTTCTGGGACCTGGCGCCGCACGACCTGTCGATCATCGACTTCATCCTGCCCGGCGGTCTGCAGCCACGGTCGGTGGCCGCGCACGGCGCCGACCCGATCGGCGCGGGCAAGGCGTGCGTGGGCTACCTGGTCCTCCCCCTCCCGGGCGGCGCGGTGGCGAGCGTGCACGTGAACTGGCTCAGCCCCACCAAGGTGCGGCGCATGACCGTCGGCGGGTCGCGCCGCACCCTCGTGTGGGACGACCTGAACCCACAGCAGCGCATCAGCGTCTACGACCGCGGCGTCGACCTCGAGACCCAGGCGCTGGACAGCCTGGAACGGCGGGCGGCGACCATCTCCTACCGGCTGGGCGACACCTGGTCCCCCGCGCTGGAGGAGCGCGAGGCGCTCGGATCCATGGTCAGCGAGCTCGCGGAGGCGATCCACGGCGAGCGCAGGCCCTTGACCGACGGTACGGCCGGGCTGCGTGTCCTCGACGTGCTGGAAGCGGCGGACCGCAGCCTCGCCGCCGGCGGGGGCGTCTCCCCGGTCCGGGCGGGCACCCTCGTCGACGCCGCTGCCGTACCGGCGCTGGAGCTCGCGGGCGAGCACATCTCGGGCGGTGCCGCATGAGCATCCTGCACGGGGCGGACGTCCTCGTCACGGGCGGTGCCGGCTTCATCGGCAGCCACCTCGTCGACGAGCTGGTCGGGCACCGGGGCGTCGCGTCGGTCACCGTGGTCGACTCCCTGGCCAACGGGCAGCGTGCGAACCTGGCCCACCTGGAGAACGACCCGCGGGTCCGGCTCGTCGTCGAGGACGTCCGGAGCGACACGGCGCTCGGTCTGGTCGACCAGGCGGGCGTCGTCTTCCACCTGGCGTGTCTCGGGGTGCGCCACAGCCTGCACGACCCCCGCGAGAACCACGAGGTCAACGCGACCGCGACCCTTGAGCTGCTCGAACGCGCGCGTGCGGCGGGCGTCGGCCGGTTCGTCCACGTCAGCTCGAGCGAGGTGTTCGGCACGGCGCAGTACGCCCCCATGGACGAGAGGCACCCGACCTGGCCGGAGACGGTCTACGGCGGCTCGAAGCTCGCCGGGGAGGCCTACGCACGCGCCGCCTACCGCACCCACGGCATGCCGGTCACCGTCGTCCGCCCGTTCAACACCTACGGCCCGCGCAGCCACTTCGAGGGCGACAGCGGCGAGGTGCTGCCCCGCACCATCGTGCGCGCGCTCTGCGGGCTGCCCGGCTTCGTCTACGGGGACGGCGAGCAGACACGAGACTTCCTGCACGTCTCGGACACGGCACGGGCCCTGGCCGAGATCGCGGGGTGCGACGCCGCCGTCGGCCGCACCGTCAACGTCGGGTCAGGTGCCGAGCTGACCATCAACGACCTGGTGGCGACCGTCGCCCGGATCGTCGGCCGGCCCGACCTCGACCCCGTGCGCCTCGCGGCGCGGCCGGGCGACGTCCGCCGCCTCCTGGTGGACAACACCCTGGTCCGGGAGCTGACCGGGTTCGTGCCGCGCACCAGCTTCGAGCAGGGTGTCGCCGAGCTCGTCGAGTGGTTCCGTGACCGGCCCGAGAGCCCTGCGTCGATGCTGCGCCGGATCGAGGACCGCAACTGGGTCGCCCCGTCGGCCGCACCGGCGAGCGCCGGGGTGGTCTCATGACGACGACGGGAGCGGACCTGACCCGGGTGGACGTCATGAAGCCGTGGCTCGGCGCGGCGGAGATCGCGGCGGTGGCCGAGGTCATCGAGTCCGGCTGGGTCGCCCAGGGCCCGCGCGTCGCGGAGTTCGAGGAAGCGTTCGCCGACGCGATGGAGGCCGGTGCCGCCGTCGCGACCTCGAGCTGCACGACGGCGCTGCACCTCGCCCTGGTCGTCGCGGGTGTCCGCGGGGGGGACGACGTCGTCGTGCCGTCCTTCTCGTTCGTCGCCACGGCGAACGCCCCCACGTACGTCGGCGCACGACCCGTGTTCGCGGACGTGGACGCCGCCACCGGAAACATCACCGCCGAGACGGTCGCCGCCGCCCTCACGCCCGCCACCCGCGCGGTCGTCGCGGTGGACCAGGGCGGTGTGCCGGTCGATCTCGCCCCGATCCGGGAGCTGTGCGACCCGCTCGGCGTCGTCGTGATCGAGGACGCCGCGTGCGGCGCCGGCTCGACCTACCGCGGCCACCCCGTCGGGGCGGGCGCCGAGATCGCCGCCTGGTCGTTCCACCCCCGCAAGATCCTCACCACCGGCGAGGGCGGGATGCTCACGACGAGCCGCCCGGAGTGGGCAGCTCGCGCGCGGCGCCTGCGGGAGCACGCGATGAGCGTCTCGGCGGCCGACCGGCACGCCGCCCTCGTCTCGCCGCCGGAGGAGTACGGGGAGGTCGGGTTCAACTTCCGGATGACCGACCTGCAGGCCGCCGTCGGCCTGGTGCAGCTCGGCAGGCTTCCCGAGATCGTCGCCCGGCGCCGGCAGCTCGCCGCCCGCTACCGCGACGCGCTCGCGGACGTGCCCGGCCTCCGCCTCGTCGACGATCCCCCGTGGGGCACGGGCAACGCGCAGTCGCTGTGGCTGGAGGTGCGGCCGCCGTACGCGACGGACCGCGAGGGGCTGCTCCTGGCGCTCGCCTCGGCGGGGGTCTCCGCGCGGCGCGGCATCATGGCGGCGCACCTCCAGCCCGCGCACGCCGCGCCCCGCCACGCACCGCTGCCGGTGACCGAGCGGCTCACGGCCGACACGCTGATCCTGCCCCTCTTCCACCAGATGACGGACGGCGAGCTGGACCGCGTGATCGCCGCCGTGCGCACGGCCGGGGAGCCACGGTGACCAGCGCCCGCCCGGTGCTCCTGCTGGGCGCGAGCGGGCTCGCCCGCGAGGCGCTGGCGGTGCTGCGCGAGGCCGGCCGCCCGGTGCTCGGCGTACTGGACGACCGCCACGCGGACCTGCCGCCCACCCTCGACGAGGTGCCTGTGCTGGGCGGGATCGAGGACGTGGGCCGGCACCCCGACGCCGACCTGCTGGCCTGTGTGGGTCCCAGCGGCGGGCGGGCGCTGGTGGTCGCCCGCGTGCGCCGGGCCGGGGCGACGCGGTTCGCCTCGGTCGTCGACCCGGCGGTGCGCAACCCCGGTGGCTGCCCGGTCGGCGTCGGGTCGGTCCTGCTGGCCGGCGTCACGATCACCGCCGACGCCGAGCTCGGCGCGCACGTGGTCGCCATGCCCGGCGTCACCGTGACGCACGACTGCCGCGTCGAGGATCTCGCCACGCTCGCCGCGGGGGTGCGGCTGGGCGGCGGCGTGCGCGTGGGCCGGGCCGCCTACCTGGGGATGAACGCCACGGTGCACCCGGGCGTGCGCATCGGTGCGGGCGCCACCGTCGGCATGGGCGCCGTGGTGCTGACCGACGTACCCGACGGCGAGACCTGGGCCGGCGTACCGGCGCGCCCTCTCGTGCCCGCGCCGGCGGGAGGCCCGCGATGAGGGTGGTCGTCTACGTGCACCACATGGAGATCGGCGGGAGCCAGCTCAACGCGCTGGAGCTGGCCCGCGAGACCGCGGCCCTGGGGCACGACGTCGTCGTCCTCGCACCTCCTGGTGGGGCCATGTGGGACGTCGCGCGCCGGTTCGGGCTGGACCTGGAGGCGCTCCCGACGCATCTGACGTGGCCGTCGCCCCGCAACATGGCGCACGCGGTCTCGACGGTGCGCCGCCTGCGCGCCGACGTCGTGCACGCGTACGAGTGGGGCCCGGCGATCGACATCGCCCTCGGCCCGCACCTGCTGCTGGGGACGCCCGCCGTGGTCACGACCCTGTCCATGTACGTGTCGGGCTACATCCCGCGGCACGTGCCACTGATCGTGGGTACCGCCAGGCTCGCGCGGGAGGCAGCGGGCACACGCCGGGACGTGCGGCTCATGGAACCGCCGATCGACACCGTCGCGAACGCCCCGTCGACTCGGGGCAACGGCGCTGCCCGGGCTCGATGGGGGTTCACGCCCGACGACCTGGTGCTCTCCGTGGTCTGCCGCCTCACCGACGACCTCGACAAGACGGCCGGGATCCTGGACGCGATCGCCCTGGTCGACCACGCGGGCTCGAGCAGTCCGCTGCGCCTGCTCGTCGTGGGTGACGGCCCGCGGGCCGACGCCGTCGTGGCGCGGGCCGATGCGGTCAACGGCTGGCTCGGGCGGCGCGCCGTGGTGGTCACCGGCGCGCTCGACGACCCGCGGCAGGCCTACGAGGCGGCCGACGTCGTGCTGGGGATGGGCAGCTCCGTGCTCAAGGGCATGGCGTTCGCCAAGCCCGTCGTCGTGCAGGGCGAGCGGGGCTTCTGGCGCCGCCTGGACGAAGGATCCCTGGGGGCCTTCCTCGACCAGGGCTGGTACGGGTCGGACGGCGCGGGGATGCCGGGCCTCGCGGCCGAGCTGGAGCCGCTGCTGCGCGACGAGGGCCTGCGGGACCACCTCGGCGCGTTCGGGCACCAGGTCGTGACGGAACGGTTCTCCCTGACCGGCGCCGCGCGGCAGCTCGAACAGATCTACCGCTCCGCCGCCGGGTCCGGCCGCCGTTCGGCCGTGTCCCTCGGTCGGACTGCTGCGCTGGTCGCCCGGGACACCGCGCGCGGGCGCCTGCGGGAGAGGCCTGCCGATGGCTGACCGGCAGGCCCTGAGCGGCCAGGTCGGGCGGGCCCTGCGCTGGAGCACCACCGGCACCCTCGTCGTGCGGCTGGGGAACCTGGGGCTCGGGATCGTCATCGCCCGCATCGTGTCGCCCGAGGAGTTCGGCCTCTACGCGATCGCCCTGACCGTGCAGAGCGTGGTCATGGCCCTCGCGGACCTCGGCCTGAGCGCGGACCTGGTCCGCAGCCCCGACTTCGCGCGGCGGACCGGGCCGGTCGCGGTGCTCGGCCTGGTGACCGGCGGCACCCTGACCGTCGTCACCGCGCTGACCGCACCGGCCCTCGCCGCCGCGATGGGCGGCCCCGGCGCGGCCGGGCCGATCGCGATCCTGGCCGCTACGTTCCTGCTCGCCGGCATCGGCGTGGTCCCGTTCGCCACGCTCCAACGGCGGCTCGACCAGCGCAGCCTGTTCCGCTGCAACGCCGTCGACTTCGGTGTCGGCGCGGTGGTGACCCTCGTCCTCGCGGCGCTCGGCCACGGCCTGCTCGGCCTGGCGGTGGGCCGGGTGGCCGGCCAGGCGTGCGGTGTCGCCATGCAGTTCTGGCTCGCCCGCACGGCGCTGCGGTTCTCGTGGGACGCGACGGTAGCGCGCTCCGTGCTCGCCTTCGGACTGCCGGTCGCGGCGGCGAACCTGCTGTCCTGGGTCCTGCTGGCCGTCGACCGGGTGGTGCTCGGGAACACCGCCGGCGCCGTCGAGCTGGGGTACTACGTGCTGGCCGCGAACATCTCGACGTGGCCGATGACCCTGGTGGGCCAGGTGCTGCGGTCGGTCACCCTGCCCGCCTTCTCCCGGGTCCGCGAGCGCGCCCGCGCCGCGCTCGTCCCGCTCCTGGGCCCCGTGTGGTGGGTAGTCGCCGCCGCGGCGGCGATGCTCGCCGCGCTGGCTCACCCGCTGGTCGTCCTGGTCTACGGCGCCCGGTGGGAGCCCGCCGTGCAGATCCTCGTGCCGCTCGCCGTGGTGGGCGCCACCCGCGTGGTCGCGGACGTCCTGGTCGGCTACCTGTACGCACTGGGCCGCTCGCGCAGCGTCCTCGTCGTGCAGGTGGTCTGGCTGGCGGCCCTGATCCCTGCCACCGTGGTGGGCGCGCGGATCGGTGGGGGCACAGGCGTCGGTCTGGCGCAGGCCGTCGTCGCCGTCGGCGTGCTGCTGCCCGCCTACCTCGTGCTGCTGCACCGGTCGCGGGACGAGGTAGGGGCGCTCGTCCGTGCGCTCGCCGTGCCCGGCCTCGCGGCGGTGTGCGCCGTCGGCCTGGGCATGCTCGTCGCCGACCGGGCGGACGGCCCGCTGCTGGGCGGCCTCCTCGGCGGCGCCACGACGCTCGTCGTCTACCTGGCCACCACCGTCGCGTGGGCGCTACCGCGCTTGCGCGCAGCCCGCGCCGCCCTCGACGGACCGGACGAGGCCACCGCGACGCCCGCCGTCCCCGCGTCCCCACCGAGAGGAACGACCTGATGACCGAGACCGTGAGCACGGCTCCCCCGGCGCCTCCGCGGCAGCCGGTGCCCTTCGTGGACCTGCAGGCACAGACCGACGAGGTCGAGCCGGAGATCCGCGAGCGCTGGAACCGGATCCTGGGCACGTCAGGGTTCGTGCTCGGCCCCGAGGTGGACCGCTTCGAGCGGGAGTTCGCCGCGTACTCGGGGGCGCCGCACGCCATCGGCGTCGGCAACGGGACGGACGCGCTGGAGATCGGCCTCCGGGCGGCGGGGATCGGCGCGGGCGACGAGGTGATCGTCCCGGCCAACACGTTCTTCGCGACGGCGGAGGCGGTCCTGCGCTGCGGTGCCACGCTCGTCCCCGCCGACGTCGACGACGACTATCTGCTGGACCCGCAGGACGTCGCCGGCCGGCTGACCCGGCGGACCCGGGCGGTGGTCGCCGTCCACCTGTACGGACAGATGGCTCCCGTGGCTCGCCTGCGCGAGGTGACGGGTCCGGACGTCCTCCTGGTCGAGGACGCCGCGCAGTCCCAGGGCGCCACCCGGGACGGGTTCCGCTCGGGCGGGGCGGGCGACGTGTCCGCCACCAGCTTCTACCCCGGCAAGAACCTGGGCGCGTTCGGCGACGCCGGCGCGGTCCTGACCTCCTCGGAGGACATCGCCGAGCGCGCACGCCGCCTGCGCAACCACGGTGGCACCGACCGGTACGAGCACCTGGAGGTCGGCGCCAACTCTCGCCTCGACGCGCTGCAGGCCGCCGTCCTGTCGGTGAAGCTGACCCGGCTGGACGCCTGGAACGCGCGGCGGTCGGCCGCGGCGGCCCGCTACGGCGACCTGCTGGCGGACGTGTTCGCGGACGTGCCCGAGCTCGTGGCACCGCGCGAGCTGCCCGGGGCCTCCCACGTGTGGCACCTGTACGTGGTGCGTACGCCGGACCGGCCCGCGGTGTCGGCCGCGCTCGGCGCCGCGGGGATCGGGCACGGGATCCACTACCCGGCCCCGGTCCATCTGCTCCCGGCCACCGTCCACCTGGGTTTCCGCGAGGGGCTCGCACCACGCGCCGAGGCGCACGCCCCCCAGATCCTGTCGCTGCCGATGTTTCCCGGCATCACCGCGGCGCAGCAGGAGCACGTCGTCCGCACGCTCCACTCGGCCGTGACGGGCCGGGCCGCACCTCCGGCGGTGCTCCCATGAGCACGGGGACGCTCGACCGGGCGGCCACCGCGTGGCGCACGTGGGTGGACCGGCACGCCACGGGCGGGCGGAGCGGCGGCCGGCTCGTCGCCTGGTTCGGGCGGTGGGTGCGGTCCCCGCTGGCGCCCCGCGACATCCGACGGCTCGCGCCGTCGGCCCCGCTGGCCCGGCCCCGTGTCTCCGTGGTGGTGCCGTGCTTCGGGTACGGCCGCTTCCTGCCGCAGACCGTCGGCAGCCTCGTCAGCCAGGCCGGCGTGGACGTCGAGGTGATCGTCGTCGACGACGCCTCGACGGACGACAGCCTCGCCGTCGCCCGTGCGCTGGCGGAGCGGCACCCGGAGGTGCGCGTCGTCGCGAACGCGCGGAACGTCGGCCAGGTCGAGTCCTTCAACCGAGGCTGGGCGGCCAGCACGGGCGAGCTCGTCGTACGGCTCGACGCGGACGACATGCTGCCGCCCGGTGCGCTCGCCCGGGCGGCCGCCGTGCTGGAGCAGCACCCGGAGGTCGGGCTGGTCTACGGGCACCCGCACCACTTCGACGACGGTACGTCGCCCGAACCCGCGGTCGGCGACCTGACGTGGACCGTCTGGGACGGGCACGCGTGGCTGGCCGAGCGGTGCCGGACGGGCGTCAGCTGCATCACCTCCCCCGAGGTGGTCATGCGCTCCGCCCTGCTCGAGGACGTCGGGCCGCTGGACCCGACGCTCCGGTTCACGATGGACGTCGAGATGTGGCTGCGGCTGGCCGCCGTCAGCGACGTCGCCTACGTGGGCGGCGCGGACCAGGCGCTCCATCGCGAGCACGCGGACAGCCTGAGCGTGAACGAGGGGTCCGGCGCGCTGCTGGACCTGCGCGCCCGCGCCGACGCGTACGACCGGCTGTTCGCCAACGTCGGTGCCCGGCTCCCCGACGCGTCGGCGCTGCACGACCGCGCGCTGGCGGCGCTGGCCCGGGACGCGCTGCGGTACGCGGGGGCGGCCACCGACCGGCGGGAACAACCCGACGAGTACCTGGGGTTCGCTGCCGACATCTGGCCGCCGTCGAAGCACTGGCGCTCGACAGAGCGCGTGCTGCGCCGGCAGCGGCGCGCCGGGCGGTGGCCCGGAGCCGCCGTCCGGCGCGTGGCCCGGCGCGCTCGCGTCGAGCTGCTGTACCTGCGCTGGGCGACGTCCGGCCTGTGACCGAGGGGGACCTGCTGATGAACCGGCTGACCAGAACCACCGCGACGATCCGCCGCCTGCGCCGTGCGGGTGTGCACGGGGTGGCCCAGCGGGTCGCCGCGCGCGCGTACCGGGCCACCGGCGCGGGGTCGCTCGGCTTCCAGCTCGACCCGGCGGACATCGCGGGCACGGTCCCGGACGTGCTGCCGACGCCGGAGGCAGCACCACCGGACCGGCCGCTCACGGTGGGCTGGGTGACGTCACCGCCCGCGGCGGGCTCGGGCGGGCACACCACCCTGTTCCGCATGGTCGAAGGCCTGGAGGCGCGTGGCCACACCTGCGTCCTGTACCTCTACGACCGGCACGGGCTCGACGTCGCCCTGCGCACCGCCGAGCTGCGGCGCGGCTGGCCCGGGGTGCGGGCGGAGGTCCGGGACGCGCGTGCCGGCATCAGCGGGGTGGACGCGGTCGTGGCGTCCTCGTGGGAGTCGGCCCACGTCGTGCTCTCCTGCGGTGTGCGGCCGGTGCACCGGCTGTACTTCGTCCAGGACTACGAGCCGTACTTCTACCCGCGCGGGTCCGAGTACGAGCTGGCGGCCATGACCTACCGGTTCCCGTTCCGGCGCATCGCGCTCGGCGAGATGGTGGCGGGATGCCTCCGGTCCGAGCTGGGCCAGGACAGCGACGTCGTCCCGTTCGGGTGCGACACCCTGACCTACCGCCCGCCGGAGACCGAGGCGCCCCGCTCGGGGGTGGTGCTCTACGCCAAGCCGGACGTCGGCCGCCGGGGCTATCTCCTGGCCCGGCTGGCGCTCGAGCGCTTTCACCGCACGCACCCGGACCAGGAGATCCACGTCTACGGGTCGCGGCCGACGGGCCTGCCGTTCCCGGTGTCGTACCACGGGAACCTCGCTCCGGCGGAGCTGAACGAGCTGTACGGACGGGTCGTCGCCGGGCTCGCGATGTCCTTCACGAACATCTCGCTCGTGGCCGAGGAGATGCTCGCCGCCGGCGTCGTGCCCGTCGTCAACGATTCTCCGCTGGCCCGTGCGGACCTGCCGGGCGCGTACGTCGGGTGGGCGGAGCCGACTCCGGCGGGCATCGCCGCGGAGCTCGCGGCCGCCGTCGACCGGCCGGACGCCGACGTCTACGCCGCGAAGGTCGCCGCGAGCGTCATGGGCCGGTCCTGGGGCCCGACGCAGGAGCGGGTGGCACAGATCGTCGAGGACGAGGTGCGGCGCGGTGGCCGTGCGTGACGGCCCGGCGCCCGCGCGCCTCGAGCACCGCGATGACGGTGAACGTGGCGGCGGCGCCGAGCACCCCGGCCATCCCGACGCTCCGGGCGCGCGACCCCTTCACCTGGTGCACCACCGTGGACTCCGGGGCTACCGTCACGGTGATGTCGTTGACGGGCGCCACCCCGGCGTCGCGCTGCAGGCGGTCCAGCTCGTCGGCGATCTGCGCGATGATCTTCCCCTGCCGGGTCGCGGCCTCGTCGGCGGTGGCCGCGACGACCTCGACGTACAGGACCTGCTCGGCGAAGTGGGGCGCCCACTGGCCACCCGTGTCAGGCAGGCGGATCGACCAGCCGTCACGTACCCCCTCGCCGACCAGCGTCGCGTCCGGGGAGGCGTACTTGGTGACCGCGTCCGGCCCCGAGACCGACTTGGCGACGACACCCGCGGTGATGATCAGGTCCTCGGAGGTGGTGCGCAGGGAGTTGGGGTAGTCGGTGCTCGGCGGCGCGAGGAACACGACCTGCGTGCGGCTCCAGTAGACGCCGTCGTCCAGCGTCGTGGAGTACATGAGTCCCAGCGTCGCCACGGCGCCCGCCACCAGGACGGTCCAGCGTCGCAGTGCCGCACGCACCAGGTCCCACAAGGCCATAGCATCTCCGCTATTTCTCCGCAGCGGGCGAAATTCGCCTCGGAATTCCGTGCTTCGTTCCTTTCCCCGCCCTCGCACGATACCTTTGTCGAGCGCGACGTGATACGCCCGGAAAGGGTGAACCAATGTCATTCCTCGAGGTGATCACAGCCCTGGGCCGCCAGTGGATGGTGACGGTCGCGGGGCTCATGGCGACCGCCGCACTGGTCTGGGGGGCCGCCGCCGTGGAGCCACCCGTCTACACGGCGCGCGCCCTGGTCCTGCTCGTACCCTCCGAGCAGGCCGTCGGCAAGGGCGGCAACCCGTTCCTGGCACTCGGCGGGCTCGACCTCCCTGCGCGCGTGGTGGTCGCGTACTACGAGAGCGACGGCGCCAAGGCCGAGTTCACCTCCGGTTCCCCCGACGCCGAGTACGTCGTGGCCATCGAGGAGTCGACGCGCGGACCGGTGATCGCCGTCGACGTGACGGACGCGACGCCGCGGCGAGCCCTGGAGACCCTCGACCGGCTCACCTCGTCGATCCCTGAGGAGCTGCGGCGGCTCCAGGCCGAGGTCGACGCACCGCAGAACGCCATCGTGTCGACGCTCGTCCTCGCCAAGGACGAGCGGGCGGAGATCGACACCAGCGGCACGGTGCGAATGCTCATCGCCGCCGCCGGCGCCGGGCTGGTGGTGACCGTCGTCGGCGCCGTGGCGACCGACGGGCTACGGCGCAGCCGGGTGCGGCGCCGGGCACCGGTCACCGGGCCACCGGTCCTCAAGCCGCCGGACAGCGGCCCGACGTGGAACAACCCCGCCCCCGACTCCCGCGACCGCCGGAGGGACGACACGCCCGCCCGGGCGTCCACCGCGGAGCCCCGGTGACGCAGACCCGGCCTGCCGCGAACCACCGGCACGCCGCACCAGCTCGCTCGGCGTTCCGGCGGGCCGTGCCGTTCGACGTCGTCACATGGCTGTCCATCTACCTGGTCCTGCTGTTCGCCGTGCCCTCCAAGCTCGTGATCGGGCCGCTCGGCAGCGCGGGTGCACCGTCGATGGTGGCCGGCCTCGCGAGCCTGCTGCTCTGGGTGCTGATCGGCGTCGGGGCGACCGGACCGGCGCTGAGCCGTCCCCGGCAGGTCAGGGTGGCCCTCGGCCTGTTCCTGTTCGGTGTCGGGGTGTCGTACGTCATCGCGATGTCGCGGCCCGTCGTGTCGGGCGAGATCAGCCCCGCCGACGTCGGGCTCCTGTCGCTCCTCGCCTGGTCGGGCATGCTCCTCCTCGCGCACGACGGGATCGGGTCCGCCGAGCGGCGCGACCTGCTGGTGTGGCGGCTGGCCCTCGCGGGCGGGGCCCTCGCCCTGCTGGGGCTCGCCCAGTTCGCCGTCGGCGAGCTGTTCGTGGACCGGATCTCCCTGCCCGGGCTGACCCTCACGTCGCCGTACGAGCTCGGGGAACGCAACGGACGCGTCCGCCCGCAGGGCACGGCGACCCACCCCATCGAGTACGGCGTCCTGGTCACCATGCTGCTGCCGCTGGCGCTGCACGTCGGCTTCCAGCACACCGAGCGCCGGGCCCTGGTGCGCTGGGCCCCTGCCGCGGCGTCGCTCGCGCTGGTGCCCGCGACGGGTTCCCGGTCAGCCTACGTCGGCGCCGCCGTCGGCCTCGTGATCATGCTCCTCGGCTGGAAGGGATCACGGCGCCGCGTGATGCTCGGCGTCACCGCGGCGGGCACGGTCGCGGGGCTGGTCGTCGCGCCGGGCATGCTGGCGTCGATCCTCGGCCTGTTCACCGGGGCCGCCGACGACCCGAGCGTCGCCTCACGGACCGGATCGTTCGCGCTGGCGGGAGACTTCATCGCCCGTGACCCCCTGTTCGGACGAGGGCTGGGCACCTTCCTGCCCACGTACCGGATCTTCGACAACCAGTACCTGTTGCTCCTGGTGACCATCGGCGTGGTCGGCACGGCCCTGTTCTGCGGCCTCGGCCTGGCGGCGGTCCGAGCGCTCCTGCGGGCGCGCGCACACAGTGCGGGCACCGACGCCAGGTCCCACGACCTGGCGCTGGCCCTCATCGCCTCGGTGGTCGTCGGGTTCGTCAGCCTGCTCTTCTTCGACGCGTTCGCGTTCCCGATGACGATGGGCGCCCTCTTTCTCCTGGTCGGCCTCACGGGGTCGTTGCGCGGCCCTGCATAGCCACGCACACCGGCCCGTCAATCACCCGGACATTCACCCTCGGCCGTATTCCGTGCCGGTAGTTCTTCGTTCACGATAAACAAATGATCAATCTCTGCTTTCACGGAATCGGGACGCCGCCCGGCAGCGTCCCGGCCGGGGAGGCCTCCTACTGGATCGGTGCCGGCACGTTCCGCCGGGTCCTCGACCTGGTCGCCGAGCGTCCGGACGTGCGGATCAGCTTCGACGACGGCAACGCCTCCGACGTCACCGTGGCGCTGCCGGAGCTGCTGGAGCGGGGGCGGGTCGCGGAGTTCTTCGTCATCGCGGGCCGCCTCGGCGTCCCCGGCTCGCTGTCGCCCGACGACGTGCGCCGGCTGCGCCACGCCGGGATGGGTGTCGGATCGCACGGGATGCACCACCGCGTCTGGCGCAGGCTGGGCCCGGCGGAGCAGCACGAGGAGCTCGTGGTCGCCCGGCGGCGACTCGAGGAGATCCTGGACGAGCCGGTGCGTACGGCGGCCTGCCCGCTCGGCCGGTACGACCGCGTGACCCTGGCCGCGCTGCGGCGGTTGCGCTACACCCGCGTCTACACCAGTGACCGCGCACTGGCGCGGCCGGGCACCTGGCGGCAGGCCCGGTTCAGCCTCCGCGCCCACGACACCCCCGACGACGTGGCCCGCTGGCTCCGGCACGGCGACCGCCGGGCCACGCGGCTCGCCGACTCGGCGCGCACCTTCGTCAAGGGACTGCGCTGATGGGGGCGGAGGTCGCCGCGGTCGTCGTGACCTACAACAGCGCCCGGCACGTCGGCGCACTCCTCGACAGCCTGCCCGGCGCCTTCGGCGACGTCCCGTACACGACGGTGGTCGTCGACAACGGGTCCACCGACGGGACACCGGCGCTGCTGCGGCGGCGGGGCGACTGCGCGGTGGTCGAGAGCGTGAACGACGGCTACGGGGCGGGCATGAACCGTGCGGTACGCCACGCGCCGGAGACGGCCGCGGTCCTCGTGCTCAACCCGGACGTGGAGCTCGACGCCGAGGCGGTGCCGCGGATGCTGAGCGTGCTGCGGCGGCCGGGGGTCGGCATCGTGGTCCCCCGTACGCGCGAGGCGGACGGGAGCCTGTCCCCGACGCTGCGGCGCACGCCGACCGTGGCCCGCGCCGGAGGTCTCAGCTTCACCCGCGTGCCGTGGCTCGCGGAGCGGGTCGAGGACCCGCGGGCCTACACCACCGAGCACGCCGTGGACTGGGCGGTCGGCGCGATCTGGCTCGTGGACCGGGAGTGCTTCGACGCCGTGGGCGGTTTCGACGAGTCGTACTTCCTCTACTCCGAGGAGACGGACTTCGCGCTCCGGGCCCGGGACCGCGGCTGGGCCACGGTCTACGCGCCGACGGCGGGCGGCATGCACATCGGTGGCGGCTCCGGCACGAGCCACGAGACCCACACCATGCAGATGCTGAACCGGGTGCGCCTGATCCGGCGCCGACGCGGCACGGGAGCCGCCTGGCTGTACTACGCGGCGACCCTGCTGGTGGAGCTCCGCCGCGGCCTGCTGGGACACCGCGCGTCCTGGCCGACGCTGCGGGCGCTCGTACGCCCGGCTCAGCGCCCGGCCGCGCTCGGGGCGAGCGACGCGGTGCTACCGCGATGAGCCGGCCGGCCGGAGAGGCCGCGGTGCGGGCGCCGGTGGCGTCCGTCATCGTTCCCGCGCATGACGAGGAGCACACGATCGGGCGTCTTCTGGAGGCGTTGTGCGCCGAACCCGGCAGGTTCGAGACGGTGGTCGCGTGCAACGGGTGCACGGACGGGACGGCGCGCGTGGCCGCGCGGTACCCCGTGTCCGTGCTCGACCTGCCGGAGCCGTCAAAGACGCGCGCCCTGCGCGCCGCGGACCAGGTGGCCGGGACCTTCCCTCGCGTGTACCTCGACGCCGACGTCGAGATCACCGCTGACGGCGTGGCCCGACTCGCGGCCGCCGTCGGCCCCGGGCGCGCGGCGGTCGCGGCACCACGCCGCGCCATGCCGCGCGCGGGCGTCACCGTGCTCGCCCGCTGGTACTACGACGTCTGGGAGGCGCTGCCCACCGTGCGCTCGGGCCTGTTCGGACGCGGGGCCCTCGCCGTGTCCCGCGACGGCGCGCACCGGGTCGGGGCGCTGCCCGACATGATGGCCGACGACCTCGTGCTCGCCGAGGCGTTCGCACCGGCCGAGCGCGTCATCGTGCAGGACGTCGCCGTCGTGGTGCACCCGGCGCGCACCCTGCGCGACCTGGTCCGCCGCCGTGCACGGGTGACGACCGGCAACGTCCAGGCCGACCGGGCCGGCCTGCGCGGGGCCGACGCGCGTACGACGCTCGGCGACCTCTGGCAGGTCCTGCGGGAGCGGCCGGGGCTGGCGCCGCGGATCCCTGTGTTCCTCGGCGTCGTGCTCGCCGGGCGCGTACGTGCCCGCGGCGCCCTGCGCGCAGGAGACTTCACCACCTGGGAACGGGATGCCAGCTCCCGCACGGGGAGCTGACCGGACTCGGCGCACCGGCCGGTGCTCAGGTGCCGCTGCCCGCGCACTCGATCGCGCTGCCCGGAGTCGTCCGGCCGTCGCTCACCGTCACGACGTGCGCCTGCCACGTGGTCAGTGCCGAGCAGAGGACGTCGACCGGTCCGTAGCCCCAGCTGTCCTCCACCACCTGCAGGTCGCGCACGGTTCCAGGCGTGCCGGCACGGAAGGGGTAGCCCCCTCCTTCGACCAGCAGCCCGTCGACGGTCAGCGACGTGTTGCCCTGGCCGCTCGGGTAGAAGAAGGGCGCGGTCCCGTAGCAGTCCTCGCGCTCGCGCATGACGATCCACGTCCGCCGGACCGTCACGCTGCCGCCGCCGTACCCCTGGATGCCGTCGCCGTGCCAGTCGGGACACACGTCGGGCGGGGTGATCCGGACGAACGAGTCCTCGACGACGACGTCACCGCACTGCTTGGCGCCCACCCTGATCCCCTCGGGGACGCCGTCGATCACCACGTCCCGCACGGTGAAGCCACCGTTGCCGATGACCGGCAGGTCGGTGTCCCGTGTCCGCGCGGAGCCCGCGACGAAGGTGGACGCCTCGATCACCAGGCCGGTCCCGCAGGTGTCCTCGGCATCGTTCACCACCTTGGCCCCGACGGCGTGCACCCGCCGGAGCGTGACGTCCCGCGCCGCGACATGGATGACGCCGTCCGTGATCCGCAGGTCCTCGACCACGGTCCCCGCCGTGCGGATCCAGAGGTCCCCCGTGTGGGTGCGCCGCGGCGACCACCCGGGAGGGAGCCCTGCCGTCGTGGCCGTCGGGAAGGTGATCGGCGTTCCCGCCCCGACGGACGCGGTGGGGCCGCCGGCACCCGCCGGGCTCTCCCCCGCGGAGTCGGACGGCGGCGGGGGCTGGACGAGCGTCGTGAGCGCGACCGCGACCAGCGCACCGACGACCCACCGGAGCGCCATCCGTACGGACGGAGTGCCCATGCGGTCCATCGTGGCACGCTGGCTCTCGTCGTTCATCCGGGCACCTGGCCGCCGCTCGTCGCACGCGAGGCGGCGATCTGCTCGTAGAGATCCGTCATGCGATCGATCCGGCGGTCCCACAGGTGGGTCGCCGCCACGTGCTCGCGGGCCGCCTCCCCCATCCGCAGCCGCCGCTTCGGGTCGGTGACCAGGCCGCGGACCGCCGTGGCCACGTCCCGGGCGAGCTGAGCCGGTGACTCGGCCGGCAACCGGACGGCGCACGCGTCGGACACGTTCGCCCCCGGACCACCGCGGCCGCACACGACGAGCGGCAGCCCGTGCGACATGGCCTCGAGCACGACGGCACCGCCCGGCTCGCGGTAGCTCGGGAAGACGAAGATGTCGGCACGCTCGTAGAAGTGGTCGACCTCCGCACGGGTCACCGCGCCATGGACCAGCACCCGCTCCGCGAGCCCGAGATCACGCACCAGGTCGGCGCACGCCGCACGGTCGGCCCCGTCCCCCACCACGTCGAGCACCACCGGGAGGTCGCGCAGCTGCGCCATGGCACGGATCGCGTCCCGCGCTCCCTTGGTGCGCACGAGCCGCCCGACGTACAGCAGCCGGACCGGGCCGGGACGGCCCGCCCGGTCCCGCTGGGGTGGGAGTGCGTGGACGGCGACGTCACCGAGCGTCTCGAACCGGCGCAGCCGCAGGTCGCCCAGGAGCTCGCGCACGTAGGGGGCGATGCCCACCACGCAGTCGGCCCGCTCGTAGGTGGCACGCAGGAGCGGATCACGCCTGAGCCGGAGCCGGTCGAGTCCTCGGAGGCGTTGGTACCAGGGCGTCGCGGCCTCCTCGGGGACGAACGCGGGCGGGGACGCCAGACTGCCGCCGACCGGCCCCACCACCAGGGGGACACCCAGGCCGACGACGGGTGAGGGGTAGCGCAGGGCCACGGGCGTCGCCTGGTGTGCCACGTCGAACCGCTCGCCCGCCGCGAGCCGGCTCCGGACGTAGCGCCGGGCCCGCACGTAGAACGGCACGTAGGCCGGCTGGAGCAAGCTGTTCAGCCGCTCCGCACGGTGCACCAGCGGCGGCTCCGCCCATTCCACGACCCGGACCGTCGGGAGCTGCCGCGACGGTGGCACGTGTCCCCTCTTGTACGTCGACAGGAGTGTCACGCGAAACCGCTGCGACAGCCGGAGCGCCCACTGGTGGGCGAGCCACGACTCCCCCACGTCCTCGCCGTCGCACGCGGGCGCGATCAGCAGCACGTGAGCCACGCGCGATGGACCCAGCGATCCGTTGACGGCCATCACCCGATAGTGCGGGCTCGTGGACGGCAAAGGCAGCCCTCTGCCGGGTGAACGCAGGGGTGAGAAAAACGCCGCCCGCCATGTTTCAGGGAATGACGGGATGAAATTCTGCGGCACCGGCTTCTTCACCCCGCACACTGCCTGCCGCCGCGTTTTCACCGCGCCATACTGCGAACGTGGCACATTCGACCGATGTCGCGCTCGCCCCGATCACACCGGACGACCTTTCCCGCGTGGGCGAGTTTCTCAGCGCGCACCTGAACGGCTCGCTGACGCCCGAACGATGGGCTCGGTCGCTGCGCCCCACGTGGACCACGAGCCACCCCGACCACGGGTTCCTGCTCGAGTCCGACGGCCGGGTCGTCGGCGTGTACGCCGGGCTCTACTCCGAGGCCGGCGGCCCTGGCCGGCAGCGGGCGGTGTGCAACCTCGCGGCGTGGTGCGTCCTGGACGAGTTCCGCCAGCACTCGCTGCGGCTGGTGCGCGCGATGCTCGCCCAGCGGGACCGCGAGCTCACCGACCTCTCCCCGAGCGGCACCGTGGTACCCCTGAACGAGCGCCTCGGCTTCCGCCACCTGGACACCTCCGGCGCACTGGTCGTCAACCTTCCCCTGCCCGTGCGGCCCGGTGTCCGCCTGGTGACCGGGCGGACGGGCATCGAGGCCGTCCTCACGGGCGGCGACCTGGCCGCCTACCGCGACCACGCCGACTCGGCCGCGGCCCGGCACGTCGTGGTCGTCGCCGACGGGCGGCCGTGCTGGGTGGTGTTCCGCAGGGTGCGACGCAAGCGGGTCGGCCTGTTCGCCTCGGTGCTCCACGTGAGCGACCGCGCCGTGTTCGGCACGGCCGCTCCCGCGGTGTACCGGCACATCCTGCTCGCGCACCGGCTGCCGTTCACCCTGGTGCAGACCCGGGTGTGCGGCCGCCGGCCATGGCACTCGGTACCGCTGTCCGCACAGCGGCCGGCGATGTACCTGAGCCGGGCCGGGGAGCCCCCGGAGTCGGTCACGTACCTCTACAGCGAGCTCACCCAGGTCCCGTGGTGAATGCGACGGGGAACACTTCACCCGGCCCGCGAGATGAATACCCGCCCGGCTCGCAGGAATTCACCTCTGAAGATTCACCTCGTCGAATTATTTCGACCCTTTGATTCGACTTCCGACCCGGTCGCCCGAATTGCTCTGCGCCACATATTTGTTCACCCGTGCTCCGGGACCATTCACCCTCTGACGGCCTGCCAGAAATGACGGCTGCCGCCGTACCGTGAACTTCGTGACGACCTCCATCCATCAGCACGTGGAGCACCAGGCCCGGATCAGACCCGACGCCCCCGCGCTGTCCCTCCGGGACTCGACGCTGACGTACGCAGAGCTGTGGCGTGCCGCGCGACAGGCGGCGGCACGGCTCGCCGGGCTCGGCGTGTCCCGCCACGACCGGGTGGCGGTCTACCTGGAGAAGCGGTTCGAGACGGTGGCCGCGCTCTGGGGCACCTCGGTGGCCGGCGGAGTGTTCGTCCCGGTCAACCCGCTGCTCAAGGGCGCGCAGGTGGCCCACGTCGTGCGCGACTCCGGCGCCCGGGTGCTGGTCACGTCGGCGAGCCGGCTGGCCGCCGTGCGCGACCGGCTCGCCGGTACCGGACTCACCGTCGTGCTGCTCGTGGACCAGCCGGACGGCCCACCGCTCGCGGAGGACCTGCCGGGGATCACCGTGCGGCACTGGACGCCGGCCCCGAAGGCCGAGGGACAGCTCGTCGACATGCCGGCGGGGCCCGACACCGACGTCGCGGCGATCCTGTACACGTCGGGCAGCACCGGGGCGCCCAAGGGCGTCGTCCTGTCGCACCGCAACCTGATCGTCGGCGCGACCAGCGTCTCCGGCTACCTGCACAACACCGTCGACGACGTGCTGCTCGCCGTGCTGCCCCTGAGCTTCGACGCCGGCCTCAGCCAGCTCACGACCGCGTTCGCCGTCGGCGCCCACGTGGTGCTCCTCGACTATCTGCTCCCGCGCGACGTCACCGCCGCGTGCGAGCGGTACGGCGTCACCGGGATCACGGGCGTACCGCCGTTGTGGACGCAGCTCGCCGCAGCCACGTGGCCGCCCTCCGCACGTTTCGCACTGCGGTACTTCGCCAACACCGGCGGGCGGATGCCGCAGGCCCTCCTGCACGAGCTGCGCACCGTGTTCCCCACGGCGGCGCCCTACCTGATGTACGGGCTGACGGAGGCGTTCCGCTCCACGTACCTGGACCCGGGCCAGGTCGATCGCCGGCCCGACTCGATCGGCCGGGCCATCCCGAACGCGGAGGTCCTGGTGCTGCGGCCGGACGGCACGCCGTGCGCCGCGGACGAGCCGGGCGAGCTGGTGCACCGCGGCAGCCTGGTCGCGCTCGGCTACTGGAACGACCCGGAGCGGACGGCGGAGCGGTTCCGTCCGGTGCCCGGGTACGACGAACCCTGGCGCGCCGTCCCCGAGCCGGCCGTGTGGTCGGGCGACACCGTGGTGCGGGACGCCGAGGGGTACCTCTACTTCGTGGGCCGGGCGGACGAGATGATCAAGACCTCCGGGTACCGCGTCAGCCCCACCGAGGTGGAGCAGGCGGCCCTCGACACGGGCCTGGTGCGCGAGGCCGTCGCGCTCGGGGTGGCCGACTCCCGCCTGGGCCAGCGGATCGTGCTGGTCGCGGCGACGCCCGGCACGGCGGTCGAACCGGTGGACCCCGACCGGCTGCGCAAGGAGATGCGACAGGCGCTGCCCGCCTTCATGGTTCCCGCGGAGATCCGCCTGACGGCGTCCCTGCCCCGCACCCCCAACGGCAAGCTCGACCGGACCGCGATCCGTGACCAGATCGTGACGCGGGTGACCCCGTGACCGCGCAGCCGCTCACCGCCCCGCATCCGGCCGTCGCCGCCGTGCCCGTGTCGGGCGACGAGATCCTCGTGGGCGGGGTGCCCCTGGGGCGCCTGGCCGCCCGCGTCGGGTCCACACCGTTCTTCGCCTACGACCGGCAGCGCATCACCGACCGGGTGCACGAGGTCAGGGCCGCGCTCGGCGGCGCGGTACGTCTCGGGTACGCCGTCAAGGCCAACCCCATGGCTGCCGTCGTGCAGCACCTGGCCGGGCTGGTCGACGCCCTCGACGTCGCCTCCACCCGGGAGATGCACACCGCGCTGGACACGGGCACCGGCCCACAGCACGTCAGCTTCGCCGGCCCCGGCAAGACGCCGGACGAGATCCGGTCCGCCGTCGCGGCAGGCGTCCTCATCGAGCTCGAGTCGGAGACCGAGGCACGCCGTGTCGTCGCGGCGGGTGACGAGCTCGGCGTCGTCCCCCGCGTCGCGGTCCGGGTCAACCCCGACTTCGCGGTGCGCGGCTCGGGGATGCGCATGTCCGGCGGCCCGCAGCAGTTCGGCGTCGACGCCGAACAGGTCCCCGACCTGCTCGGCCACCTGGCGGCGACCGGCGTGGACATGGCGGGCTTCCACGTCTTCGCGGGATCGCAGAACCTCGACGCGGAGCTCGTCGCCCACGCCCAGCGCGCCACGGCCGAGCTCGTCGTCACCCTGGCCGAGCACACGCCCGGGCCCGTGCGCTACGTGAACCTGGGCGGCGGCCTGGGCATCCCCTACTTCCCGAAGGACCGGCCGGTCGACCTCGGCCGGGTGGGTGAGAACCTCGCGACCGTGGTCGGCGAGCTGATCGCACCCGCGCTGCCCGAGGCCGACGTCCACATCGAGCTGGGCCGCTACCTCGTCGGCGAGGCCGGCTGCTACGTGACCCGCGTGATCGACCGCAAGGTCTCGCGCGGACGGACGTACCTCGTGGTCGACGGAGGGATGCACCACCAGCTCGCCGCCTCCGGGAACCTCGGGCAGGTCATCCGGCGCAACTACCCGGTGCTCGTCGGCAACCACATGGCGGCGCCCGACAGGGAGCAGGTGACGGTCGTCGGCTGCCTGTGCACCCCGCTCGACCTCCTGGCCGACGACGTCCAGCTCCCCCCGGCGGAGCCCGGCGACCTGGTCGCGGTGCTCCAGGCGGGCGCCTACGGCCTGACCGCCAGCCCCACCGCATTCCTCAGCCACCCGGCGCCCGCCGAGGTGCTGGTCTGACCGCCCTGACAGGAGAGACGTGATGAGCAGCGACGTGACACATGACCCGGCCGGCACCGTGACCGGCGACGGCGCGGGCGAGATGCCGCTCGCCGACGTGCTGGACGTGCTCGGCACCACCCTCGGGATCGAGGAACGCGTCGGCACGTTCGACGCCGCGACGCCGCTCTTCGGCGCCCTGCCGGAGCTCGACTCGCTGGCGGTCCTCGAGCTGCTGACCGCGCTCGAGGACCGGTTCGGGATCACGGTCGACGACGACGAGCTGACCGGCGGGCTGCTGGAGACCGCGGGCAGCCTGCACGCGTTCGTCCGCGACCGGGCTCGCTGACCGGCCGAGGCCACCATGACCATCGACGAGCACCGGACGCGCGTCGAGGCGTCGGCGGACGTCGACGAGCGAGCGACGATCAGCGCGGGTACCACCGTCTGGCACCTCGCCCAGGTCCGGGAGAACGCCGTCGTCGGCGCCGGCTGCATCGTGGGGCGCGGAGCCTACGTGGGGCCGGGTGTGCTGCTCGGCGACGGCTGCAAGCTGCAGAACTACGCTCTCGTCTACGAGCCCGCCGTGCTCGAGGACGGTGTCTTCGTCGGACCTGCCGCCGTGCTGACCAACGATCTGTACCCCCGAGCCGTCACCCCGGACGGCAGGGTCAAGACGAACGACGACTGGCAGGCGGTCGGCGTCACGATCAGGACCGGTGCCGCCATCGGCGCCCGGGCGGTCTGCGTGGCCCCGGTGACGGTCGGCCGGTGGGCCACCGTCGCCGCCGGCGCGGTCGTGACCGCCGACGTGCCGGACTTCGCGCTCGTCGCGGGCGTGCCCGCACGGCGCATCCGCTGGGTAGGGCGAGCCGGAGTACCGCTGGAGCGGGTCGGTCCGGACAGGTGGCGCTGCCCCTCGACCGGCGACGAGTTCACGGAGGCGGACGGCGTGCTGAGCGAGGCATCCTCGAGCACTTCCCTTCACGGATGAAGCGCATTTCGCCAATCTTTTTCATAGCGATCGGCGATCGCGGATGAAAAACTTTAAAGACCTTGTTCGACCCATTTTTTCGCCCATTTCTTACCACGGGTGAACCGCCGGGTGAACCGTCGGGTGAAAGGGCTCCAGCAAGGCGACAGCACTTCTTTCGGCTTTTATCATTGTGTACAGGAAACCATGAGCGCCAGGGGCGGAACCCGCCCCGGATCGGCCTTATCAGGGCTGGATGCCACAGTCCCATCACCTTATGGCACCGTGCCGTGCCGCAATTGCGCGCGCTCGACGACGCGCAATTCTTGCCCGAGGTAAGAAAGGATTCGATGTGGCGAGCCAGACGATCGGCGGCGGATTCGAGATTCACCCGACGGCAACCGATGCCCGGTTCAGGATCCGTTCGGCCCGGGGGCTGCACAGCATTCGTGCGTCACATGCCCTGCCCCCGTGGCAGAGCTGGTATCGCACGCGGCTCCGGCTCACGGACGCGACCGTCGTGGTCGGCGCGGTGGCGGTCACCTACCTGCTCGATGCCGCGCTGACGGCCGGCTCCTCGGGCCACTCGGGCCCGGTCGCCGTGCCGGCGCTGGTGGCGCTGGTCTGGGTCGCGGCGCTGGCGGCGGAAGGCTCCTACGACCCGCGGATCGTCGGCCACGACCTCACCGAGTACCGGCGAGTCCTCGGCGCCACCTGGACGTCGGTGAGCGTCCTCGTCCTCATGGCGTGGCTCACCAGCCTGGTCGAGGTCCGGGAGGCACTCGTGCACGCCATCGCGTTCCCGCTGGGGCTCGCGGGGCTGATCACGTCACGTTACGCCTGGCGGCGGTGGGTGCTGCGCACCCGACACCGCGGCGCCGGCTGCATGACGTCCGTCCTCGTCGTCGGCCATCGGGAGCGGGCCGAGCGGGTGATCCGTCTGCTCAACGACTCGCCCGAGCAGGGGCTCGTCGTGGTCGGCGCCTGCCTACCCGCCGACGAGGCGCCGTCCGACGGTGACCCACGGACCGACCGTCAGCAGACGCGTGACGCCGTTCGCGGGGACCTGGTGGGCGGCGTCCCCGTCCTCGGTGACCTGTCCCGCGTCGGCGAGACCGCGGCCCTGGTCCGCGCGAGCGCCGTCGCGGTGAGCGCGTCCGGCCGGATCACGGCCGAGGTGGTCCGGCGGCTCGGCTGGCAGCTGGAACGGGTGGGTGTCGACCTCATGCTCACGGCCGAGCTCGCCGACGTCGAGGCCTCCCGCGTCACTGTCTCCCCGGCGTCGGGGATCTCCCTGCTGCACGTGGCCGCACCCCGGTTCGACGGGCACAAGTTTCGTGTGAAACAGGCGATGGACTGGGTGCTCGCCGCTCTGCTGACGCTGCTCCTGCTCCCGGCGCTGGTCGGCGTGGGACTCGCTGTCGTCCTGACCAGCAAGGGTGGCCTGTTCTACCTGTCGGAACGGGTGGGGCGCGACGGCCGGATCTTCCGGATGGTCAAGTTCCGCACCATGCGGGTCGGCGCCGACCGCGAGGTGCCTGCGCTGGCCGCCGAGAACGAGGCCACGGGTCCGCTGTTCAAGATGCGCACCGACCCTCGCGTCACCCGGGTGGGCCGGGTCCTGCGCAGATACTCCCTCGACGAACTGCCTCAGCTCTTCAACGTCCTGGGCGGGCACATGAGCCTGGTGGGTCCCCGGCCCGCCCTGCCCCACGAGGTGGCCGCCTACGAGGAGCGCATGCGGCGCAGGCTCCTGGTCAAGCCCGGCATGACGGGGATGTGGCAGGTCTCCGGCCGGTCGGACCTGCCCTGGGACGAGGCGGTGCGGCTCGACGTCTACTACGCCGAGAACTGGACGCCGTTCCTCGACCTGGCGATCCTCGCGCAGACGACCCGTGCGGTCGTCTCGGGCCGAGGCGCCTACTGACCCCTCGGCGGCACCAAGGGTGACGTTCGGGTGAAAAGGTGCCGATCGGCTACTACCACGACATACACCACGGCATGCTTGGTTCGCTATGGCGACGACCATTCTTGCGGTGTGCACGGGGAACATCTGTCGTTCCCCGGCCCTCGCGCGCCTGCTCACGGCGCGCACCGACGACACCGTCGAGATCGCCAGCGCCGGTGTGCGGGCGCGGGTGGGCGAGCCTGTCGCACCCCGCATGGCGAGCCTCCTGCAGGCGCGCGGGCTGGACACCGGTTCGTTCGCCGCTCGCCAGCTCACTCCCGCGATGATCCGTTCCGCCACCGTCGTCATCACGATGTCCCGCGCCCAGCGCTCGGCGGTCGTGCGCGCGGTACCCGACGCGGTACGGCGCACGTTCACGCTCCTGGAGCTCGCACACGTCCTGAGCGCCTCACCCGGGCCGCGCACGGCGACGGACGACGCGAGCCGGTGGGCCGCGGTGCCGCAGCTGGTGAGCCTGGAACGCCTGAACCACTCGGCGAGAAGCCGGGACCTCGACATCGCGGACCCGTGGGGGCGCAGCGAGAAGGCCTTCCGTCGTGCGTTCGAACAGATCAGCACGGCGACCGACACCGTGTGCGGCGTGCTCGGCACCGGTCGGCAGCCCTGGCTGCTGAGCCCGCCGACCCCCCGTACCGGCGTGCCGCTCGCACAGCCACGGCACTCGTCACCACCGGGTCGGCCCTGAGCCGCACGCACAGCACCGCACACGACAACCGGGTCACACCGACAACAGGGAGGCAGGGCGTGGAGCTCGCCGAGTACGCGAACGTGCTGCGACGACGCTGGCCGGTCATCGTCGGCTCGGCCCTCCTCGCGGCACTTGTCGCTCTCGGCTGGGCCTGGACGACGCCGCCGACCTACACGGCGACGGCCAAGGTCTACGTGTCGCTGAACACGGGCGAGTCCACCAGCGACCTGCTGCAGGGGTCGACGTACGTCAAGAACCTGATCGAGTCCTATGCGGCGCTCACCGACATGCCGGTGGTGCTCGACCCGGTCGCCGACGACCTCGGCCAGGGGGCCACCGGCCGCGAGCTCGCCGAGGCCGTCTCCGCGGACTCGCCGCTGAACACCTCGATCATCGAGATCAGCGTGGTCGACGGCGCCGCGGACCGTGCCGCCCAGATCGCCGACGCGGTGGCGCAGCAGCTCTCCGACACCGTCGTGGACCTGTCGCCCGCCACCCCCACCGGCGGCCAGTCCATCGCGGTGACGGTCGTGTCGCCCGCTGAGGTCCCCCAGTATCCGTCCGCCCCGCGGACCCGCCTCCTGACGGCGGCGGGCGGAGCCGCGGGACTCGCGCTCAGCATCGCGATCGTGCTGCTGTGGGCCGTCCTCGACACCCGGATCCGCTCGACCAAGGACCTGGAGACGGTGTCGCAGGGTACTGCCCTGCTCGGCTCGATCCCGGTGGTCAACCGCAAGGCCGCCCAGGTCCTTGCCACCCAGGATCCGCTGAGCACGCGCGCCGAGGCATACCGCCGGGTCCAGACGAACCTGTCGTTCGTCGACGCGACCACGCCCGCTCGGGTCCTCGTGGTCACCTCCAGCATCCCCGCGGAGGGCAAGTCGACCACGGCCATCAACCTCGCCTCGACCTTTGCCGAGAGCGGCAGCCGGGTACTGCTGATCGACGGCGACATGCGCCGCCCGTCGGTAGCGCCCACCCTGGGGCTGGAGGGTGCTGCCGGGCTCACGACCGTTCTGGTCGGCAGGGCCACCCTGGCCAACCTGGTGCAGCACTACGGCCCCGGGCCGCTCGACATCCTGCCGCTCGGTCCCATCCCGCCCAACCCGCACCAGCTCATCGCCTCTGACGTCACCCGCGACCTGATCGCCGCCGCACGCTCCGCGTACGACGTGGTCGTCATCGACGCCCCGCCGCTGCTGCCCGTCTCGGACGCCGCGGTCCTGTCGACCATGGCCGACGGCGTGGTCGTCGTCGTGGGTGCCCGGCGCGTGCGCCGGCAGCAGCTCACCCAGGCGCTGCGCGCGCTCGCCGTGGTCGAGGCCCCGGTCCTCGGTCTCATCCTGACGTTCGCGCCCCGGTCCGGACCGGGCGGTTCCTACTACGGCTACCGCACGACCCAGCGCCGCTGGTCCAGCATCCTCCCGGGCAACCGGGCGCACGACCCGCTCGACCTGCCGTCGACCACCGGCGCGATCAGCGTCGTGCCCGGCTCCGGCAACCTTCGCCGGCCCGGCAGCGCCCCCGGTCCTGGCGGCGTGCCGGGACTGAGCAGCGGGCCTCGTCCGGAGGTATCACCCCGGCCAGGTGTCGCCGTCGGCTCCGAGCTCGGACAGGCCGATGAGCGAGCAGAATGACGTGCGGACGCGTGCCGTCCGCGTCTACAAGACGCTCCGTACCGCGCACCTCGAGCGGGCGCTGGAGCTCGCACCGGCCGACATCCTGTACCAGGAGAGCCGCTACGACTTCGACGAGGGACTCGTCGCGCAGGTGCGGCCCCGGCAGGTAGGCGACCTGCGCTGCGCGTGGCTCGTCGCCCGGAACGGGTACACGACGGTCGAGATCAACGAGCCCGCCGCCGTCGACTGCGTGCGCCGGTCCGCCGCCGTGCTGGCCGGCGTGCTCGTCAGCGACCTGGTCCGGCGCCGCCGCACCCAGGTTGTGACCTACGCTATCGGCAACATCGACCCGCACACCCTGCCGCAACCCACGCACTGGTGGCCCCGGCTCGGCAGGCGCCTGGACCTGGTCCTCGCCCACCGGGTCTGGCGGCGCGTCGACCGGGTCGTCTTCGGCACCCGGACGGCACGGCAGCTCTACGGGACGGTCTTCGGCATCGCCGAGCGACGCGGACCGAGCTGGACCACCCTGGAGGCGCTCCCCGCCGTGTGCGGCTGCCTGGCCGACGGCGACAAGCTGACGGGCGGCCTGCTGTTCCTCGGCGACCTCTCACGGCGCAAGGGGTTCGACTCGGTCCTGACCGCCTGGGCCACGGTGCGGCGCCGGGTACCCTCCGCGAGCCTCACGGTGGTCGGGCGCGGCGCGCTGCTCGACGACGCGTACGCGGCCGCCCGTGCGGACGACCGGATCCGCGTGATCGCCGACCCGCCACGCGAGGTCGTGCACACGGAGCTGCGCCGCGCCTCCGTCGTGGTGCTCCCGTCCCGCCGACAGGGCGCCTGGCGCGAGCAGGTGGGGCTGCCGATCGTCGAGGGTCTCGCGCACGGCTGCACCATCGTCACGACCGACGAGACCGGCATAGCGGACTGGCTCACGCGGAACGGGCACGGCGTGGTGCCGGCCGGCTCGGTGGCCGAGCTGCTCGCACCCGCGCTCACCGAGGCGGTGACCCGGCCGATCGACCCGGCGACGGTGCGCTCGTCGCTGCCGGGCCAGGACTCCCGGCTGGAGGCGGACGCGTGGCTGTTCGCGCGCGAGGTCGTCGCGACAGGGACGTAGCCGGTCCTCGCGCCAGGCTCCTTGCCCGGCCAATTGTCTGGACCGGCCCCGAGCCCGTCGCTACCGTGACGCCATGCCCACCGGCCCTCAGCTCGCGGCTTTCCTCGCGGCGTCCGTCGTCTTCATCGCCCTGCCCGGACCCAGCGTGCTGTTCACGATCGGCCGCGCCCTGACGGTAGGACGCCGGGACGCGCTCCTGTCGGTCACCGGCAACGCGCTGGGCCTGCTGGTCCAGGTGGCGTTCGTCGCGGTCGGTCTGGGCGCGCTGGTCGAGGCATCCGCGACCGCGTACACCGTGCTCAAGCTGGTGGGCGCCGGATACGTGATCTATCTGGGGATCCAGGCGATCCGGCACCGCGCCGACGCCCGGCTCTCCCTCGCCGCACCGGACAAGGCGGTCGCCACGAGCCCGTGGCGGGCCGTCTGGGCCGGGTTCCTGGTGGGCGGGACCAACCCGAAGACCATCGTGTTCTTCGCGGCGTTCCTCCCGCAGTTCATGAACGACGCCGCACCCGCGACGCCGCAGCTGCTGTTCCTCGGGCTGCTGTTCGGCGTCCTGGCCCTCTGCCAGGACTCGATCGTCGCGCTGCTCGCGAGCCAGGCGCGCACCTGGTTCTCCCGCGACCCGAAGCGGCTCGACCACCTGAGTGTCACCGGCGGGGTCGCCATGGTGGGCCTGGGCGGCGGGCTGGCGCTCGAGGGCACCGTCATCAAGGTCTAGACGGGAGACGACGCCGGCGGGCCGGGCGCGCGCGCCACCAACGGGGCCAGCAGCCCCACCCCCAGCACCAGCGTCGTCAACGACGTCTCCGCCGGGGAGAACAGCAGGTCCCACATCGCCTTGATGCCGAGGAACAGCACGAGTGCGGACGCCGAGCGCGACGTCGTGAGCATCGCCACCCGGCTCACGAAGAAGACCGCCAGGACCACTGCGAGGGCAAGTCCCGCCAGCCCGTACCAGGCCCAGAGGTCACCGAACACGGAGTGCAGCTCGATGCCCGCGCCGAACAGGTAGTTCTCCACGTAGCCGTTGTTCGGGTCGTAGCCGAGACCCGCCATGCCGGACTTGGCGGCCTGCAGGTCGTGCATGGACGGCATGGTCCCACCCCCGAACCCGGCCGGCTGGGCCCCCATGAGCGCCGCCGTGGCCCCGAGCTCCGGCCGCCCGCCCGCGATCAGCGTTCCCGAGGTGTCGAGCTGCAGCAGCGTGCGCTCCCTGGCCTCGTCGCCCATCGCGCCGTCCAGGATCGCCGCCTGCAGGGCGAAGTAGGTGCCGACCGCCAGCATGCCCGCGAACAGCACCGTGCGAAGTGCGGCACCCCGGGACGTCCTCGGCCTCTTCATCGACTGCCACACGACGAGGACCAGGACGAGGACGAGCGTCGCCGCACCCGAGCGGGCGCTGCTGAGCGCCGAGACCCCCGCGAGCGCCAGGAGCGCGATCACCTCGACCCAGCGGGACCGGGCCCGCATCGCGAACGCGAGGACGATCACCGTGATCGGCAGTGCGAACCCGAACTTCCAGGGGCTGACGGGGAACAGCTCGGAACCGGGGTTGACCGAGAGCAGCAGCCCCGCACCGAACAGCACTCCGATCCCCCAGTCGGGCAGGAGCTTGCGCGCCCAGAGGATCCAGCCGATCCCGAAGGCGAGCGTGACCAGGAGGAATGCCGACTCGAGGAACGCGACCCGGGAGAACTCCCGGGTGCCGGACATCCAGGCGGACAGGGCGGCGTCGCCGGCGAGGCTCGCGACGATCAGGGAAAAGACGGCGACCGTCCACCGGGAGCTGCGGATGCTGCCCAGCCACAGCGGGAGAAACGCCCCCACGAGCATCGTTCCAGCGGTCAGCCCGAGGTAGAGGTCCAGGTCGAGGCCGACGAGCAGGATGCCGAGCCCGGCCAGCCCTACCGTGACAACGGCCCAGCCCTCCCGCCCCTCGGGGGACGGGAGGGCCTGGGCCGGCGCGGGAAGGCTTGACGTCACGGCGTGGGCGGCCCCGCCCAGAGGTCGTCCAGTCGTACGACGTTCGCACCCGTGGTGACGCTCCCGGCAAGGGTCAGCGCGTACCCGACGCCGCCGGCGTCCTGCAGCTCGGGGGTCGAGTCGGTGGCGGTGAGCTGCCAGTCGGCGGGCTCGGTGGAGCCGTCCTTCCACACCTTGCCCTCGACCGTGGTCGGCGACGAGCCCGTGAGGCGCAGGCGTACGGCGAGCCGCTCTCCGGGTGTCACGCTGAGTCCGGCGATGTTCGCGGCGGCCAGCGTGGTCTCACCCGACTGGAGGGCGACGAGCTGCAGCTGGACCGCACCGGTGGACTTGACCCAGACCTTGGCGCGGTACTCGCTGGAGAACCCGCCGGTGCGTCCGACGAGGGAGACGAACGTGCCGCTGCCGTCGGAGATCTCGTCGAGCGAGAGCACGCCGGTGACCTCGACGTCCGTCGCGGACACGTCGCGTAGCTGAGCCTTCGTGTTCGCGCCCGGCGCGCCGAGGGTCATGGCCCCTTCACCATCGGCGACGGAGTAGGCCGACGCCGAGCCGTAGAGCGTCCAGGGCCCGCCGACGGCGGCCGCACCCCAGCCGTCGGTCACGGAGCGCGCGAAGTCGTCGGTGGCGAACTCGGTGGGCGCGGAGGCCTCGACCTGGACGGTGTCCTGCGCGGTGGCGCCCTCGTCGTCGGTCACCGTGAGCGTGACGGTGTACGTGCCGGGCGCCGCGTAGGTGTGGGTCGCCTCCTGGCCGGTGCCCGTCGTGCCGTCGCCGAAGTTCCAGGCCCAGGACGCGATGGTGCCGTCGGGGTCGGTGGAGCCGCTGCCGTCGGCCGTGAGGGCGAAGCCGTGGATGGTCGCCGCCGCGTCGGCGACGGGCGCCTGGTTGGGGCGGCCGCCGTTCGTGGCCACGGTGTAGTGGTCCAGCACCTTGGCGGCGGACAGCACCGTCGGGTAGATCGCGACGTCGTCGATCGCCCCCGTGTACCGGTCGCCACTGAACAGCGAGCGGTTGGGCCAGCCGCTCAGGGTGTCGGCGCCGATGCGCCAGTAGCCGTCGTAGGCCTGGCCCCGGGTGACGTCGGCCCGGTCGGCGACCCGGACTCCGTCGACGAAGAGCTGCATGCCGCCCGGCCCGAGCGTGCCGACCACGTGGTGCCAGTCGCCGTCGTCCACCCGGCCGGGGGACCGGAGGGTCTCGCGCCCGCCGTCGTTCACGCCGAACGTCAGCCGCCCGCCGGAGTCGACGTAGAGCAGCCGGTCCGTCGAGCTGGAGGTACCGGTGGCGCTGTTGTTGTTGCCGAAGCCGACGATGCGACCGCTGCCGCTGCCGCGGATCCAGGTCTCGACGGAGAACGTGTCGGGCCCGGCGACGCGCTGTGTCGCGGCGAGGCGGCTCGACGAGGAGTTCCGGAACGTCGCGGCGGTGTTCGGGTCGCCGGTGATCGCCCCGGTGGTGCCGAGCTGGACGCTGGTGGGCACGGTCAGGTCCTCACCGCCCGCCCAGTCGTAGGTGCGGGTGGACCCGCTCGGCTCACCCAGGCGCCACAGGTGGGTCGCCCCGTCCTGCACGGCGGTGTCCGCGTAGTCGCTGCGCGGAGCGTCGGAGACCGTGGCGTTGACCCACTCCGACTTCTTGACGTTGCCCCACGGGTCCGTGACGGTGAGGCGGTAGCGGTGCTCCGAGCCGGCCGCGAGGCCGGTGTCCTTGGCGGTCCGCTGCACGGGCTTCCAGAACGTGGCGGCGATGGTCTCCTCGAAGACCGGATCCGTCGCCTCGGAGTCACGGTAGATCCGGTACGTGAGCGCCGCGTCGTCGCGGTCCCACGTGGTGGTCAGGTCGAGCCGGACGGTACCGGCAGCGACCGACGCCACCGTCGGGTTGAGGGCGGCACCGGAGTCGATCGGCCCGGACTCGTTCGGGGCGATGCTGCGCTTGGCGTACCGGACCAGACCCTGCTGTCCCACGCCGTTCACCCTCGGGAACTCACCGCCGTACAGCACGTAGTCGGCGTTGCCGGTCACGGTCCAGGTGGCCTGGTTCTGACCGCTGTACGAGCCGATGTCGGTGCGCGGGTACCAGGTCAGGAGGTCGGGACGTGGCGTGCCGGGGTGGTCCGGGTAGCCGTAGATGTCCTTCGTGTTGGTGCCGCGCACCTCGTCGGTCCAGGCCGTGGAGTGGTAGTACGACCAGGGGTTGGTCTGGGGGAATCCACCGCTGTTCCCGCAGTAGTGCTTGTGGCTGGCCGTGTAGACGACGTTGCCGACCGGCGCCACGTCATAGGTGTCGCCGTGGCAGTCCTCAAGCCAGATCAGCGCGCCGTCGTTCCAGCCGACCTTGAAGGTGCCCTCGGTCGTCCCGCCCTTCCCGAAGTGCCAGCCGACGCCGTACCAGCCCTCCTCGCCGTCGGTCGCGAGCCGCATGACGCTGGAGCTGTCCCCGGCGTTCCGGATCCGCGAGTTGACCGGCAACGGGCGGTTCGCGCCGGTAGCCGCATCGAGCCAGGCGATGCCGTAGGCATTGCCTGAGTCGGAGTTCACGGACGTGAACGTTCCCGAGATCACGACCGACTGCTCGTCCGGCGACACGACGATCGACTGGACCTGCCGGTCGTCCACGACCGGCACGAATTCCGGCACGAGAGCACCGTTCGACGCGTTCATCGCCGCCATGCGGTAGCGCGTGGTGTTGTTGACGCCCGTGAAGTACCCACCGGCGTACACGGTCGTGTTCGTGGCGGCCACGGACTTCGTGTTGCCGTTCATACGGGGGGCGAACGAGGTGTTCAGGGTGCCGCTCGGCAGGTTGAACGCCGCGATGCGGCTGCGGGCCACACCGTTGACCGTCGTGAAGTTGCCGACCGCGTAGAGGCGGGTCCCGTCCGGCGAGGCCGCCAGGTCGGTGACGTTGCCGTTGAGCGTGTGGTTGAACGACGCGATCAGCTCGCCGGTCGTCAGGTTGTACGCGAGCAGGTGGGTGCGCGGCACCAGGTTGGTGCCCGGCGCGGCGCCCGCGGGACGGGCATTCTGGAACTCGCCGCCGACGTACACGGTGTTGCCGACGATGACCTGCTGCCACACGATGCCGTCGATCTGCACGGTCGGCAGGGCGTCGGCGGACACGGTGGCCGGGTCGGCAGTCGGCTCGGCGACGTCGGTGGCCACCTGGGCGACCTCGGTGGCCGCTGCCACGGGGATGGCGACGAAGGACGTCACCACGAGAGTGATGCTCGCCAGAACGGCGGAGAACCGCCGGCCGGGCAGAGTGCGATGGGACACGGAAACCTCGCTGGGGAGACATGGACCCGCCGGACCGCTGAGCCGCCGGACGATCGATATGGACCTGTAGGACTGACCGCGCAACACGCTAATAGCGGACACGAGCGTCGGCGCGTTCGGCACGGGGTGAACTCTGGGTGATCTCGAATGCCTCAGGCGCCCGTGAAGATCGCTATCGCCTTGCCGATGCCCGCATCGACCTCGAGCTCCACCTCGTCCTGGAACTCGGGCGGGACGCTGAAGACGAACGCCGCACCGGCCGACCCGTCGGCGGCGACCTCCGGTTCGAACGCCTTGCCACCCGGTTTGAGCAGCGGCGCGGCGGGCGTGCGGTCGGGCCCGTAGTAGGCGTTCACCACGACCGTCCGCAGGTCGAGCACCTTGCCCGTGCCGTTCGTGAGCTCCACGGCGAACCGGAGCGCCGGCCCGCCGACCTCGCCGGGAACGTTCGCCTCGCCGGTCACCTTCTGCACGGACGGCACCGTCACCGTGACTCCGGGCTCGGGCGTCGCCTCGGCGCCGAACGGCGCAGGGTCCAGGGTCTCCCGCGCCTCGGGGGCCGCAGGCCGGTCGGTCTCGGCCCCGTCCTCCGACCCGGCATCCTGCGAGGCCGCCGGTGCGGAGTCGTCCTGGCTCGGCGTGCCGGCCTCGGGCTCGGCCGGGTTCCCCTCGTCCTTCAGGTCAGCGGCAGTCGCGGTAGGGCTCGCGGACGGGGCGCCGGCCGTCGCCTCGGCGTTCGACCGCAGCGTCACCACCGCCACGACGGCGGCGACCGCCAGGACCAGGGCGACGAGGGCCACCACGAGCCGGCGCCGGGTGACGAGAGGGGAGGCAGACATGATCCCGGAGCGTAATGGCGCGGCGTGGCGCTCCGCCCGCGTTCGCGCGGAGTTCACCCCTACCGGGCGTACGGCAGCAGCACCCGTCCGAGGCTCGCGAGCAGCTCGCCCCGAGACCGTGCGAGGGCACGGCGGCCGCGCGCGTCGCCCGCGACATCGCCGCGCGGCACGGCCAGGGTCACCTGCAGCGACCCGAGCACGCCGCGGGCGATCCCGGTCGCGAAGGTGCGCGCTCGCAGGGCCGCACGCCGCCCCCGGCCTCGCGCGAGCATGAGTGCCACACGCGCCGACGCGTTGGCGAGCCCGGCACTGCGGGCGAGGAGATACCGCCGGGTGAGCCGGTCCGCGGGCACGACGTCGGACACGACCGCCTCGGCGCACCAGACGATGCGCCCGCCTGCTGCCGTCAGCGCGCTCGTGAAATGGGTGTCCTCACCGCCCGACAACCCGAGAGCCGGGTCGAACACCAGGCCCGCGCGCCGGACGACCCGCAGGTCGAGCAGGAGGTTGTTGGTCGCGGCGACGGCGATCGTGGTCCCGGTCGCCAGCCCACGGCGATGGGCCCGGTCGTAGAAGCCCCCGGCGAGGACCCATGGCTCGGGCTCGACCGTGTACCGCGACATCACCGGACCGGACACGGCCGCGGCGCCCGTCCGCCGATACGTGGCGTGCAGAGCACGCAGCCAGCCTTCGTCAGGCACCTCGTCATCGTCCACGAAGACGAGCAGGTCCTGATCGCCCGATGCGCGCAACGCCCGGTTGCGCGCGGCGGAGATTCCCGGCTCCGGCTCGACGACGGTAGCCGCGCCGAGCCCTGCGACGGCGGCGGCGCCCGTGCCCGCCGCGTCGTTGTCGACCACCAGCACGCTCGTCTCGACCCCCTCGAGGCGCCGTGCCAGGTCGGCCGCCTGCTCGACGAGCACGGGGACAAGGGCAGCGATCCGGTCCGGGCGGCGGTACGTGAGCACGGCGACGACCAAGCGCTCCGGCCTGACTTCACCCACCATAATCACCCCTTCCAACGCCCCACGACGGCTGATCCGGCAGTTACCGTAGCGTGGCCCGCCCCCAGATCGTTCGGAGAGTCGCGACCCGTGCAGCAGGTTCACCCGCGCGTCCTGGTCTCGAACCGCGAGCCGCGCAGCACCACCAACCCGTACATCACGATGCTGACCAGGGCGCTGCGTGAGACACCTGGCCTCGAGGTCGTCACCTTCTCCTATCGGGCAGCCCTCCTCGGGCACTACGACATCGTGCACCTGCACTGGCCGGAGACCATCCTCGGGCAGGGCGGCCGACGACTGTCCGGCCGCCTCGTGCACGGGGCCCTCACCGCGCTCCTCCTGCTCCGGCTGACGTTCACCCGCACGCCCGTGGTCCGCACGATGCACAACGTCGAGCTCCCGGCCGACGCGAGCAGCGTCCAGCGGCTCCTCCTGCGCTGGTTCGACCGTCTGACGACCCACCGGATCCTGCTGAACGAGCGCACCGAGTGCCCCGGACCGAGCACCACGATCCCCCACGGCCACTACCGCGACTGGTACACCGGCCCACGCTCCTTGGTGGTTCCCGGCCGGCTCCAGTACGTCGGCCTCGTCCGGCGGTACAAGGGGGTCGAACGCCTGGTCGAGGCGTTCCGGTCCGTCCGGGACGGCTCCCTGACGCTCGGGATCTCCGGCGCGGCGTCCGCGCCAGGGCTCGCGGCCGGCATCACCGCGCTGGCCGACGGCGACCCGCGCGTCACCCTGCGCTTCGGCTTCCTGCCCGACGACGAGCTCGTCGCCACCGTGACCGGCGCGGAGCTCGTCGTGCTGCCCTACCGGTTCATGCACAACTCGGGCACCGTCCTGGCCGCGCTCTCCCTCGACCGGCCGGTCCTCGCCCCGGACACCGCGGTCAACGCCGACCTGGCGGCGGAGGTCGGACCCGGCTGGATCCACACCTTCACCGGGGACCTGACCGGCGAGGACCTCGAGTCCGCGCTGGCGGCCGCGCGCGAGCCCCGTGCCCCCTCCCCCGACCTGAGCGCCCGCGAGTGGGACGACGCCGGCCAGGCCCACCTCGCCGTCTACCGCACGGCTCTGTCCCGCGCAGGGTCCGGGGGGCGTGGGTGACCAAGGCCCGTCTCGGCTCCCCCTGGCGTTCCGTCGGCAACAGCGCGATCGTCCAGGTGGCGGTGACCGGGCTGTCCGGGCTGCTCGGCATGGTCACCGCGCGCCTGATCATCGAGCAGTTCGGCGTCGCCCAGTACGCCCAGTACGGGCTCCTGACGTCCCTGCCCGCACTGATCCCGTTCGCGGACCTGGGCGTGGCGGCCGTGGTCGTGAACGCCATGGCCTCGACCGACCGGGCCGATACCGACCCGGTGGTGCGCAGGACCCTGACCAGCGCCTTCCGGGTGATGCTGTGTTCGGGCCTCGTCATCGCCACGGTCGGCGCGCTGCTGGGGCTGCTCGGCTGGTGGCCGGTGCTGCTCGGGCCCGGCCTCCTCGACGGCGGCGCGGCCACGGCGACGGTGTGCGTCATGGTTCTCGGTCTGGCCCTGCCGTGCGGCGTCGGCGCCCGGATCATGGTGGGGCTGGGCCGCAACGCCCTGCAGATCGCGCTCACCGGGTTCACCGCGCCGCTGGTCATGGCGGGCGTGCTCATCGTCCTGCTGGCGGGGGACGGCGCGGGCACGTTCCTCGCCGTCGCCTCCTACGCCGCGGCGGCGGTCGTGGCCGTGGTGCTGCTGATCACCGCGTCCCGCCTGGTGCGGCCGCAGGTCGGGGCCGCGTTCCGGGACGTGCCCCGGCTCCGGACGGTCCCCGGGGTCCCCGTGTTCGACACCGCCTGGCCCATGCTCGTGCAGATGGTCTCGCTGCCGATCGCCATGCAGACCGGCCGGATCCTGCTGAGCCACCAGGGCACCCCCCTCGACCTCGCGCGGTACAACCTCGCGTCCCAGCTCTTCGGCGTCGTCCTCGCCGCGGTGGCGACGGCAGGGGTCGCGCTGTGGCCCCACTTCGCACGAGCCCGGAGCCAGTCCGTCAAGGCCTCGCCGTTCCGGGCCACCGTGGTGTTCGTCGTGGCCGGCATCGTGCTGGCGCTGGTCCTGACCGCGCTGCTGCCCGTCTTCGTACCGCTGGTGACGGGCGGCGAGTTCGGGCTCAGCCTGTCGCTCGTCGTCGCGTTCGTCGTGTTCACGGTGCTGCAGGCCGCCAAGTACCCGGTCGGCATGTACATGACCGACGGGCCCGGCCTCAGGGCACAAGTGCTTCCGATCGTCCTCATGATTCCCCTGAACCTTGCCCTGACCTGGTGGTCCATCCCCCACCTCGGAGCGGCCGGCCCGGTGTGGGCGACGTCGGTGTCCGTGCTGGTGTGCCAGGTGGTCCCCAATGCGCTGTGGGTGCGCCGGTCCATGGCGCGGCAGGCGTGACCCCGCAGCCGACGACAGACACGGACGAGGAGAACTGATGGCCGACATCTCAGTCGTCTTCCCCCAGGGGCGGGGTGTCGCCCGCTGGACCGAGCGTGATGCCGAGAGCCCCGTTCCCGGCCGCTGGCCGTACGGCCTCGACCGGCTCGCGTCACCGGGACTCACCCTGACGGACCGCGAGGTCCGGCCGGCGTCACGGCTCGCCACCCGGGCCTACGCTCGCGGGCTGCCGCTGCCGGCGTTCGGCGGGCCGCAGCTCGATGTCGCGCTCACCTGGGAGGAGTCGCTGGCCGTCGCCATGCGCTCCCAGGTGCGGGCGCGCCGCCACGCCTGCGGCGTGATCTGGGCGACCGACACCGTCGCGGTGGGCGCGTCCGGCCCGGCGGTGCTTGCAGCGCGGACGGCTCTGCGTGGCATGGACGTGCTCTGGACCCTCGCCCGCCCGCAGGTCGAGCGGGTGGAGTCGTGGCTGGGTGACGGGCACCCGCCCGTCCATCACCTGCCGTTCGGCGTGGACACCGAGTTCTACGCGCCGTCGGACCACCCGGACCAGCCGCTCGTCTCGAGCATCGGCGGCGACCGCGACCGAGACCCGGCCACGCTGTACGCGGCGCTGGAGATCGTTCTGCGTGCCCGGCCGGGCACGAGGGTCGTCGTCGGCTCCAAGAGCCCGCTCCCGGTTCCCGCGGGCGTCGAGCGCCACGAGTTCATCCCCCACGACGAGGTACGCCGGCTGTTCGCCCGCTCGTCCGTCGTCGCCGTCGCGACGCGTCCCAACTGGCACGTCTCCGGCATGACCGTGGCCCTGGAGGCGGGGGCGTGCGCCCGGCCCGTCGTCACCTGCGCCACCCCGGGGATGGACGACTACGTGGTTCCGGGCGAGACGGGCGAGCTCGTGCCGCCGCAGGATCCGGAGGCCATGGCCGCGGCGGTCCTTGGCCTGCTCGACGATCGTGATCGGGCCGCACGCCTGGGCCGGGCGGCGCGAGAGCACGTGGTCAGGAACCACTCGACGACCGTCATGTGCGAGGCGCTGCGGGCCATCGCGTTGGGCTGACGTGTCTTGTTGCCCAGCCCAGCCCGTAGTAGATTCGACTACGTGGGTGAACAGGGGCAAGTGAACCGGGCCTCGGGGTGCCGGACTGGAAACATCGGGCGGACTACATCCGCACACGGTCGACACGAAAGGGCTCAGCAGGGGAGACGAACATTGAGCCGGAGTGGGCCGACGAGGCATTCGTGGACCCAGCGGCCCTGTTCTTCAGTCCAAACCCGGCTTCGGAGAAAGGCAGGTCCGACCGGACGATCGGCTGGTCGGAGAGCGCAGGATTCCTCGTCACAGTGATTACCGTGCGGGAGGGTACGAAAGTGTGGGGCGCTAACGCATGGAAGTCCAACGACGTCGATCAGCGCCATTACGAGGCCGATGGGGCCACGTTCCAAGGCGATCCGGCGCATTGAACAAACCAGGCCACGGAAGGACGATCATGAGTGAAGAGCCAGGCATCGAGGAATTGCTGGACGACGTCGGCGACGAGTCCGAAGCACGCCGTCACGACTCGCTGCCCGACGACGCCGTCGGCTCGCGCAAGCGAGGAGACTCTGCGCCCCGGGTCCTCTCGGTCCGGCTGACCGCCGACCAGTACGAACACCTGGTGCGGGTTGCGACCGCCAGAGACCTGCCAGTATCAACGATGGCCAGACTGGCGATACTGGAGCACCTGGACGCCGCTGCCCGGCCTGTGTCGGCTCCGGTCGACCTGACGGCGGTCACCGCTGCGCTGCGGGAGGTCATCCGACCTGAATTCCTCAGGGCCGGCTGAGCTCATCGGGCGGCCTCGTCACGTCCGCCCATTCCCACTGCGTCACCGCATACCCAGGGCCTCCACGACCCCCCGCGCCACCCCGCGCCACGGCCCGACACCCTCGACGAACTGCCGCCGCCCACCGCGCAGCGCGACGGCCCACGCCGCCGGGGCCAGCGAGCGCCGCCACCGCCGCACCCCGGCCGGGCCGAGGTTCTTGCGCGCGAACAGCATCCGGTTGCGGATGTCGTACCGGTAGTACGTCTCGCTCTTGGCCCGGCCGGTGGACTCCTGGGTCCCGCCCTCGTCGTGCACCACGTGGGCGTCGTCGACCACCTCGAGGCGTGCGCCGAGCGTCGTGGCCCGCCACGACAGGTCGACGTCCTCCCAGTAGAGGAAGTAGTCCTCGTCGAAACCGCCGATCTCCTCCCAGAAGGCGCCACCGACGGCGACGCACGCCCCGCTGAGCCACGGGACGTCGTCGGGTGACCTGCGCCGGCCGCTCATGGTGCCGTCGGACAGGTGGAGGTAGGTCAGGCCGCGCGAGTAGACGCTGCCGTCGGGCCGGTGGATCACGGGGGCGACGAGCACCCGCTCCCCCGCGCGCGCTGCCGAGGCGAGCGCCGTCAGCCCTGCCGGGTCGGTCCAGGCGTCGGGGTTGAGGAACACGAGCACGCGGGAGCCGGCCGCGAGCGCGTGCGCCGCGCCGAGGTTCGAGCCGCCGCCGAACCCGACGTTCCTCGCGGGGGTCAGTAGGTCCCAGCCGTGGTCGGCGGCCAGGCGGGTCACGGCCGTCCGCTCCGCCGTGTCGCTGAGGCTGTCCACGACCACCACGCGCACGCCGCTGTCGCCGACGGTGCGGGGCAGGTTGGACGCGAGCAGGTCCGAGGAGCCGTAGTTGACGACGATCACCGCCACGTCGTCGAGCGCGGTCGACTGCCGCACGCCGGCTCCGCCGTCATTCAGCGAAGTCACCGTGGACGCTCGTGCTTCGACCTGGAAACGTGCTCGGGCAGACCGCGGCGTTCGTCCTTGTTGACGGGAACGATTCTGCCTTGCACAGATGGCACCCCGCTCACCGCACCTCGCTCCTGCCGGTCACATCGCCCTCAAGCAGCTCCAAAGCGCGCCGCAGGACCGTGCTCGAGGTGTGCACCGTGTACGGGAAGTACACGACGTCGACCCCGACATCGGCGAACCTGCGCTCCAGGTCACGCCCCTTGGCTGTCCCTTTCCAATCGTCGCCCTTGAAGAACACGTCGAAGGGCCGCCGTCGCCAGGTCTCGATCTTGTCCGGCTGGGTCTCGACGAACACCTCGTCCACGTACACGACATGGCGCACGATCTCGGCCCGCTCGATCACGGGGACCACCGGACGACGTCCCTTCGCAAGCTCCAGCATGTCGTCATCGACCACCCCTGCCACCAGGTAGTCACAGTTGCTCCGGGCATGCCGCAGGACGTTCAGGTGGCCCACGTGGAACATGTCCCAGGCGCCCGGTGCGTAGCCGACGACGTTCACAGCTCGCGCACCTCGCGAAACCACTTGACCAGGGCGAGTGCCAGGAACGCAGTCGTGCAGACGGTGATCGTCGCGTACACCGACAGGAAGACGGTGGGCGCCCCGAGCAGCAGGAAAGTCCAGCACAGCACGCCGTAATCGGTGGGAAGCACCAGGACGGACCGAAGCCACGGGAACCGGCCGTCGGTCGGCGCCTGCGACTGCACGCCGTGCGCCCGGCGGATCTGGTCGGTAAGGATCATTGCGAAGAACAGGACGCTGCTGGTGATCGCGGAGACAAGGGGGACGAGCAGCCAGGCCGGCGCCACGACATCGTGCACCGCAAGGCCTACCGCCAACGCGAGCGGGAGGGTCACCACCTTTACCGCGTCGACTGCGTGGTCGAGCCATTCGCCCGCCGGGCTGCCGAGGCCTGTCAGGCGTGCTACCTGCCCGTCGGCCGAGTCCCAGGCGTAGCCGAGGACGAGCAAGACGGCTACGGCAGTGCCCTGACCCCACGACGGCGGCAGCGCGATCAGCAACGCGATGCCGCTGAAGGTGAATAGCGCGCTCACGCCCGTGACTGCGTTCGGGGAGAGCCCCGCCCGGTATGCCGCCGCCGCGAGATACCGTCCGATGCGGCGGTTCACAAACCGGGAGTATGCCGGGGCTCCGCGGGCGGCACCCTTCTGCGCCGTGCCGAGCCGGGCGAGCACCTCGCCGTACGGCTCACGAATGGCTGTACTCATCAGACCTGACCCCTCAGGATCGCTCGGCGGGAATGTCGGCGGGAGCGGCTGCCGACTGGTCCACCGCCGGCACGGTTGGCGCGGACCAGGCCCACTGCTCGGCGTGCTTGCGACGAGCGAACGGCTGAGGGCCGGGCGTCGTGCGGGCGGCGAGGTCGTGGGCGAGCTGCTCGTACCCGTCGGTGACGGCGTCCCAGTCGTACGTGGTGGCGCGTTCGGCGAGGGCCTTGCCCCGGTCCGCGCAGCCGGCGACGTCGTCCTCGGCCTCGGTGACCCGCGCGCCGACGTCGGCGGGGGTGCGGAAGTACCGCCCGGCGGAGCCGAGCACCTCGCGGTTGAACGCGACGTCGTACGCGGCGGTCGCCGTGCCGCCGCCGATCGCGCGCAGCAGCGAGGGGTTGGTGCCGCCCACGGAGTGCCCGTGCAGATAGGTGAGGGCGCCCACGTACAGCTGGTCGAGAAGGCTCTGGTCCCACACACCGCCCAGGAGGCGCACCCTGGGGTCGCCCGCAGCGAGCGCGGTGATGCGCTCGGTGTACTCGTGCGCGTAGGGCGCGGATCCGACGACGACGAGCGGGCGGACCGCACCGCTCGCCACGTACCCCTCGACGATCACGTCGACGTGGTTCTCCGGTTCGAACCGGGCGACCACCAGGTGGTAGCCGCCGGGCTTCAGACCGAGCTCGGCCAGCCGCTCGTGCCCGACGCCGCTCAGGTCGGGTGCTCCGTAGGTGATGAGCCGGCTGTCCGCGTCGTACTCGTCACGGTAGTAGTCCGCGATGCCCGGTGCGTCGGCGATCAGGGCGTCCGAGAGTCGGACGGCCGCCGTCTCGGCGGCACGGTAGTACCTCCGGCCGGTCGGTCCCCACTTGGCGCGACGCCATTCCAGTCCGTCGACGTGCGTGGCGACCGGGATGCGCACCCCGCGCAGCACCGGCAGCAACGGCGCGTTGGCGGCGTTGAACACGAATGCGACATCGGCGCGCCGCGCCGCAAGGTGCGCGACGGACAGCGCGGTGTGGCTCAGCGTCTCCAGGGAGCGGCGCCGCAGGGCCGGCAGGGTGACGAGCTCCATGCCCAGGTGGTGGGTGAGGGGCGGCGCGGGAGCGTCACGCACCGTGAGGCCCCGGCGGCAGTAGACCCGGACCCGGTGCCCGCGCTCCGCGAGCCTCGCCCCGATCTCCTCCACCGCCGTCTCGAACCCTCCGTAGCGTGCAGGGACACCGCGGGTACCGACCATCGCGATGTGCAGGGTTCTCGGGGGCATTCCGGGAGCGTAGATCGACCCAGATGCGCAGAACAGCCCAGGACAGCCATTTCACCCACATAAGGCAGTCTTTGTGCGCTGTGGCACATCTAGCAGGTATTGCGTTTTTTAACCCACCTGACGCTTCGTGCGCACGAACCGGACGACCCGGCGCCTGCTCACCAGCAGCCGTCCCATCTGCGCGCGGTACCGCTGCGCCCCGAACCGCTCCGCCGCGTCCTGTCGCCCGGCGTCCGCCATGGCGGAGGCACGCGCCGGGTCGTCCAGCAGCGCGGCGACCGCCTCGCCCAGCGCCGCCGGGTCGTCCGGCGGTACGAGCAGACCCGTCTCGCCGTCGTGGACAATCTCGGCCAGCCCCTGGGTGCGGCTGGCCACCAGGGGCCGCCCCGCGAGCATCGCCTGTACGGCCACGTTCCCGAACGGCTCGACCCGGGACGGCACGACGACGACGTCCGCTCGCGCGAACCACACCCACGGGTCCGCGTACCCGACGAGCTCGACCGCGCCCGCCAGGTCCTCCTGGTCGGCCCGTGCCCGGAGCTGGTCCTCGAACCACTCGTAGCCGGCGAACACCGACCCGCACAGCGTGAGCCGCACGTCCCGACCGGCCCGGCGCAGGCGAGCCACCGCCTCGAGCGCGACGTCCGAGCCCTTGCGTGGCGACAGGCGGCCGACCAGCACGACGTGGGCCGCGTCGGCAGCCGGGCCACCGTCCTCCACGGACGACGAGGCGCCGAGCGGCGGTCCCGGCACCCCGTTGTAGACGACCCGCGTCCGCCGGCTCAGTGCGGGGACGGCCGACACGACCACGTCGCGGGCCGCCGCCGAGTTCACCACGACGTCGCGGGCAAGCAGCAGCGGGGCCGCCAGGCCGACGCGGACCACCCACCGCGCGTCCGCCTCCGCCTCGTGCACGTGGCACACGGGTGCGGCCCCGGCGAGCCGGGCGGCGACCAGCCACGCGGGGATCGTGAGCGTGTTGACCAGCACGGTGTCCGGTCGGAGACGCCGGATCAGCCGCACCATCGGGCCGAGGGCGCGGAGCGTGCGGCTCCCCAGCGCGACGACGCCGCGCGGCGTGAGGTGCGCCTTGCGCAGCACCGGTACGTCGAGGGTCTCCACGCGCGCGCCGACGTCGCGCATCCGCTCGGCGAGCGGCCCCTCGCCCGGCAGCAGCACCACGACGTCCGCGCCCGCGTCGAGGCAACCGACCGCCGTCTCCACGAGCTGAAGGTCGGAACCGTAGAGCTCCACGGAGGCGTGCGCGAGAAGAACCGTCGTCATGACCGCCAACTGTGCCAGCCGGAAGCCGCACCGGAGGCGCGCGGCCGGGTGATCTCCGGCCGCCGCGAATTCAGGGTGAAAAATCGGTCCTTCTCGGTAAATAGCCTTCACACCGGGTGAAAGGTACGAATCAGCGGGTGACTTCTCCTGGTTCACGCCGCGTTGCCCCCGACTTCACCGTACGTTGGCACCAGCCACCGGCGGCTGCGCCGCCCGGAGAGCTCCGCGGGACCACCCACCACCGACGCCCTGGGCGCCCGGGCGCCATGCGCCCGCGCGACCAGCCACGCCAGCAGGAACCGAAGGGATCGAGCGTGACCACACACTCGGTTGACGGCAAGCCGCCGCTTCTCTTTCCGGTGCGCGACGGCTTCTCGTCGAACCATGGTGCTCCCCCTACCGCCGACGACTCCGACGTCCGACCGCTCCGCGTCGTCTCGGCCCCGCGGGCCCGGACCGGCTGGCAAGCCGGGTACAAGGCTCGGCTGCGGCTGACCGACGCCGCCGTCATCGGGGCGACCCTGGTCACGGCGTACGGTCTGCAGCTCGCGCTCGACACCACCTCGCCCTGGTCCACGAGCGGCCTGATGACGCACTCGGGCGTCGTGCTGCTGCTCGCGATCGCCTGGCTGGCCGCCCTGGCGACCAACCGTGCGTACGATGTGCGCTTCTTCGGCCGCGGCATGTCCGAGTACCAGCGCGTGCTCGACGCGACATGGAAGTCGTTCAGCCTGATCGTCCTGCTCGCCTGGATCACCACCTACTCCGAGGCCCGCACCCTGCTGCTGGTCGCCGCACCGCTCGGCATGGTCGGACTCGTCGCGTCGCGCTACGCCTGGCGGCAGCACCTGCTGCGCCAGCGCCGGCGCGGGGAGGGCGGCCTGACCATCGTCCTGGCGGTCGGCGGTCGCGAGCAGGCAGCGCGGCTGATCCGCCTGCTGAACGGCTCGCCCGAACAGGAGTTCGTCGTGGTCGGCGTCTGCGTGCCGACCAGCGGCGTGCGGCCCGGCGAGAAGGTGAACGGCGTCCCCGTGCTCGGCGACCTCGACGACGTCGGGCAGACGGCGCACGCGGTGGGTGCCGGCGCGGTCGCGGTGTGCAGCTCGCACGAGGTCACGGCCGACGTCGTGCGGCGGCTGGGCTGGGAGCTCGAGCGGTACGGCGTGGACCTGATGCTCACCGCCGAGCTGGCCGACGTGGCCGTCCCCCGGATCACCGTGTCCCCCGCTCCCGGGATGTCCCTGCTGCACGTGGACACGCCCCGGTTCGAGGGCCCCAAGTTCTCCGTGAAGCAGGTCATGGACTGGGGGCTGACCGCCCTGCTGACGTTCCTGGTCCTGCCGGTCCTGCTGGCCATCGCGCTGGCGGTGGCGCTGACCAGCCGGGGTCCGGTGTTCTACCTCTCGCACCGCGTGGGCCGGGGCGGGCGCATCTTCCCGATGGTCAAGTTCCGCACCATGTACGTCGGGGCCGACCGGGACGTGGTCGCGCTGACCGGCGCGAACGAGGCGGCCGGCCCGCTGTTCAAGATGCGCGCGGACCCGCGGGTCACGCGGGTCGGGCGCGTCCTGCGCCGGTACTCGCTCGACGAGCTGCCGCAGCTCTTCAACGTGCTGTGCGGGCACATGAGCCTCGTCGGCCCTCGCCCGCCGCTGCCCCACGAGGTCGCGGCCTACGAGGAGCGGATGCGGCGCAGGCTGCTGGTCAAGCCGGGCATGACGGGCCTGTGGCAGGTCACGGGCCGGTCGGACCTGTCCTGGGAGGAGTCGGTGCGGCTCGACGTCTACTACGCCGAGAACTGGACACCGTTCCTCGACCTGCTGATCCTCGCGCAGACCGCCCGCGCGGTGGTCTCGGGCCGCGGCGCCTACTGACCCGTCAGCCGCGCTCCAGCCGCATCGGGGTGTGCGGGATACCGTCCTCGAGGAACTCGTCGCCGTCCGGCTCGAACCCGTGCTTGCCGTACCAGCGTGTCAGCGGGGACTGCGCGTCCAGCACCACGTCGCGGCGGTCGCCGGCGTCGTCGATGTACTTCAGCGCCGCACGCATCAGCTCGTCGGAGTGACCCTTGCCGCGCGCGCCCTTGACCAGGGCCACACGGCCGATGCGCCAGACGTCGCCGTCGTCGAGCACCCGGGCGGTGCCGAGCACGCGCGTGCCGCCGTCGGAGACGGAGTCAGGTGCCGCCTCCCCGAGCCCGACGACCTGCACGGTCGTGGGCTCGAGGTCGCGCCCGTCCAGATCGTCGTACGGGCAGTCCTGCTCGACGACGAACACGTCCTGGCGCAGCTTCCAGACCCCGTAGGCGATGGTCACGTCGAGCTGAGCGAGCGGGGTGGTGATGATCTGCACGGGGTCGATGCTCTCATCCCACCGGCAGGTAGCGCTTCCACCAGTCCAGGATGAGGTCGAAGCGCTGCTGCCGGTGCCGCGGCCGACCGGTCCGGGACAGCTCGTGGTTCTCGCCGGGAAAGACCACCAGCTCCGTCTCCACGCCGTGCCGCTTGAGCGTCGAGTAGTAGCGCTCCGCCTGGGACAGCGGGCAGCGCAGGTCCTGCTCGGAGTGCATGACCAGCGTGGGGGTGCGCACCTGCCCCGCGACGGCCTGCGGGGACTGCGCGGCGATCCGCTCGGGCGTCTCGCCCACGTACTCCAGGCCGAAGAACGAGCCGATGTCGCTGGTCCCGAAGAACCCCTCCGGGTCGAGGAAGCCGCGCTCCACGACCGCGCCGGCGAAGCGGTGGTCGTTAGCGATCGTCCAGGCCGTGAGGTACCCGCCGTACGAGCCGCCCAGGACGCCCACACGGGACCCGTCCAGGCGCCCGTCCGCCGCCACGGCGCCGTCCAGGAAGTCCAGCACGTCGTGCAGGTCCACGGTGCCCATGGCCTGCCGGATCGATCGGCCGTGCGCCTGCCCGTAGCCCGCCGAGCCGCGCGGGTTGCAGTACACGACGGCGTACCCGGCGTCGACCAGCACCTGCGTCTCGTCGAACAGGCCCACGCCGTAGGACGCGTACGGGCCGCCGTGGATCATCAGCAGCGTCGGGTGGGTGCCCGTGCCCTCGGGCACGGCCGTCCAGCCGTGCACGGGATACCCGTCGCGCCCGGTGACGGTGAGCTCGGTGGGGGTCACGATCCCGGTCGCGCGCAGCGGCGCGGAGAAGTCCGTGCGGCGGAGCAGCTCACCGCCCGTGTCCAGGTCCACGACGCCCACGTCGCCGTAGCTGCCCGGGTCCGCGTACGACACCGCGAGCGTCCCGCCCCCGACCCCGAACTCCGCCACCACGACATCGCCACTGGTCAGTGGGGTTGTGACGCCGTCGTCGGCGACCCGGACCACGTGCTGCGCGCCGCGGCTCGCGAGGGCGAGCAGCACGCCGCCGTCGATCGGCAGGGGCTCCCCGCCGACCTCCTGGGTCTCCGGGTCGGTGAGCCGGCGCGGCTCGGGGTCGGCCCACGCGGACAGCACGTACAGCGCCGCGTTGCGCGCCACGAAGTCCTTGCCGTCCGGGCCGAGGTCCTGCGCGACCACGTACAGCTCACCGCCCAGCCCGAACGCGATCGACTGCGGGGCGAGCGTGCCGAGGTCCACCTCGGAGCCGCCGCCGGCCGGTGCGGCGAGCGGCAGCACGCGCACTACGCCGCGCCCCGCCTGGCCCTGCCCCTGCTCGCGCTCGGCGATGACGCCGATCGAGCCCCCGTCAGGCGTGAACGCGATCCCGCTGTGGTCGACGTCGTCCGTGGTCACCCGGAGCGGCTCCGGCACCGTGGGGCGCGGCTCGGCCTCGCCCTGTGCGGTCGGGGCCGGCTGCACCACCGGCTCGGCGGCGACGTCGGGCACGTCGACCACGAACACGTGCTGCGGGCGGTCCCGGTGGTACCCGACGCCGTTGCGCGTCCAGCTCCACCCGGTGATGCGGCGCGGGGCCTCGGCGCCCGCCGCGATGCCCTCGACGGAGCCGTACCGGCCCGGCTCGGGCTCCCGGCTCAGGAAGGCGAGGCGCGTGCCGTCCGGCGACCAGCGGAAGTCGCTCACGCCCAGGGTGCGCTCGGTGACCTGGACGGCCTCGCCGCCGGCCGTCGGGAGCACCCAGAGCTGCGGGGCGGCCTGGGGCTGTGCGCGCAGGAAGGCGACCAGGGCGCCATCGGGCGAGATGCGCGGAGCGGTGTCGCGGAAGCCTCGGGTCAGGCGGCGGGGCTGGTCGGGCGTGTCGGTCGGGACGGCCCCGCCGGCCGGGACGGCCCTGCCGGCCGGGGCCAGGGGAACGCGCCAGAGCTGTCCGACGGTGGCGTCGGCGTCGAGATCGGGGCGGGTCACCGACACGACGGCCCAGGTGCCGTCGGGGTGGACGGCGGGCCGCGAGACGGTACGGATCAGGGGAAGGTCGGTGGCCTGCATGACCCGGACATTACCCTTGCCAGCATGTCCGAAACACAGCAGTCCGACGCCCCGGCCACCACGCCAGAGGGCTGGGGCGAGCCGCGCACCCGCGAGCTGACCTGGTACGACCCGCTGCGGATCGCAGCCAGGGCACCGTCGATGCCCGGCCTCGAGTTCCTGCGCCAGATGCGCGACGGCGTCATCCCGCCGCCGCCGATCGCCGCGCACTTCGGCCTCGACATCGACGTCGTGGAAGAGGGGCGGGTCACGTTCACGTGCACGCCGGACGAGTCCGGCTACAACCCGATCGGTACGGTCCACGGGGGCGTCATGTGCACGCTCCTGGACACGGTGTGCGGCTGCGCCATGCAGTCGGTGCTACCCCAGGGCAAGGGGTACACGTCGGTGGAGATCAAGGTGAACTACGTGAAAGCCGTGCGCGGGGGCGGTGGGCCGCTCACCGCGGAGGGCACGGTGGTCAAGGCGGGCTCGCGCGTGGGCTTCACCGAGGGCGTCGTGCGGGACGCGACGGGCGCGGTCGTCGCGACGGCGTCGAGCACGCTGCTGGTCTTCGACATCCCGGGGGCGTGAGGGCGCGGCGCGGCGCGGCGCGGCGCAAAAGGTCCGCTTCGAGAACGTGATCAGGCATGGTTTCGGGTACGAAACCATGCCTGATCACATTCTGGTGGCGGACTTTCGCTGCGTCACGTGATGAAGAGGCCGACCACCCAGACGCCCGAGGCGAGCAGGGCGCCCACGAGCTGCACGCCGATGGTGATCAGGGTGGCCTGGACAGCCGTCTTGGTGGACCTCCAGGCCGCCGGCACGTCCTTGTGCCGGGCCCACTCCAGCAGGAAGATCGCGCCGACGAAGAAGAGGAACAGGCCGATCACCGGCACCACGAAGAAGCCGATGATGCCGGCGATGCCGCCGACGGCGAGCGTCACCCAGGGCACCTTGGCCTTGCGCATGTGCTTGCCGGCGATCACCCACTGGGCCACTTCCGCGACGGCGACAGCGACCGCCGCGATGCTGAACACGACCCACGCCTCGACACCGCCGGTCATGATCGCCCACACGAGGATGCCGCCGAGCACCAGCACGGAGCCCGGCAACACCTGAACGACGATGCCGATCAGGCCCACCAGGATGGCCACACCGACGAGGACTTCTCCGAGAACGCTCACGGCGGCACCCTAGCGGTCAGACGATCAGTTCCAGAACACCGCGACCAGGATGTTTACCAAGGTGAGGCCGAGCACGGAACCCTTGAGGCCCGGGGACACGTCCTCGCCCTTGCGCACGGCCAGCACGGCCAGCACGGCGACGGCGAGCGCGACGACCAGCTTGACGCCGATCTTCGCCATCGACGGGCCGCCGTCGTCCCAGAGACCGCCCATCTCCGCGATGCCGACCATGATGATGCCCGCAGCGGCGGCACCCATGGCACCGTGCGACACGCCCTTGTAGAGGGCCTTGGTGCGCAGCGACGCGATCGAGCCGCCGAACACGAGAGCCCAGCTCGCGAAGTGCAGGAACACGAAGACGTTGTAGAGGAACTCCATGACCGTCAGCCTATCCGCGGCGGACGCCGTCGAGGCACGAAACCGTGCCTGCTTCGCGGTAGTGACGAGTGCCACCACGTGGGGTCCGCCGGCCCGGCCCGAGCGTCCTTCCGGGCGAGAGCCGTTGCCCCATGGTCAGCCACGAACCGGACATGCATAGGCACCATCGATGCGAGCAATAGGCATCCACTATGTGGACCGCCCCTTCCGCCCTCCTCCAGCGGCGGTTAACGTCTTCGCCATGACCAAGGCAGCGCGCATCTCCCTCGTGACCACCCGTCACGACATGCCCATGTGCGCCATGCCGACCGGTGCCTGCGACTGCTGTCGCAGCTGTCAGCTCTGACGCGCTCCCCCGCCCCTGCACGCTCGTCCCCGCAAGGTCGCAACCCGCCGTCGAACCGCAGCACCGAGTCCCTGGTCGCCCCCGGGAATCGGCTACCTGTGCCCGCCCGACGCGCACCACACCCCCAGCTCTCGCTCGACTCCGCGCGCCCCGCACGAACAGGACCCCACACATGGTCAACACCGCACCTGCTCCGACCCAATCCACAGCCAAGGCCGCAGACGAGACCGCAGACAAGGCCCCGGCCAGGGCCGCCAAGCGCCCTACCCGCCCGAACGGCCAGTGGAAGATCGACGGCCCCGCTCCGCTCAACCACAACGAGGAGTTCAAGGCCGAGTCGGACCCGCTGGAGGTTCGCGACCGCATCGAGCGGATCTACGCCAAGGACGGCTTCGACTCGATCCCCGGCGACGACCTGCACGGGCGTTTCCGCTGGTGGGGCCTCTACACGCAGCGCAAGCCCGGGATCGACGGCGGCAAGACCGCCACCCTCGAACCGCACGAGCTCGAGGACAAGTACTTCATGCTGCGCGTGCGGATCGACGGCGGGGCGCTGAGCACGGAGCAGCTGCGGGTCATCGCGGGCATCAGCACCGAGTTCGCCCGCGGCTCCGCCGACATCACCGACCGGCAGAACATCCAGCTCCACTGGATCGAGGTCGAGGCGGTGCCGGAGATCTGGCGGCGTCTCGAAGCCGTGGGGCTGAGCACCACGGAGGCCTGCGGCGACGTGCCGCGCGTCATCCTCGGCAGCCCGGTCGCGGGGGTCGCCAAGGACGAGCTCATCGACCCGACGCCGGTGATCGAGGAGATCCAGAAGCGCTTCATCGGTGACCCAGCGCTGGCGAACCTGCCGCGCAAGTTCAAGACGGCGATCACCGGCCACCCGAGCCTCGACGTCGTGCACGAGATCAACGACGTGTCGTTCGTCGGCGTCGAGCACCCCGAGCGCGGCATCGGCTACGACGTGTGGGTGGGCGGGGCGCTGTCGACCACGCCGCGGTTCGCGGAGCGGCTCGGTGCCTTCGTCTCGGCCGAGGAGGCCCCGGAGGTCTGGCACGGCGTGGTCAGCATCTTCCGCGACTACGGCTACCGCAGGCTGCGCAACAAGGCCCGCCTGAAGTTCCTGCTCGCCGACTGGGGCGTCGAGAAGTTCCGTGAGGTGCTCGAGACCGAGTACCTGGGCTACCGGATGACCGACGGCGACGCCCCGCCCACCCCCGCCGAGCTCGGTCTGGCCGAGCGCGGCGACCACGTGGGCGTCCACGAGCAGCACGACGGCCGGTTCTACGTGGGTGCCGCGCCGACCGTCGGCCGCGTCTCCGGGGAGAACCTGGCGCGGCTCGCCGACGTCGCCGAGGCGCACGGCAGCCGGCGCGTCCGGCTGACGCCGCTGCAGAAGCTCCTGGTGCTCGACGTCGCGGAGGACCAGGTCGAGCCGCTCATCGCCGACCTGGACGAGCTGGGCCTGCACGCCCGCCCGAGCCTGTTCCGCCGGAACACGATCGCCTGCACCGGCATCGAGTACTGCAAGCTGGCGATCGTCGAGACCAAGGCGACGTCGGCCGAGGCGATCACGCAGCTCGAGGAGCGGCTCGGGGACCTCAAGGACCTCAAGCCGCTGACCCTGCACGTCAACGGCTGCCCCAACTCCTGCGCGCGCATCCAGACGGCGGACATCGGCCTCAAGGGCCAGCTCGTGATGGACGACGACGGCAACCAGGTCCCCGGCTTCCAGGTGCACCTCGGCGGCGGGCTCGCGTCGGTGGAGCGGGACGACGCCGGGCTGGGCCGCACGGTACGCGGCCTCAAGGTGACGGCCGACGGGATCGGCGACTACGTGGAGCGCGTGGTACGCCGGTACGACGCCGACCACGACGGCGACGAGACGTTCGCGCAGTGGGCGCACCGCGCCGACGAGGAGGCCTTGCGATGACCACCGTGGAAGCAGCGCCCGCGTCCTCTCTGTCGCTCTCCGGGCACGGCGCGGTGATCAACCCGCGCCTCGCGCGCGTGCGGGCCCGCGCCGCCGCCCGCGAGAGCATCCGCGCGATGCGGCCGACGGCCCGGGCCCGGCGCCGCCGTCGGACGCCCGAGGAACTGCGTGCCGTGGTGGAGCGCGGGCAGGCCCAGCTCAACGCGTGCGGGAGCACGCCGGAGGCGGACGCCCAGGCGGTCATCGCGTGGGCGGTACGGGAGTTCGGGCCGTACATGGCGGTGGCCTCCTCGATGCAGGACACCGTGCTCTCGCACCTGGTGGCGGAGCAGTTCCCGTTCGTGGACGTGCTGTTCGGCGACACGGGCTACCACTTCGCGGAGACGATCGGCACCCGCGGCGCCGTCGAGATCGAGATGGACGTCAACGTCGTGGACGTGCGCCCCGAGCTGACCGTCGCCGAGCAGGACGCCGCGTACGGGGCACGCCTGCACGAGCGCGACCCCGAGGCCTGCTGCGCCATGCGCAAGGTGGCGCCCATGCAGAAGGCGCTCGAGCAGTACGAGGCGTGGGCGACGGGCGTGCGCCGCAGCGAGACGGCGGCCCGTGCCAACGCTCCGCTCGTGAGCTGGGACGAGCGCAACGGCGTGGTCAAGATCAACCCGATCGCCGCGTGGAGCGACGACCAGGTCGCCGAGTACGCCAACCGGCACGGCCTCGTCGTGAACCCCCTGCTCGCCGACGGCTACCCGTCGGTCGGCTGCGAGCCGTGCACGGCCCGGCCGCTGCCCGGTGAGGACGCCCGCTCCGGCCGCTGGGCCGGGCGCGACAAGGACGAGTGCGGTCTCCATGTCTGACGCCGGGACGCAGGACATCTACCCGCTCGGCCTCAAGGTCGCCGGCCGGCTCGTCGTGGTGGTCGGCGGCGGCCCCGTCGCCGCGCGGCGCGTGCGCTCGCTCGTCGACGCGGGGGCGCGCGTCCGTCTCGTGACGCCGCACTCCGTGCTCGCCGAGTCCGGGATCCCCGTCGCCGCGGAGGCTCCCGAGCCCTCGGACGGCCCCGGTCCGGCCGAGGTGGAATGGGTGCGGCGCGACTACCGCACGGGCGACCTCGACGGGGCGTGGCTCGTGCACACGGCGACGGGTTCGGCGCGCGTGGACCACCAGGTGGCCGACGACGCCGAGCGCGCCCGCGTCTTCTGCGTCACCGCCGGCGACGCCTCCGTGGGCAGCGCGTGGGTCCCAGCGGTAGCCCGCACCACCCTGACCGACGACGCCGAGGTGACCGTCTCGGTGACCGCCGGCCGCGACCCGCGGCGCGCGCTGGCGATCCGGGACGCCGTGGCGGCCCAGCTCCGGTCCGGCACGCTCCCGCTGCGCCGGCACCGGCCCCCGGCGGCGAGCGACGGGCTCGGCCGGGTCTGGCTCGTCGGCGGCGGGCCCGGCGACCCCGGCCTCATCACGGCGCGGGGCCGCTCGGTCCTCGCGCAGGCCGACGTCGTGGTCGTCGACCGGCTCGGTCCGCGTGCCCTGCTGAGCGAGCTGTCCCCCGACGTCGAGATCATCGACGTCGGCAAGACCAGCGGCAACCACCCGGTGCCGCAGCACGAGATCAACGCGCTGCTGATCCAGCACGCCCAGGCCGGGAGCGACGTCGTCCGCCTCAAGGGTGGTGACCCGTACGTGCTGGGCCGGGGCGGCGAGGAGCTCGCGGCCTGCCGCGCGGCGGGCATCGAGGTCGAGGTGGTGCCTGGCGTGACGTCGGCCGTCTCGGTGCCCGCCGCCGCGGGCATCCCGGTCACACACCGCGGCGTCGCGCGCGGCTTCAGCGTGCTGACCGGGCACGACGCGCTCCCCGGTCCCCGCGAGGGCGCGGCCGCCGAGCTACCCGGCGGGCCCGACCACACGCTCGTGCTGCTCATGGGCGTCACCCGCCTGGCCGAGACGACTGCCGCGCTCACGACCGCCGACCGCCCCGCCGACACTCCGGTCGCCGTGGTCGAGGACGGTTACGGACCGGGACAGCGCGTCACCGTCGGCACGCTGGCGACCATCGCGGACCGCGCGGCCGAGGTCGGCGTCCGGCCGCCGGCGGTCGTCGTGGTCGGCGCGGTGGTCCGTCTCTCCCCGGCCTGGGCCCACCAAGCTCGTTGAGTGCTGGGTATCTGTTGGCGCGAAGGCCATCAACCCTCGGATACCCAGCACTCAACGGATTTCTTCAGGGTGAATTCCGCTCCACACGGCAGGAAAAGCCCCCGTTCCCCTTTCGTCATAGGTCAAGTTCCGGTAGGCATGCAAAGGCCGCGACATTCCGCGGCCTTCTGCCCCTGCCGTCACGCGACCACTGTTGACGGCCTGATCTGGGAGAACGCATGAGAACACACACCACCCGTGCGCTTCGGTGCACGGTGGCCGCGATTCCTGTCATCGCGCTCACCGTCACCGGGCTCGCCGCGACCGGAGGGGCGACGACGGCGTCGGCCACCGGGAGCGGTACGACGGCCATCGAGAGCTCGGCCTTCGAGAGCTCCGAGCACTACATCAACTACGCGGACGTCGCCGCCCAGCCCGAGATCGACGACGACGTCGAGATCACCGCCGACGGCCGCACCATCGTCCACAAGGCGGAGGGCAGCAGCGGCGTCGGCGTCGACGCCACCGTCCAGACCGCCTCGGACGAGCTCGCCAAGAAGTTCTCCAGCGGCAACCCGGCGGCGGCGGAGCAGCTCGCCAAGCTGGAGAGCCAGGCCATCCGCACGGGCAAGAGCCCCAAGGAGATCAAGGAGTCGCGCTACAAGAGCGCGCCCAGCACACAGGAGGCTCGCCTCCTGACCATCCTCGTGGAGTTCGACGAGAACGCGAACGACGACTTCACCGACCAGATGGTGCCCACCTACTGGGGCTCGTCGGAATGCATGCCGGGTAACGTCCAGAACGGCCCGCTGCACAACAACATCCCGAACCCCGCGGAAGCATCTCAGCCGGACAACAACACGATGTGGGTCGAGGACTTCTCGTCGGAGCACTTCGACAAGATGCTCTTCACGGACGAAGGCATCACCGAGCGGGTGCGCCCCGACCTCACCGGGCCGGACGGCCGCCCGGGCATCGACATCTCCGGCTACACCATGAAGAACATGTACGAGGAGATGTCGCGCAACGCCTACACCGTCTCGGGTGAGGCCACACCGTGGGTCAAGGTGCCCCACTCCGAGGCCTGGTACGGCGCGCAGCGCTGCTTCCTCAACGACGAGGGCGAGTGGGAGGCCGGTGCCTACCAGACCATGAACGGGCACCCGGACAACCCCAGCGGTCCCGGGCAGCTGCCGATCGACGCCGTGGCGAAGCTCGCCGAGATGCAGCCCGACTTCCCGTGGGCCGACTACGACATCGAGGACCAGTCCGACCGGGACGGTGACGGCAACGTCAACGAGCCGGACGGCGTGATCGACCACGTGGTGCTCGTCCACGCGGGTGAGGACAAGTCCGGTGGTGGCGGCGAGCAGGGCACGTACGCCATCTGGGCCCACTCGTCGAACGTCCCCGGCGGCGCGCCCATCCCGGGCACCGACCTGACGCTGTCCAACTACATCGTGCAGCCGGAGGACTCCGGCGTGGGCGTGTTCGCCCACGAGTACGGCCACGACCTCGGCCTGCCCGACCTGTACGACACGGCCAGCGGCGGCGACTCCGACGTGGATTTCTGGGACCTGATGAGCTCCGGCTCGCACGCCGGACCCATCTTCCAGTCGATGCCCACGCACATGGGCATCTGGGACAAGTGGGTGCTCGGCTGGGTGGACCCGGTCGAGGTGAACCCTGGCGACGACAAGCTCGCCGTCAAGGTGGGCCAGGCCTCCCGCCCGCACCGCGGGACGGAGGACGGCGTCAAGATCAACCTGCCGGACAAGCGCATCGAGCTCGGCGAGCCGCACAGCGGCGAGGCCATGTGGTACACCGGGTCGGACCAGAGCTGGGCCGACATCCGGCTGAACCGCACGCTCGACGTCCCGGCGGACGCCACGTTCTCCTTCTGGGCCGACTACAGCATCGAGGCCGACTGGGACTACGGGTTCGTCGAGGTCTCCACCGACGGCGGCGCCACCTGGGACGAGCAGAAGGTCCTGGACGACGCCGGTGCCGAGGTCACCACACCGGACGGGTACGCGGACCCGAACGGCCGCATGGCCGACTACGGCACCAAGAAGTACGGCCTCACCGGCACCACCGAGGGCTGGGCGCACCTGAACGTGGACCTGTCCGCTTTCGCCGGGCAGACCGTCCAGCTGCGTCTGCGCTATGCCACGGACGCGGCGTTCGAGGACCGCGGCTGGTTCTCCGACGACTTCGAGCTCACGAGCGGCAGCGAGGTCGTGTGGAGCGACGACGTGGAGTCGGGCGAGGCGGGCTGGACCCCCGAGGTCTCGACCTTCACGGACACCACGGGCAACGGCTGGCACACCTACTCCGGCTCGTCCGTCCAGGAGCACTTCTACCTGGTCGAGTGGCGCAACCTTGACGGGTTCGACGAGGGCCTGAAGTACGCGTACGACACCACGTACGCGGCTCCGGAGACCGACGCGTGGAAGGTGGAGAAGCTCGCCTACAACGCGCCGGGCATGCTCGTCTGGTACCGGGACACGACGTTCGGCCGCCAGAACCACGTGCTGAACAACCTCTCGGAGCTCCCGAGCACCGGAGCGAAGGGCGGTCTGCTGCTGGTGGACAGCCACTTCGACCCGCTGCGCCGCGACGAGTCGGCCACGCCGGACACGTCGACGCTGAAGAACCTGCCGTCCCGTCCGCAGTCCTCGAACGTGGCGTTCGGCCTGCGGCCGACGTACCCGTTCACGGAGTGCATCACGGGTGCCGACACCACCGTCGAGTTCTGCACGGACTTCGACGCGCAGGCGCCGGTGCGCACGTTCACCGACGACGCGGGCTGGTACCCCGGGATCGAGGTCAACGGCGGGAGCCTGTTCTACCGTGACAACGACGCGTCGACCGTGGTGCCGTCCGTCGACAACTCGCCCTACACGGTGCGGATCGTCGACGAGAACGGGGCGCTCCTGCCGGACGAGTTCGGGCAGGACTTCGGTATCGGCGCCATCACCGGCACCGGAGACCCGGCGGACGACGGTGTCGGCTACGGCACCGTGATCCACCTCAAGAAGGCCTTCAAGGGCAACACCTCGGCCCTGGTCCAGATCACGCCGCCGCTCTCGGGGCGGTGACCCGCACCGCCGGGCCGGCAGCACAGCCGCCGGCCCGGCGGTCGTCGCACTGCGAGGGCGGGACCACCAGCCAGGTGGTCCCGCCCTACCGGCTCACAGGAACTCTTCTGCCCGCACGAGGACGTAGCGGAGCAGGTCGACGTCGGCCGTCGGCACCGCGACGCTCCAGGCCCCGGACCGTGAGGCGCCCTCGAGCTGTGTGTACGAGGACCGGTCGAACGCGCCGCGCGTCGGCGGCTGCGTGCCGAACAGCCGGTGAGGCGCAGCGCCCAGCACCGCCTCGAGGGACTCGGCGGAGGCCTGGTCCAGACCGACCCGCAGCGAGACCCGGCGCACCTTTCGCTCCATCAGGTACGCGACCACCAGCACCGCCCCGCCACCCTCGACGACGGCGAGGTCCTGCGCCGGGGTGGGGCGACCGTCGGAGGCCCGCAGGAGGTTGTCGAGCAAGGTCCTCGAGCCCGCGCTGCGGCGCACCGCCGCCGCGAGGTGGGACCCTCGTGCACGGACCTTGGCGCCCCGGCTCTCCCGGATGCTCAGCACGAGCCACTCGGCCGCAGCGGCGACCGTGAGGGCGCCCGCGGCGATCCGCAGCACGAAGTTCACCGGATCCCAGGAGTTCGAGGGGTTCGCGTAGGTGCTCACCACCCAGATGATCGCGGCGACCACCGCGATCATGAGGCTGACTAGTCGACTGCTCCGCATGGAGGTTGGTTTTCTTCGTCTCGGTGGGTCGGGCCACAGAGCGTATCAACGCCCGCCACCAGGCAGAACGCCACCCCCCGGACTTCATCCCCGACTCCACCCACCGCCTCGTCAGAGGAGGCGGCGGGCCACCGCCCAGCGGGTCAGCTCGTATCTCGAGGAGAGCTGGAGCTTGCGGAGCACCGCGCTCACGTGGGTCTCCACGGTCTTGATCGAGATGAACAGCTCGCTCGCGACCTCACGGTAGGAGTAGCCGCGCGCGATGAGGCGCATGACCTCCTGCTCCCGCTTCGAGAGGCGGTCGAGCTCGTCGTCGGCCACGGCGATGTCGTTCGCGGACGCACCGAACGCGTCCAGCACGAACCCGGCCAGCCGTGGCGAGAACACGGCGTCGCCGCCGGCCACCTGCACCACCGCCGACGAGAGGTCGGCCGGTGCGATGTTCTTGGTGACGTAGCCACGGGCGCCCGCCCGGATGACGGCGACGACGTCCTCGGCGGCGTCGGACACGGAGAGGGCGAGGAACCGCACGCCCTCGGCGAGCAGGTCGGCGCAGCGCTGCACCACCTCGGCGCCGCCGCCGCCGTTGCCGCCGGGCAGGTGCACGTCGAGCAGCACGACGGGCGGCCGGTGCTGGTGCACCTGCGCCACCGCCGAGTCGACGTCGGACGCCTCGCCCACCACGGTCACCCGGTTGTCCAGGGAAGCCCGCACGCCCGTGCGGAACAGGTGGTGGTCGTCCACGAGCACGACGGGCACCGGGATGGTCACGGAGCCCTGCGTGCTGCCGCCCGACGGCGTCGCCTGGGTTGTCATCTCGTCGCGCCTTCCGCAGTGGTGGGGGCAGAGCTGGGGGCCGTCGTGGCCCGTGCCCTGCCGTTCTTCTCGGTCTTCTTCTCGCCGTTCGCAGGCTTGTCCAGCGGCATCCGGAGCCGCACCTCGGTGCCCCAGCCGGGCCGGCTGACGACCTCGGCGGTGCCGCCGCGCCGGCGGACCCTGCCGAGGATCGACTCCCGGACGCCGAACCGGTCCTGGGCGATCTCGTCGAGATCGAACCCGGTGCCGCGGTCACGGACGAACACCTCGGCCACGGCGTCGGTGACCTCAAGGTATACGGACACGGGAGGTGCGCCGTGCTTGAAGGCGTTGAGCAGCGCCTCGCGGGCGGCCTGCAGCAGGGCGGACGTCGCCTCGGTGGGCGGGGCGTCGCCGACGACGACGGTCTCCACGGTGAGCGGTGCCACGGCGTCCTCGATCTCGGCCACCAGCTCCTTGAGCTCCGCCGCCACCGAGGTGCCGGGTTCCTGCCGGTCGTCGTAGAGCCAGCCCCGCAGCTCGCGCTCCTGGGCGCGAGCCATGCGGGAGACGGCCTCGGGGTCGGAGGCCTGCGCGCGGATCAGGGCGAGGGTCTGGAGCACCGAGTCGTGCAGGTGGGCCGCGATGTCGGCGCGCTCGGCCTCGCGGGCGTGGGCGGCGCGCTCGTCGCCGAGCTGGCGCACGAGCCGGAACCACCAGGGCAGCGACACGAGCGCGATGCCGGCGACCATGGCCACGGAGGCGATGGTGGCCTGCATCAGCACGCTCGCCGGGGTGTCCTGGCCCACCAGCATCAGCACGCCGAGCATGGTGAGCACCACGCCGCCGGCGAGGCGGAGCAGCGCGGTGCGCGATCGCAGGCCGGTGGTGGTGCCGTCGACCCAGCGGCCGCGTTCGGTGGCGTCGATCTGGCTCCAGGCCAGGGCCACGCCGCCGAGGCCGAGCAGGGCGGGCAGCACCCAGGATGCGACCGGGTCCCAGTCGGCACGGATCGCGAGCATGAGCGCGGCGCTCGACAGCAGGACCACGCCGATCCAGATGTCGCGGACCGCGAGGCGGGACACCGGTCCGGAGAGCCGCACGCGGTCGACGAGCGATGCCGTCCGGTCCGCGGCACCGGCGTCGGCGTCGGCGTCGGTCGTCAGGCGTGGGGCGAGCCGCCGGCGGTCGGCGGGCAGGGCGTCGTCGGCCACGGTGGGGAAGCCCGTGGGGACGGTGATCCACCAGAAGACGTAGGCCACCAGGCCGGCTCCGGCGAACCAGACGAGGATCAGGAACGCGACCCGGACCAGCCACACGGGTACGCCCAGGTGGGCCGCGAGGCCGGCGGCGACACCCGCCACCCAGCGGCCGCTGTATCCCGGCCCCGCCGAGGCGGGCCTGCGGAAGGTAAGTCTCTGGTTCACTCTCCGATCGTCACACGTTCGGGGCCCCCTGAACACGGCTGAGCCTGGATCTCAGGGTCCCGCACGACCCGAACCAGGGTTGGTTCAGGGCAGGTCCCGATGCCGGATCGGTCGCCGGTCGACCAGCATTGTCACCATGAGCACCGACGAGACGCGTCCAGAGGGCGCCACGAGTGAGCCTGGCGGCTCGGCCGACGCCGGGCCGGCCAACGCCGGGCCGGCCGGCCCGGACGCCAGCACCTCCGGCCCGGCCTTCGAGCCGGCTGCCGATCCAGCGACCGCCCCGACGAGCGGTCCTGCACCTGTACCACCCGGACAGCGGCCCTACCCGGAGTCCGGCTTCTTCGCATCGATCCGCCGTGGCCTGTTCCCGCGCTCCGAGCAGCGCTGGGTGGGCGGCGTCGCCGGCGGTCTCGCCGAGCGGGTGGGCTGGGACCCGCTGCTGGTGCGCGGCCTGCTGATCGTGAGCATCTTCTTCGGCGGCCTCGGCCTGATCCTGTACGGCGCGGCGTGGGCCCTGCTCCCGGAGCGTGACGGACGGATCCACCTGCAGGAGGCGGCGCGCGGCAACTTCGACGTGGCGATGCTCGGTTCGGTGGCCGTGTTCCTCATGGGCTTCGCCTGGGGCGGCCCGCTGGGCGGGTGGGGCGGCGCCGAGCTGCAGCTGCTGAACTTCCTCTTCTGGCTGGCCGTGGTCGGCGGGGTCGTCTACCTGATCGTCCAGGGCGTGCGGCGGCAGCGCGAGAACAACGCCGCCCGCCGCACGGGCGCTGCCCCCGCGCAGGTTCCGACGGTGCCGACCCCGTCTGGCCCCGCTGCTTCCGGTACGCCCATGCCCGGGACACCGAGCCCCGGCGGAACGCCGGCACCGTTCACGCCCGCTCCGCCGGTCGACTACCGCCGGTCCGACGGTCTGGTCTACGCCACGGGCGCCGGACCGGCCCCGCACCGGCAGACGCAGGCGCCCCACTGGTCCGGGCCTGCTCCGGCTGCGGCCCCGGCTCCGCAGCCGGTCTACACCCCGCCTCCTGCCCGCCCGCACCGCGGTCCGGGCGGCACCCTCGTCGGCATCACGGTGGGCATCATCCTGCTGGCCGGCGCCCTGCTCCTCGCCCTGCACCGCATGAACGGCGGAGAGCTGCCCAGTGACGCCGGGTTCGCGGCGACCTGGCTGGGCATCGGGACCGTGGTGCTGGGCGTCGCGATCTTCATCTCCGCGATGCGCGGCCGCACCAGCGGGCTGCTCGGGTTCTTCGCGATCGTGGCCATGCTGTTCGGCCTCACGTACGTGACGGTCGCCGGTGCGGTGGGCCCGCGCTGGGTGGACGACGCCGTGACGAGCAGCCGCGAGATCAGCGAGTACGTGAACGAGCCCAACGACCCCGACGCGACCACTCTCACCGAGGGCACCGTGACCGTGCAGACCGTGCGGGAGGCGCAGAGAGGCTTCTACATCCGCTGGGGCGAACCCGTCATCGACCTCTCCGAGCTCGACCTGTCCGAGGTCGAGCCGGGTGAGCCCGTGACGGTGCCGATCCAGCTCGGAGCGGGCACGACCGAGGTGCTGGTGCCGTCGGACGTGGCGGTCGAGGCGAACGCCTACATCGCCGCGGGTGTCGTCGAGTGGAACGTCGACAACCAGGGCCGGTCCGCCAGCGGCGTCGGCACCGACGCCTACTTCGCGAGCGACGAGGTAGGGGACGACGGCGCCGTGCTCAGCCTCGACATCGAGGCCGGGGCCGGCGAGGTCATCGTCAGCGAGACCAAGTCAGGGAGCAACCCATGACCGAGCACCCGAACGACCGAGAGAACCAGAGCGACACCACCAGTCGGCCGGAGGGCCGGGACACGAGCGAAGCCATGGACAACCAGACCACGCAGGATCCGGACACCACCGAGGTGCTGCCGTCCGCGGAGACCCCGCCGACGCAGGAGATCAGCCAGGCCACCCAGCGGATCCCCACGGGGCCCGCGCCCGAGGTCGAGGTGCACCCCGCGTACGGCGTCGCCGCGGCACGGGTGCAGGAGGAGGAGGCCGCGTCGGCCGCCGTCCAGGACGCCCCGGCGCCCGACCACTCCGACCCGCTCGCCCCGCTGCGTGACCCGGCCCCCGAGGCGGCCACCCCGACGTCGGACCCGGTGACGGGCGTGGCGTCGGACGACCGGCCCGGTACGGCGCCGGCCGGTGACCGGCTCGAAGGCGCGGCTGCCCCGACGCAGACTCAGCCGGCCCAGGCCTTGCAGGTCGCACAGGCCGCGCAGGCCGCCCCCGTGCGGCGCGGTCCGCGGGTCGGGACGGCGGTGTGGGGGCTGATCGTCATCGCGGTCGGCCTGGGGATCCTCGCGGTCTCCGCCGGCGTGATGTTCGACCTGGGCGTCGCCCTGATCGTGCTGCTGGGCGCGGCGGGCGTGATCCTTGTCGTCGGCTCGGTGGTCTCGAGCCTCCGGCGGCGCTGACCCGCCACCCGTCGGCACAACCCATCGAGGTCGGTCCAGGTCCGGACCGGCCTCGATGCTTCGTACCGGCCCGGTCACGCGGTGCCTGCGAGGATGTCAGCGTGCGGATCACTCATCTGTCGGACACCTACCTCCCGCTGCTCGGCGGCATCGAGGCCCAGGTGAGCCGCCTCGCCGAACAGCAGGCAGCGGCGGGCCACGACGTCGAGGTCATCACCACCACGCCGGCGGCTCCCGGAGCGCACGGGGTGAGCACCACCGTCGAGCACGGGGTGACCGTGCACCGCGTCGCCGCGCGGGTGCCGGGCGGCTGGCCCGTCCACCCGCGCTCCACCGCCCACGTGACCGCCCGGCTGCGGGACGTGATCGCGCGAGGCGAGCGCCCCGACGTCGTGCACCTGCACATGGGGGTGCTCGCCCCGACCGTACAGGCGGCGCTGCGCCCGGTGACCAGGCTCGGACTGCCCGCCGTGCTGACCGTGCACAGCGTGTGGGGCAGCGCCTGGCGGGGTTTCGCGGCGGCCGACGTCGTGCTCCGCTGGTCGCGCTGGCCCGTGCGGTGGTCGGCGGTGAGCGAGCTGACGGCGGCGCCGCTACGACGGCTCGTGTCCTCGGCGGGGGTGGGAGTCGTGGGCGGCTCGGTGGATGGTTCGGTGGGCGGCTCGGTGGGCGGCTCAGTGGGCGGCTCGGTGGGCGGATCCCGGAACGCGGGAGACGTGGCGATCCTGCCCAACGGCCTCGACCTGGACGCCTGGCGGGTTCCGCGTACCGAGCGTGGCGCGCGGCCCGAAGGGTCCGCCGTGCACCTGGTGTCCGCCGCCCGGTTCGCGCCGCGCAAGCGGATGCTGCCGCTGCTCACAGCAGCCGCCGATGCCGCGTCGGCACTCCCCGACGGCGCGCTGTTCGTGACCCTCGCCGGCGACGGCCCGGACCGCGCGGCGGCCCGCCGGTTCGTCATGGAGCACGGCCTGCGCGACGTCGTCTCGCTGCCGGGGCGGCTCACCGCGACCGAGCTCAAGCGCCTCTACGCGCGGGCCGACGTCTTCGCCGCACCCGCCGTGGCGGAGGCGTTCGGCCTGGCCGCTCTCGAGGCGCAGGCGGCAGGGCTGGCCGTGCTCACCCGCTCGGGTTCGGGCGTGGCCGAGCGGGTGACCGACGGCGCCACGGGCCTCGTCGTCCCCGACGACGACTCGTTGACCGACGCGATCGTGCGGCTGGCGACCGAGCCCGGCCTCCTGGACGGCCTCCTGGCGCGGGCCGCGACACCACCCGCCGGAGTGGCCTGGCCTGAGGTGCTCGCCGCGACCGAGCAGACCTACCGGGAGGCGGCGGCGCTGGTGGAGGCGTAGGTCGCTCGCCGCGCCGCTGACGGTCCCCGGCCCCGGCCCTGCTGGCGGTTCCCCGGTCCCGCCGACGGTCCCCCCGGCCCCGCTGGTGGTCCCCCCGGCCCCGCTGGCGGTTCCTCCGGCCCCGACGAAGGTCCCCCGGCCCCCGGCGTCGCCGACTGCAGACTTGGTCGCAGCCGCATGTGCTGACTGCAGACTTCGTTGCGGCCTGAGGGCCCACAACCGCGTCCAACTCTGCAGTCGACGGGGCGGGCCGCGACCAAGTCTGCAGTGGGCAGGTGCAACTGCGACGAGTCGCCCGGCCCGCCGACGACCGACCGCCACCCGCCGACCGGCCCCGGGCACCGGCACCGGCACCGGCACCGGGCGGTGATCCCGACGAAGGTCCCCCGGCCCCCGGCGTCGCCGACTGCAGACTTGGTCGCATCCCCATGTGCCGACTGCAGACTTCATTGCGGCCTGAGGGCCCACAACCGCGTCCAAGTCTGCAGTCGACGGGGCGGGCCGCGACCAAGTCTGCAATCGCCGAACTCCGTCTCCAGGCCCGCCTCCAAGCCCGTCGCCAAGCCCGCCTCCAAGCCCGTCTCCAGGCTGAGGTCCAGGCAGGTACCGCCGCGACGAGTCGCCCGGCCGCCGACCACACCCACACCCACACCCACACCCACACCCACCCTGCAGTCGCACCCGTCCTGTGCCCGCCGATAGCCTCACCCGGTGAGCCCCACCGAACCGGCTGCGACGACCCCGGCCGAGCCCTTCGTCGTCCGCCAGTACGTGCGCGCCCGGGCCGAGGTACGGCCGTACGCGCGCGCCATCGGCTTCGCCGCGGTGCCCGCCGTCGTCTGGGCCCTCTGGGCGAGCGGTCCGGGCTGGCTGACGCCCGCGTACCTGATGCTTGCCGTCGTGGGGGCCGCGCTCGCCGTGATCGACGCGCGCACGCACCGGCTGCCGAACGTCCTCGTCTTCCCCCTGACGTGGGCGACAGCACTCCTGCTCACGCTGGCGGCGCTCGGGACCGGTGCCTGGGGATCGCTGGGACGGGCGGCCCTCGGCGCGCTGGCGTTCTTCGCCGTCTACCAGGTGCTCTACCTCATCGCCCCGCGCGGCGGCCTGGGGTACGGGGACGTCAAGCTCGCCCTGAGCCTCGGTGCCCTGCTGACCTGGCACTCCTGGTACATCCTGCTGGTCGGCATCTTCGCGGCGCACATCGTCGCGGGAGTGGTCGCGATCGTCCTACTGCTGGGCCGGCGCGCGGGCTGGAAGACGGGTATCGCGTTCGGCCCCTACCTGCTGCTCGGCACCGTGATCGGGCTGAGCTGGGCCCGCCTCATCGGCTGGTGGTGAGCACCCGCGGGAGCACCCCGGGAGCGCCCAGGAGCACCCCGGGGTCGCACGCCCGCCGCACAGCACTGCGGCCCTGCCCCCGGCGAGGGGCAGGGCCGCAGGAGGTCACTCCCACTCGATGGTGCCCGGCGGCTTGCTCGTCACGTCGAGCACCACACGGTTGACCTCACGCACCTCGTTGGTGATGCGCGTCGAGATGGTCGAGAGCACGTCGTACGGCAGGCGGGTCCAGTCCGCCGTCATCGCGTCCTCCGACGAGACGGGGCGCAGCACGATCGGGTGCCCGTACGTGCGGCCGTCGCCCTGGACGCCCACCGAGCGGACGTCGGCGAGCAGCACCACGGGGCACTGCCAGATCTCGTTGTCCAGGCCGGCCTTCGTCAGCTCCTCGCGGGCGATGGCGTCGGCGCGGCGCAGGATCTCCAGGCGCTCGGCGGTGATCTCGCCGACGATCCGGATGCCCAGGCCGGGGCCGGGGAACGGCTGGCGCGAGACGATCTCCTCGGGCACCCCGAGCTCGCGGCCCACCGCGCGGACCTCGTCCTTGAACAGGGTGCGCAGCGGCTCCACCAGGGAGAAGTCCAGGTCGTCGGGCAGGCCGCCCACGTTGTGGTGGCTCTTGATGTTGGCCGCACCCTCGCCGCCGCCGGACTCCACGACGTCCGGGTACAGCGTGCCCTGCACGAGGAACTTGACCTCCTCGCCGTGCGCACCCGCCTCGGCGACGATGTCGCGCTGCGCGTCCTCGAAGACACGGATGAACTCGCGGCCGATGATCTTCCGCTTGGTCTCCGGGTCGCTGACGCCGGCGAGCGCCGTCAGGAAGCGCTCCTTCTCGTCCCGGACGATGAGTCGCACACCGGTCGAGGCGACGAAGTCGTTCTCGATCTGCTCGACCTCGCCGGCCCGCATGAGGCCGTGGTCGACGTGCACGCACGTCAGCTGGTCGCCGACGGCCTTCTGCACGAGCGCCGCCGCGACGGCGGAGTCCACGCCGCCCGACAGCGCGCAGATGACGCGCGAGTCACCGATCTGCGCCTTGATGTTCGCGACCTGGTCGGCGATGACGTTGCCGGGGGTCCAGTCGGGGGCCAGGCCGGCGCCCTCGTAGAGGAAGTGCTCGAGCACCTGCTGGCCGTGCGCGGAGTGCTTCACCTCGGGGTGCCACTGCACGCCGAACAGGCGGCGGTGCGTGTCCTCGAACGCGGCGACGGGCGAGCCGTCCGACGTCGCGAGGACCTCGAAACCGACCGGGGCCTTGTGCACCGCGTCGCCGTGGCTCATCCACGCCGTCTGGTGCTCGGGGGTGTCCGCGAGCAGCATGCCGGAGGCGCACACCTCGACCTCCGTGCCGCCGTACTCGCTCAGCCCGGTCTGCGCGACCTCGCCGCCCAGCGCCTGGGCCATGGCCTGGAACCCGTAGCAGATGCCCATGACCGGGACCCCTGCCTCGAACAGCTTGGGGTCGACGAACGGGGCGCCCGCCGCGTACACGGAGGACGGCCCGCCGGACAGGATGATGGCCGCCGGGTCCTTGGCGAGCATCTGCTCGACGGTCCACGTGTGCGGCACGACCTCGGAGTACACCTTCGCCTCGCGCACGCGGCGGGCGATCAGCTGGGCGTACTGGGCGCCGAAGTCGACGACGATGACCGGTCGAGGGGTCGGGGGCTGGCTTTCAGGGGCGGTGGACGACACACGGCAAGTCTATGGGGCCGACAGCGGCTGGGCGCTCCACGGCCGTGTAACGTCCCGCACGCCGGATCACCACTCGGCGAACGACCCGTCCGCGTGCCGCCAGACCGGGTTGCGCCAGCGGTGGCCGTCCACGGCGCGCTCGCGGACGTAGTCCTCGTCGACCTCGATGCCGAGGCCGGGTCCCTGCGGGATGGCGACGGAGCCGTCCTCGTAGGCGAAGACCGCCGGGTCGACGATGTAGTCGAGCAGGTCGTTCGAGGTGTTGTAGTGGATGCCGAGGCTCTGCTCCTGGATCACCGCGTTGTACGCGACGGCGTCGAGCTGCAGGCACGCCGCCAGCGCGATCGGGCCGAGGGGACAGTGCGGGGCGACGGCGACGTCGTAGGCCTCGGCCATGGCCGCGATCTTGCGGACCTCCGTGATGCCGCCGGCGTGGGACAGGTCGGGCTGGATGATGTCGACCACGCCGGAGGTGATGACGTCCTTGAAGTCCCACCGCGAGTAGAGCCGCTCCCCGAGGGCGATGGGGGTGGCCGAGGCGCGCAGCACGTCCGCGATGCCGTCGACGTGCTCGGACAGCACCGGCTCCTCGACGAACATCAGGTGGTAGGGCTGCAGGGCGTCGAGCAGCACGCGGGCCATGGGGCGGTGCACCCGCCCGTGGAAGTCGACGCCGATGCCGATGTCGGGGCCGACGGCCTCCCGCACGGCGGCGACGTTGGCGACCACCTTCTCGACCTTGTCGCGCGTGTCGAGGTACTGCAGCTCCTCCGGACCGTTCATCTTGACCGCGGAGAAGCCGCGCTCGACGGCGTCCTTCGCGTGGGCGGCGGTCTCGGCGGGCCGGTCGCCGCCGATCCACGAGTACACCTTGATGCGGTCTCGCACCTGACCACCGAGGAGCTCGTGCACCGGCACCCCGAGCGCCTTGCCCTTGATGTCCCAGAGGGCCTGGTCGATACCGGCGAGCGCACTCATGTGGATGCCGCCCCCACGGTAGAACCCGGACCGGTACAGGACCGTCCAGTGGTCCTCGATGCGGCGGGGGTCCTTGCCGATCAGGTAGTCGGACAGCTCCTCGACGGTCGCCGCGACGCTGGCGGCCCGTCCCTCGAGGACGGGCTCGCCCCAGCCGACGACGCCCTCGTCGGTCTCGATCCTGAGGAAGAGCCACCGGGGCGGGACGACGAAGGTGGTCATCGACGTGATCTTCACTGCGCGCTCCTGACGCTGTCGTTCCAGATGCGGACCAGCTCGGTGGCCCTTTCGCCGACGACGTCCGGCGTGTCGCCCGGGCGGTACAGGGACGTGCCGATCCCGGCGCCGGCCGCACCGGCGGCGATCCAGCCGGCGAGGTTGGTGGCGTCGACGCCCCCGACGGGGATCAGCTCCGTCCCCGCGGGCAGCACGCTGGCCCAGGCCCGCATGCCGTCGGTGCCGACGGCCGTGCTCGGGAAGAGCTTGATCGCTCGCGCACCCGCGTCCAGGGCCACGAACGCCTCGGTCGGCGTCGCCGCCCCCGGGTAGCTCGTCAGACCGAGCCGCACGGTCTCCGCGACGACGTCGGCCCGCGTGTTCGGCGAGACGATGAGCGACGCCCCGGCGTCGGCGGCCCGGCGCACCTGGTCGGGGGTGAGCACGGTGCCCGCGCCGACGCGGCGGTCGGCCGGTCCGGCCGCCCGGATCCGGCGGACCGACTCCAGCGGGTCCGGGGAGTTGTAGGGCACCTCGACGGCGTGGAACCCGGCGTCGAAGATCGCCTCCGCCACGGCGACGGCGTCGGCGGGCGTCACCCCGCGGAGGATGGCCACGAGGCCGGTGGGCTGGGAGGTCATGCGTGCTGCTCCTCGGTGGTCGGGGTGGTCCGCGGTGCGGCCGGGGTGCGCGGGGCGGCCTGCGCGAGGCCCGCGTCGAGGGCGACCTGCCACAGCCCGTGGGTGGCGGCGTCCTCCCCGACGACGTGGACGCTCGCGCCGGCGCGCTCCAGCGCGAAGCGATAGCGCTGCTCGGTCGCCGGCGGCCCGCACAGAGCGACGACGGTGGCGGGGGTCGCGCGCAGCGCGTGCCGCACCTCGGCTCCGATCAGCAGCCCGGACACGTAGTCGGCCACCTCGGTGGGTTCGAGCCGGCCGGCGAGCACGAGGGGGCGCGCCGTGAAGAGCAGTGCGGGCAGCCCGCGCTCGTCGCCCCGCCCCGCCTCGGTGTCGAGCCCCCGCTCGAAGGCCGCCGAGACCTCGGTGCCCGGCTCGCCCGTCGCGAGCCGCGCGAGAATGCTGTCCCGCATCAGCAGACCGTAGAGCTCGCCCGTCATCGCGGTGGTGAAGCCCGTCACCCGGCTGCCGTCGAGACGCACCCACTTCGAGTGGGTGCCGGGCAGCACCACCGTCCCCGGCCGGTCTGCCGCCACGGCGAGCGCCCCGGCGAGCTGGACCTCCTCGCCGCGCATGACGTCCGGATCCGTGCCGGTGGCCCGCAGCCCCGGCACGAGGTGCACCACGGCGTCGCCCGCGGGCACGACGGTCAGCCGCTCGGCGAGGCCGCCGAGGTCCGCGGGCACGTCGAGGTATCCGGCCTCGGCCCAGCCGTGGTTCGAGCCGGCCATCCCCGCGCACAGCGCCGGTACGCCGGGGTGCTCGGCGAGCCACGGGCGGCACAGCCGCGTGAACGTCTCCTCGAACGCCGCGGCCCGCACGCGGGCCGAGTCGGATCGCTCCGAGATCGTGAGGGCGCCGTCGTTCGTACGGACCTGGTCGAGGACGGCGCCGGTGCCGTCGAGGAGCCAGGCCCGGAACGTCGTGGTGCCCCAGTCCAGGGCGAGGAGCGCGGCGTCGCGCTCCGACGGTTCGTCAGCCATGCTCCGGACGGTAGAGCGGGCGTCCCGACTATCTGAACCGCATCCCTATTATCGGGATACGCTGATGCGGTGACCGCCCCCGCCGCTACTCCCCCGGGCACCCAGACACTCGCCCGCGGCATCGCCGTCGTCAACGCCGTGGCCGGCGGCCGGACCCGCCTGCGCGACATCGTGGAGGAGACCGGCGTGGGGCGCAGCACCACCCACCGCCTGCTCCAGCTGCTCCTCGCCACCGGCTACCTGCGCCAGCTCGACGACGGCGCCTACGCGCTCGGGCCCGCCCTGATCGAGCTCGGCTACCAGGCGCTGCAGGAGAACCCGGTGACCGCCATCGCGGCACCCGTGCTGCGCGCGCTCGCCGAGCGCGTGCACGACACGGTCCACCTCGCCATCGAGGACCGGGGCCAGGTGCTCTACCTCGACAAGATCCCGGGAACCCGAGGTGCGGTGATGCGCTCGCAGATCGGGCACCGCATGCCGCTGACGCGGACCGGGATCGGCAAGGCGCTGCTCCTGGACAGCCCGGGTCGCTGGAGCGAGCGTTTCGTCGCGGAGCGGCCGGTGGGCGCCGGGCACGGCCTGGACCACGACGTACTGACCGCCGAGGCGTTCGTGCAGGTCATGGAGGTCTCGGCCGCACAGGGAGTCGCGTTCGACCTGGAGGAGAACGAGCCGGGCATCCTCTGTGTCGCCGCGCCGGTCCGGGACACGTCGAACGCCATCGTCGCGGCCATCAGCGTCACGGCGACTCGGCCGTACATGCCGCCCGAGCGGCTGGAGACGCTCGCGCCCGTGGTGCGGGACGCCGCCGCCCGGATCTCGGCCGGGCTGGGGCGGCGGACGCCCGCCGGGTAGTGCTCAGCCCGAGGTGCCGGTGTAGCTGACCTCGACCCGCCGGTTCTTGGCCCGGCCCGCCGGGTTGTCCTTGCCGTCGACCTCGTTCTCCGCGATCGGCTGCCGCTCGCCGTGACCCTTCACGGTGAGCCGCAGGTCCGGGCGGGCGTCCCGGAGGATGCCTGCCACCGCGTCCGCACGCCGCCGCGCCGCGCACCGAAAACCCTAGGGGACCTCTCCCCTGGACACGGCTGCTCACTCGTGCTGCCAGCTGCGCCAGAGCTTGGCGTACTCGCCGCCTGCCGCGACCAGCTCGTCGTGCGGGCCGATCTCGGTGATCCGGCCGCCGTCGAGCACCGCCACGCGGTCGGCGTCGTGCGCCGTGTGCAGGCGGTGGGCGATGGCCACGACCGTGCGCCCGGCGAGCACCGCGTTGAGCGAGCTCTCCAGGTGCCGGGCCGCGCGCGGATCCAGCAGCGACGTCGCCTCGTCGAGGACGAGCGTGTGCGGGTCGAGCAGCACCAGCCGCGCGAGCGCCACCTGCTGCGCCTGCGCGGGAGTGAGCCGGTAGCCGCCTGAACCCACCTCCGTGGCCAGGCCGTCGTCGAGCGCCTCGACCCAGCCGTGGGCGTCCACGGCACGCAGGGCCTCCATCAGCTCGTCGTCGCTCGCCTCGATCCTGGCGAGCCGCAGGTTCTCCGCCAGCGACCCCACGAACACGTGGTGCTCCTGGGTCACGAGCGCCACGTGCTTGCGCAGGTCCTCCAGCGGCAGGTCCACGAGGGGCACCCCACCGACCTTCACGGTGCCGCCGGTGGGCGGGTGGATGCCGGCCAGCATGCGGCCGAGGGTCGACTTGCCGGAGCCCGACGGCCCGACGATCGCCAGCCGCTCCCCCACCCTGAGGTCGAGGTCGATGCCGTGCAGCACGTCGGTCCCCTCGCGGTACGCGTAGCGCACGTCCGTGCCCCGCACCTGCTCGTCGCCGGGCACCTCCTCGCCGGCCGTCCGGTCCGCCGGCACCAGCCGGACGCCGATGATGCGGGACAGCGACGTCGCGGCCACCTGGATCTCGTCCAGCCAGAAGATGAGCTCCCACACCGGGCCCTGGAGCTGGTACGTGTACATGACGATCGTCGCGACCACGCCGATGGTCACGGTGCCCTCCGAGGCCAGGAACCCTCCCCAGACGAGCACCGCGATCGGCGCGAGCATGAAGGCGAAGTCCACCCCCGGGAACAGCACGGTCCGCAGGTTGAGCGTGCCGATCTCCGCCTCGAACGCCTCGTGCAGGTCGTCGTCGCCGCGCGACGTGCGACGGCCGCCGATCTTGAGCGCATCGATGGTGCGCGCACCCTCGACCGACTCGGTGACGGTGCCGTCGAGCCGCGCGTAGGCGGCCGACTCCCGCTGGTAGGCAGGGGTGGCTCGCTTCAGGTACCAGCGCGCGACGGCGACGAGCACCGGCACGCCGACGAACATCCCGAGCGCCACCAGCGGCGACACGATCAGGCTGAACACGATGGTCAGCACGAGCGTCACCACGGCGATCACCAGCCGGGGCACACCGAAGCGCACCGCGTTCTGGATGCGGTTGACGTCACGGGTCGTGCGGGCGATCAGGTCGCCGGTCCCCGCCGTCTCCACGGTCGACAACGGCAGGGACGTGACCGTCTCGACGAACTCCTCGCGCATGTCCGCGAACACCGTCTCGCCGAACACCATGGCGCGCCGCTGCGCGAACCGGGTGATCAGCGCCTGCAGCACCACCGCGGCGACGGCCACGAGGACCAGGTTCCGCGCCACCTCCAGCGTGGTGCCCTCCGTGACGGCGTCGACGAGCCGGCCGAGCACGAACGGCCCCGCCAGGCCGGCCACCGCCGCGACCGTGTTGGCCACCGTGATGACGACCAGGGGTGCCCGGTGCCGCCCGAGCATCTTTCGCGTGTACTGCCACGTATCGGCAGCGTCGGCGATCGGCAGGATCTTCTCCGTGCTCATGGTGTGCCTCCCTCCGGCATCTTGGTCGCGCCCAGCAGCTCGTCGAGCTCGGCGTCGAGGTCCTCGTCCAGCGAGCGGCCGACCACCCTCCGGTAGCGGCCGGCCGCACGCCCGCCGTCGGCGTTCGTGGGCAGGTCGAGCAGATCGCGGTGCGTCCCGTGCGTGACGACCTGCCCGTCGGCCAGGAAGATCACGTCGTCCACGTGGTCGAGCACGAGCGGGCTCGCGGTGACGATCAGGGTCGTCCGGCCGCGACGCCACGCGGTGAGCCGCTGCGCGATGCGCGCCTCGGTGTGGGCGTCGACCGCTGAGGTGGGCTCGACCAGCACCAGGATCTCCGGGTCCGTGAGCAGCGCGCGGGCCAGAGCCACCCGCTGCCGCTGACCGCCGGACAGCGAGCGCCCCTTCTCCGGGATCTCGCCCTCGATGCCGTCGGGCAGCGAGTCGAGCACGTCGTGCGCGTCGGCGATGTGCATGGCCCGCAGCAGCGCCTCCCGGTCGGCGGAGTCCCGCACGTCGAGCTCGCCGGCGAGACGGCCGGAGAACAGTGACGGCGTCGCGTCCGCGACGACGATGCGCTCGCGCAGCTCGCGCTTGTCGAGGTCGGCGAGCCGGACCCCGCCGAGCGTGACCGGCGTGCCTGCCTCCGCCTCGTCGTCGAACCGGCCCATCCGGATCGCGACCTGTGCCGACTCGTCCGGGTCCGGGCTGACCAGGGCGACGACGCGCCCCGGCTGGAGCGTGACCCCTGTCGCCTCGTCGACGAGCGGCACGCCGGCCGGCGGCATGGCCGCCGTCGAGCCCGCCGCGCCGGTGGCCGGGACGACCTGCAGCACCTTGACGACCTTGGCGGCGGCGACGTGCGCCTTGGTCACCACGTTGACCGACTGCACGAGCAGGTGCACCGGCCAGGACAGGAACGCGGCGTACCCGTAGAACGAGACCAGCTGGCCCGTCGTGATGCGCCCCGCGATGGCCTCCACCGCGCCGAGGTACACGACCAGCGCGATGAAGAGCCCGGGCAGCAGGATCTGCAGCGCGTCCAGCACCGACTGGGTGCCCGCCACGTCGACGCCGGCCTCACGCACTTTCTGCGACTGCGTGCGGTAGCGGCCGGTGAAGACCTTCTCGCCGCCGATGCCGCGCAGGATCCGCAGGCCCGAGACGGTGTCCGCGCCGAGCGTGGTGAGCCGGCCCTGGGCCTCGCGCTGATGCTTCTGCCGCTTCTGGAGCGGCTTGACCAGCAGGGCGAGGATCGCGGCGACGACGGGCAGCCCGAGCGCGATGACGACGCCCAGCGTGACCGACTGCGAGAGCATGAGCGCCGTCACGATGCCGTAGGTGGCGATGCTGCCGATGGCCTGCCCCGCGATGGCGAAGACCTCGCCGATGCGCATCGTGTCGTTCGCCACCGAGGACACGACCTCGCCGGTCGGCAGCTCCTTGGTGATGTTGTGCCCCGAGCGGGACACGGTGCGTGTCACGAGCTGGGACGTGCGGAAGGCCGCGTGCATCCACGCGGCGATGTCCCACCGGTGCCCGATCGCGTTCGAGGCGATCCAGACCAGGCCGACACCCAGCATCACGCCGACCCAGGTCCAGGTGGTCCGGTCGAGCCCTGACGCGCTCGCGTGATCGATGATGCGGCCGAGCAGGAACGGCTGGAAGGCGCTGCACGTGAAACCGAGCACACCGAACGCCATCGCGACGAGCACCACACGGGCCTGCTTCCGCGCGAGCCACAGGAGCAGGGTGAGTGGACCGCGCAGCGGCGGGGTGCCGGGATCGGCAAAGGGGAGGGAGCGCACGATCAACACGGTACGGACGACCACTGACATTGATCCACGCTTTATCCCCACGGCAGATCGCATGCCGGAGAAGGCATATCCTCGATGGTTGTGAGTACCCCTCAGACTGCTCCCGAGATCTCCGCCGAGGCAGCCGCCACCGCGATCCGCAAGGCTCGCGGCGCCATGGCGCGCTACCGCTTCATGGCTCTCGTCACCGGTGTCATGCTGCTGATCCTCTGCGTCGAGCTGGGCATCAAGTACGGCGTGGGCGCGCTGACCGACGTGGACGGCGTCATGCCGTTCATCGCGTGGGTGCCGTTCGCGCACGGCTGGATCTACGTGGCGTACCTGGTCACCGTCGCCGACCTGTGGTCGAAGATGCGCTGGGGCTTCGGCCGCCTGGTCACGATGGTGATCGCCGGTGTGGTGCCCGTGATGTCGTTCGTGCTGGAGAAGAAGATCCACACCGAGGCGGAGGCGAAGCTCGCCGCGCTGGAGGCGCGCTACCTGAGCTGACGCCCCCCGGTCGTCCCTGCCGCGGGCGTGCCGCACCTGGTTCAATGCAAGCGTGACCGCTCACGCCTTCGACGCCCTGACCGCTGACCACCTCCGCGACAACGGCAGCCTCAAGTGGACCGCCTACCCCGGCACCATCGGGGCCTGGGTCGCCGAGATGGACTTCCCGCTCGCACCCCCGGTCGCGGCCGCCCTGCACGACGCCGTGGACCGCGGCCTGCTCGGCTACCTCCCGCCGACCCTCGTGACGGGCATGGTCGACGCGTATGTGTCGTTCGCCGCCGACCGGTACTCCTGGACCGTCGACCCGGACCGGGTACGGCCCGTGTCCGACGTGCTGACCGCGCTCGAGCACACCATCACGCGGTTCTCGCGCCCCGGTTCGCCGATCATCCTGCCGACCCCGGCCTACATGCCGTTCCTCACACTGCCCGGCGGGCTCGGCCGCGAGGTGATCCAGGTGCCGATGCTGCGGGACGCCGACGGCCGGTACACCTACGACCTCGACGCGCTCGACGCGGCGTTCCGCGCGGGCGGCCACCTGCTGGTGCTCTGCAACCCCCACAACCCGATCGGCAGGGTGCTCGAGCCGGACGAGATGCTGGCCGTCGCCGAGGTGGTGGACCGCCACGGCGGGCGGGTGTTCTCCGACGAGATCCACGCCCCGCTGGTCTACCCGGGGCACCGGCACGTGCCGTACGCGTCCCTCGACGACACGACGGCCGGCCACACGCTGACCGCCACCTCCGCCTCGAAGGCGTGGAACCTGCCCGGCCTCAAGTGCGCGCAGATCGTCCTGTCCAACGACGCGGACGTGCGGCTCTGGAACGAGGTGGGCCGGCGCGTCGAGGGCGGGGCGTCGACGCCGGGGGTCCTGGCGAACCAGGTCGCGTACTCCGAGGGCCGGGACTGGCTCGACGACACCATCGCCTACCTGCACGGCAACCTCACCCGGCTGGGCGAGCTGCTCGACGGGACGGGCATCGGCTACCGCCGGCCGGAGGGCACCTACCTGGCCTGGCTGGACTGCCGCGGCCTGGACGTCCCGCCCGCGTCGGCCGGTCTGGCCGGGCACTTCCAGGAGCACGCGGGCGTCGCCCTGACCGACGGCGGCATGTGCGGCGAGGCGGGCCACGGTTTCGTGCGGTTCAACGCCGCCATGCCCCGGCCGGTCCTCGAGCAGGCGGTGGACCAGATGCTCAAGAGCCTGGTCGGCTGACGCGCCCGTCGAGCGCTCGAAGCCCAAGGAGAGCGAGGAGCGCGGCGAGCGCTACGACGACGGCAGACCCGCGATACCGGTGTCGGCGGAGGTCGGCTCGCCGCCCCTGCGCCCGCCGGCCATCTCGTCCCGGACCAGACGGATCCACAGCAGTACGGCGAAGCCGCCGAACACCCACCACTGCAGCGCGTAGAAGACGTTCTGCAGGTTGGCGCCCGAACCGCCGTCGATGGTGGGCCGCGGCAGGGCGGCGACCCCGCCGCCCTCGGGTGAGCCAGGACCCCCGGTCGCCACGAGGTAGCCGGTGTAGATGGGGCCGCCCCATTCGTTGACGAGCGCGCTGAGGGCGATCTGGTCGACCTGTCCGTCCACGACCGCCGCGCTCCCCGACGTCGCCTCGCCCGCCTGCAGCCAGCCCGTCACCGTGACCTCGCCCTCCGGGAGGACGAGGGCCTTCGCGTCCGCCCGCGACTGCACCCAGCCCTGGACCAGGGCCAGCACGGGCGGGCCGGACAGGTCGGCCCAGGAGTCGCCACCCATGCCGTCGTCGGACACCCGGAAGGGGGCGAGCACGAGGTAGCCGGTGTGCCCCTCCAGCGCGCGGCCCGGTACCAGCAGCGAGCCCGTCGGCTCGAACTCGCCGGTCACCCGGACCTCGCGGCCCACGAGCTCACCGGGAAAGCTCTCCTGCGGCGCGAGCACGTCGCCCAGCCAGGACGGGCCGGCCGCCGCGGACTCCGCCGCCTCCTGCTGCGCGGCCAGCTCCGCGCGCTCGTACGCGCGGTCCAGCTGCCACGCGCCCAGCCTGCCGCACAGGAGCGCTGCCAGCAGGAACACGAGCAGCAGACCGATCATGCGGGGCTGCCGCGCGACCTGGAGGAAGGTGCGGCGCTCGGGTGCCGCATCGGCGTCGTGCGCCGTCGGTGTGGGTGTGCTGGGGGCACTGACAGGCATGACGTCAACGGTAACCGCCCGCGGACGTGTCGCGTGCCCAGCCGTTCTGCGTTCGAATGATCAAGGAGCCGACCCGGCACAGATTCCGCAGGTAACCAGCAGGTAGGAGCGTGAGTGATGACTACGACCACAGTCCCCGACTCCCCGGCCACCGGATGGCGCGCGACAGGGGTCGCCCGGCTGGAGCCCGCCGACCTGGAGCGCATCGACGCCTGGTGGCGAGCCGCGAACTACCTCTCGGTGGGGCAGATCTACCTGCTGGACAACCCGCTCCTGCGCGAGCCGCTCACCCCGGACCACGTCAAGCCGCGGCTGCTGGGGCACTGGGGCACCACGCCGGGACTGAACTTCCTGTACGCGCACCTGAACCGGGCCATCACGGAGCGGCGACAGCAGACGGTCTACGTCACGGGTCCGGGTCACGGCGGGCCGGGCCTGGTCGCCTCGGCGTACCTGGACGGCACCTACTCGGAGGTCTACAGCGACATCACGCAGGACGCCGCGGGCGTCCAGCGCCTGTTCCGGCAGTTCTCCTTCCCGGGCGGCGTCCCCAGCCACGTCGCGCCGGAGACGCCCGGGTCGATCCACGAGGGCGGCGAGCTCGGCTACTCCCTGAGCCACGCCTACGGCGCGGCCTTCGACAACCCGGACCTGCTCGTCGCGGCGGTGGTGGGCGACGGCGAGGCGGAGACCGGGCCGCTCGCCACGTCGTGGCACTCGAACAAGTTCGTCAACCCGGCCCAGGACGGTGTGGTGCTGCCGATCCTGCACCTCAACGGCTACAAGATCGCCAACCCGACCGTCCTGGCCCGTATCCCGGAGGACGAGCTGCGGGACCTCATGGTGGGCTACGGGCACACGCCGTACTTCTTCGAGGGCGGGTACGACCAGGACGAGTCGCCGCTCGAGACGCACCGCCGGTTCGCCGCGCTGCTCGACGAGGTGCTCGACGAGATCGCCGCGATCAAGGCGCGGGCGGCGAAGGGCGACCTGAGCCGCCCTGCGTGGCCGATGATCGTGTTCCGCACGCCCAAGGGGTGGAGCGGCCCCGACGAGATCGACGGCAAGAAGACGACGGGTTCGTGGCGCGCGCACCAGGTGCCGCTCGCGAGCGCCCGCGACACCGACGAGCACCTGCGCGTGCTCGAGGCGTGGCTGCGGTCCTACCGTCCGGAGGAGCTGTTCGACGACGACGGCCGCGTGCTGCCCGAGATCAGCGAGCTGGCCCCCGAGGGCGACCTGCGGATGAGCGCCACGCCGCACGCGAACGGCGGGCTGCTGCTGAAGGACCTGCGGCTGCCGGACTTCCGCGAGTACGCGGTGGAGGTCCCGACACCGGGCGGGACCACGTCGGAGGCGCCCCGCGTCCTGGGCCAGTGGCTCACCGACGTGGTGCGGCTGAACCCTGACAACTTCCGCATCTTCGGGCCGGACGAGGTGGCGTCGAACCGCCTGCAGGCGGTGTACGACGCGACGAACAAGCAGTGGAACGCCGAGTACCTCGGGCCGGACGTCGACGAGCACATGGCCAGGGCCGGACGCGTCATGGAGGTGCTGAGCGAGCACCAGGTGCAGGGCTGGCTGGAGGGCTACCTGCTCACGGGCCGGCACGGGCTGCTGACGAGCTACGAGGCGTTCATCCACATCGTCGACTCGATGTTCAACCAGCACGCCAAGTGGCTCAAGGTCTCGAACGACATCCCGTGGCGGCGACCGATCGCCTCGTTGAACTACCTGCTGTCCAGCCATGTGTGGCGGCAGGACCACAACGGGTTCAGCCACCAGGACCCCGGGTTCATCGACCACGTGATGAACAAGAAGGCGGAGATCGTGCGGGTCTACCTCCCGCCGGACGCCAACACCTTGCTCAGCACGTACGACCACTGCCTGCGCAGCCGTCAGTACGTCAACGTGGTGGTCGCGGGCAAGCAGCCCGCACCCAACTTCCTCGATCTGGAGACAGCGATCGAGCACTGCACCAGGGGCCTCGGCATCTGGGACTGGGCGGGTACCGAGACCCCGGGCGAGAAGCCGGACGTCGTGCTGGGCTGCGCCGGCGACGTGCCGACCCTGGAGGTGCTCGCGGCGGCGGACATCCTGCGGCGGGAGCTGCCCGACCTGAAGGTGCGCGTGGTGAACGTGGTGGACCTGATGCGGCTGCAGGACGCGACCGAGCACCCGCACGGCCTGACCCACCGCGAGTTCGACGGCCTGTTCACGACCGACCGTCCGATCATCTTCGCGTATCACGGGTACCCCTGGCTCATCCACCGCCTGACCTACCGTCGCGCGGGCCACCCGAACATCCACGTGCGCGGGTACAAGGAGGAGGGCACCACGACGACGCCGTTCGACATGGTCATGCTCAACGACCTCGACCGGTACCACCTGGTGATCGACGTCATCGACCGCGTGCCGTCGCTCGGCAGCGGCCAGGCCGTGCTGCGCCAGCGCATGCAGGACGCGCGGCTGCGGGCTCGCGCCTGGACCCGTGAGCACGGCGACGACATCCCGGAGGTGCGCGACTGGGTCTGGCCCGACGCCCAGGACCTGGCCGACGGGGACCAGGTTGACGCTACGCTCGGCACTGGTGGAGACAACGAGTAGCACCAAATATCACAGAGCGAACATGGAGCGGCACGTGACCGGCGCGACGCGCAGCATCGTCATTGCATCCCCCGAAGGCGCCAGCGGTAAGTCGACGGTCGCCCTGGGCGTCCTCGACCTGCTGGTCCGCAAGGGCCAGCGGGTCGGGGTCTACCGGCCGGTGTCGCGCGCCACGGAGGCCGAGGACACCAGCGGGGAGCGTGACCACGTGCTCGAGCTCCTCCTGGAGCACGACGGCGTCGACGTCGGGTACGCCGACGCCATCGGCGTGACCTACGCGGACGTGCACGCGGACCCGGAGGCGGCACTGAGCCGCATCGTGTCCCGGTTCCACGAACTCGCGGCGCGCTGCGACTCGGTGGTGGTGCTCGGCACCGACTACACCGACGTCGCCGGCCCGACCGAGCTCTCGTTCAACGCGCGGATCGCGGCGAACCTCGGCGCGCCGGTGCTGCTCGTCGTCTCGGGCCGCGAGCGGGCACCCGAGGACATCCGGGCCCTGGCCGAGGTGAGTCTCGCCGAGCTGGCGGCGCACCACGCCCAGGCGATCGGTCTGGTCGTCAACCGCGCGGACACCCACAGCGCGCTCGACGTGCGGTCCCTGCTGGCCACGGCTCAGCCCGACCTACCGGTCTGGACCATCCCGGAGGAGCCGTTCCTGCAGGCGCCGACGGTGGGCCAGCTCCTGGAGGCCGTCGACGGCACGCTCGTGCTGGGCGACCCGGAGCTGCTGGTCCGCGAGGCGCTCGAGCTGCAGGTCGGCGCGATGAGCTTCGAGCACCTGCTCGAACGGCTGACCGACGGCGCCGTCGTGATCACCCCCGGCGACCGGACCGACCTGCTGATCGGCCTGCTCACCACGCACCTCACGCCGTCGTTCCCGTCCCTGGCGGGGATCATCCTCAACGGCGGGTTCTACCCGCAGGGCCGGCCCGCGGAGCTGCTGGAGGCGATGCGGCCCAAGCTGCCCGTCATCACCACGGAGCTGGGCACGTACCGCGCCGCCAGTGCCGCGGCGGAGACCCGTGGCCGCGTGGACAAGGGCTCGGTGCGCAAGGTCGAGACCGCGCGCGCCCTGTTCGAGCGCAACGTCGACGCCGCGGCGCTGGCCGCCCGCCTGGACCTGCCGCGCCCGCAGGTCGTCACGCCGCTGATGTTCGAGTACCAGCTCATCGAGCGGGCCCGCAACGACCGCAGGCACATCGTGCTGCCGGAGGGCTCCGACGACCGGATCCTCCGCGCCGCGTCCACGGTGCTGGCCCGGCAGATCGCGGACCTCACGATCCTCGGCTCCGATGAGCCGATCCGGGCCCGCGCCGCCGAGCTCGGCCTGGACATCGAGGCCGCGCGCGTGCTGTCGCCGCACGACCCCGAGCACGTGGAGCGGTTCGCCACCGAGTACGCCCGGTTGCGCGCCCACAAGGGGATGACCGTCGAGCGGGCACGGGAGATCGTCACCGACGTCTCGTACTTCGGCACGATGATGGTGCACCTCGGCCTGGCCGACGGCATGGTGTCCGGCGCCGCCCACTCGACGGCGCACACGATCCGGCCGTCGTTCGAGATCATCAAGACCAAGCCCGGTACGTCGTCCGTGTCGTCGGTGTTCCTCATGTGCCTGGAGGACCGGGTGCTCGTGTACGGCGACTGCGCCGTCATCCCCGACCCCACGTCGGACGAGCTGGCCGACATCGCGGTCTCCTCGGCGGCCACCGCCGCGCAGTTCGGCGTGGAGCCGCGCATCGCGATGCTGTCGTACTCGACCGGCGAGTCGGGAACGGGCGCCGACGTCGACAAGGTGCGCACCGCCACGGGTCTGGTCCGTGAGCGCGCCCCTGAGCTCGACGTCGACGGCCCCATCCAGTACGACGCCGCCGTCGACGCCTCGGTCGCCGCGTCCAAGCTCCCCGAGTCCGACGTCGCCGGGCGGGCCACCGTGTTCGTGTTCCCCGACCTGAACACCGGCAACAACACCTACAAGGCGGTGCAGCGGTCGGCGGGGGCGGTCGCCGTCGGACCGGTGCTGCAGGGCCTGAACAAGCCGGTGAACGACCTGTCCCGCGGCGCACTGGTCCAGGACATCGTGAACACGGTGGCGATCACGGCGATCCAGGCCCAGACCCCCTGACGTGGTTGTCGGCGCGAACATCGCGCCGCAGACCGGCGCGACGTGACGAAGATCGCGCCCACAGCAACCGGACTTCTGAAAGGCTCGCCCTGTGGCTACCGTTCTTGTTCTCAACTCCGGCTCGTCGTCGCTGAAGTACCAGCTCGTGGACCCGGCGTCCGGCCGGTCGATAGCGGGTGGCATCGTCGAGCGGATCGGCGAGTCCACCGGGTCGGCCACGCACCAGTCCGGCGACGCCGAGACGGTCCGCGACTCACGGGTGCCGGACCACGGTGCGGCGCTGCGCCTCGTGCTCGACCTCTTCGACGAGTCGGGTCCGTCCCTCGCGGACGCCGGCATCGCCGCCGTCGGGCACCGGGTGGTGCACGGCGGTGCGGTGTTCACCGAGCCCACGCTGGTCGACGACGACGTCGTGGCCGCCGTGCGCGACCTCATCCCGCTCGCGCCGCTGCACAACCCCGCCGCGGTCAAGGGCATCGAGGTGGCGCGCGAGCTGCTGGCGCACCTGCCGCACGTCGCGGTGTTCGACACGGCCTTCTTCGCACCGCTGCCCGCCGCCGCCGCGACCTACGCCCTGGACCGCAAGGTCACCGCCGAGCACGGCATCCGCCGGTACGGCTTCCACGGCACGTCGCACGAGTTCGTGTCGGCCGCTGTGGCCGCCCACCCGGCCGTCGTCGCCAAGCTGGCGGCCGAGGGCCGCGGTCCCGAGACGCTGCGCCAGGTGGTGCTGCACCTGGGCAACGGCGCGTCGGCGTCGGCGGTCCTGGGTGGGCGCCCGGTCGACACGTCGATGGGGTTCACGCCGCTCGAGGGCCTCGTGATGGGCACCCGCCCCGGAGACGTGGACCCGGGCATCGTGTTCCACCTGGTGCGGTCCGGCCTGTCCGCGTCCGACGTCGACACGCTGCTCAACAAGCGGTCCGGCCTGCTGGGCATGTCGGGGGTGAACGACATGCGCGAGGTGCGAAAGCTGGCCGACACGGGCGACGGCGACGCGCGCCTCGCCCTGGAGGTGTACCTGCACCGGCTGCGCAAGTACGTGGGTGCGTACGCGGCGGTGCTGGGCGGCATCGACGTGCTGACGTTCACCGCCGGTGTGGGCGAGAACGACCACCGCATCCGCTCGGGCGTGGTGCGGGACCTGAAGTTCCTCGGGCTCACGATCGACCCGGCGGCGAACGAGGCGCGGTCGGACGAGGCGCGGGTGGTCTCGGCGGGTTCGAGTGAGCAGGCGCCGCTGGTCATGGTGGTGCCGACCAACGAGGAGCTGGCGATCGCGCGGCAGACGATGGAGCTTGTCGAGCAGTGAGGCCTCCGGTCACGTCCGCCTGACGATCCGGCAGACTGCCGGGTGAAACGAGGCAGGACTCAAGGGAAGGTCTATTTCCGACGAACGGGGCCGCGATTTTTCGCGCATGAGCAACGCACGGCGCGCGCTCGGCGCCGCCACGCTGCTTCTGAGCGCACTACTCCTCTCGGCCTGCGTGAAAATGGGCGTGGACCTCACGCTCAACAGCGACGACACCGCCACGGGCACGATGCTGCTCGCCGTGTCGGACCAGGCCGCAGACGCTGCGGGGATGACCTCCGCCGAGCTGCTCGCAGAGATGGACAGCGAAGACCTTGGTGAGGGCGCTGCCAAGGTGCAGGACTACGCCGAGGACGGATTCACCGGCAAGCGGTACGTCTTCGAGGGCTCGGCGCTGACCGAGGTGGCGGACGAGAACTGTCCGACCTGGTTCGGACGGCGCGCAAGCGCAGGACGGCAGCCGAGCTCGCGGCAGCGCCGGCATCAGCCGCCGCGCCCGACGCACCTGCTGGATCTCCGCAGGCGTGATCATCCGATCCTGACGACCCGAGCCCGTGGTGAGCACTGCTCGCCACGGGCTCTGTCGTGCGTGCTCTCGCGCTCTCTCGCGCCGCAGGGGTTGAGCTCGCGGTCACCCTGCCGTGAGCTGACCCGGTGCTCAAACAGAGCGGCCCCGCCGGATTTCCGGCGGGGCCGTTCTATTGTGTGCAGTCCTGGCGTGCGCAGTTCTACTGGCCGTACGAGGTGGCGTAGGCAGCCTACAAGAGCATCGCCGGCTCATCCGCGGCCGGCAGCTGCTTGACGAACCAGTGCTCACGTGACTGCGGAATCACGATGCCCAGCTCCTGGCCGTCGGCGGTTACGGCCTCCCAGACCGGGGTCCCCGGGTCGAGGAACCACAGGTCGCTCTTGTTCCGCGGGCGCGACTCATGGCTCCGCAGGGTCACCGCCACTGGATCGCCAGCGGGCTTGACCCACACCAGACTCCCGGACTCACCCACACGCGCCGTGGCCTTGACCCACTTCTTCTGCCGCTTCAGGCCGGGAACCTTGCCCGAGCGCGCCCAGACCACCAGCTGCACGACGCCAGAACCGGAGCGCTTGGCTGCCGCCCGACGAAATAGCCAGTTCGCCACGACGAAGCTGGCTGCGATGACGAGGGCGAGGAACACGTAAAAGCCGATGTCGTTCATTTTCTGATCCTTGTCAAAGAGAGAACTACATTCAAGGTTGCACGACATTGAGGACTGGCCATCAGATCAACCCGCAGGGCTTTCGCATTCTGTTCGGCCGCGCAGTACTCCGAATTGCGCTCATGAATTCTGAGTCGAGAAACCATCGGCTATAACATTTCTCATGACCATCCCACAAGGATGTTCAATTCCTCACAGCGTCGATCTCTGCAATGAGGTCATCGACATCCGAATCGCTCAGCAAGAACGGTGCCGCGCCGTAACGAAGAACGTCCGCACGCTCTCCGTCGCTCCACCCATCCCAAGGTCCCCACGATGCAGCGCGACGAACCAGGATCCGCCTCTCGTGCGAACGGTTCTTCCAATTGCGCCACTTCAGCCACGCGTCGACGCTTCGGCGATCCCCTGAGGTCTCCGCCTCCTCCATCAGGGCCGAGAACATCTTCGCCAGGGCACTCGACACAAAAGGGCTGGCGAAATACGGCCCGGGAACATCATCATCGTCATCAAACTTGAGCCGAACGATCGCTTCAAATGCCTTCTCGCACTCCTGCGCACTTAAGTCGATAATCACTGATCCTCCAGTCGTCAGAACGGATTTATCCCCGAGAACACAATATCTGAGGGATCAAACCTGAGTGCCCCCTGGTGCACTAGCTCAAATCTCTGCACCTGCTGCTCCACTGCTGCCCCCTCCCGCAATCGAATAGCGAGAAGGTGGCTCCCTCGCCCCGCATGGCTCGGCGCGCCGGCGAAGAGCACATTGTGAGCGTCACCAGCCGAAAGCATCTCCTGCGTTACGAACACTCGACCCTTACCGTCCGGCTTGAGCACGCCACTACCCGTAATGCCATTAAGTCCAGTCTCGTCCGTGTAGTGAAAGACGACATCGTCGCCGAGGTTGTCTGCCAGGCTGCCCGGCGAACCATGGCCCCCGCCCCGCGCACCTGCACCTGCCGCACCCGGTTGACCAGGGGCAATCGGACAGTTGTGAACAAGGACTGCGTCGGTCTGAGCGTGAGCGGGTGGCCCGCGGGTGGTGCCAGCACCGACATCAGCACCGGTAGCGATCACGCTGTAGGTGTGCAGGCCCTGGACAGTTAGGTTCCAGGCCGGCCCGTAGGTCACCTCCTCGGTCTCGATCGCGTGGACCTCCATGCTGCCACCGTCCGCGGTCAGCACCTGCTCACCCGGAGCAAGCTCGTCAGCCCGCTGGAACTCCTGATCCGACTGCGACCAGAACGGGTGGTCCTCGGTCGTCAGGATCTCGCGCTTCTCACCAGTGCTGGTCGTCAGGACCAGGGTGAGCATGACGTCGTCGTGACCATGCACCGCCTCGACCGGCCTGGACTCCTGCTCGCCACTCTCCGGATCAGTGGCCACCACCTCGTCACCAGGCTCGACCTGGTCGATCGCCTTGACGGAGCCGTCCGCCATCAACACCCCGGTAGACCCAGCAAACGAGCAACCAGACCCCGACAAGCGCTGCTTCAAGCCCGACACAGCACTCGAGATCCGCTGCCGCGCCGCCGCCGCAGCAGCCGTCGACCTGTTCCGCGACACAGCGGACGCCATCGCCTGCGCAGCCGACGACGCACGCTGAGAAACCGCAGAGGTCACCGATCGGATCGCGCCAGAAGCCGCCGCCGTTGCTGTCGGCGCGATGCGACTCGCGACCGCACAGAGGCCGCACCGACCGCTGTCTCGGTGAGGAAGCCCTTCCACGTAAAGGGTTCCTTCTTCTGAGCCTTCGTTTTCCACAGGTTGGGGTCCAATGACCAGAATGAGCAACTCTGCGGGTGATTCACCAAAGATCACCCGCAGACCACGACGCACAGCCAGAAGCACCCCGCCGCGACCAAGCCTTATGCCCCGGCCGTAGTGCAGGCGATCACCCGACCCGCCGTAGGCTCGTCCAGTGACCCTCCTCATCGACCCGCCGGCCTGGCCCGCGCACGGGACCCTGTTCTCCCACCTGGTCTCGGACGGGTCGCTGCAAGAGCTCCGCCTCTTCGCCCGCGCGCAGGGCGTGCCCGACCGGGCGTTCGACCTCGACCACTACGACGTCCCGGCCGAGCGGTACGCCGCGCTCGTCGCGGCGGGTGCGGTGCCCGCGGAGGGTGGCGACCTGGCCCGCCGCCTGGCAACCTCCGGTCTGCGCGTCCCGGGCGCCGAGCGCAGCCGCGCCAAGCGTCCGGCCCTCCTGACCCGGTGGGACGCCCTGTGGGCCGACCCGGTCCTCGCGCACAAGGCCGGCGAGGAGCTGGTGGACCGCTGGCGCGAGCCGCACCGGGTCTACCACACCACCCTGCACCTGGCCGTGGCCCTCGACGCGCTCGACTCCATCGCCGGCGAGGCCCGTGTCTCGGAGCGCGCGCTCTGGCACGCCCGCCTCGCCCTCTGGTTCCACGACGCGGTGCACGACGGCGTCGCCGGGCAGGACGAGGAGCGCTCGGCGGCGCTGGTCGCCGAGCTGCTCGGCCCGTTGGCGGGCAACGGTGTCACGGGCGAGGACCTCGACGAGGTCGCACGCCTCGTCCTGGTCACGGCGGACCACGACCCCGCGCCCGACGACGTCGTCGGCGGCCTGGTCAGCGACGCCGACCTGGCGGTGGTCGGCGGCAGCCCCGCCGTCTACACCCGGTACACGCTGCAGGTGCGCGCCGAGTACTGCGACGTGCCCGATCCGCTGTTCCGCGCCGGACGCTCCGAGGTCCTCCGCGCGCTCCTGGCCGGCGGTCCCCTCTTCCGCACCGCACCAGGTGCGGCTCGCTGGCAGGCCGCCGCGGAGACAAACCTCCGGGAAGAGCTGGGGAGGCTGGCCGCCTAGCGCCGCGACGGACCCATGTGGTCGGCAAGACGTCAGGTGGTCGGCAACCCGAGTTACCGATGACCTGACGTCTTGCCGACCACGCCGCTCCTCGCTGCCGCACGCCGCCGCACACCGCTCCTCGCCGCCGCACGCCGCCGCACGCCGCCGCCCCACGCAACGGCCAGAGCACGGTACGGTTCCGCTCGTGACTCCCCTCAAGGTCGCCGGCCTCGTCGCGGGCGTGCTCGCCGTCGCCTTCATCGTCCCCGTCGCCGCGGTGCAGGCCACCGGGCACACCCGCGTGCGGAACGACCACAGCGAGATCGAGAAGGCCGACGCCGTCATCGTGCTCGGTGCGGGACTCCGCTCCGACGGGACGCCGTCCACGTACCTGCGCCGACGTGTCGAGGCCGGCGCGGAGCTCTACCGTGCCGGTATCGCGCCGACGGTCATCCTGAGCGGCGACGCGCACGACAACCCGGACGGCACCCGCTACGACGAGCCGGGCTCCATGCGCGGCTGGCTCCTGGACAACGACCTCGGTGTCCCGGACCACGCGATAGTGCTGGACCGGCAGGGCTTCAACACCACGGCCACGTGCCGGCGCGCCTACGACCTGTTCGGCGTGCGCACCGCCGTCGTCGTGACGCAGGACTACCACCTGCGCCGCACGCTCTACTCCTGCGTGGAGGCCGGGCTCGACGCGGTCGGGATCGGCGTGAGCGCCGCGACCGCGGTGCCGGCGCAGGCGGCGTGGTGGCACGTGCGCGAGCTGCCGGCGAGCTGGAAGGCCGCTGTCCGCTCCCTGGCCCGCCGCCGCCCCCGCTGACCTGACAGGTCGGAGCCGGTCACTTCTTCTTGGGCGTGACCCACAGGTGAATCGTGCCCTCGACCACCACCGTCCCGTCGGCCAGGACACCGCGCACGCGCACCGGCAGGTTCCGGTCGTCGCCGTCCCACTGGGCCTGGTCGGTCTCGGCCACGCAGGTCACGTCACCGGTCGACTTCGCGAGGTACGCGACCTCCATGCCCTTGGGCAGCCAGCGCTTGTCGTCGGGCACGGTCGCCTCGGCGAGCGAGCCCATGGCCATCTCGAGCCCGTTGCAGACCGCGATGGCGTGCACCGTGCCGATGTGGTTCCGGTTGCGACGCCGGTTGGGCACCACCACCTCGCCGTAGTTCGGCCGCATGTCGACCACGCGCGGGGCGATGCTGCCGAAGTACGGGGCCTTGAAGGTGTAGGCCGCCGTGAAGATCCGCTTGCCGAGCAGCCCACCGATGACCGGCAGGGTGGTGGCGGACTTCCAGAAGGCGTGGAGCTGCGTCGTCATGCGGGTGAGCGTACCCGGCCCGGTGAAGGCCGTTCACTTCCTGCGCCGCGCCACCGGTTCACGCCATGCGCAGCTTGCGCATCGCCTCCAGCGCGGTGGTGAGGACCCGGCTCGGGGTGTCCCCGCCGAGGCCGTAGAGACTGTCGAGCGTGGCGCCGAACCGGGCACCCCGGGCGGTCACGACGGTCTGCTGTCGGGTGAGCCCGTCGATCGACGCCGCCCCGTGCCGCCCGCCCAGCCCGGAGGCCTTCCAGCCGCCGAGCGGCGCCGAGACGGAACCCCAGGTCATCGTGTACCCGTCGTTGATCGCCACCGAGCCCGTCTCGACCCGCGCACCCACCCGGCGCGCCCGTCCGACGTCCCGGGACCACACCGCGGAGTGCAGCCCGTACTCGGTGTCGTTCATGACGGCGACGGCGTCCTCGTCGCAGTCGACACGCGTGATCGTGACGACCGGCCCGAACGTCTCCTCGCGCGTGACCACCGCCTGCGCCGGCACGTCGTCCAGCACTGTCGGCGCATAGAAGTACGGGCCGACGTCGGCGCGGTGCACCCCGCCGGCGAGCACCCGGGCACCGCGTGCCAGGGCGTCGTCCACATGGGCCGTCACCTTGTCGAGCTGCGCCGCGGAGGTGAGCGAGCCCACCTCGGCCGAGTAGTCGAGGGCCGGACCCAGCCGAAGGCTCCGCACGGCGCGGACGAACTTGGCGACGAACTCCTCCGCGACCGCCTCGTGCACCACCAGGCGCTCGATGGACACACAGAGCTGGCCGGCGTTCGAGAAGCAGGCGCGCACGATGCCGGGGACGGCGGCGTCGACATCGACGTCGTCGGTCACGTAGAGCGCGTTCTTGCCGCCGAGCTCGAGCGTGGCACCGATCAGGCGCTCGCCCGCGCGCGCCGCGACCTTGCGGCCCGTCGCCGTCGAACCGGTGAACGCGATGTGGTCCACGTGCTCGATCAGCGCCTCGCCGGCCTCCGGCCCGCCGGCGACCACCTGGAACAGGCCGGCGGGCAGGCCCGCGTCGTCCAGGGCCTCGGCGGCCCAGAGCGCGGTGAGGGTGGTCTGAGGGTCGGGCTTGAGCACCACCGCGTTGCCGGCCAGCAGCGCGGGCAGCGCCTCGGAGAGCGCGAGCACCAGCGGGTAGTTCCACGGCGAGATCGCTCCCACCACGCCGACCGGCCTGCGATGCACCTGCACGCCCGCGAGCAGCGGGACCATGCCGAGCGCCCGGCGGGACGAGAGGTAGCGCTCGCCGCGCACGGCGTAGTGCCGGGCGACCTGCGCGATGTCCGCGATCTCCTCGAAGGCCGCGCGGCGCGACTTGCCGGTCTCGAGCTGGATCAGGTCGAGCGCCTCGGACTGCCGCTCCAGGACGATCCGGCCGAGCCGCTGCAGGACTCCGGCCCGGTCCCGTACCGGCAGGCGCGCCCAACTTCGCTGCGCCACTCGGGCCCGGACGACGCACGCGGCGACGTCCTCACCGGAAGATACCGGGAACGTCACGAGCGGAGCGCCCGTGAAGGGGCACATGGACCTGTGCGTACCCGATCCCTCGGAGGTCGCGATCCGAGCCACGAGCGGGGCCATCACCCCTGGCTCAAGGACAAAGGTCCCCTGCGGGTGCTCCGGGTCGAGCACGCCGCCGACCGCACCACTAGCCGCTGCGTCGGCTGCTGCGTCGTCGATCATGGCGGCCACCCTACGCGCAAAACCCTGCACCACGTATTGATAGATGTGTGAAACTAACTTTCATGCCGGGTTGGTCAGCGAGCCCGTCGCGGCACGCTCACCTCGCCCGACGCGCCCTCAGTCGGCGTCGATCCAGCGCCCCAGAACCGTGCACTCCTGATCGGTGTAACCCATCCGGCCGTAGAAGCCGCGCGCGTCCTCGTTGGTGGTCCGCACCATGAGCTGGATCTTGCGCGCACCGCGGGCGACGAGCCACGCCTCGGCGGCGACCACTGCCGCCCGGCCGAGGCCCGTGCTCCGCAGCTCCGGCGCGACCGCCACGTAGTAGAGCCAACCGCGATGCCCGTCGTGGCCGGCCATCGCGGTGGCGGCCACCCGGCCGTCGGCCCGCGCGACCAGGACCGTCGAGCCGTCGCCCGCGCGAGCGTCGGCGATATCGACGTAGGGGTCGTTCCAGGGGCGGGTCAGCTCGCAGGTCTTCCACAGCTCGACGACCTGCTCGACGTCGGCGTCGGCGATCTCCACGAACTCGCCGTCCGCGGCGGGCGCCGCGGCGAGGACCGGGGCGAGCGGCTCGGGCAGCTCGCTCATCGCGGCTGGTACGGGGACACGACGACCTCGACCCGCTGGAACTCCTTGAGGTCGGAGTAGCCGGTGGTCGCCATGGCGCGCCGCAGCGCGCCCACGAGGTTCAGGGTGCCGTCGGCCTGCTTGCCCGGGCCGAAGAGGATCTCCTCGAGGGTGCCGACCGTGCCCACCTCGACCCGCTCGCCGCGGGGCAGCTGCGGGTGGTGGGCCTCCGGCCCCCAGTGGAAGCCCTGGCCCGGCGCCTCGGCCGCGCGCGCGAGTGCCGCGCCGAGCATCACGGCGTCCGCGCCGCAGGCCACGGCCTTGACGATGTCGCCGGAGTGGCCCACGCCGCCGTCGGCGATGACGTGCACGTAGCGGCCGCCGGACTCGTCCAGGTAGTCCCGTCGGGCGGCCGCGACGTCGGCCATCGAGGTGGCCATGGGGGCGTGGATGCCCAGGCTGACGCGGGTGGTGTGGGCGGCGCCGCCGCCGAACCCGACCAGCACACCCGCGGCGCCCGTGCGCATCAGGTGCAGCGCGGCGGTGTAGGTGGAGGCCCCGCCGACGACGACCGGCACGTCCAGCTCGTAGATGAACCGCTTGAGGTTGAGCGGCTCGGCGTTGCCCGACACGTGCTCCGCCGAGACCGTGGTGCCGCGGATGATGAACAGGTCGACGCCCGCGTCGACCACGGTCTTGTAGAACTCCTGCGTGCGCTGCGGGGTGAGCGCACCGGCGACCGTGACGCCGGCGGCCCGGATCTCCTTGAGACGCTGCGTGATGAGCTCCGGCTTGATGGGCTCCGAGTAGATCGCCTGCATGCGGCGCGTCGCCTCGTCGCCGGGCAGCGCCGCGATCTCCTCCAGCAGCGGCTCGGGCGACTCGTAGCGCGTCCAGAGGCCCTCGAGGTCGAGCACGCCGAGACCACCGAACCGGCCGAGCGCCACCGCGCTGGCCGGGCTCATCACCGAGTCCATCGGGGCCGCGACGATCGGCAGGTCGAAGTGGTAGGCGTCGATCTGCCAACCCACCGAGACGTCCTTCGGGTCGCGCGTACGCCGGGACGGCACCACCGCGATGTCGTCGAAGGAATAGGCGCGCCGCCCGCGCTTGCCGCGTCCGATCTCGATCTCGTTGCTCACCCTGCCAAGCCTACCCATCGGACCTGGTGCGGCGCGCAGGTTCCCGTGATGTGCGGGGTGGGGCAGACCACAGTGTCGGTGACCGGTGGCAAGGTTCTCCCTGGACGCACCGGGCGGCCGTACCGAGCGAGGCGCATGGCCACAAAAACCCGGACGAGCAGGGAGGACACCATGAACGAGACCTGGATCGACGGGCCGCTGCTGGGCTTCGACACGGAGACGACGGGGGTGGACGTCGCGGGCGACCGCATCGTCACCGCGGCCCTGGTGCTGCGTACGCCAGGGGTGGGCACGGAGGTCCGCACCTGGCTGATGGACCCGGGGGTGGAGATCCCGGCGGAGGCGTCGGCGATCCACGGCATCTCGACGGAGCACGCACGCACTCACGGCGTCCCGCCGCTGGAGGCGCTCGAGGAGATCGCGGCCGACCTCGCCGGCCATCTGGCCGACGGCGTGCCCGTCGTCGCCTACAACGCGGCCTTCGACCTCTCCCTGCTCGACTCGGAGCTCCTGCGCCACGGGCTCAAGACCCTCCCGCAGCGCCTGGGCCACCCCGTGGAGCCGGTGGTGGACCCGCTCGTCATCGACCGCTGGCTGGACCGGTACCGCGTGGGCAAGCGCCGCCTCGGTGACCTGTCGCAGTGGTACGGAGTCACGTCCGACGGCGACCTGCACACCGCCGAGGTGGACGTCCTCGCCACCCTCGACGTGCTGGAGGCGCTGGCCCGCCGGTTCCCCCAGCTGGCGCGCATGCCCCTGGCCGACCTGCACCAGCAACAGATCGGTGCGCACCGCCAGTGGGCGGTGAGCTTCAACGAGTGGCGCCGCGAGCAGGGTCTGGACGGCCCTGGTGCGTCGGGGGTGTGGCCGGTGCACCGCACGGTGGGCGACTGACCTGTCCGACGCCCGGCAACGTGTCAGACCCACAGGTCACCCGAGTGATCTGTGGGTCTGACAGGTCGAGAACTGGGTATCAGAAGCCGCTGTAGTTCGGCGACTCGACCGTCATCTGCACGTCGTGCGGGTGGCTCTCCTTGAGCGACGCCGACGTGATGCGGATGAACTTGCCGTTAGCCTGCAGCTCCGGGACGGTCCGCGCGCCGGTGTAGAACATGGTCTGGTGCAGTCCGCCGATGAGCTGGTGAGCCACGGTGGCCAGCGGCCCCTTGTAGGCGACCTGACCCTCGATGCCCTCGGGCACGATCTTGTCGTCGCTCGTGACCTCGGCCTGGAAGTACCGGTCCTTGGAGTAGGACTTCTTCCCACGCGAGGACATGGCGCCCATCGAGCCCATGCCGCGGTAGGTCTTGAACTGCTTGCCGTTCACGAGCACGAGGTCGCCCGGCGTCTCCTCGCAGCCCGCGAAGAGCGAGCCCAGCATCACGCTGTCGGCACCGGCCACGATGGCCTTGCCGATCTCACCGGAGTGCTTGAGGCCGCCGTCGGCGATGACCGGCACGCCGGCCGGCTTGCAGGCGAGCGAGGCCTCGTAGACGGCGGTGATCTGCGGTACGCCGACACCGGTCACGACACGGGTGGTGCAGATCGAGCCCGGTCCGACGCCGACCTTCACGGCGTCGGCGCCCGCGTCGACGAACGCCTGCGCACCCTGACGGGTGGCCACGTTCCCGCCGATCACCTGGACGTCCTTGGTGGCCGGGTCGGTCTTGAGCCGCTTGACCATGTCGATCAGCATGCGGACGTTGCCGTGCGCGGTGTCGGCGACGAGCACGTCCACCCCGGCCTCGATCAGCTCGGTGGCCCGCTGCCACGCGTCACCGAAGTAGCCGATCGCGGCACCGACCATGAGTCGGCCCTGGCTGTCCTTGGACGAGTCGGGGAACTGCTCGGACTTCACGAAGTCCTTGACGGTGATGAGCCCGGTGATGCGGCCGTCGGGGTCGATCAGCGGCAGGCGCTCCAGCTTGTGCTTGCGCAGCAGCAGCGTCGCGTCGTCCCGCGATATGGTCGACGGCCCCGTGATCAGGGGCTGTGGCGTCATGACCTCGTCCACCTTGGTGGTGGCCCACTCGGCGACGGGCGTGAAGCGCAGGTCGCGGTTGGTCACCATGCCGATGAGCTTGTTGCCGGCGTCGACCACGGGGAAACCCGAGATCCGGAACTGGCCCGCGAGGGTGTCGAGCTCCTCGAGCGTGGCGTCCGGGCCGATCGTGACGGGGTTGGTGATGATGCCGGTCTGGGTCCGCTTCACGAGGTCGACCTGGTAGGCCTGGTCCTCGATCGAGAGGTTGCGGTGCAGCACACCGAGGCCACCCTGGCGGGCCATGGCGATGGCCATGGCCGACTCGGTGACCGTGTCCATGGCCGCTGACAGCAGCGGGATCTTGAGCGAGATCTCGCGCGTCAGGCGAGACGTCGTGTCGATGTCCGACGGCGCCAGGTCGGAGTAACCCGGCTGCAGCAGGACGTCGTCATAGGTGAGCCCGAGAAACCCGAACGGGTCCGCCGGCGAGGTCTGGTCCGTCATGCAGCAAGTCTACGACCCGAGCGGCCACGCATCCTGGCCAGGCGGACCGGCCCGCCCGAGGCGTGCGTCACCTCGCCTTGATGACGGCCAGCACCTCGTGCAGCAGCCCGGTGAACGAACGGACCCGCTGCACCGTGGGTCCGAACGGCAGGTCCGTCGCGGCGGCGTCCGCCCGCAGGCCCACGAAGATCGGCAGCTCCGGATAGCTCTCGTTCACCGCGTGCACGACGTCGAGGTCCGGCTTGGTCTGCGTGGTGGCCAGCACGACCGCCGTCGGGCGGACCATGGTGACCAGCTCGACCGAGCGGTGGGTGCTCGCCGGGCCGGTGACGATCCGCGCCATCGAGCCCTGCGCGGCGAGCGCCGCGGCGAGCGCGTGCGCGGACAGCGGCACCACCTCGTCGGGCGCGGCGAAGACCAGGACGATCTTGCGCATCCGGCTCGGGTGGTTGGCCGGCGGGCCGCCCGCCTCGACCATCATGCGCTCGAACTCCTCGGTGTAGTGGCGCAGCGCGCGCAGCGCGGCCGTCGCCAGCACCACCTCGGGCATCTCACCGGGGCCGGCGAGGACGGTGCGCTCCGACAGGCGCAGCCACGCCGGCTCCACCAGCTCGGTCCACCACGTGGCCGGGTCTCCCTCGGGACCGAGGGCGAGCAGGTTGTCGCAGGCGGTCCTGCTGTACGCGAGCGCCGCGTCGACCAGCGCGGAGACCCTGCCGGACGTCGGTGCCCGGGACGCCGTCGCCCGCGGGCCGGCCGGCGCGGGGGCGTCGCCGCCGGTCGCGCCGCCGGGCAGCGCCCGCAGGCGGGCTCGACCGCGTGGTTCCTCCCCCGGGTCGCCGTCCGACGACGCGGCGGTCCCGGGATCGCCGGACGTGCCGGCGGCTCCGCCATCGGTCGCGGCCGGTGCCTCGACGGTGCCGAGGAACGTCTCGGCGAACTCGGGTTCCTCGGCGTCCGGGTCGCCCTCGACCTGCACGGCGGGCAGCGCGGGAGCCGTCCGGCTGGCGACCTCGAGCTCGGCCTCCCCTGCCTCGACCGCGGCCCGCGCGGCGTCCACGGGTGCGACACCCTCGAGCGTCAGGCGGCGCATCACGAGGAGCCGTGCGACGTCGTCCGGCGTGTAGCGGCGGTGGGACCCGGCCGTGCGGCCCGATGGTCCGAGCCCGTACCGGCGGTCCCACGTGCGCAGGGTGGCTGGCGCGACCCCGAGGCGTCTGGCTACGGCAGCGACTGCCAGTCCGGGGCTGGATGTACGTGACCCGCCCGAGCTCTGGGCAGGCCGCGAAGAAGTCATGGACTCGATTCTGCCGACCTGGACCTCTCCGCGCCACTGCGAAACCCGGCGTGCCGCCGATCTCGGTGGAATCCAACTCAGAACGGAACAAAACCGGTCAGGCCTGACGCGCTTGCCTGACCCGATTCGACGCACAATCGGAGAAACTGCCCCTTGAACAACTTCTGCACAACTTGTAGGTTGTTCGGCATGACGGAGATCTCGAGGCTTCCCGGTCCGGTGATGGAACTGTGGGAATGGCAGTACCAGGGCTCGTGCCGCGACGCGGACGACACCCTGTTCTTCCACCCCGAGGGCGAGCGCGGGTCGACGCGCCGCAGGCGTGCGGAGGCGGCGAAGGCCATCTGCCGCTCCTGCCCCGTGATGATGCAGTGCCGCGAGCAGTCGCTCCGCGTCCGTGAGCCGTACGGCGTGTGGGGCGGGCTCAGCGAGGACGAGCGCTCGGCCATCCTGGCCGGCAAGTCCGTCTCCGCCTGAACAACTTCTTGGCCCGCCGGCTGGTCGCCCTCCGGTCCTGCAGCAGCGCCGCTGCACGCACCGTCGCCGGACGACCGATTCAGCCCGGGCAGACGAGAGCCCCGCACCGTCCGGTGCGGGGCTCTCGTTCTTCTAGCTGGCGTGGGCTGGGGTCAGCTCACGACCACGGCGAGGACGTCGCGAGCCGAGAGCACCAGGTACTCCTCACCCGCGTACTTGACCTCGGTGCCGCCGTACTTGGAGTAGATCACCTTGTCACCGACAGCGACGTCCAGCGGCACACGGTTGCCGTTGTCGTCGATGCGGCCCTGACCAACGGCCAGAACCTCGCCCTCCTGGGGCTTCTCCTTGGCGGTGTCCGGGATGACCAGGCCGGAAGCGGTCGTGGTCTCGGCTTCGAGAGCCTTGACGACGATCCGGTCCTCGAGCGGCTTGATGGGGACCGACACGTCGGACCTCCTCTTTCGTGAGCGGATCGAGAGATCAGCTGCGTGATGGACGTAAGTGGCTCGAACGTTCGACCGTCCGCCGTCGTCGCGGGTGCCGGCGGGCATGAACGTCTGGGTTCTCCTCCGCGGGCCCGTTGAACGGGGTCCCGTGGCGGTGAACACCCCAAATCTAGGTCGGCGCTAGCACTCGGTCAAGGCGAGTGCCAATCGGGTGGACCTGCTCACATCCCGCGGGGCCACCGCGCCGCCGCTACACCGAAAACTCGCCATCCCGACGAAAAGGTTGCGTCGAGCCGCTCGTCACCGCCAGGCCAAACGTGGAAAGATCTTCCCATGGATGCGGCGATTCTGAGCAAACTGCTCAGCCCCGACGGCTGGGCACTGCTAGGTGCTCTTCCGCCCTACGACGAGCGACACGCCATGAAGACCGTGACGACGCTGCGTGAGAACGGCGTAGCGCCGGACCTCGCGGCGGCCGTCGTGACCCAGTCCAGGCTGCGCGCCAAGGCGCGGACCAAGTTCGGCGACTTCGCCGACGGCATGCTGTTCACGGCGGACGGGCTGGAGCAGGCCACCCGGCTCCTGGTCGCGGCCCTGCACGCCCGGCGCTACCTCGACGCCGGCGTCACCGCGCTCGCCGACCTGACCTGCGGCATCGGCGCGGACTCGCTCGCCTTCGCCGGGACCGGCCTCCGCGTGGTCGCGACCGACCTCGACGAGTGCACCGCCGCCATCGCGCGGTGGAACCTGCGCCACTTCCCCGAGGCGGACGTGCGGCATGCCGACGGGCTCGCGCTCGACCTGCGCGCCGAGGGTGTCGAGGGTGTCTACGCCGACCCGGCACGCCGGGTGAGCGGCGGCTCGGGCGCACGGAGCCGCCGGGTGTTCGACCCCCGGGCCTACGAGCCGCCGCTCGACGCTGTCTGGGCCCTGCGCGAGACGGTGGCCGCGGTCGGCATCAAGGTCGGCCCGGGCATCCCGCACGAGGGGCTGCCCGACGACGCGGAGACCCAGTGGGTCTCCGTGGGCGGCGACGTGGTCGAGGCGGGGATCTGGTTCGGCCCGCTCGCGCTCGACGGCCCAGGCCGTTCAGCGCTCGTGCTGCGCACGTTCACCGACGACGACGGGAAGGACCACACCCTGAGCCGCACGGTACGGGGCTCCGACGTCGTACCGGACGTGGGCGAGGTGGGTCAGTACCTCTACGAACCCGACGGGGCGGTCATCCGTGCCGGCCTCGTCGGCCAGGCGGCGGCAGAGCTGGGCGGGCGGCTCGTCGACCCGACCATCGCCTACGTCACCACCGACAGCCCCGCCGAGCTGCCGCCGTCGCGCCCCACGGACTCCGTCGGCGCCCAGGCCCCGATCGCCACCGGCTACCGGGTGCTCGACACGATGCCGTTCGGCCTGAAGCGGCTCAAGTCCTACCTGCGGGCGCGAGACGTCGGCCGCATCACGATCAAGAAGCGAGGCACCGCCGTGGTGCCTGAACAACTTCGCAAGCAGCTCGTGCTCACCGGTACCGAGGAGGCGACGATCGTGCTCACACGCGTGGCAGGTAACCAACAGATACTGCTCGTCGAACCGCTGGGACCCGTATGAGCTCGCCGGCGCGGCTCGGTTTCGGCGCGTCCCCACGCTCCACCGTGGGCCTCGAGTGGGAGATCGGTCTGGTCGACTCCAGCACCGCCGACCTCTCCCAGGCCGGACCAGCCGTGCTCGAGGCCCTGGCGCACGACGTCGAGGAGCCTCGGCCCGGATCGTCGGGCTACGCCCCGCACGTGACCGGCGAGTTCATGAAGAACACGGTCGAGCTGGTCACCGGCGTGTGCCGCACCGTCGCGGGCGCGGGCGCGGACCTGAGCCACGCCCTCGACCGCGTCCGGACGGCGACCGACCGGCTCGGCCTCGACCTCATGGGGGGCGGGACGCATCCGTTCGCCCGGGCCGCCGACCAGGAGGTCGGCGACAAGGAGCGCTACAACCGCATCATGGAGCGCACGGGGATCTGGGGCGCCCAGCTGATCATCTGGGGGCTGCACGTCCACGTCGGCATCGAGCACCGCGACAAGGCGCTCCCGCTGATGCGCGCGATGCTGACCTACTTTCCGCACCTGCAGGCGCTGTCGGCCGGGTCGCCCTACTGGGCGGGCGAGCACACGGGCTACGCGTCCAACCGGTCGCTCCTGTTCCAGCAGATCCCCAGCTCCGGCCTGCCGGTCGCGTTCGAGACCTGGCAGGAGCTCGAGGCGTACGCGGGCGACATGGTCCACGTCGGCGCGGTCGAGGCCTTCAACGAGGTGCACTGGGACGTGCGGCCGTCGCCGACCTTCGGCACGCTGGAGGTGCGGGTGTGCGACGGTCCGACCAACCTGTCGGAGGCGCTCACCCTGGCCGCCGTCGTGCACTGCCTCGTCGAGCACCTGTCCACGCAGCTGGACCAGGGCCGTGCCCTGCCGGTGCTGCCGCCCTGGTTCGTCCAGGAGAACAAGTTCCGCTCGGCGCGCTACGGCCTCGACGCGACGGTGATCCTCGACGCCGAGGGGAACCAGGGGCCGGTCGTCGACGCCATCGCCAAGCTGCTGGTCGAGCTGGAACCCGTCGCGCACCGGCTCGGCTGCGCGGCGGAGCTCGCCGGGGTCCGGGACATCGTCCGCTCGGGGGCGTCCTACCGCCGGCAGCAGGCGGTCGCCGCGGCGCACGGTGGCGACCTGGTGCCGGTCGTCCGGGCGATGGTGGAGGAGATGCGCCAGGGCCACCCCCTGCCCGCGTGACCCGGCCGGGCTCAGATGGTGGTGGCGACGTCCGAGAACGACAGGCGCGGGGCGCGCGGGCGCGTCGTGTCCGCGCCCTCCGCCGCGCTCACGTTGACCACGAGGAAGCCCTTCCAGCAGTTCTCGCCGAAGAACTCGGCGTCGATGCCGTCGTAGGCCCCGTGCATCGGGCCGGCGGCCAGACCCGCGGCACGCAGGCCGACGAGCAGGTAGCCGGCCTGCAGCAGGGCGTTGGTACGTGCGGCGTCGGCGCGCGCTGCGTCGTCGCCCGCGAAGATCTCGCGTGCGCCCGGCATGTGCGGGACCAGCACGTCGAGGCGCTCGTGGAACTCGGGGTCGTAGGCGAGCACCAGGGTGACCGGCGCGTTCGCCACGCGTTCCTGGTTGCCCTCCGGCATGTTGGCCACGAGCCGCTGCCGCGCCTCCGGGGTACGGACGACCAGCACGCGCAGCGGGCTGACGTTCATCGCGGTGGGGCCCCACTTGATGAGGTCGTAGACGGCGGCGAGCTGTTCGTCGGTCACGTCCGACTCGGCGAACGTCGTCACGGTGCGCGCCGTGCGGAAGAGCCGGTCGGCGGTCACGTCGTCGATGGCGAGGCCGACGGCCTCGAGCGTCTCAGTCATGCCCCCTGCAACACGATCGCCCCCAGCGATCGTTCCAGATTCAACTATGAGACCTGCCACAGGCCGGCCCGCATCCGTCGTACCGTCCCGACCAACTAGGCTGGAGCCCATGGCAGAACCCCTGGTCCTCGGTATCGAGACCTCCTGCGACGAGACCGGAGTCGCACTGGTCCGCGGAAACGAGCTGCTGGTCGACGCGGTCGCCAGCTCGATGGAAGAGCACGCGCGCTACGGTGGGATCATCCCCGAGGTCGCCAGCCGTGCCCACCTCGAGGCGATGATCCCCACGATCCAGCGTGCGCTCGGCGAGGCCGACGTCGACCTGTCCGAGGTCGACGCCGTGGCCGTCACCGCGGGGCCCGGCCTCGTGGGGCCGCTCACCATCGGGGCGTCCGCCGCCAAGGCACTGTCGATCGGGCTGAACAAGCCGCTGTACGGGGTGAACCACGTGATCGGTCACGCGTGCGTGGACCAGCTCGTGGACGGACCCCTGCCGGAGCGGGCGATGGCGCTCGTGGTGAGCGGCGGTCACAGCTCCCTGCTGATGGTGAACGACATCGCGACCGACGTGACGGAGCTCGGCTCCACCCTCGACGACGCCGCGGGAGAGGCCTTCGACAAGGTCGGCCGCCTGCTGGGCCTCCCCTACCCCGGCGGCCCGCACATCGACCGGCTCGCCCGTGAGGGCGACCCGACGGCCATCCGGTTCCCGCGCGGCCTCACCGCGGCGAAGGACCAGGCCAAGCACGCCTACGACTTCTCCTTCTCGGGACTCAAGACGGCCGTGGCGCGCTGGGTCGAGGCGCGCACCGACGCCGGGCAGACGATCCCGGTGAACGATGTCGCCGCGTCGTTCGCCGAGGCCGTCGCCGACGTGCTCACCGCCAAGACGATCGCCGCGTGCCACAGGCACGGCGTCGACACGCTGGTGATCGGCGGCGGGTTCTCGGCGAACAGCCAGCTGCGCGAGATGGCGGCCAAGCGGTGCGCCGAGGCCGGGATCGACCTACGCATCCCGCCGATCCGGTACTGCACCGACAACGGCGCGATGATCGCGGCGCTGGGCTCCGCCGTCGTACGTGCCGGGGTCGCCCCGAGCAACCTGGACATCCCGGTGGACTCGTCGATGCCGCTCACCACGATCACCGTCTGAGCGGCGTTCCCTCGCACCCGCCGAGGGCTCTACGCTGCCTCCCGTGCCTGCGAGAGCGCTGGAGAAGCTCGAGGCGGTCCCCGTCATCGAGACGGCCCACCGCCTGTGCGAACGCATCGGCGCCCGGTTCCCCGGCCGCGGTATCCAGCGGGTGGCGCAGGAGCTCGCCGCGCTGACCGAGCAGGTGGCCGACACCTCGGCGGGGACGCGACGGCGCAGCCGCCTCGTCCGGGCCGGGTCCCGCACCCTGATCGGCGTGGTGGTCCTGGTCGCGCTGGTGGCGTTCGGGTTCGCCGTCGAGGCGGCGTTCACCGAGGCGCCGGACAACGGGCTGGACTGGCTCCCGCTCATCGAGAGCGCGGTCAACGACCTGGTCTTCGTCGCGATCGCGGTCGTGGTGCTGCACTCCGTCCCTGAGCGCGTCCAGCGCACCGACCTGCTGGCCAAGCTGCACCGCCTGCGGTCGCTCGCGCACATCATCGACATGCACCAGCTCACCAAGGAGCCCGAGAGCCTGCGGGACGCGTTCGCGAGCAGCGGCGACGGCAATGACGTCGACCTCACGCCGGAACAGATCGAGTACTACCTGGAGTACTGCACCGAGCTGCTCTCCATCGTGGGCAAGGCGGCGGCCCTGTGCGCCGAGGAGTCGCAGGACGAGATCGTGCTGAGCACGGTGTCCACCATCGAGACGCTCACCATGAGCATGTCCCGCAAGGTGTGGCAGAAGATCACCGTGCTCAGCGAGCAGCGCGCCGTGCCATGAGCCCGGCCGGCGCGCCGGACCCGCTCACGCCCCGGTCGCGACCTCGCGCGCCGGGTCGTTCGACCACTGCGACCAGGATCCCGGGTACAGGGCGGCGTCCACACCCGCCACGGCGAGCGCGGCCACCTCGTGCGACGCGGTGACCCCCGAACCGCAGTACACACCGGTCGAGCCGGTCGAGACCCCCAGGTCCGCGAACCGGCGCCGCAGGTCGGCCGTCGACAGGAACCTGCCGTCCGCCGCCAGGTTGTCGGTGGTCGGCGCGCTGGCCGCCCCGGGGATGTGGCCGGCCCGCGGGTCCACCGGCTCCACCTCGCCGCGGTAGCGCTCGGCGGCACGGGCGTCGAGGAGCACGCCCTCGCCGTCGGCCAGGGCCGCGGCCTCGTCGGCGTCCAGCACGGGCATGCCACCCGGCCGCACGACGACGTCGCCCGGCTCGGGCGTCACGTCCCCGGTCTCCGTAGCGTGCCCCGCCGCGGTCCAGGCGGCGAGCCCGCCGTCGAGGATGCGCACCTGCTCCACGCCGAAGTAGCGCAGCAGCCACCACGCCCGCGCGGCGGAGGTGCCGCCCACGGAGTCGTAGACCACGACGCGAGAGCCCGTCGAGACGCCCCAGCGGCGTGCGGCCTCCTGGAACGCCGACGTCGACGGCAGCGGGTGGCGCCCGGCGGACGGCGCGGCCGCAGCGGCGAGCTCCGTCTCCAGGTCCACGTACACGGCACCGGGAAGGTGGCCCGCACGGTACTGGTCGTGACCGTCGGTCATGCCGAGCGCCCAGCGGACGTCGAGCACGACGGGCCGCCCCTCGGCCGGGTCGGCTCCCCCGCCGACCCGCAGGTCGGCCGCCAGCGTGGTCGCGTCGACCAGCACTCGTTCCCTCACGCCGCGTCCCCCGCCTCGTCGTCCGGGTCGTCCGGGGTGGCCGGCGCGTCCTCGACCGCCTCCGCGGCAGCGGCCAGGTCGAGCCGCATCGTGAACGCGTCGATGTTCTCCGGCTGGTAGTACCGCTTGCGCACGCCGAGCACCTCGAACCCGAGCTCCCGGTACATCTCGATCGCCGCGGCGTTGTCGACCCGCACCTCCAGCAGCACCGCGCCTGCCTTGACCTTGCGCGAGCGCTCGATCAGCGCGGCCATGAGCTGCCTGCCCACACCGTGCCGCTGGACGGCAGGGTCCACGCCGATCGTCATGATCTGCGTGACGTCGCCGTCGAACCACAGGCCCGCGTAGCCCACGACGGGCTGCTCGCCGGCCCGGTCGAGCCGCTCCGGCTCCGCCACGATGTACCAGCGGCCGAGCCCCGCGAGCTCGTCGGCGAGCATCCCGTACGTCCAGGAGCCCCTGCCGAAGAGCTGCCGCTCCAGCTCCAGCACGCGGTCGAAGTCGGCGTTGCGCAGCGGACGGATCCGCACCTCGGTGATCACGCGACACCCCCGGTCGCCCGTGCCGGTTCGTGCACGTCCGGCCGCCGGAGGTACAGCGGCTCGGACGGCTGCTCCTCGCCGGCGGCGCGGCGGACGAGCGCCAGCCGGGCCAGCACCGTCGCGTCGGGCACCAGCGGCGCGTCTTCGGCGACGGGCAGGAACTCGGGGTAGAGCATCGCACCCTCGCCGATCACCACCGGCAGCGGCCCGCCCTCGGTCTCGGACGGGACGAGCTGCGCCTGCGCGACGAACCCCGCCCGGTCGACGTCGGGTCCCGCGAGCCGCTCCGCGACGGGGAAACCGTGGGGCCCCTCGAGCGCGACCACCCGGTACCGCGCCCAGTAGACCTCCTTGCGGCGCGCGTCGGACGTCGCGAGGATCTCCGTGCCCGGCCTGAGCCCGAGGTCGCTGATGGCCTGCACGGCCATCGCGTCGAGGCTCGGCACCCCGAGCACCGGGATGCCGAGGGTGAGCGCGAGCGTGCGCGCGGTGACCAGACCGACACGCAGACCGGTGAACGGGGCAGGCCCCGTTCCGGCGACGACGGCGGTCAAACCGCCGGGCTCGATCCCCGCCTCGGCGAGGACCTCCTCGATGAGGGGTGCGAGGGACTCGGCGTGCCGGCGACGCTCGTCCGAGGCACGGGACGCGAGGCGCGCGCCGGCATCGTCGACGAGGGAGACGGCGACTGCTGCTGAGGTATCGAGAGCAAGAACGGCCACACGACCAGGGTATTACGCCGGCCGCCGCCCCCCGGCCGGTCGGCGCCGGATCCTGCGCGGTCGCGGCCTCAGCCGAGCAGACCACCCAGGTCGACGCCGGCCCAGCGCTGGCCGACGGCGCGGATCCTCGCCTTGCGGGTCCCGGCCTCCGGGTCCTCCTCCGTGGCCACCCCCGGGTCGAACGACGGCGCGCCGCGCGGGCGCTCCAGGTCGATCTCCAGCCGGTCGTCGGCGAGCGCCTCCGCCAGGCCGCGACCCCACTCGACGACGGTGACGGAGTCGTCGAGGGACGAGTCGAGGTCGAGCGCGTCGAGCTCACCCAGCCCACCGAGCCGGTAGGCGTCGACGTGCACGAGGCCGGGGCCGCGCGTCCCGTCGGCGCGGGGCAGCGCCGGGTGCTCGCGCGCCACGATGAACGTGGGCGACGCGACCTGGCCACGGATGTTGAGCGCCGCGCCGATCCCCTGGGTCAGGGTCGTCTTTCCGGCGCCGAGGTCCCCCGTGAGGATCACCAGGTCCCCGGCGCGCAGCTCCTCGGCGAGGGCGGCGCCCAGCGCGCGCGTCGTCTCGGCGTCGGGCAGCTCCAGCGTCACTACCTCGGACATCGCGATGTCGCCCCGTTCTCCTGCTGCCCCGCTCACGCGGTCTCCCTTCCTGCCGTACCCGCGTACACGCGCGGCACGCGCGCGCCGAGGCGCGTCACGATCTCGTAGCTGATGGTTCCTGCCGCCTGTGCCCAGTCCTCGGCGTTGGGCGCTCCGGCACGGGCGAGCCCGTCCGACGCGCCGAACAGCGTGACCACGTCACCGGCCTGCTCCGGTGCGTACGGGCCGAGGTCGAGCACCACCTGGTCCATGCACACCCGTCCGGCGACCCGCAGCACGCGGGCGGCGCCGAGGCCCGCATCGGGTGCCGCGACGTCGTCCACGCCGCCGCCCACCAGGACGGGGCCGCCCGGGCCGAGCGTGCCGCCCGACGCGTGCCGCGGTATGCCGTCGCCGTACCCGAGCGGGATCACGCCGAGCACGGTGTCCTGCGTGGTCGTGTAGAAGTGGCCGTACGAGACGCCGTGGCCCGCGGCCACCCGTTTGACCGTGGCGAGCCGGGCCTCCAGCGTCATCGCGGGACGCAGCCCGTAGTCGCCCGGAGCGCCCAGGTGCGGGACGGGCGAGAGCCCGTAGACCGCGATCCCCGGACGGACCAGGTCGTAGTGCGCGGCCGGGTTGGTGAGGGTCGCCGCGGAGTTGGCGATGTGCCGCACCTCGAGGGGCATCCCGGCTGCCTCGACGACGCGGACCGCGTCCTCGAAGGCGTGGGTCTGCATCTTCACCGACGGGTCGTCGGGCTCGTCCGCGAGCGCGAAGTGCGACATGAGCCCGACGACGGTGAGCGCGCCGTCCGCCTGGAGCGTCGAGGCCCGGTCGAGGACCGCGGGCAGGTCCTCCGGGGTGATCCCGTTGCGGCCCAGCCCGGTGTCGACCTTGAGGTGCACGCGTGCGGCCCGGCCGGCGGCGCGGGCGCCGTCGGCCACCTCGTCCAGCGCCCAGGGTGCCGCGACGGCGATGTCCACGTCGTTCCCGACCAGGTCGGCGAACGGTGCGCCGGGCGCGTAGAGCCAGGTCAGGACGCGGGGCTCCGGGCCGACGGCGGCGCGGACGGCCAGCGCCTCGCTGCCGTGCGCCGTGCCGAGCCAGGTGGCACCGCCCGCGAGCGCCGCCCGTGCGGCGGGTGCCAGGCCGTGGCCGTACGCGTCGGCCTTGACGACGGCCATGACCTGCGCGGTCGACGCGGTCGACCGCAGGGCGCGCACGTTGTCGCGGATCGCGTCCAGGTCGACGACCGCGCGGGCGGGATAGTCGCGGATGGTGCTCATCGCACCGATTCTTGCACCTGTCCGACCGCGGTGGACGTGTCAGACGCACAGGTCACTCAGGTGACCTGTGCGTCTGACACGTCCGGGGGTGTCCGACTGGCCCATTCGCTGAGCGTGCGCCGCGACTCGAAGCGGCGCGGGCGCCCGGACAGCGGGTCGGTGAGCTCGAGGGACCGGGCCAGGAGCTGCAGGGGGCGGTCGAAGTCGTCGGGGTCGGTGTCGCGGAGCTCCGGCCAGAACGGGTCGTGCAGGATCGGCAGCCCGAGCGACGCCATGTGCAGGCGGAGCTGGTGGGTCTTGCCGGTGCGGGGTTCCAGGCGGTAGAGGCCGAGGCCTCGTGCGGGGTCGGCGGCGGTGCGCGTGACCAGCGACTCGGCGTTCGGTTCGCCGGGTACCTCCTCCGCGCGGGTGACGCCGCGCCGCTTCACGATGCGGCTGCGGAGGGTGACGGGCTCGCCCGCGGCGACCCGGGCGGCGTCGGGCACGGCGGCGTCCGGTGCCGCGAGCGGCGCCACCGCCTCGTAGACCTTGCGCACCTCGCGGCGGGCGAACGCCTCCTGGTACGCGCCGCGTACCTCGGGGCGCACGGTGAGGACGAGCACGCCGGCCGTCCCGCGGTCGAGCCGGTGCGCCGGGGAGAGCTCCGGCAGGTCGAGGGCCACCCGCAGGCGCACGAGGGCGGTCTGCCGTACCCAGCGGCCGCGCGGCATCGTGGCGAGGAAGTGGGGCTTGTCCACGACCAGCAGGTCCTTGTCGCGGTGCAGCACCTCGGGCTCGAACGGGATCGTGTCCTCGTGGGTGGGCGGGTCGCGGTACAGGTAGAGGAACCCGCGCGGCTCGTACGGCGTGCTCGGGGTGAGGGGCTCACCGTGGCCGGTGACGACCTCGCCGAGGGCGACCTTCTCGAGCAGGCGTGCCGCGTCGTCGCGGAACCGGTCCAGGAGGTAGTCGAGCGCGTGGGGGAACCGCGCGACCGCCTCGGCGTCGTGCGGCAGAACGAGCCGGGTGGGGTTCAGGCCGTCCCGCACGGGCAGCGGGGGGCGATGCTTCGCGGGGCCGGGCGTACGCACGTCGTCAACCTAACCGACACGCGCGCTACCGGTGGCCGGAGGGTTCCACCGGGTGGGCAACAGGTGGAGGATGGAGCGGTGACCCTCTACGACATCCCCTTCCACACGATGGACGGCACCGAGATCTCGCTGGCCGAGCACAAGGACGACGTCGCGCTCGTGGTGAACGTGGCCTCGCGGTGCGGCCTGGCGCCCCAGTACGAGACCCTGGAGAAGCTGCAGAAGAAGTACCAGGACCGTGGCTTCACGGTCCTGGGCTTTCCCAGCAACCAGTTCCTGCAGGAGCTGAGCTCGAACGAGAAGATCGCCGAGTTCTGCTCCATGACGTACGGCGTCACGTTCCCCGTGCTCGACAAGGTCAGGCTGAACGGCCGGCACGCTCACCCGCTCTACGAAGAGCTGAAGAAGACGGAGGACGCGGGGGGCCACTCGGGCAAGATCCGCTGGAACTTCGAGAAGTTCCTGGTCCTGCCCGGCGGTGACGTGCGCAGGTACTCGCCGAGGACGGTGCCGGACGATCCGGCCATCGTCGACGAGATCGAGGCGCACCTCCCGCGCTGAGGCCGCGCGGGGGACGGCCGTCCGGGGGCGGCCACCGGCTCAGCTGTCTCCGGCCGCCAGCGTGAGCCGCATCGCGACCGGCACCACGTCCGAGGCGTCACCCAGCCAGCCGACCCAGACCCTGGTCAGGCCCAGCTCCCGGTCGGGGTCCGGCTCCTCGGCGACGAGCTGGTGCTTGCGCACGAGCGGCAGGGCCGTGAGCTCGCTGACGGTCAGAATGTCGATGACCAGCACGTCCACCCGGTCAAGGCCGAACGCGAGCCAGTCCTGACTGACGCGCAACGAGAGCGTGTCGAGTGTTGAGAGGCGGGACATCACTGCACTGAACGCTGTATCTGTCATGCAGCCTTGACGCTCGAAGCACCCAGAGGTCACAGCACTTCGCGAAAATGTTGCGCACGAGTTCCTGGCGACCCGTTCCAGCCCGATCCACCCCTCGGCAAATCTCAGTGGTGGTGCCCGGGGCACGCACCGGCCCTACGCTGGACGGCATGGATCCGTACCGCTTTCGGCAGGCGACGCCCGAGGACGCGCAGGCGCTCCTCGACGTCGAGCGCGCTGCCGGGGTCGCGGCCCTCGGCCACATCTTCCCGCCCGGCATGTACCCGTTCCCGACCGAGGAGGTCCGGGCCAAGTGGGAGGCCGCCCTCGTCGAGCCGGGCGTCCGTGTCCTCGTGCTGGACGACGAGGGCGACACCGCGCGCCTCGCGTGCTTCGTCGCCCACGACGAACGGCTGCTGCGGCACCTGGCCGTGCACCCGTCCCGCTGGGGAGCCGGCCTCGCGCGTGCGGCGATGAACGCGGCCGTCGCCGAGATGGACGACCCGCGCCTGTGGTGCCTCTCCGACAACGACCAGGCCATCGGCTTCTACGAGCACCTGGGCTGGCGCCGCACGGGCCGCACGCAGGCGTCGGAGTTCCCGCCGTTCCCCGACCAGGTGGAGATGGTCCTCCCCAGGGACTGAACCCGGCTACAGGTCGACCAGTCCCGCCCGGTACCCGAGCACCACCGCCTGGGTCCGGTCCCGTGCCCCCAGCTTGGCGAGCACCGACGCCACGTGGGTGCGCACCGTCTCGACGCCGACCACGAGCGCCGTCGCGATCTCCGCGTTCGTCATGCCCTGCGCGACGAGGCCCAGCACCTCCCGTTCGCGCGGCGTCAGCACCGGCGCCCCCGCCACGGCGCGCGGACGCGACCGGACCAGGTCGCGCAACGCCTCCGGGTACAACAGGCTCTGCCCGACGGCGACGGTCCGGACCGCCTGCACCATCTCGTCGGCCCCCGCGCGCTTGAGCAGGAACCCGGAGGCCCCCACCAGCAGTGCGTCGAGCACGTAGCCGTCGTGCTCGAACGTCGTCACCACGAGCACGCGTGGTGGGTCCGGCAGCCGCAGCACCAGCTCGGTCGCGCGCAGGCCGTCCACCCCGGGCATCCGCACGTCCATGCAGACGACGTCCGGGCGCAGCGTGCGTGCCAGCTCGACCGCCTCGGCACCGTCACCGGCCTCACCGACCACCTGCAGGTCGGGCTCGGCGTCCAGGATGAGGCGCAGGCCGCTGCGGACGAGCGGCTCGTCGTCGGCGACGAGCACCCGGACCGGGGTGTCAGGCATCTGGGTCCTTCCGGTTGGTTCTGGCAGTGACGCGCTCGCCGCCCCGCTCGGCAGCGTGCAGAGGCGCGCAGGGCAGCGTCGCACGAAGCACCCAGCGGTCGCCGTCGCGACCCGCCTCCGCGGTGCCGCCGAACAGGGCCACCCGCTCCCGGACGCCGGACAGGCCGCGGCCCCCGGACGGACGCCGGCCGGGGCCCGCGCCGGCACGGACCGGGTTCAGGACCTCGATCCGCACCCCGTCGGCGTCGTGCCCCACGGTGAGCTCGACCGGCCCCGGGGCGCCGTGCCGGTGGGCGTTGGTGAGGGCCTCCGTGACGATCCGCTGCACGGTCCGTCCCAGCAGGGCCGGCAGGTCGGCGGGCAGGTCGATCCGCGCGGCCAGGTCCAGTCCCGCCCTGCGGTGGGCGGCGACGACGTCCCCCAGCGCGGGGGCCAGCGCGACGGGGGACGTCTCGTCGGCGCCGTCCCGGAGGACGGCGAGGAGCTGGTCGAGCTCGGTGAGCGCCGACCGCGCCGTGTCCTCGATGGCGGCAAGGGCCTCGGCCGCCGCGTCGGGGTTGGCCGCGACGACCCGTCGCCCGGCCGCGGCCTGGACGCTGACCACGGTGAGCGCGTGGCCGATCCCGTCGTGCAGCTCCCGCGCGAGACGGGTGTGCTCGGCCTCCCGGCGGGCACGGGCGAGGGCGGTCTCCATGCGGTCGTGGGGCGTGGGCCCGAGCACCCGGCCGGCGAGCGCCGACGCGGCGGCGCCCAACGGCCAGGTGGCCACGAGGGCCAGCAGCGCGAAGACGGCGCACACGACGAGCCGCAGCGTGACCTCCAGCGGGCCGGTCGGCAGCGGGATCCCCGTGTAGAACGAGTCCCCGGACCGGAGCGACTCCCCCGCGATCGCCTCGACACCGATCATCACCGCCATCGGGATGCCCGCGAACAGGCCTGCCGCCACGAGGAGTCCCGAGGCCAGGTGCCCCGCCACCCAGCCGGCGGTCCGGAACCGGTGCGCGGGCCGGGGCTCCGCCGGGACGACCAGCTCGTCGGCCACGTCGAGCAGCGCACGGGCCGCCGTGACCTCCAGCTCCCGGGCGCCGGGTACGAGCCCGAGGCCGACGGCGGCCGCTACGGTCACGACCGCCGTCAACCAGGCCGGCGGTCCCCCGACCGCGATGTTCAGCAGGCTGAAGACGAGCAGGACCAGGGCCAGCCCGATCGCCGCACCCAGCATGTGCCAGGCGAACCGCCGGGCGAGGTACCGCGTGGTCGCCTGCATGCCGTCATCCTCTCCGGTCGCGGGGTCTGTCCGCCAGGTCACGCGACGTGTCACACGGCCGTTGCCCGGTCGAGGGCCGTCTCGTCGGCGTCCGGCCGGGCCGCCCGCTCGGACCGGAGCCGGTGGGCCACGTAGCCCCAGACGGCGAGCGCCAGGGCCGGGCCCCAGTACCAGCACGGGAAGGCGATGGCACCGAGGATCTGGTCGCCGATGCTCTGCCCGCGCGCCAGGAGAAACATGGGGACGGCGGAGAAGATCAGGGTCACGGCGATCAGGCCCCCTGGCAGGGCAGCCGCCGCGATCGGCACGCGACGTCCGGCGAGGCCCGGCATCCACCGCGGGAACACCTCACCCCAGGGCCGGATCAGGCCGAGGGTGAGAAAGAAGCCGAGCCAGGCGGCGCTGGACAGCGTGAGCCCCCAGATCCGGGTGGACAGGTCCATGTCGGGGAAGCCGAGCTGCGGCCACGGCGTGAACCAGGTGAGCCGGATCAGGGCGTAGGGCAGCGGTCCGGTGGCGGCGACGATCGTGATCGCGCGGCGGTGCCTGACGACCCAGGCGGTGGCACGTTCCAGGGTGGACCTGCCGGACAGCGCCTGGACGCCGACGACGGCCCACAGCATGCCGAGCACGAGGACGAGCAGCGTGACGAGGACCGAGGCCCCCTGAGCAGCGAAGCCCGTGAGGATCCCCGCCACCAGCCCGGCGAGGGCGTCACGACCCAGGAAGCCGCCGACGCCGAGCGCCAGCAGGCCGGGCACCCCGACCGTCCAGCGGGCCACCCGGTAGTGCCGCACCAGCTGGACGAGCATGACCACGACCGCGACGGGCATGGCCATCGCGACGAGGTAGCCCATGGTCGACAGGGGGCCGGTGCCCTGCAGCAGCACCCCGAACACGACCAGCTGGAGCACACCGGCCCCGATGCGGCCCCGGGCGCCCAGGGCTCCGGCGAGCCCTGCGATCCCTGCCGCGACGCCGGTCAGGGCGATGACGACGTGCGTGGTCGTGGCGACGTCCTGCCCCGCGAGCTGCGCGAGGAGCGCCGAGACGGGGTCTGCGTAGGGGTTGGGCCAGAGCCCGAGCATCCAGGCGAGGCCGAGCAGCGCGGTGGCGCCGCTCGCGACGGTGGCGCCGGCGAGCGTGGCGCGGGTGAGACGTTGCATGACGGTTCCCTCTCGGTCGGTCGTGCGGTATGCCTTCACACTCCCGTTCCGTGGGTGCCGCCCCCCTCCCCCGGCCGGGGGATATCGGCTGGTGGCCGGGGGATCCTCGGGGTTAGTTTCGCGGGCATGACGTTCGACGAGGAGATCGCCGAGGGGCTGGCGGTCCCGACCGACGGCTGGGACTTCTCCTGGTTCGCGGGACGGGCCACCGAGGAGCGTCCGGGCTGGGGCTACGTGCGGCTGTGCGGCGAGCGTCTGGGCCGGGCCGGCGCGGTGCTCGACGTCGACACGGGTGGAGGCGAGGTCTTCGCCGAGGCACTCGGGCTGGCGGACCGCGTGCCCGCCACGGCGCGGGCCACTGAGGGCTGGGCACCCAACCACGAGCTCGCCTCGGCGGCCCTGCGCCCGTTCGGCGGCGAGGTGGCGCTCGTGGACGGCCGCACCGCGCTGCCCTACCCCGACCGCACGTTCGACCTCGTCATGAGCCGCCACCCGGTCTCGTTCCCGTACGCCGAGGCCGCGCGCGTGCTGGCCCCTGCCGGCACCCTGCTGGTCCAGGAGGTCGGGGCGGGTTCGAACCGTGCCCTGTACGAGTTCCTGATGGGGCCGCAGGCGAACCGCGACGCCGAGTACCTGGACGAGGTTCGCGCGCGGGTCGCCGCAGTGGGCCTCGACCTGGTGCGGCTCCAGGACGCCCTGACGCGGGTGGAGTTCTTCGACCTGGCGGCGGTGGTGCACTTTCTGCGCAAGGTCCTGTGGACCGTGCCCGACTTCTCGGTCGAGCGGTACGACGACCGGCTGCGGGCGCTCCGGGAGCACATCGCGGAGCACGGCTCGTTCGTCTGCCACAGCCGCCGCACGCTCGTGGAGGCGCGGAAGGCGTGAGCACGTGGGGCCGGGCCGGCGGCCGGGTCAGCGGCCGGGTCAGCGGCCGGGTCAGGGCCGTTCGGCCGGCTTCCCGTTCACGTCCTCGCGGGCCTGCGGCACGTCGACGCGCTGCGCCGTCAGGTCGCGGGGCGTCAGGGTGAAGCCCTGCCAGTGCATCTCCATGGGGCTCTGGTCCTCGTCACGGGCCACGTGGTGGAACCCGACGGCGACCCACGTGACGACGTCGGACAGCTTCTCCTCGTCCTGCGCGAAGTCGAGCACCCCCGAACCGCACAGGCCCTCCTTGTTCGCGGTGGCGAAGAGCTGGCAGTCGTCCGCCTCGGTGAACGCGACGGTGTAGCCCGCCTGGTCGCTGTCGTCGTGGCGGTGGTCCTTCGTGAACTCGAACGGCGTCGTCGCGCCGACCTCCACCTGGTAGGAGATCTCGTGCCCGTCCTCGTTGAGCACGTCGGGGTTCATGACCCGCCACCAGCGCCGGTCCGCGGCCTCGGCGGTACCCTCGCGCGGGATCCGGGTGAGACCGCCCTCGACGAGCGGGGACCGCGGGCCCTGCTCGCCGGTCGGCGCGGCGTCGTACTGCTCCACGACCTGGCCGCCCTGCCCGCCGAGCGCCCAGTGCACCCGCCAGACGGCGTTGTGCGAGTGGCTCGTGGCGTAGTCCGAGTCCCCGGGGCCGACCGGCCAGCCGTGGGCCGGGTCGTCGCCGTAGTCCTCGGGCGACAGGTCACCGGTCGCGCCGAGGTCGGACCGGATGGTGCCGTCGCTGCCGAACGTGTACTGGCTGACGTACTCGTACCAGCCCACCTTCGAGATCGTCGCGAGCCGGAGGTCCGTGCGCCGCGCCACCTCGGTCCCCGCGCTGTCGCTGCTGCGGTACGCGATACCGCCGTCGACCACCTCCTGGCAGAGCACGGGGCGCCGCTCACCGCCGCCGCCCATCGACCCGTCGCCGATCTTCGGCACGTAGGTCTCGATGCGTTCACCCAGGCACTCGGTCTCGGTCAGCGTCATCATCTGCCGGCCGCCGAAGCCCTGGGTGGTGATGTCCTCGGTGTTGCGCAGGCCGGTGTCGTAGGGGACCTCCAGCTGCCCGATGGACAGCGCGGCCAGCACCTGCACCGGCTCGCGCCCGGTGGGGGCGAAGTGCACGTCCTCGAGCACCAGCCCGCGGTCGGGGTCGACCCGCCAGCACATGGTCCACGTGGAACCGCTGAGCAGCTCCTGCGTGATCGGTTCGTTCTGCGGGCACCTCAGGTCCACGGCGCCGGACGACGCCGACTCGTCCCCCCGCGGCACCGGTGCCGCGGGCAGTGCTTGCTCCACCACCAGGATCGCGGCCACGACGAGTGCGACGATGGCCCCCGCCGCCACGATCGCCGCTACCACCCCACGTCTCGGCGACACGTCAGGCACGGCTCCCCCTTTGATCTCGAGCCGAGGGCCGCGTGCGGACCGTCGGCGTACAGGACCGGCCCGGTGCGACGACGTCGCACCGGGCCGGTCTTACTGCGTCAGACACTTGCTCCTTGAGTCAGTGACTCAGTTCGACAGCTTGCCCATCGCCGAGGCGAAGGCCTGGCTGATCTCGCGACGACGCTTGATCATGACCGCACCGGCGCCCAGGAGCAGCACCATGGCGGCGATGAGGGCCGTCACGTTCGCGCCCGTCGCGGCGAGGTCGCCGTCACCGGCACCGTTGTCGCCCGCGCCGGCGCCGGAGTCGTCGCCGTCACCCGAGCCGCCACCGGTCGAACCACCGATGACGATGATCGGCACCTGAGCGCCCTCGCTGCCGTCGTCCGGCTGAGCGTCGACGATGATGACACCCGGCGGGGTCCCCTCGGGAACCGTGATCGGGGTCGTGAACCCGCAGTCCTCGTCAACCTTCACGGTGACCGGGTCACCGATGTTGTTGCCCTGGGTGTCCTTGAGCTGGACGGTGACGTTGGCGCCGGCCGGGAAGCCGGTGCCCGTGACCATGACCTCGGCGCCTGCCTCGACCGCGGCCGGGTCAGCGACGATGGTCGGGTCCGTGCACTCCTCACCCGGGGGGTTCGTGCCCGGCGTCAGGATCTCGAGCGGCGCCTCGGCGCCCGGGCTGCCGTCCTCGGGCTCGGCCTCGACGACGTGGTCGCCGGGCTCTGCGTCCTCAGGAACCGTCAGGTCCGTGATGAAGCCACAGGCCTCGTCCGGGATGACCGTGATCGGGTCGCCGACCGGGTTGCCCTCGGCGTCGCGCAGCTGCACGACGACCGGGACGCCGGCCGGGAAGCCCTGCCCCACGACCGAGACGGTGTCGCCCGGGTAGGCAGCGCCCGGCTCGACGGTCAGGGTCGGGTCCATGGCGCAGATGTCGGAGCCTGCGACCACTGCCAGCGGAGCCTCAGCGTCCTGACCGGTGGTGTCGTCCGTACCCACGACCGGGTAGATGCCGAGCTCGGCGTCAGCCGGAACCGGGACCGGGACACTGAAGCCACCCTCCGAGTCGGTGTCGACCGGGATGGCGTCGCCCACCGGGTTGCCGTCGGGGTCGGTCAGCTGAACGGTCGCGGTCGAGTCAGGCGTGTAGCCCACGCCCGTCGCGATGGTCGACTGGCCGGGAGCGACCGTGACGGGGTCCACCGAGATCGACGGGTCGATCTCACCGGGGTTGCCACCGTCGCCACCGGGCGAGATGCGGACCGCCGCGTTGCCGAGGTTGATCCGTGCGACCTCGTTGGCCGGCAGCAGCGCGATGCTGAGCGCGTTCAGGTCGAACGAGGTGACGACCTCGGCCGCCGCCGTCGAGGTCGGGGTGACCTCGGAGCTCTCCGACACCTGGCGGTTGATCGTGATCGAGAGGACCTCGGCGAGGACGTCGAAGACCGGCGAGAGCAGCTCGCGGATCGGCTCCGTGATGGCGCCCGTCTTGAGGTCGTTGATCAGCAGCTCGAAGATCTCGTCGCCCTCGTCGCTGATCACCAGGTCGTACACCGGCGCGAGGAGCTCGGAGACTGCCGGGCCCAGCGTGTTGATGGTGTTGACCAGAACGGTCGCGACCGGCGCCATGCCGCCCGTGCTGTTGTCCACGGCCTCGGGGAAGTTGCCGTCCACCGCGGAGGTGAGCGGGATCGACCACGACACGTCGAGGGTGCCCAGCGGGCCCTCCTCGTAGAAGGCGAGGTTGACCGTCACGGCGTCGAGGGAGTCCTCGATCGCGCCGAGGAGGATGTTGGTGACTTCCTCCATGAGCTCGTGCACGGTCTCCGCGATGAGCGGGTAGGTCGTGTCGTCGATGAGCTCGGTGTTCGGCGGCAGACCGTTGAGGCCCTGCTCGCTCCCGTCCGGGTTGTCGATGAGCTGGTCGAGGTGCACCTGGAGCTCACCCGTCGACAGGTCGATGGTGATGAGCTGGTTGGCCGAGGTGATCGGCTCCGCCGTGACGGAGTCGAACAGCGTGCCCTGCATGTTGCTGTCGACGGTGATCGAGGGCGTCGGAACACCCGGGACCGCGTCGAAGAGGCCGGTCAGGGCGCTGTCGTCCAGGTTCGTGTTGACGAGGTCCTCGACGGCGGTGTCGATCGAGCCACCGATGTCGTTGATGGACGCGGCAGCGTCCTCGATGACCGGCGAGTGCAGCGACAGGTCCAGGTCGGCGACGCGGTACTGGCCGAGGCCACCCACACCGTCCTGGTCCAGGATCACGCCGTCCTCGGCGCGCACCTCTGCGGCACCGGCACCGACCTCCAGCAGGAGCTGGTCGACGATCTCGTCCGTCAGGCTGTCCACGCCCAGCAGGCGCGCGACCGACAGGACGTCGACGGACGCCTTGCCGAAGTCCTCGGTCTCGCCGTCCAGCGTGATGCCGCCGTCCGCGCCGAGCAGCCCGGAGACCGCGTGCGCGTCGACCGGGGACGACGCCTCGCTCTTGCTGGCCAGCGCACCGAGCTGACCGAAGTCAAGGATCTCGTCGAGGGGAACCTCGACGTCACCGATGCGGACGAGCTCCGAGCCGAGCAGCTCGACGTTGAGGTTGCCCTCGTTGGGACCGGGGTTCGAGACAGAGCCGGCATCCGAGTAGGCGGCTGCGAGCAGCGCCTCCTGGAAGAGCGTCGAGTCAAGGACGCTCGCGGCGGCCTCGGACGGCTCCTCCGGGTAGTTGTCCACTGCGACCGCGGGCAGCCCGGTGGTCGTGACCACGACTGCTGTTGCCGCGGCCGTCGCCAGGGACCGGCGCCACGGGACGCTTCCCCTCCGGCGTCGGGACGGTACTTGCGTTCGGTTCAAGAGAACTCACTCCTCCATATTCACGCTTCAAGAAAAGCGTCCGGATCGGTACGTGATCACGTCCGGATCGGTTGGGGCGGGGCGTATGACACACCGGTGCCCGGCCTTTAGCGAACAGTGGTTCTCAGGGACCTGCCAGGCAGGGCCGCAATCGTGCGCTGACGCAAACCAACGCAACCAGCCGTGCGTTCGGCGCGTTCGGGGGCGCGACAAAGGCACCGGCACGCACACTGCCGGAAAGAAGTGAAGGTAGTCCGAAATGCCGGGTGAAAGGCATCGGCATTAGCGGGTGAAAAACCTGCGCTCGACTTGCGCGTCAGCCGCCGGCGAGCCAAGCGGGCGGACGGGTCTCGGCGAGCCGCACGAGGTCCCTCCGGTCCCGGATGCCGAGCGTGGCGTACGCGCGGCGCAGCCGGTTCACGACGGTCCGCTCCGACACGAACGTCGCCTGTGCGATCTGTGAGTTCGTCGCGCCGTGCACCGCGAGCCGCACCATCTCCCGCTCGTGGCCGCCGAGCACCTCCCACTCGGGCCCGGTGCCACCGTTCGCGTCCGCCTCGGCGAGAAACACGTCGATGCCGCGCAGCCAGCCCGACATCCCGGCCAGCCGCACGAGAGTCCTGGCCTCGTCGAGCATCGCCTCGCCCGTCGCGCGACCACCACGGGTCACGGCGTACCGGCCGTACGCGACCAGCATGCGCGCGCGCTGCCAGGGCGACATGGGCGCCGGCGGCGTGTGCAGGGCGGCCTCGAACGCCGCCGAAGGCACCCCGTCGTCAGCCAGCAGCGCATGGAGCCGGGAGCAGGCGGCCGCGACATCGGGGGCCGACAGCTCCTCCGGAGCGAGTGGCGGGTCCAGCAGCCGCTGGGCCCGCGGCCCGACGTTGCCGGGCGGCGTCGATGCCATCACGGCCTCCACGAGGTCGCAGCGCACCTGCACCCGTCCCCGGTACGGCCAGCCACAGTGCTCGAGCGCGATGGTCAGCAGCGCCACGGCCCCTTCGGCCTGCCCGACGACAAGGTGCGCGGCACCCAGGTCCGCCGCGTACTCGCCGAGCACCCGCGCCGACCAGCTGCCCGCCTGGGCGGGCATCGTGCTCGCCGGCACGGTCCCCTCGACCACGGCGTCCGCGGCGGCACGCATGCCGCGGGCAGGCAGCCACCCGTCGACCGACGGACGCAGCTCCGCCGCGTGCGCGAGGTGCGCGCGCACATCGGCGGACCGTCCGTCGAACGCGGCGACCCGCGCCGCCGCGAGGTCACGAGCGACGATCTCCGCCACCGTGCGGCCCGGCGTCGCGCCGGAGTGGTCGGCCAGCAGGCCGCGCGCTCCGACCACGTCGCCCAGCAGCAGGAGGGCGCGCACCTGGAGGTCGACGCCCACCCAGTCCTGACCGGGCGTCGGACCGATCAGCCGCAGGTCCGCCCGGAGCGCCGCGGGGTCCTCGAGGTCTCCGGCGTCCTCGAGGTGCAGCAGGGCCTCGGCGACCCGCGCGCCCGCGGCGCGCGCTGCGGCGCCGGTACCCGACGGATCGCTCCACCACAGGTGGTCCGTCCACTCGGGCCCCACGCCCTGCGGCACCAGCGGGCCGCCACCGTGGTCCCGCCAGACGCGGCCGGCCATCAGGGACACCCCTACCGCACGCGCGGCCAGTCGAGCGTCCGGCACCGCCGCCACGGTTGCCCAGGCCCGCCCGGGCAGCTCGTCCAGGTGCAGCCCGTCCAGGACCCTCCGCGCCGTGTCCGGCACGGCGGTGCGGTCCACGAGGTCCACCGGCGGGGCCTCCCGTCCGTCGCCGTCGGCCCCGCGCGCCTCCCGGCACAGCAGCGCGAGCAGCGGGTGCCGCACGGTCGCACGGTCGTCCCTGCGCACCACCGACGCGCCACCGAGGGTGGCGGTCGCGAGCGCCGTCATCGTCGCCGGGTCGAGCCCGGCCAGCAGCGCGCGGTACGCCCGCCGGGCCGCCGACCCGACACTCTCCGGCCCGGTCCACGCGACGTCCCCGCCCAGCTCGGCGGCGCTCAGGGAGCCCGCGAGCTCGAGGGCGAGCCGGGGATTGCCGGCGCTCCACCACCGCAGGTGCTCGACCACGTCGGCCGCCACCGGGACGCTGAGCTCCATGTCGAGCACGCGCCGCAGCGACATCCGGTCGAGCGGGCCCAGCTCGAGCACCTCCACGTCGTCGGAGAGCTGCTCGACGGCGATGCTCCGCACCGCGGCGATCACGCGCCAGTCCTGGCCGTACGCCTCGTCGGCGAGGTGCTGGAGCCAGCGCGCACGCTCCGCGGTCAGCACGCCCACGTCGTCGATGAACAGGACGCGCGGCCCCGGCCCGCTGTCTCCGGCCCAGACCGAGACCGCGCGCAGGAAGCCTGTGGCGTCGAAGCCGGCGTCGTGCCCCTCGTGGTCAGGGACCGACCAGGCGGACAGGTCGATACGGCGGTTGTTGTCCAGGTCGTGGGCCGAGGGTCGTGGCGAGCACGGCCGCACCACCCGGACCGCGGACGATCCGGCTCCGACCTGCTTCAGTGCCTGGAGCACCGTCGCGGTCTTGCCGATGCCGCTCAGCCCGCGCACGACCAGGACCGTCGGGTCCAGATCGGTCGCGAAGTGGCCGATGACCCGCAGCTCTCGATCACGCCCGTGGACCACGAGGTCTCTCCCCCTGCTGCCTGCCTGGCTCGACCATGCCGTCGGCACTGCCGAAGGCACCGCCATGGAAGGCCCGTAACTTGATGGCACGCATACCCCAATTCGCCACTTACATGAACATTTATCAGTAGCGCCTCAGGAGTCTATGACAAGAGATGAATCGTGCAGGGCGTGGCTGTGGTACGGGATATTACGGCTCTACTTGGCGCATCTCGGGCGGGTGCGAGAAAATCGCGCACGCGAAAGCCGGGAGAATACTCATTTGGGGAGAATCAGACATCACGCGAGCGGGCCGAGCAATTCCCGTCTGTCCGACTCCGGCCGGTCCGCACCGTCGAGCACACCGACGAGCTTCTTCTCCTCGTACCGGAAATGCGTCTCCATCACGGCCTCGATGCCGTCGAGGTGCCGCGTCAGCTCGTCGCGGCCGGAACCGGACCTCGCGGCACGCTCCAGATCGCCCAGCAGGTGGTCCAGCATCGAGTGGTCCCGCTTCAGGTCGGCGACCACGGGCGCCAGGCCTGGCTCTGCCGCCAGCACGACGTCGAAGAGCGTCGCGTCCTCGCTGCGGTGGTGGCCGGTCAGCGCCGCACAGAAGCCCACGCAGTAGAGCTGGAGGTCACGCGCCGCCGTCGGCCCGGTCGCGCCGCCGTCGACGGCGGACCGGGCCAGGGCAAGTGCGTCACGCAGCCGCCGGTGGACCTCTCGCAGCTCCTGGCCCCAGGCGACGACGCGTTGACTCATCGCCGCCACCCTACCCAGCCCGAGCTGCCGCCGTCAGGCGCCCAACAGCTCGGCGAGGACGGCCGGGACCGCCCGGGCGATCTCCAGCGCTGCCACGGGACCGCCCGCGGACGCACGGGCCGCGGCGCGACCGTGCACCAGCACGGCGGCGGCCGCGAGCCGGGCCGCGAGCGTCTCGTCCTCGACGACGTCGGCCGAGCGGCCGGCGAGCAGCGTCCCGAGGATCCCGGCGAGCACGTCACCCGTGCCGGCCGTGGCCGCCCAGGCCGGCGCATCGGCCTGCGTGTAGACGTCACCGGGCCCTGCCACCACGGTGATGGCACCCTTGAGCAGCACCGTGGCGCCAGTCGCCTGGTGTGCCGTCCGGACCCAGCGCAGCGGTTGTGCCTCGACGGCAGCCCGGTCCACGTCGTGCCCCAGGCCCTGCAGCAGCTCGGCGAGCTCACCGGCGTGCGGCGTCAGCACCGCCCAGGCCGGCAGCCGGTGCTCCAGCATGGTGAGCGCGCCCGCGTCGATGACGGCGGGCATCTTGCCGCCGGTGACATCCTCGGACAGCACACCGGTCACGGCCGCGAGCGCCCCGAAGATCCTGCGGGCCTGGCCGTCGCCGTCGGGCCCGGATTCCGGGTCGACCGCCGGTACCCCGGGTCCGAGGACCCAGGCCTGCACGCGACCGCCCGCCACGACGACCTCGGGTCGGGCCAGCAGCACTCGGGTGCCGACCGCCTCGGGGCCCAGGTAGCGCACCATGCCGGGTCCGGCGAGCACGGCACCCGACGTCGCGAGGACCGCGGCGCCCGGGTAGGTGCTCGTCCCGGCGATCACCCCGACGACGCCTCGCGTGTACTTGTGGTCGTGCGGGCCCGGGATGGGCCACAGCGCGGCCACGTCGGCCGGCTCCAGGCGCCGCACCCGGCCCGCGGGGTCCGTGCCGGTCATCGCGTGCCGGCCCGTCGTCACGCCCCAGACCGACCCCGACCACCCCTCACCGTCCGCGACGGCGGGGAAGCCGACGTCCACGAGCTCGACCTCTCCGGCGAGGTGCGCAGCGGGAGGCAGGACCAGGCCCGGCTTGAGCGCGCCGAACGTGACCGTGCGGTCGGCGGGCAGGACCGGGCCGAGCACGGCACCGTCGTCCACCCCGATCCCGCTCGGGATGTCCACGGCGACGGTGTACGGCCACTGCTCGCCTGCCGTCTCGCGGGCTTCCGCGAGCGTGCGCACGAGCCCGCCGGCCGGCGGGCGCAGCGCACCCCGAGCGCCCACGCCGACCAAACCGTCGAGGATGACGTCGGCGGCGAGAGCGGCGCGCACCACCGTGGGGACCCGGATGTCGGCGAGCGTCAGCACCTTGCCGCCGGCCGTCCGGAACGCGGCGAGGCCTTCCTCGTGCGCCCGCGTGGATGCCAGGACCGCGGTGACCGTCATGCCGCGCCGCGCGAGGCGCGCACCGGCGAACAGGGTGTCCCCGCCGTTGTTGCCGGGACCCACGAGCAGGAGCGCGTGCGCGCCACGCACGTCTCCCCGTGCCGCCGCCCGGCGGGGCCGGACCCGTGCCGTGCCAGGGAGTCCGTCGGAACCGAGGCTGCCGCGCAGCCGGGCGGTCCCGGGGCGTCCGGGCCGGCGGTCCGGCGAGCGTCCGTCGGCGGCGCGCACCGCCACCTCTCTGAGCACCGTCTGAGCCAGCCCGTACGCCGCTCGGGCCATGAGCGGCTCGCCGGCTGCGATCAGTGGCTCTTCGGCCTTTCGTACCTCGTCGGAACTCCACGCGTCTTTCACAGTCCTATAGTGCCGCGTCCCCACCGTCCGAGGTACCAAAACCCGCCATTGTGGACCGTCCCTCCCGCTCGGAACCTGGTCGGCATAAGGTCGGGCCATGCGATTCGGACTCTTCATCCCGCAGGGCTGGCGCCTCGACCTGGTCGACATCGCGCCCGCCGACCAGTGGGCCACCATGCTGTCCCTTGTCCACCGTGCGGAGAACCAGGCTGCCGGAGAGGCCGTCCCCGGGGGCGAGTTCGCCTGGTCCTCCGCGTGGGTCTACGACCACTTCCACACCGTGCCGCAGGTCACCACGGAGGCTACGCACGAGGCCTGGACCCTGATGGCGGCGTTCGCCGCGGCGACCCAGCGCATCCGCCTGGGCCAGATGTGCACCTGCATGGCGTACCGCAACCCGGCTCACCTCGCCAAGATCGCCTCGACCGTCGACACCGTGTCCGGCGGCCGCGTCGAGATGGGCATCGGAGCAGGCTGGTACGAGCACGAGTGGCGCGCCTACGGCCACGGCTTCCCGTCAGCGGGCGACCGCCTGCGCGCGCTCGACGAGGGCGTGCAGATCATGTCCAGCATGTGGCGCACCGGATCGTCCGGCACGTTCGAGGGCAAGCACTACCAGGTCGACGGTGCGCTCTGCTACCCGCAGCCGCTGCAGCAGCTGCCGGTGGGGGACGGCGGCGCCGAGGTGCCGTCGATCCCGCTCTGGATCGCCGGTGGCGGCGAGAAGAAGACGCTGCGCATCGCCGCGCAGCACGCCCAGTACACGAACTTCGACGGCTCGCCCGAGGGTTTCGCGCACAAGTCGCGTGTGCTGGAGGCGCACTGCCAGGATGTGGGCCGGGACTTCGGCGAGATCACCCGGTCGGCCGACTACAACGTGGTGATCGGTGAGTCCGAGGCCGACGTCGCCGACCGCCTGGCCTGGATCGAGGCGCACCTGCGCAGGTCGGCGCCCGAGAAGGCCGACCACGAGATGAACACCTGGCGAGCCGGGCTTCTGGTCGGCACGCCCGAGCAGATCGTCGAACGGCTGCAGGACATGCGGGCACGCGGCCTGGAGTACGCGATCACGTACTTCCAGGAGGCCGCCTACGACCAGTCGGGTCTCGAGCTCTTCGAGAAGCAGGTCATCCCAGAGCTCCAGTAACCGCCGGACCCCAGGAGCTCACCCCTCCGCGATCACCATGGCGGACGCGATCCCGGCGTCGTGCGAGATCGTGATGTGCCAGGTGCGCACGCCGAGCTCGGCGGCGCGGGCGGCGACAGTGCCGCTCGCGTCGATCCGGGGCGGCCCGCCCACCGTGCGGTGCACCGTGACGTCGTGCCAGCGGAGGTTCCCTGGGGCGCCCAGCGACTTGGCGATGGCCTCCTTCGCCGCGAACCTCGCCGCCAGGGACGACGGCGGCAGGTCGCGCTCGGCCTCCGTGAACAGCCTGTCGCGCAGCCGGGGCGTGCGGTCGAGCGTCTCCATGAACCGGTTCACGTCGACCACGTCGATGCCCGTCCCGATGATCATTGACTCAGCCTACGGTCGACGGCGCCGCCACCTGCGCGCGCGCACTCTCGCCTTGCATCGGGTGCCCGTTTTGAGGCACTCTGTTCCAGTAATATTGAAGTAAAGGTGGCGCCTGCATCGTACCGGCAAGGCGTCATCTTTCATGCTGAGGAGGCTGCCATGCCCGAGGACGACGACAAGCTTCCCTTCCCCGTGCTCATGGTCGTCATCTTCGGCGTCGTGATCGCGGCGATCGTCAGCCTGCTCGTGTTCGTCGCCATCTCGGGCTGACGACGCCGCCCAGCCCCGGGGCCTAGCTGCTCGGCCCCTGCCGCCGAGCGCCGGGCCGTTCCTCGACCCGGTCCAGCCACTCGCCCACCAACGACTCGAACAGCCCGCGCTGCTCGATGTTCAGCGCGTGCCCCGCGCGGTCGAGCACGGCGAAGGTCGCGCGCGGGTAGTGCTCGACCAGGTCCCAGGCGTCGCGGTAGCCGGTGACCGAGTCCTGCCGCCCGACCAGGACGAGCACCGGCCCGTCATAGGGCGCCGGCTCGACGGCGAAGGTGCCCGCGTAGCTCTCCTCGATCCGGGCGATCACCACCGGGTCGGCCGCCGCCAGGCCGGGATCCACGTGCTGCCGGGCCGCCGCCCACGTCTCCTCGGTCTGGACCACGAGGACCTCCTCCGCGTCAACCGCCTCGGCACCGACCCGCTCGGCCAGACCCGGCTCCCGGACCAGCACCTGCCGCTCCGGGAGGTGCCGCAGCTCGTGCCGGGGTTCGACCACGGTGACCACGGTGGCCAGCCCGGCCACCCGGGCCGGGTCGGCGGCGACGAGACCCCGTGCCAGGTAGCCCCCGTAGGACTGGCCGACCACGACGTACGGCCCCTCCGGCACCAGCGCCTGGACGGCGCCGCGCAGGATGCGGAAGACGTCGTCGGTGCCGGCGACGTCGGGTGCCGACGTGCGCCCCATCCCCGGCAGGTCCACGTAGACGCGGCGCCAGCCCGTCCGCCCGGTGAAGACCGGCTCGAAAGCGCCGGTCATGATGCGGTGGTCCACGGAGAACCCGTGCACCAGCACCACCGTGCCCGCCCCCGGCTCGTCCGCGCCGTGCTCCACGTAGTGCACCTGGACACCGTCGACCTCCACGTACGCCATGTACGCCCCTCTCGTCAGCCCAGAGGCTAGTCCGAGCCTCCGACATCCCGGAGGCCGACCGTGTCCTCCGGCTGGACCAGGTGCCGCCAGCGGAACCACTTGCGCTCCAGCTCCTCGGGCAGGTCCACGTCGAACCGCCGCGCCACGAGCAGCAGCTGCGCCAGCGCGTCGGCCACCTCGCCGCGGAACGCGTCGCGCGTCTCGTCGTCCGACAGCCCGCGGTCGCGCGAGCGACCCGAGAGGTTGAGGTACGCCTGGGTGAGCTCCCCGACCTCCTCGTGCAGCTTCAGCACGAGCCAGTCGTCGGTGCGCTCGACGTCGTGCAGCCGTGCGTAGACGCGGCTGATGATCTCGACGTCGTCGATGAGGTTCTCGAGGTCCACGCCGCCGAGCGTGCCACAACCGGGCGGCTACTCCACCGTCACGGACTTGGCGAGGTTGCGCGGCTGGTCCACGTCGAGGCCCTTCGCGGTCGCCAGCGCCATCGCGAAGATCTGCAGCGGCACGACGGCCAGCAGCGGCTGGAGCAGCGTGGGCGCCTGCGGGATCCAGAAGATCTCGTCAGCGTACGGGCGCACCGCGTCGTCGCCGTCCTCCGCGATCACGAGGGTGCGCGCGCCGCGCGCCCGGATCTCCTGGATGTTGGAGACCACCTTGGAGTGCAGCGAGTCGCGCCCACGCGGCGAGGGGACCACCACGAACACGGGCTGCCCCTCGTCGATCAGCGCGATCGGGCCGTGCTTGAGCTCGCCGGCCGCGAAGCCCTCCGCGTGGATGTACGCGAGCTCCTTGAGCTTGAGCGCACCCTCCAGCGCCACCGGGAACCCGACATGCCGCCCGAGGAACAGCACCTTGTCGGACTTCTCCATCGACCGGGCGGTCGCGCGCACGTACTCGCCGCGCTCGATGACCGTCTGGATCTTGCGGGGCATGTCGCGCAGCTCGTCGAGCAGGATCGCGATCTCGTCGGGGAACTTGTTGCCGCGCAGCTGCGCCAGGTACAGACCCAGCACGTAGGCGGCCGTGATCTGCGCGAGGAACGCCTTGGTGGAGGCCACGGCGATCTCGGGCCCGGCGTGCGTGTACAGCACGGCATCGGACTCGCGGGGGATGGTCGACCCGTGGGTGTTGACGATCGAGATCACCTTGGCACCCTGCTCGCGCGCGTGGCGCACGGCCATCAGGGTGTCCATGGTCTCGCCGGACTGGGTCACGGCCACGACGAGCGTGCGCTCGTCGACGATCGGGTCGCGGTAACGGAACTCGTGCGCCAGCTCGACCTCGACGGGGATACGGCACCAGTGCTCGATCGCGTACTTGGCGACGTGCCCGGAGTACGCGGCGGTGCCGCAGGCCACGACGATGATCTTGTTCACGGCGCGCAGCACCGACTCGTCGATGCGCAGGTCGTCCAGCACGAGCGCGCCGGAGGCGTCGGTACGGCCGAGCAGCGTGTCGGCGACGGCCTGCGGCTGGTCGTGGATCTCCTTGTCCATGAAGGAGTCGAAGCCGCCCTTCTCCGCGGCGGCCGCGTCCCAGTCCACGGTGTAGCGCTTGGCCTCGGCGGGCTTGCCGTCGAAGTCGGTCACGGCCACGGACGTCGGCGTGATGGTCACGACCTGGTCCTGGCCCAGCTCGAGGGCCTCCTTGGTGTGCGCGATGAACGCGGCGACGTCGGACCCGAGGAAGTTCTCCCCCTCGCCGAGGCCCACCACGAGCGGCGAGTCGTGCCGCGCGCCCACCACGGTCTCCGGCGCGTCCGCGTGGACGGCGAGCAGCGTGAACGTGCCGTGCAGGCGGCCGGCGACAGCCGTCATGGCCTCGGTCAGGTCGCCCGTCTCGCGGTACGCCTTGGCCACGAGGTGGGCGGCCACCTCGGTGTCCGTCTCCGAACGGAACGTCACGCCGTCGGCCAGCAGCTCGGCCTTGAGCTGGGCGAAGTTCTCGACGATGCCGTTGTGGATCACGGCGAGCCGGTCGCCGTCGGCCAGGTGCGGGTGAGCGTTCGCGTCCGTGGGGCCGCCGTGCGTGGCCCAGCGGGTGTGGCCGATCGCCGCGGTGGCCTCGGGCAGCGGATCCTCGTCGAGCGCCTCGATCAGGTTGGCGAGCTTGCCCGACTTCTTGGCCCAGGCGATACCGTCGAGGCCCGGCGCGACGAGGGCGACGCCCGCCGAGTCGTACCCGCGGTACTCCAGCCGGCGCAGCCCTTCGATGGCCACGGCGAGGGGCATGCCCGACGGCGCGGCGGCACCTGACGCGTTGCCGTCCGCGGTAGTCGCGACAGTTCCCGTGTAACCCACAATCCCACACATGCGGGCGAGTCTAGCGAGCCTGCTGACCTGCCCCCATGACCGGGCTCACAGGCCCGGCTCCCGCACATCCGCGCGGCGCCCCGCCGGGGCCGGTAGCGATTCCCGCCGCCGGTTGGTGCACAATGCTGCAGGTGGTTTCCCAGTTCCCGACGACGGAGCACGGCGAGCACCTGCTGGCCCTCGCCCCGTCCTCGCCCTACGTGGATCTCGACCGTGCGGCCTGGAGCCGCCTGTCGGCCTCCACTCCCCTGCCGCTGACCGACGAGGACGTCGAGCGTCTGCGGGGCCTCGGCGACCCCATCGACCTGGCCGAGGTCGACGCGATCTACCGGCCCCTGTCACGCCTGCTCAACCTGTACGTGATGGCGACGGGCGGCCTGCACGACGCGACGTCGACCTTCTTGCACGAGGACCCGCCCCGCACGCCGTACGTCATCGGGGTCGCCGGCTCGGTCGCCGTCGGCAAGTCGACGACGGCGCGCGTCCTGCGCGAGATGCTCGCCCGCTGGCCGGAGACGCCGCGCGTCGAGCTCATCACCACGGACGGGTTCCTCTACCCGAACGCCGAGCTCGAACGGCGCGGCCTGATGGAGCGCAAGGGCTTCCCCGAGTCGTACGACCGGCGTGCGCTGATCCGGTTCCTCTCCCGGATCAAGGCCGGCCGGCCCGAGGTCCGGGCGCCCGTGTACTCGCACGTGACTTACGACATCGTGCCGGGCCAGGAGATGGTGGTCCGCAAGCCGGACGTACTCATCGTCGAGGGCCTCAACGTGCTGCAGCCGGCCCGCCCGTCGGCCGTCGACGAGTCGACCGTCGCGGTGAGCGACTTCTTCGACTTCTCGATCTACGTGGACGCTCGCACGCGGAACATCCGGCAGTGGTACGTGGACCGGTTCCTCGAGCTGCGCCGTACGGCCTTCACCAAGCCGGACTCGTACTTCCGGAGGTACGCGTCGCTCTCCGACCAGGAGGCGACGGAGCGTGCCCTGAAGATCTGGGAGTCGATCAACGCGCCCAACCTCGAGCGGAACATCATTCCTACCCGCGGCCGGGCGACCCTCGTGCTGACCAAGGGCTCGGACCACGCGGTGCAACGGGTCCGGCTCCGCAAGCTCTGAGCCGTCCCCGCCAGGGCTCAGTCCACGTCCGACGGCGGGACGGTCACCCTGGCCGTGTCCGCCTCGGCGTCGTCCGGCTCGTCGTCGAGGTGGCGGCGCGAGAACCAGCCGACCACCTTGTCGACGACGAAGCCCATCGCGACGCCCAGCACCACGCCGATACCGATCGCGAGCAGCGGGTCGTGGCCGAGCCACTGCGCCGCGACCAGGCCGATCCCCGCCGAGTAGAACGCCCACATGACCGCCGCGATGGCGGCGATGACCATGAACCGGCGCCGCGGGTACGCGACGGCGCCCGCCGTCATGTTCACGGCGACCCGGCCGATCGGCACGTAGCGCGCCGCCAGGATGAACGACGCCCCACGGCGGGTCAGCGCCCGCTCCGCCCAGGCCACGGCCCGGCGTCCGCGCGGTCCCCGCAGGAACGGCACGCGCTCGGTGCCGATCAGGTGCCCGATCTGGTAGGCGATCTGGTCCCCCACCCAAGCCCCTGCGGCGGCGGTCAGGAGCACCAGCCACATCCACGGTGTGCCTGTGGTGTGTGCCGACACGGCCAGCGTGATCACGACGGACTCGCTGGGCAGCGGCGGGAAGAAGCCGTCGATGGTCGCGAACGCGAACATCGCCGGGTAGATCCACGGCGAAGCCGCCATCGCGAGGATCCATGCCTCGGTGGCGCTCAGGACTGTGGAGATGAGTTCGAGCACGGGACCTCGAGAGTCTCGGTCGGGCTCACCCTGCGACAGTTCAGGGCGGCGCCCGGGGGCGGAGGACGGCACTTGTCAGCGCCTGCCGCAAGCCTACGCAAGGGGGACCCCTGAAAGGCATCAGGGGTCCCCCTGGAAGAACCCCGCTTCCCAAGGATTCACGGAGCGTTCACGCCTGCCCTGCCCGCCACCACACACCGGCTCGCGCCGCCCGCCGGCGCGGCCACGACGCTAGAGCGCGAGCCGCTCCCGCACGACGGCGGCGAGGTCCTCCGCCACCTTGTCCGCCTCGTCCTGGGCCGGGGCCTCGACCATCACCCGCACGAGCGGCTCCGTGCCGGACTGGCGCAGGAGCACCCGCCCGGTGTCCCCGAGGCGCGCCGTCGCGTCGGCGACGGCCGACTGCACGCCCTCGTCGCTACCGGCCCGGGACTTGTCCACGCCCCGCACGTTGACGAGGGTCTGCGGGAGGCGCTCGATCTCGCCCGCGAGGTCGGCCAGGCGCTTGCCGGACGCCTTGACCCGTGCGGCGAGGTGCAGCGCCGAGAGCACGCCGTCCCCCGTCGTGGCGTGGTCGGCCAGGATGATGTGGCCGGACTGCTCGCCACCGAGGCCGAAGCCCTTGGCACGCATCTCCTCGAGCACGTACCGGTCGCCGACGGCGGTCTGCACCGTGGTGATGCCACGCTCCCGCATCGCCAGGATCAGGCCGAGGTTGCTCATCACGGTCACCACGAGGGTGTCCCCAGGCAGGCGGCCCTCCTCCTGGAGCGCGGTGGCGAGGATCCCGAGGATCTGGTCGCCGTCCACGATGGCACCGGTGTGGTCGACGGCGAGGCAGCGGTCGGCGTCGCCGTCGAACGCCACGCCGAAGTCCGCCTCGGACGCCACGACGACGGCCTGGAGCTGCTCCGGGTGGGTGGAACCGCACTTCTCGTTGATGTTCCGGCCGTCCGGGCTGGCGTTCATCACCACGACGTCGGCACCTGCCGCACGCAGCGCGTCCGGGCCCACCTCGCTCGCGGCGCCGTTGGCGCAGTCGAGGGCGATGCGCAGGCCTTCGAGCGGCCGGTGGTCGGGGGTCGTCCCGACGCTGTCGGTCAGGTGCCGCACGTAGCGCTCCGCGGCGGCCTGCCCGTCGGTACGGATGCGTCCGACGTCCGCGCCGGTGGGGCGCTCCCACTCGTCGCCGAGCGTGGCCTGGATGGCGTCCTCGACGGCGTCGTCGAGCTTGAGCCCGCCGCGGGCGAAGAACTTGATGCCGTTGTCGGGCATCGGGTTGTGCGAGGCGGAGACCATGACGCCCAGGTCGGCCTCCAGCTCCGTCACGAGGTAGGCCAGGGCGGGCGTGGGCAGCACGTTGAGCATCACCACGTCCACGCCGGCCGAGGCGAGGCCTGCCGCCACGGCGCCCGCGAGGAACTCCCCGGAGGCCCTCGTATCTCGACCGACCACCGCGCGCGGCCGCTGCCCCAGCAGCTCACCCTGTGCGGTGAGCACCCGCGCGGCGGCGGCGCCCAGCTCCAGCGCCAGCTCCGCCGTGATGTCCTTGTTGGCGAGGCCCCGAACTCCGTCGGTGCCGAACAGCCTGCCCATGCCGGTTCTCCTCAGATCGTTCGGGTCCCACCGTAGTGGGCCTCCGGCGCTTGCTTGAAATGCAGATGGCCCCGCTGAACAGTGTCGACACTGTTCGGCGGGGCCACCCAGCCACGCGCTGAGATCAGCGCTTGCTGTACTGCGGAGCCTTGCGGGCCTTCTTGAGACCGGCCTTCTTGCGCTCGACCTTGCGGTCGTCACGCCGGAGGAAGCCGGCCTTCTTGAGCTCGGCGCGGTTCGCGTCCTGGTCGATCTCGTTCAGCGCGCGGGCGATGCCCAGGCGCAGAGCGCCGGCCTGGCCCGACGTGCCGCCACCCGTGATACGGGCGATGACGTCGAACCGGCCCTCGACCTCGACCAGGTTCAGCGGGCTGTTGACCAGCTGCTGGTGCACCTTGTTCGGGAAGTACTCCTCGAGGGTGCGGCCGTTGATCTTCCAGGTGCCGGTGCCGGGCACGAGGCGCACGCGCGCCACGGCCTCCTTGCGGCGCCCGAGGGCCTGAGCCGGGGCGGTGATGGACGAGCCGCGCGTTGCGGGCGCAGCCGTCTCGGTGGTGTAGTTGCTGGGCGTCTCGGCGCCCTGCTCGATGTCGACGGTGGTCTCGGCCACTGTGGTGTCCTCGCGTCCTTCGCGTTGCGATCCGGCAGCGGCCTCAGGCCTGCTGCGAAACCTGGGTGATCTCGAACGGCTTGGCCTGCTGCGCCGTGTGCGGGTGCTCAGAGCCTGCGTAGACCTTCAGGTGGGTCATCTGCGTCCGACCGAGCGAGGTCTTGGGGATCATGCCGCGCACGGCCTTCTCGATGGCGCGTTCCGGCTTGCTGTCCAGGAACTCGCCGTACGGGGTGGCAGTGAGGCCGCCCGGGTAACCCGAGTGGCGGTAAGCCATCTTGGTCTCGCGCTTGTTGCCGCTCAGCGCGACCTTGTCCGCGTTGATGATGATGACGAAGTCACCACCGTCGACGTGCGGGGCGAAGGTCGGCTTGTGCTTCCCGCGCAACAGTGTGGCGACCTGGCTTGCCAGGCGGCCCAGGACGACGTCGGTCGCGTCGATGACATACCAGTCACGCTGGACGTCGCCGGGCTTGGGGGTGTACGTACGCACGGTTCGTAACCTTTTCGTTTTCGGTGTCGTCGGGCGAGAAGCGGCGCCCGATGAGTCAGATCGTTGTGCGCGGGGGTCAGAATGACGTCCGGGCCGTTCGTCGGCACACGAGTGGGCTCGGTGCAGACGCAGGACGTCGTGACAAAGCACAACGACTCATCAGAGTACCTGGCGGCTTCCCCAGGGGTCAAAGCGAAGCGGGTCCCGATCCTCGTCGACCGCCATGATCTTCGACACGTCGCCTGTGGCGTACGCGCCGAACAGGTGCCACGGTAGGTACATGACCGAGGAAACCCCAGCCACCATGCCAGGACCGGACGGGCTCGCTGAGGGCGACACCGACCAGCTCCCCGCCGAGGACACGCTCCTCAGCCGGGGCACCAAGGACCAGCTCGACGAGGGCTACTCGCCTCCGGACCGCCCCAGGAAGAACCACTGGGGCGAGACCTCGTGGGAGGAGCGGCACGGCGAGCCGATGGACCAGCGCCTGCGCGAGGAGGAGCCGGACGTCTGGGAGGCCGACCCCCTCGACCGGGCCGACACGTCACGCGCGGGCCGGCTCGTCTCCGACCCTGACGCCGACCCCGGCAGCTACGCGCGCGAGGACGGCAACCGCCAGAACGACGTGTACGGCACCGACGCGGGCATCGACGGTGCGGGGGCGAGCGCCGAGGAGGCAGCGGTGCACTGGGTCGAGGAGCCGTGACCCCCGTGCCGAGGTAGTCCTTTGGCGAGGTAGTCCTTTGGCGAGGTAGTCACCCGGCGCGCGCTGGGTGACTACCTCGCTACGCGACTACCTCGCCAGAGGACTACCTCGGCAGGGTGGGCTCTTGCCAGACGTCCTCGTCCATGCGCTTCGCGCGGACGGCGTCGGCCCGCGTTGCGAGCTCCTCGTCCGGCGGGAACGTGATCTCCTCGAGGCACAGTCCTTCCGGCGGCACCACGAACACACCGGCGTCCCGGCGCCGGCTCGCCAGGAGGTCCGCGGGCCAGCTCACCGGGCGGCGCCCCTCCCCCACCGCGATCGACGCGCCGACCAGCGCGCGCACCATGTTGTGGCAGAACGCGTCGGCCACCACGTGCGCGATCGCGAGCCCGGCGTCCGGCCCCTCGGTAGGCCGCTCCCAGGCGATGCGCTGCAGCTCGCGGATGGTCGTCGCACCGGGCCGCGGCTTGCAGTACGAGGCGAAGTCGCGCACCCCCGTGAGCGGGCGCACGGCGTCGTCCATCGCGGCGACGTCGAGCGGCTTGCGTGACCACAGGACGTGCTTGCGGCGCAGCGGGTCACGCAGCTCGGGGGCATCCGCGATCCGGTAGGTGTAGCGGCGGCGCAACGCGGAGAAGCGCGCGTCGAACCCGGGCGGCGCCGGTGCGGCGGAGCGCACGACGACGTCGGTGGGCAGCACGCCCGTCAGCCGGGAGACCAGTGCCTCCGCCGGCGTCCTGCTGGAGCGTCCGGACCGTCCGGGCAGCGCCGCCCAGGCTCCCGCCTCGATGTCGACGTGGGCCACCTGACCTCGCGCGTGGACGCCGGAGTCGGTACGGCCGGCGACGGTGAACCGGGGCGTCGGTGTGCCGAGCTGCTCGCTGCGCAGGACGCGGGCGAGGCCCTCCTCGAGACATCCCTCCACGGTGCGCAGACCCGGCTGGCGTGCCCAGCCGGCGAATCCGCTTCCGTCGTAGGCGAGGTCGAGGCGGGCCCTGATGAACTCGTTCACGAAGCCATCCTCCCCGATCCGGGCCCGTGGGTTCGTACAGTGACGTCATGGCAGACACCCTCACGCTGGCCGTCGACTGCGGCGGCGGCGGGATCAAGGCGGCAGTCCTCGACACCTCCGGCACGGCCCACGCCTCGCCCGTCCGCGTCCCGACGCCGTACCCGCTCCCGCCCGAGCTGCTCGTCGACACGATCGCGAAGATCGCCACCGACCTGCCGGCGGCCTCGCGCGTCACGGTCGGTCTGCCGGGCATGATCCGCAGCGGCGTCGTGGTGCACACGCCGCACTACATCACCCGGTCGGGACCCCGCTCGCGGGTGCTGCCCGACCTGCTGGAGGCCTGGCGCAGCTTCGACATGCGCGCCGCGGTCGCGCAGCGGCTCGGCCTGCCCGCGCTCGTCCTGAACGACGCGGAGGTGCACGGCGCCGGCGTCGTCGCCGCGTCGGGTCTCGAGCTCGTGATCACCCTCGGCACCGGGCTGGGGACGGCCATGTTCCACGGCGGACGCATCGCACCGCACCTGGAGTGGTCCCACGCCCCGGTCCGCCGCAGCCTCACGTACGACCAGTACATCGGCGAGCCCGAACGTCGCAGGCTCGGCGACGGGCTGTGGTCGCGCCGCGTCGTCTCCGTCGTCGAGGGCCTGCGGCCCGTCTTCCTCTGGGACCGGCTCTACATCGGCGGCGGGAACGCCCGCTGCATCACGCCGTCGGCCCTCGCCCGCCTGGGCGACGACGTCGTCATCGTCCCCAACTCGGCCGCGCTCGTGGGCGGCGCGAGAGCCTGGGACCTCCCGCCGTCCTAGCTCCGCCCGCCGAGCACCACGCACGACGCCGGGCCGCACCCTCCGTACGGAAGGTGCGGCCCGGCGTCGTGCAGGGGAGAAAGGGGCTCAGGCCTCCTTCTTCTCCTCGGGGGTCTCGTCCGCGGTCGCCTCGGCGGCGTCCTCGACGGGGGCGTCGGTGACGTCCTCGGCGGGGGCGTCCTCAACCGGAGCCTCGGCAGCCGGAGCGGCCTTCTCTGCGGCCTTGGTGGCCTCCTTGACGACGGCCTGCTTGGGGCTCACGGGCTCGGTGATGAGCTCGATGACCGCCATCGGCGCGTTGTCGCCCTTGCGGGTGCCGATCTTGGTGATGCGCGTGTAGCCACCGTTGCGCTCGGCCATGGCCGGGGCGATCTCGGTGAACAGCGTGTGCACCACGCCCTTGTCACGCACGACGGTCAGCACGCGGCGACGGGCGGACAGGTCGCCCTTCTTCGCGAACGTGATCAGACGCTCAGCCAGGGGACGCAGGCGCTTGGCCTTGGTCTCCGTGGTCGTGATGCGGCCGTGCTCGAAGAGGGAGGTCGACAGGTTCGCGAGGATCAGGCGCTCGTGAGCCGGGCTACCGCCGAGCCGCGGACCCTTGGTGGGGGTAGGCATTACTTGTCTCCTTGAAAGTGGTTCCGCGCGTCCGGCCTAGGCCGGACGCGGGACGTCAGTACGACTGCTCGTCGCCGCTGTAGGCCGCGGAGTCGCTACCCTCGAAGTACGAAGCGCCGGCCGGATCGAAGTCCAGCGGCGAGTCCTTGAGGCTGAGGCCGAGCTCGGCCAGCTTCTCCTTGACCTCGGTGATCGACTTGGCACCGAAGTTGCGGATGTCGAGCAGGTCCGCCTCGCTGCGAGCCACGAGCTCGCCCACCTGGTGGATGCCCTCGCGCTTGAGGCAGTTGTACGAACGGATGGTGAGGTTGAGCTCCTCGATCGGCAGCGCCAGGTCCGCGGCCAGCGCGGTGTCCGTCGGCGACGGGCCGATCTCGATGCCCTCGGCCTCGACGTTCAGCTCACGTGCCAGGCCGAACAGCTCGACCAGGGTCTTGCCAGCCGATGCGAGCGCGTCGCGAGGCGTGATCGCCTGCTTGGTCTCGACGTCGACGATGAGCTTGTCGAAGTCGGTGCGCTGCTCGACTCGGGTGGCCTCGACCTTGTACGTGACCTTGAGGACCGGCGAGTAGATCGAATCAACCGGGATGCGCCCGATCTCCGCGTCGAACTGCTTGTTCTGCGCGGCGGACACGTACCCACGACCCCGCTCGACGGTCAGCTCGATCTCGAGCTTGCCCTTGTCGTTGAGGGTGGCGATGTGCAGGTCGGGGTTGTGGACCTCGACCCCCGCCGGCGGAACGATGTCCGCGGCGGTCACGACGCCGGCGCCCTGCTTGCGCAGGTACATCACGACGGGCTCGTCGTTCTCCGAGGAGACGACGAGGTTCTTGATGTTGAGGATGATCTCGGTGACGTCCTCCTTCACGCCCGACACGGTGCTGAACTCGTGCAGCACACCGTCGATACGGATGGACGTGACGGCTGCGCCCGGGATGGACGACAGCAGGGTGCGACGCATCGAGTTGCCGAGCGTGTAGCCGAAGCCAGGCTCGAGCGGCTCGATGGAGAAGCGGGAACGGCTCTCCGAGATGACCTCTTCGGTCAGCGTGGGGCGCTGTGCGATGAGCACTGTGGGTGTCCTTTCAGTGTGCGTCCGCTATATGACGCATCACGGCATGCGATCTCTCGCGGCCCGGGCGGATCTCTGTCACCGTCCGGGCGAAGGTGCTCACCGCGAACGGTGAGCGAGTGCCGCGCTCGCGGTGCGGTCCCGCGACCCTGGGGTCGGGCGGCCGCACCGCGGCGCAACAGGTATCAGACGCGGCGACGCTTCGGGGGGCGGCAGCCGTTGTGCGCCTGGGGCGTCACGTCCTGGATCGAGCCGACCTCGAGGCCGGTCGCCTGGAGGGAGCGGATCGCGGTCTCACGACCGGAACCCGGGCCCTTCACGAACACGTCGACCTTCTTGACGCCGTGCTCCTGCGCGCGGCGCGCGGCCGACTCGGCGGCCATCTGCGCGGCGTACGGGGTGGACTTGCGGGAGCCCTTGAAGCCGACGTGGCCGGCGGACGCCCACGACACCACAGCACCGGACGGGTCGGTGATCGAGATGATCGTGTTGTTGAAGGTGGACTTGATGTGCGCCTGGCCGAGCGGGACGTTCTTCTTGTCCTTGCGGCGGGGCTTGCGGCCAGCAGTGGCGCGAGTCTTGGGAGGCATCTGTTCTGTAATCTCCTGGTCTGATCGGACCGGGGCGGTCTCAGCTCGGTGAGCCGACCGCTCCACGGACTGCTATCAGCGGGCCTTCTTCTTGCCCGCGACGGTGCGCTTGGGACCCTTGCGGGTACGCGCGTTGGTCTTGGTGCGCTGACCACGCACCGGCAGTCCGCGACGGTGGCGGATGCCCTGGTAGGTGCCGATCTCGACCTTGCGACGGATGTCGGCCGCGACCTCACGGCGGAGGTCACCCTCGAGCTTGAAGTTGCCCTCGAGGTGGTCGCGGAGCGCAACGAGCTCGGCGTCGCCGAGGTCCTTCACGCGGACGTCCGGGCTGATGCCCGTGGCGGCCAGGGTCTCCTTCGCGCGGGTACGACCCACACCGAAGATGTAAGTGAGCGCAACCTCAAGCCGCTTGTCGCGGGGGAGGTCGACGCCGATAAGACGTGCCATGTGCCTTCCGGCTCCTTGTACTGCTCGTCGGAGGTCTGCCGCACCGCCATCCCGCGTGTCACGCGGGCCCCGGCCTCCGGACCGAGGGTTCCCCCCTCCCTGCGCGGTTGCCCGCCGGGCGAGGTTCGAGGTGGTGCGCTGGTGGTGGCCTCAGCCACCGACCTGGGCGTCGCCCAGGTCTGTGATCAGCCCTGGCGCTGCTTGTGGCGCAGGTTGTCGCAGATCACCATGACGCGACCGTGCCGGCGGATCACCTTGCACTTGTCGCAGATCTTCTTGACGCTCGGCTTGACCTTCATCGGATTTTCCTCCGCGACGTGCGTCCGGTCGCCCGGTGCCGCACGCAGCAGTGTCGTGGGTGGTCGATCATGCGGCGACGTCACCTCCCGGCCAGGCCGTGGACGACGTAGCCCCGGATCGGGGACTGACTACTTGTAGCGGTAGACGATCCGGCCTCGGGACAGGTCGTACGGGCTGAGCTCCACCACCACGCGGTCCTCGGGAAGGATCCGGATGTAGTGCTGACGCATCTTTCCCGAGATGTGCGCGAGAACCTTGTGACCGTTCGACAGCTCCACGCGGAACATCGCGTTCGGCAGAGCCTCGATCACGCTGCCCTCGATCTCGATGACACCGTCCTTCTTTGCCATATCCTCCGCTAACTCTCGTCGTGACTGCTTCCACGCCCACGGCACCGCAGGATCCCTGCGAGACCGACAGTCGGGTGTGGATGTCGTGTGTGTCCGTGTGCCGCCTACCTCGTGTGCCTCGGCCTGCGCCCCGCTCTCGCGGGGACCGGCAGGCGCCATCGGCACCCTGTCAGGAACTGGAGGCGTTGAACGGACTACACCCAGCGGTCTAGCCTACGTCACTTCGTAAAGCAATCAAAGCGCAGGACGACGGCGCCGGCCGCCCGCGGCCGTGAGCCTCGCCACGCGGCGCGCCTCAGAGGTCGTACTCGACCCCGGGCAGCCCGATCGTCGTGTGCGGCAGGCTGCCCACGAAGAAGAAGAGCATCGGCAGCCAGCCGAGCACGGTGCCCAGGCCGAGCGCGATGAGCACCGGCGTGGCGCGCCTCTTCCAGAGCCAGACGCCGCACAGCCACACCACGACCCCGAGCAGCAGGACCGACTCCCACAGCAGGAGGGACGTGCCGAACCCGAGGACGATGCCGACCCACAGGAAGGGGCTCCGTGCGAGGCGCCGACCCCACGTGGCGAGCCAGCGCCCGAACCGGCCCAGGCCACGGCCCGTCGCGGACACGGCGCGCGAACCCCGGGACTCCCCCGGGCGCCCGTCTCCCGCGGGCTCGGGTTCCGCGTAGGCGGTTCCGCCGTGCGGCCTGGTCTCCGCGCCGCGCTCCGGGGAGCCGGCGCCGCTGAGCGGGGTGTGCGCGTCATCGGTCACGTGCCGATCGTAGCCAACTGACGCCGACTTAAATAGCCCCGACCTCAAAGTCAGGGCCGGCAAAGCCTCAGTCGAGCGCGACCGGCTTCACGCCGAAGACGCCGAGGCGCTCGGCGCCCCCGTCGACCGCGGTCAGCACCACGATGCCGTCCTCCATGATCGCGGTGGAGTGCTCCCAGTGCGCCGCGCGGGACCCGTCGACGGTCACCACCGTCCAGTCGTCCTCCAGGACGCTGGTCTCGGCACCGCCCCGGGTGATCATCGGCTCGATCGCGAGGCACATCCCGTGGCGCAGCCGTGCCCCGGCGGCCGAGGTCTTGTAGTTGTGCACGTCCGGCGGCTGATGCATGGCGCTGCCGATGCCGTGCCCCACGTAGTCCTCGACGATGCCGTACTCGACGCCGTTGAACTCCCCGGCCATCTCGACGGCGGCCTCGACGGCCTCCCCCACGGCGTTCAGCCGCTTCGCGGACGCGAGGGCGGCGATGCCGGCCCACATGGCGGCCTCCGTCGTCCGGACGAGCGCGATGTCGGCGAGGTCAGCGCCCGCGGCGACCAGGTCGTCGTCGGGCAGCTTGTGGTCCAGGGCGCCCTCGGCGCCCAGCACGAACGATACGGCCGAGTCGCCGTGCCACCCCTCGACGATCGCGCCGCAGTCGATCGAGACGAGGTCACCCGCCGCGAGCACCCGGCTACCCGGGATCCCGTGGATGACCTCGTCGTTGACCGACGTGCAGATGACGCCCGTGAACCCGTGGTAGCCGAGGAACGACGGCGCCGCACCGGCCGCATCGATCGACGCTGCGGCCACCGCGTCCAGGTCCGCGGTCGTCACACCGGGCCGGGCCGCGGCCCGCACCGCGGCGAGAGTGTCCGCGACCACCAGACCGGCGCGCCGCATGTGGCGCACCTGGTCCGGTGTCTTGTACTCGATCCGCTCCCGCCCGAAGACCACGCCTCAGCCCAGCTGGGCCGCGAGGGCGGCGACGATGCGGTCGGTGACCTCGGCGATCTCGCCGAGCCCGTCGACCTGGACCAGCAGGTTGCGCTCGGCGTACGCCGACGTCAGCGGGGCGGTCTGCTCCGCGTAGATGTCGAGCCTGCGCGCGATCGCGTCCTCGGTGTCGTCCTCGCGGCCCTCTTCCTCAGCGCGCTTCGCGATGCGGGAGAGCAGCTCGGCACGGTCCGCCGTCAGCTCGATCACGCCGTCCAGTGCCCAGCCGAGGTCGGCGAGGATCTGGTCGAGCTCCGCGACCTGGGCCGCGTTGCGCGGGTACCCGTCGAGGATGAAGCCCTGCTTGACGTCCGGCTCCGCGAGGCGGTCCTTCACCATCGCGTTGGTCACCTCGTCGGGGACCAGCTCGCCTTTGTTCGTGTACTCCTGCGCAAGCTTGCCCAGCTCGGTCTCCCCCGCGATGTTCGCGCGGAAGATGTCGCCCGTCGAGATCGGCACGATCCCGAAGACGTCGGCGAGGCGGGCAGCCTGCGTACCCTTCCCCGCGCCCTGCGGACCCATGATGACCAGGCGCGTGACCTGGCCCTCGTAGTCCGGATGAGCGTGCAGCTCGCGGCGAGAGGTGGTGGTGGGGGTCTGGCTCAACGGAGGAATCCTTCGTAGTGGCGCTGCTGCAGCTGTGAATCGATCTGCTTGACCGTATCCAGTCCGACACCGACCACGATGAGGATCGAGGCACCGCCGAAGGGCAGGCTCGTGCTGACGCCAAGGAAGACGAGCACCAGCGTCGGGATCAGCGCGACGAGCGCGAGGTACAGGGAACCGGCGGAGGTGATCCGGGTGATCACGAAGTCGAGGTACTCCGCCGTGGGGCGGCCGGCGCGGATGCCGGGGATGAAGCCGCCGTACTTCTTCATGTTGTCCGCGACCTCGTCCGGGTTGAACGTGATCGAGGTGTAGAAGAAGCAGAAGAAGATGATCATCAGCGTGTACACCGCGATGTAGAGCGGCGACGACTGCTCGACCAGGTTGTTGGAGATCCAGACGACCCAGTCGGACCCCTGGTCCCCGAACTGCGCGAGCAGACCGGGCACGGCGAGGATCGAGGCGGCGAAGATCACCGGGATGACACCCGACATGTTGATCTTGATCGGGATGTACGTGCTGGTGCCGCCGTACATCCGGCGGCCCACCATGCGCTTCGCGTACTGCACGGGGATGCGTCGCTGCGACTGCTCGACGAAGACCACGAGGCCGATCACCAGGATGATGACCAGGATCATGACCGTGAAGTTGACGACGCCGTTGGCGCCACCGGCGATCGACCACAGCGACGTGGGGAAGCTCGCGGCGATCGACGTGAAGATCAGGAGCGACATGCCGTTGCCGACGCCGCGCTCGGTGATGAGCTCGCCGAGCCACATCACGAGGCCCGTGCCCGCCGTCATGGTGATGACCATGAGGATCGAGGTCAGCACGCTGTCGTCGGCGATGACGTCGAGACCACAGCCCTGGAAGAGCAGGCCCTGACGCGCCGTCGTGATGACGGTGGTGGACTGCAGGATCGCGAGGCCGATGGTGAGGTAACGCGTGTACTGGGTCAGCTTGGTCTGACCCGACTGGCCCTCCTTCTGCAGCGCCTCGAAGCGTGGGATCACCACGCGAAGCAGCTGCACGATGATGCTCGCCGTGATGTACGGCATGATCCCGAGGGCGAAGACCGACAGCTGCAGCAGAGCTCCGCCGCTGAAGACGTTGATCAGGCCGAGCAGCGTGTTGTCACCCTGTCCGGCGATACATTGCTGCACGTTCGCATAGTCCACACCGGGAGTCGGGATGAACGACCCGAGCCGGAAGATCGCCATGATCGCGATCGTGAACAGCAGCTTGCGCCGCAGGTCTGGCGTCCGGAAAGCCCGGCCGAAAGCGCTGAGCACCCTATCCTCCTGGCCCGCCGTTGCGGGATATCGTGTCGCCGGCAGGACACCGGCGAGGTGTGTCGAACGTGGGCCAGACCACAACGGTGCAGCCGGACCGTGTCGGATTCTACGTTGCTCACGGGGTCTCTCGGACCACGAGAGCCCCCTAATTTTCCCAAGAGAGCACACAGGGCCGGCCGCGCATCATGCGCCGCCGGCCCTGGAGCTGTCTCAGGCCTCCGAAACCGTACCGCCAGCCGCCAGGATCTTCTCCTTGGCGGACGCCGAGACGCGGTCGACCGCGATCTCGAGCTTGACGTCGATCTCACCGTTGCCGAGCACCTTGACGGGCTGGCCCTTGCGGACAGCCCCCTTGGCGACGAGGTCCTCGACGGTGACGGTGCCACCCTCGGGGAACAGCGCGGAGAGCTTGTCCAGGTTCACGACCTGGAACTCCACACGGAACGGGTTCTTGAATCCACGCAGCTTCGGGAGGCGCATGTGCAGAGGCACCTGCCCACCCTCGAAGCCCGCGGGGACCTGGTAACGAGCCTTCGTACCCTTGGTACCCCGACCTGCCGTCTTACCCTTCGACGCCTCACCACGACCCACACGGGTCTTCGCGGTCTTGGCGCCGGGGGCCGGACGGAGGTGGTGCATCTTCAGCGGCTTGTTCTCCGCCATGATCACTCGACCTCCTCGACGGCGACGAGGTGCGCCACCGTCTTGACCATGCCACGAATCTCCGCACGGTCCTCCTTCACGGCGGTGTCGCCGATCCGCTTGAGGCCGAGGGTTCGCAGCGTGTCACGCTGGTTCTGCTTGCCGCCGATGGCGGACTTGGTCTGAGTCACCTTGAGACGAGCCATCACGCACCCGCCTTCGCCGTCGACTCGGCGCGACCAGCGGCCTGCGCACGGAGGAGTGCGGCCGGAGCCACGTCCTCGAGCGGGAGCCCACGACGAGCGGCAACAGCAGCCGGCTCCTCGAGGCCCCGCAGTGCCGCGACCGTGGCGCGCACGATGTTGATCTGGTTCGTCGAGCCGAGCGACTTGCTCAGCACGTCGTGGATGCCCGCGCACTCCAGCACGGCGCGCACCGGACCACCGGCGATCACACCGGTACCCGGCGACGCCGGACGCAGGAACACGACACCGGCTGCATCCTCACCCTGGATGGGGTGCGGGATGGTGCCCTGGATACGAGGGACGCGGAAGAAGTTCTTCTTCGCCTCCTCGACACCCTTGGCGATCGCCGCGGGCACCTCCTTGGCCTTGCCATAGCCGACGCCGACGGTTCCGTCGCCATCGCCCACCACGACGAGCGCGGTGAAGCTGAAGCGACGTCCACCCTTGACGACCTTGGAGACGCGGTTGATGGAGACGACCTTCTCGACGAAGGCGCTCTTCTCCTCGCGCCCCCCGCGACGGTCGTCCCGACGGCCGCCACCACGGCGGTCGTTACGGTCCTTGTTCTCGGTGGCGGCACCCTGGGGGGCGCCGCTGCGCTGCCCTGCAGCCATCAGAGAGTCCTCTTCTTCCGTGCGTTGGTCATCACAGGGCCAGACCGCCCTCGCGGGCGCCGTCAGCCACTGCAGCGACGCGACCGTGGTACTTGTTGCCGCCGCGGTCGAACACGACGGTGTCGACGCCGACAGCCTTGGCACGCTCGGCGACGAGCTCGCCGACCTTGCGGGCCTTGGCCGTCTTGTCGCCGTCGAACGCACGCAGGTCGGCCTCGAGGGTCGACGCCGACGCGACGGTCTTGCCCACGTTGTCGTCCACGACCTGCACCACCATGTGGCGCGAGGAGCGGGTGACGACCAGACGCGGACGAGCGGCGGTGCCGGCGATCTTCTTGCGCAGGCGCAGGTGACGGCGCTGACGAGCGACGGACTTGCCCTTGCCCAGGATCTTGATAGCCATCGTCACTTACCAGCCTTTCCGACCTTGCGGCGGACGTTCTCGCCGGCGTAACGCACGCCCTTGCCCTTGTAGGGCTCGGGCTTGCGGATCTTGCGGATGTTCGCCGCGACCTCGCCGACCTGCTGCTTGTCGATGCCCGCGACCGAGAACTTGGTAGGGCTCTCGACTGCGAACGTGACGCCAGCAGGGGCTTCGACGACGACGGGGTGGCTGAAACCGAGCGCGAACTCGAGGCTCGAGCCCTTCGCCACGACACGGTAACCAGTACCGACGATCTCGAGCTTCTTCTCGTAGCCCTGCGTCACACCGGTGATCATGTTGGCGATCAGGGTGCGGGTCAGGCCGTGCAGCGCACGGGAGTTCCGCTCGTCGTCCGGACGGGACACCACGAGCTGGGCGTCCTCCTGGGCGACATTGATGGGTGCGGGCACGTTGTGCTCGAGAGAACCCTTGGGGCCCTTCACGGTCACGAGCGCGCCGCTGACAGTGATGTCCACGCCGGCTGGGACCGGAACGGGAAGCTTGCCGATTCGAGACATTGGCGTTTTCTCCTTTCCGGATTACCAGACGTAGGCGAGGACTTCGCCGCCGACGCCCTTGGCCTGTGCCTGCCGGTCGGTGAGGAGGCCGGAGGACGTGGACATGATGGCCACGCCCAGGCCGCCGAGCACCTTGGGCAGATCGGTGGACTTGCGGTACACACGCAGACCGGGCTTCGAGACGCGGCGCACGCCGGCAAGGGCGCGCTCCCGGTTCTGGCCGTACTTCAGCTCGAGCGTGAGGGTCTTGCCCACCTGGGCGTCCTCCACGGACCAGCCGACGATGTAGCCCTCGGCCTGCAGGATCTCAGCGATGTGCGTCTTCAGCTTCGACGACGGCATGGAGACCGTGTCGTGGTGCGCCGAGTTCGCGTTACGCAGACGGGTCAGCATGTCTGCGATCGGGTCGGTCATAGTCATCGGGCACTTGCCCTTCCTCGCCGGGGTATCCGAACGGCCATGGTGGGCCGAGCGGACCTACGGCGTAGTTGTGTTACCAGCTGCTCTTGGTGACGCCAGGAAGCTCGCCGCGGTGGGCCATCTCCCGGACGCAGATACGGCACAGGCCGAACTTGCGGTAGACGGAGTGCGGGCGACCGCACTTCTGGCACCGGGTGTAGGCGCGGACCGCGAACTTCGGCTTGGCGGCCGCCTTGTTGATCAGGGCCTTCTTCGCCATGTCAGTTCTCCTTGAAGGGGAAGCCGAGACGGCGCAGCAGAGAGCGGCCCTCGTCGTCGGTCGTCGCCGTCGTCACGACCGTGATGTCCATACCGCGGACCCGGTCGATCTTGTCCTGGTCGATCTCGTGGAACATCGACTGCTCCGTGAGACCGAAGGTGTAGTTGCCGTGGCCGTCGAACTGCTTGGGCGACAGACCACGGAAGTCGCGAATACGCGGCAGCGCGGTTGCCAGCAGACGGTCGAGGAACTCCCACATGCGGTCACCGCGAAGCGTCACGTGCGCACCGATCGGCATGCCCTCACGCAGCTTGAACTGCGCGATGGACTTACGAGCCTTGGTGACCTGCGGCTTCTGACCGGTGATCGCCGAGAGGTCGCGGATGGCGCCCTCGATGAGCTTCGAGTCCTTCGCCGCGTCGCCCACACCCATGTTCACGACGATCTTCGTGAGACCGCCGGCCTGGTGCAGGTTCTTGTGGCCGAACTCCTCGATCAGCGCCGGGAGGATCTCCTCGCGGTACTTCTGCTTGAGGCGCGGCAGGGCCGGGGCCTCGATGGTCGTCTCGCTCATCAGATGTCCTTCCCGGAGCGCTTCGCAACGCGGATCCGGACGGTCTTGGTACGACCGTCGCGCTCCACCTGCTCCTCGCGGTACCCGACGCGGGTGCCCTTCTTGGACTCCGGGTCGACGATCATCACGTTGCTCACGTGGATCGGCGCCTCGACCGTCTCGATGCCACCGGTGCGGGCGCCGCGCTGCGACTGACCCACCTTGGTGTGCTTCGTGACGCGCTGCACGCCCTCGACCACGAGGCGGTCGGAGTCCTTGAAGACCTCGAGCACCCGTCCGGTCTTGCCCTTGTCGCGACCCGAGATCACGATGACCTGGTCGCCCTTCTTGATCTTCGCCATGGTCAGAGCACCTCCGGTGCCAGCGAGATGATCTTCATGAACCGCTTGTCGCGCAGCTCACGACCCACCGGGCCGAAGATGCGGGTGCCGCGAGGCTCACCGTCGTTCTTCAGGATGACGGCGGCGTTCTCGTCGAACTTGATGTAGGAACCGTCGGGACGGCGGCGCTCCTTGGCGGTCCGGACGACGACGGCCTTGATGACGTCGCCCTTCTTCACGTTGCCGCCCGGGATCGCGTCCTTGACGGTGGCGACGATGGTGTCGCCGATTCCGGCGTAGCGACGGCCGGAGCCACCGAGAACGCGGATGCAGAGAATCTCCTTGGCACCCGTGTTGTCGGCGACCCGAAGTCGCGACTCCTGCTGGATCATTTGAGTGAACTCCTGTCGTCGAACTGGTTCTCACGCGGACTGCTTCCGGTGAGCCTGGCCGAACGGATAGTTGCTGTGCTGGGGGCGCCACGCGTACGTGTGTCACGCACCGCCCCCAGCGGGAAGAGAAGCCTTACTTGGCCTTCTCGAGGATCTCCACCAGGCGGAACCGCTTGGTAGCGGACAGCGGGCGGGTCTCCATGATGACGACCAGGTCGCCGACACCGGCGCTGTTCTGCTCGTCGTGCGCCTTGACCTTCGTGGTGCGACGGATGACCTTGGCGTAGAGCGGGTGCTTCACCCGGTCCTCGACCTCGATCACGATGGTCTTGTCCATCTTGTCGCTGACCACGTAGCCACGGCGCACCTTACGCGTCGCGCGCTGGGCCTCGGGGGCCGCAGCAGTCGTGTTCTCGCTCATTGCCTCACTCACTCACGCTCGGAGCCGTACGGATACCGAGCTCGCGCTCACGCAGGATCGTGTAGATCCGAGCGATGTCGCGACGCACGGCCTTGAGACGACCGTGGCTCTCGAGCTGGCCGGTCGCCGACTGGAAGCGGAGGTTGAAGAGCTCCTCCTTGGCTTCCTTCAGCTTGGCGACGAGAGTCTCGTCATCCATGCCATCCAGATCGATGGGGGCAAGCCCCTGCGTACCGATAGCCATCAGACACCACCCTCGCGCACCACGAAACGGCACTTCATCGGGAGCTTGTGCATCGCGCGGCGCATGGCCTCACGAGCAAGGGACTCGTCAACACCGGCCAGCTCGAAGACGATCCGGCCCGGCTTGACGTTGGCGACCCACCACTCCGGAGAACCCTTACCGGAACCCATGCGGGTCTCGGCAGGCTTCTTCGTCAGCGGACGGTCCGGGTAGATGTTGATCCACACCTTGCCGCCACGCTTGATGTGGCGAGTCATTGCGATACGCGCCGCCTCGATCTGGCGGTTGGTGACGTACGCCGGCTCCAGAGCCTGGATACCGAAGTCGCCGAACGCGATCTGGGTGCCACCCTTGGCCGCACCGGAGCGCGACGGGTGGTGCTGCTTGCGGTGCTTGACCCTGCGCGGGATCAGCATGGTCAGGCCTCCGTTCCGGTCTCTGCGGCCGGAGCGGCAGCTGCCTCAGCCGCGGGGGCTGCCTCAGCGTTGCGCTCGGCCGGACGCTCGTTGCGACGACCGCCACCGCGGCGGTCGCCACCGCGCTCGCCACGCTCGCCACCGCGCTCGCCACGGCCACGGCCCTGACGGGGCGCGGCAGTAGCCTGCTGAGCGGCGAACTCCTTCTCGGTGACTTCGCCCTTGTAGATCCACACCTTCACGCCGATACGGCCGAAGGTGGTGCGGGCCTCGTAGAAGCCGTAGTCGATGTACGCGCGGAGCGTGTGCAGGGGCACGCGGCCCTCGCGGTAGAACTCCGAACGGCTCATCTCGGCGCCGCCGAGGCGGCCGGCGACCTGCACGCGGATGCCCTTCGCACCGGCGCGCTGGGCGGACTGCATGCCCTTGCGCATCGCGCGACGGAACGAGACACGGCTGGCCAGCTGCTCGGCGATGCCCTGAGCAACGAGCTGCGCGTCGATCTCCGCGTTCTTGACCTCGAGGATGTTGAGCTGAACCTGCTTGCCCGTGAGCTTCTCGAGCTCACCGCGGATGCGGTCGGCCTCAGCACCCCGACGGCCGATCACGATGCCCGGACGTGCCGTGTGGATGTCCACGCGGACACGGTCGCGGGTGCGCTCGATCTCAACCTTGGAGATACCGGCACGCTCAAGGCCAGTGCCCATGAGCTTGCGGATCTGAACGTCCTCACGGACGTAGTCGCGGTACCGCTGACCGGGCTTGGTGCTGTCGGCGAACCAACGCGACCGGTGGTCAGTCGTAATACCCAGGCGGTACCCGTGCGGGTGAACCTTCTGTCCCACTATCGGGCCCCTTCCTTGTCGGCGAGCACCACGGTGATGTGGCTGGTGCGCTTGAGAATGCGCGTAGCACGTCCCTGAGCCCGCGGGCGGAAACGCTTGAGCGTCGGCCCCTCGTCCACGAACGCCGCGGAGACGACCAGGTCGCCCTCGTCGAAGCGCTCGCTCGCGCGGTCTGCCTTCACCCGAGCGTTGGCGATCGCGCTCTCCACAACCTTGCGGATCGGCTCGCTGGCGGCCTGCGGTGCGAACTTCAGCACCGCGACGGCCTCAGAGGCCTGCTTGCCACGGATGAGGTCCACGACGCGCCGGGCCTTCTGGGGCGTGACACGGACGAACCGCGCCTGCGCCTTGGCTTCCATTGCTGTCCTGCTTCCTTTTCTCAGACAGTCCAGATCATCACTGCTTCAGCGGGGGAAACCCCACGCCTCAGCGGCGACGACCCTTCCTGTCGTCCTTCACGTGGCCGCGGAAGGTCCGCGTGGGAGCGAACTCGCCGAGCTTGTGGCCGACCATCGACTCGGTCACGAAGACCGGGACGTGCTTGCGACCGTCGTGCACGGCAAAGGTGTGACCGAGAAAGTCGGGCGTGACAACCGACCGACGGGACCAGGTCTTGATAACTGTCTTGGTCCCCTTCTCGTTCTGGACGTCCACCTTCTTCTGGAGGTGGTCGTCTACGAAGGGGCCCTTCTTCAGGCTACGAGGCATGTTTCAGGCTCCTATCAGCGCTTCTTGCCGGTACGACGGCGACGGACGATCATCCGGTCGCTCGACTTGTTCGGACGGCGGGTACGACCCTCGGCCTGGCCCCAGGGGCTGACCGGGTGGCGTCCACCGGACGTCTTGCCTTCACCACCACCGTGGGGGTGGTCCACCGGGTTCATGGCGACGCCACGCACGGTCGGGCGCTTGCCCTTCCAGCGCATGCGGCCGGCCTTGCCCCAGCTGATGTTCGACTGCTCGGCGTTGCCCACCTCGCCGACCGTCGCGCGGCAGCGCAGGTCGACGTTGCGGATCTCGCCGGACGGCATGCGCAGCTGCGCATAGGGGCCGTCCTTGGCGACGAGCTGCACCGACGCGCCAGCCGAACGAGCGATCTTCGCACCGCCGCCGGGCCGAAGCTCGATGGCGTGGATGACCGTACCGGTCGGGATGTTGCGCAGCGGCAGGTTGTTGCCGGGCTTGATGTCGGCACCCGCACCGGCCTCGATGCGGTCGCCCTGCGACAGCTTGTTCGGCGCGATGATGTAGCGCTTCTCGCCGTCCGCGTAGTGCAGGAGCGCGATGCGCGCCGTGCGGTTGGGGTCGTACTCGATGTGAGCGACCTTCGCGGGCACGCCGTCCTTGTCGTGACGACGGAAGTCGATGACGCGGTAGGCACGCTTGTGGCCACCGCCCTTGTGACGCGTCGTGATGCGACCGGTGTTGTTACGACCACCGGTCTTGCTCAGCGGGCGGACCAGCGACTTCTCCGGCTGCGACCGCGTGACCTCGACAAAGTCGGCGACGCTGGAGCCGCGGCGGCCGGGCGTCGTCGGCTTGTACTTACGGATTCCCATGGAAACCTGTCCTCAATCGTCTCTAGTCAGCTCAGCCGACCGGACCGCCGAAGATGTCGATCGAGCCCTCGCGGAGGGTGACGATCGCACGCTTCGTGTCCTTGCGCTTGCCGAGGCCGAAACGCGTACGACGCGTCTTGCCCTTGCGGTTCATCGTGTTCACCGACGCGACCTTGACGCTGAAGACCTTCTCGATAGCGATCTTGATCTCGGTCTTGTTCGCGCTCGGGTCCACGATGAAGGTGTACTTGCCCTCGTCGAGCAGGTTGTAGCTCTTCTCGGAGACGACCGGCGCGAGCAGGATGTCGCGCGGGTCCTTCACGGTGGTCACTTGGCGGTCTCCTCAGCGGTCTCGGCCTCGGACTCCGTGGCGACAGCCTTCGCGCCCTTGGCCGGGCCCTCGAGGAACGCGGCGAGCGCACCCTCGGTGAAGATGACGTCGTCGGAGACGAGCACGTCGTAGGTGTTCAGCTGGTCGGCGACCAGGAGGTGCACCTCAGGCACGTTGCGCAGGGACTTGACCGTGGCCTCGTCGTCGCGCTGCGTCACGACGAGCACGTGGGCCCGCGTCGTGAGCTTCGTGATCGTCGAGAGCGCCGTCTTGGTCGACGGGACGCCGTCGATGCCGAACCCGGCAACGACGTGCACACGGCCGGCACGAGCGCGGTCAGAGAGGGCACCGCGCAGGGCGGCGGCCTTCATCTTCTTCGGGGTGCGCTGGTCGTACTTGCGCGGCTGCGGGCCGTGGACGGTGCCACCGCCGGCGAACTGCGGAGCACGCGTCGAACCCTGGCGGGCGCGACCGGTGCCCTTCTGCTTGTACGGCTTGCGGCCACCACCGCGGACCTCGCCACGAGTCTTCGTGGACGCGGTGCCCTGGCGGGCGGCTGCGCGCTGCGCAACGACCACCTGGTGGATCAGCGGGATGTTCACGGCGACGTCGAACACCTCAGCGGGGAGCTCGGCGGTGCCGGACTTCTTGCCCTGGGCGTCCAGGACGTCGACAGTCAGAGCGGACATCGGGTTCACGCTCCCTTCGCGGCGTTACGCACGAGGACGACGCCACCCTTGGGGCCGGGAACTGCGCCCTTGACGAGCAGCAGGCCCTTCTCTGCGTCGACCGCGTGAACGGTCAGGTTCTGGGTGGTCTGACGGTCATTACCCATCCGACCCGCCATCCGCAGACCCTTGAAGACTCGCGACGGCGTCGAAGCGCCACCGATCGAGCCGGGCTTGCGGTGGTTACGGTGCGCACCGTGCGAGGCACCCACGCCGGAGAAGCCGTGACGCTTCATCACACCGGCGGTGCCCTTGCCCTTGGTGGTGCCAACCACGTCGACCACGGCGCCGGCCTCGAAGGCCTCAGCGGTGATCTCCTGGCCGAGCGTGAACTCGGAGGCGTTCTCGGTGCGGATCTCGGCGACGTGACGACGCGGCGTCACACCCGCCTTCTCGAAGTGACCCTTGAGGGGCTTGGTGACCTTGCGCGGGTCGACCTGGCCGGCGGCGAGCTGGACGGCCGCATAGCCGTCGACGTCCACCGTGCGGACCTGGGTCACCACGTTGGTGCCCACGGCGACCACGGTCACCGGCACGAGGCGGCCTGCCTCGTCCCAGAGCTGGGTCATACCGAGCTTGGTACCGAGCAACGCGGTCACGTTCTTCTGCTGGTTGGTCATGATGTCCTCCAGCCTCAGAGCTTGATCTCGATGTTCACGTCCGCCGGCAGGTCGAGTCGCATGAGCGAGTCGACGGCCTTGGGCGTGGGATCGATGATGTCGATGAGCCGCTTGTGCGTACGCATCTCGAAGTGCTCACGGCTGTCCTTGTACTTGTGAGGCGACCGGATCACAACGAAGACGTTCTTCTCCGTCGGCAGCGGCACCGGACCCACGACCGTCGCACCAGCGCGAGTGACCGTGTCGACGATCTTGCGCGCCGAACTGTCGATCACCTCGTGGTCGTAGGACTTGAGCCGGATGCGGATCTTCTGTCCCGCCATGGCGTCGTCTGACTCTCTCTCTCGAACCGCTACTGTCCGACCCACGCACTCGGGCGTGTCGCTTAAAGCGGCACAGCCGGGCGCATAACACCATCTCTGGTGCCGGGGCCGTTGGGAAGTGATCTGCCCTGGCTGTACAGCCGGGACCGACCACGACGTTTGCCGAGCCTGCTCGGAACAGTCCCTCCGGAAGACCGGAGGACGTGTGCTCCGCGGGGCGCCTCGTACGCATCGAATAGCAGGCGATAAACCCCGCGACCCCTCACCCGGTTTTCCCCGGGAGGGTGACCGCTCCAGCCTCTGCCGACCCGAATGCTCCGGGTCAGGGACTGCGGTTCTGCACACTGTTCGACACTTGAAAGAGCGCGCCTGTGACAGGCAACTATGCAATCTTGCCACACGACTCCGCATGTACCAAACGGAGGACGGTGTGACGCCTACTACTCACGCGATGAGGCCCGGACGCCGAAGCACCCGGGCCCCATCGTTCAGCTGACTTCCGTCAGGTGAGTCAGTGCTCCAAGATCACTTGATGATCTTGGTGACACGGCCTGAACCGACCGTGCGGCCACCCTCGCGGATGGCGAAGCCCAGACCCTCCTCCATGGCGATCGGCTGGATGAGCTCGACCGACATCTCGGTGTTGTCGCCGGGCATGACCATCTCGGTGCCCTCGGGCAGCGTGATGACGCCGGTGACGTCCGTGGTGCGGAAGTAGAACTGCGGGCGGTAGTTCGAGTAGAACGGGTTGTGACGGCCACCCTCGTCCTTGCCCAGGATGTAGACCTGAGCCTCGAAGTTCGTGTGCGGGGTGATCGAACCCGGCTTCACGACGACCTGGCCACGCTCGACGTCCTCGCGCTTGATGCCGCGCAGGAGGAGACCGGTGTTGTCGCCGGCCTGCGCCTGGTCCATCTGCTTGTGGAACGTCTCGATGCCCGTGACCGTGGTCTTCTGCGGCTCGCGGATACCGACGATCTCGACGTCGGAGTTGATGTCCAGCTTGCCACGCTCGACCTTACCGGTGACGACCGTGCCACGACCGGTGATCGTGAAGACGTCCTCGACCGGCATGAGGAACGGCTTGTCGAGGTCGCGCTCCGGCTCCGGAACGTTCGCGTCGACAGCGTCCATCAGCTCGACGACCTTCTCGACCCACTCGGCGTCGCCCTCGAGAGCCTTCAGGCCCGAGACGCGCACGACGGGGACGTTGTCACCGTCGAACTCCTGCGAGGAGAGCAGCTCACGGACCTCCATCTCGACGAGCTCGAGGATCTCCTCGTCGTCGACCATGTCGGACTTGTTGAGCGCAACGAGCAGGTAGGGCACGCCGACCTGGCGGGCGAGCAGCACGTGCTCACGCGTCTGGGCCATCGGGCCGTCGGTCGCGGCGACCACCAGGATCGCGCCGTCCATCTGGGCGGCACCGGTGATCATGTTCTTGATGTAGTCGGCGTGACCCGGGGCGTCGACGTGCGCGTAGTGGCGCGCCGGCGTCTCGTACTCGATGTGCGTGATGTTGATCGTGATACCACGCTGCTTCTCTTCCGGCGCGTTGTCGATCTCATCGAAGTTGCGCTGCGTGTTCGCCGGAAGGTCCGGGTACTTGTCCGCAAGCGTCTTCGAGATCGCGGCGGTCAGCGTCGTCTTGCCGTGGTCGACGTGCCCGATCGTGCCGATGTTGACGTGCGGCTTGGTCCGCTCGAACTTGGCCTTAGCCACTGGGGTCCTCCTGGGACTTGGGTAGATGTTCCGAACGTTGCAGATGTTCGGCCAAGAAGCCTACAACTGCGGGGCGTGCGGTTCTTCCTACAGGTTGGTTGTGCGGGTCGACCTGTGGGGACTCACTCGCCCCGGGTCTTCTTGATGATCTCTTCGGCAACTGCCTTGGGAACCTCGGCGTAGCTGTCGAACTGCATCGAGTACACCGCGCGACCCTGGGTCTTCGACCGGAGGTCGCCGATGTAACCGAACATCTCGCTCAGCGGCACCTGGGCGCGAACGACCTTGACACCGGTCGCGTCCTCCATGGACTGGATCATGCCACGTCGGGAGTTGATGTCGCCGATCACGTCGCCCATGTACTCCTCGGGCGTACGCACCTCGACGGCCATGACCGGCTCGAGCAGGACCGGGTCGGCGCGCTTGACGCCTTCCTTGAAGACCATCGAACCGGCAATCTTGAACGCCATCTCCGAGGAGTCGACGTCGTGGTACGCACCGTCGATCAGCGACGCCTTGACGCCGACGACCGGGAAGCCTGCCAGCACACCCTGCTGCATGGCCGACTGGATACCAGCGTCCACGGACGGGATGTACTCACGGGGGATGCGGCCACCGGTGACGGCGTTCTCGAACTCGTAGAGCTCGCCCTCCGTCGTCTCCAGCGGTGCGAAGGTCACCTGGACCTTGGCGAACTGGCCGGACCCACCGGTCTGCTTCTTGTGCGTGTAGTCGACCTTCTCCGCAACGCGGCGAATGGTCTCGCGGTAGGCGACCTGCGGCTTACCGACGTTGGCCTCGACCTTGAACTCGCGACGCATGCGGTCGACGAGGATGTCGAGGTGGAGCTCGCCCATGCCGCCGATGACGGTCTGGCCGGTCTCCTCGTCCAGCTTCACGCGGAAGGTCGGGTCCTCCTGCGCGAGCTTCTGGATAGCGGTCGACAGCTTCTCCTGGTCGGCCTTCGTCTTCGGCTCGATCGCCACGTCGATGACGGGCTCCGGGAAGCTCATCGACTCCAGGATCACCTGGTTCGCCGGGTCGCAGAGCGTGTCACCGGTGGTGACGTCCTTGAGCCCGATGAACGCGTAGATGTGCCCGGCGTGCGCTTCCTCGACCGGGTTCTCCTTGTTGGAGTGCATCTGGAAGAGCTTGCCGATGCGCTCCTTCTTGCCCTTGGTCGAGTTCTGCACCTGGGCGCCCTGCGCGACCTTGCCCGAGTAGACGCGGACGTAGGTCAGCTTGCCGAAGAACGGGTGCGTCGCGACCTTGAACGCGAGGGCCGAGAACGGCTCCGTCTCGTCCGGGCGACGCTCGACGATCTTCTCGGCGTCCTTGACGTCGTGGCCCTGGACGGCCGGCACGTCGAGCGGGGTCGGCAGGTAGTCGATCACGGCGTCGAGCATGGGCTGGACGCCCTTGTTCTTGAACGCCGAGCCGCACAGGACCGGGAAGGCCGAGGAGCTGATGACGAGCTTGCGGATACCGGACTTGATCTCCGCGATCGTCAGCTCTTCGCCGCCGAGGAACTTCTCGAGCAGCTCGTCGTCCGCCTCCGCGACAGCCTCGATGAGCTGGGCGCGGTACTGGTCGGCCTTCTCGACGAGGTCGGCCGGGATCTCCTCGACCTCGTACTCCTCGCCCATCTTGGTGTCGCCGCGCCACGTGAGCGCCTTCATCTCGATGAGGTCGACGACGCCCTCGAAGTCGTTCTCAGCACCGATGGGGAGCTGGATGACGAGCGGCTTCGCCTTGAGGCGGTTGATGATGGTGTCAACGGTGAAGTAGAAGTCCGCACCGAGCTTGTCCATCTTGTTGACGAAGCAGATGCGCGGGACGTCGTACTTGTCCGCCTGGCGCCAGACCGTCTCCGACTGGGGCTCGACGCCCTCCTTGCCGTCGAACACGGCAACGGCACCGTCGAGCACGCGGAGCGAACGCTCCACCTCGACCGTGAAGTCGACGTGACCCGGCGTATCGATGATGTTGATCTGGTTGTTCTTCCAGTAGCAGGTCGTCGCGGCGGACGTGATCGTGATGCCGCGCTCCTGCTCCTGCTCCATCCAGTCCATCGTCGACGCACCGTCGTGCGTCTCACCGATCTTGTAGTTCACACCCGTGTAGAACAGGATGCGCTCGGTCGTCGTGGTCTTGCCGGCATCGATGTGGGCCATGATGCCGATGTTGCGGACCTTGTTCAGGTCGGTCAGCACGTCGAGTGCCACGGTGTCTTACCCCTTGGTCTGAAGGTGGGCTGGGGGCCGGCGGTTATGCATCCACCGACGGCCCCGGGGTGACCCGGGGCCGCTCGGAAGCTACTACCAGCGGTAGTGCGCGAAGGCCTTGTTGGAGTCGGCCATCTTGTGCATGTCCTCGCGGCGCTTGACCGCAGCACCGAGACCGTTCGACGCGTCGAGGATCTCGTTCATGAGACGCTCCGTCATCGTCTTCTCACGACGAGCGCGGGAGAAGTCGGTGAGCCAGCGCAGTGCGAGCGTGGTGGCACGCGTGGGGCGGACGTCGACGGGCACCTGGTAGGTGGCACCACCAACGCGGCGGGAGCGCACCTCGAGCGCGGGGCGGACGTTGTCCAGCGCACGCTTGAGCACGACGACGGGGTCGCCGTCCGTCTTGGCGCGGACGCCCTCGAGGGCGCCGTAGACGATCGCCTCGGCGGTCGACTTCTTGCCGTCGAGCAGGACCTTGTTGATCAGCTGCGTGACAACAGGGGACCCGTACACCGGGTCAACGATGAGCGGCCGCTTCGGGGCCGGACCCTTGCGGGGCATCAGCTCTTCTCCTTCTTGGCGCCGTACTTGCTGCGGCCCTGCTTGCGACCCTTGACACCCTGGGTGTCGAGAGCGCCACGGACGATCTTGTAACGGACACCGGGAAGGTCCTTCACGCGGCCGCCGCGCACGAGCACGATCGAGTGCTCCTGCAGGTTGTGGCCGACACCGGGGATGTACGCGGTGACTTCGGTACCGGAGGAGAGCTTCACGCGCGCGACCTTGCGGAGCGCCGAGTTCGGCTTCTTGGGGGTGGTGGTGTACACGCGAGTGCACACACCGCGCCGCTGAGGGGAGGCATGAAGGGCCGGCGTCTTGGACGCCGTGACCTTCGAGGTACGCCCCTTGCGGACGAGCTGCTGGATCGTAGGCACTACGTCTCCGTCGTCTTCTTGAGCTTCGGCGACGCCCTGCCGGCGTCCCCGTCGATGGTTCTGGCTTGTGCGTGCCGATCGCATGCGGCACCCACAGCCCCCACGGGGACTGCTACGCCACGTACCACCGGCTCGATGGCCCGGCTCCACCATCGGGGCACGACGTGCCCCCGAGGATTACACCGGGATGCCCACGCACTCACATCGGTCGCTTCCGAAGCTGCCTCGCGGCTGCCTTCAAGAGGTGCGACCCGACGGCGCGGGCACGAATTCTAAGAATACTCACGTGTTTACAGGCGGTCAAAACGAATCGGGTGTGAGGTTGCCCGTCCGAACGCCCGCCGAAACACAGCGAGCCTGTCAGCAGCCGCCGGACGTGTCAGACGTGCAGGTCACCGGGGTGATCTGTACGTCTGACACATCCACGTGCTGCTGACAGGCTCGCTCTGGCGTGCGGTCAGGACCGGATCAGCGGAAGTCGCCGAGGTCCAGGTCCTCCAGCGGGATCGCCTCGCCCGAGCCCATACCGAGCGTCGGGAAGTCGATCTCGTCGTAGCCGAAGCTCGGGTAGAGCTCGGCCTTGGCCTGCTCGGTGGGCTCGACCTCGACGTTGCGGTAGCGGGGCAGACCCGTACCGGCCGGGATGAGCTTACCGATGATGACGTTCTCCTTGAGGCCCAGCAGCGGGTCGCGACGACCGCTCATCGACGCCTCGGTGAGCACCCGGGTGGTCTCCTGGAAGGAGGCCGCCGAGAGCCACGAGTCGGTGGCGAGCGAGGCCTTCGTGATACCCATCAGCTCCGGACGGCCGGCGGCCGGCTGGCCACCCTCCGACACGGCCTTGCGGTTCGCGTCCTCGAAGCGCATGCGCTCCGCGAGCTCACCGGGCAGCAGGTGCGAGTCACCCGAGTCGAGCACGGTCACGCGACGCAGCATCTGCCGCACGATGACCTCGATGTGCTTGTCGTGGATGTCCACACCCTGGCTGCGGTAGGTCTCCTGGACCTGGTCCACCAGGTGCGTCTGCGTGGCACGCGGGCCGAGGATCCGCAGCACCTTCTTCGGGTCGACAGCACCCTGGACGAGCTGGGTACCCACGGTGACGTGGTCGCCGTCCGCGATCTTGAGGCGCGCACGCTTCGTGACCGGGTACTTGATCTCCTCGCCACCGTCGTCCGGCGTCAGCACGAGGTGACGCGTCCGCTCGGTGTCCTCGATCGTCACGCGACCCGTGTACTCCGCGATGGGCGCCTCACCCTTGGGGGTGCGGGCCTCGAAGAGCTCGGTGACACGCGGCAGACCCTGCGTGATGTCCTCGGCGGCGGCCACACCACCGGTGTGGAAGGTACGCATCGTCAGCTGCGTGCCCGGCTCACCGATCGACTGCGCCGCGATGATGCCGACGGCCTCGCCGATGTCCACGAGCAGACCCGTGGCCAGGGAGCGGCCGTAGCACTTGGCGCAGGTGCCGACGCGGGACTCGCACGTCAGGACCGAACGGACCTTGACGCTCTCGATGCCGGCGGCGATCACCTGGTCGATGATGACGTCGCCCGCGTCCGACCCGGCGGTCGCGATGACGTTGCCGTCCGCGTCCACCACGTCCGTCGCGAAGGTACGCGAGTAGATGCTGGTCTCGACGCGGTCGTCCGGGACGAGCGAGCCGTCCGGGAGCTTCTCGGCGACCGGCAGCGTGAGGCCACGCTCCGTGCCGCAGTCCTCCTCGCGGATGATGACGTCCTGCGAGACGTCCACCAGACGACGGGTCAGGTAACCCGAGTCCGCCGTACGGAGGGCCGTGTCGGCCAGACCCTTACGGGCACCGTGCGTCGCGATGAAGTACTCGAGGACGGACAGGCCCTCGCGGTAGTTGGACTTGATCGGACGAGGGATGATCTCGCCCTTCGGGTTCGCCACGAGACCGCGCATACCGGCGATCTGACGGACCTGCATCCAGTTACCACGGGCGCCGGAGCCGACCATGCGCATGACGGTGTTGCGCGCGTTGCTCTCGAGGTTGACCCGCATGGCCTGCGCGACCTTGTCGGTGGCCTGCGTCCAGATCTCGATGAGCTCCTGACGGCGCTCGTCGTCGGTGATCAGACCCTTGTCGAACTGCTGCTGGACCTTGAGGGCCCGAGCCTCGTGCTCGTCGAGGATCTCCGCCTTGGCGGTCGGCGCAGCGACGTCGGAGATGGCGATCGTGACACCGGAACGCGTGGCCCACCGGTAGCCGGCGTCCTTGAGCGCGTCCAGCGCCGCGGCCACCTCGACCTTCGGGTAGCGCTCGGCGAGGTCGTTGACGATCGTCGACAGACGCTTCTTGTCGGCCACGCCGTTCTCGTACGGGTAGTCGACGGGCAGCGCCTCGTTGAACAGGTACCGGCCGAGGGTGGTGTCGAACAGGAGCTGCTGCCCCGGCTCCCAGCCCTCGGGCGCCTCGAAGTCCTTCAGCGGCGGCACGAGGTCCGACATCCGCAGCTTGATCTTCGCGTTGATGTCCAGCTCGCCCCGGTCGAAGGCCATGATGGCCTCCGCGACGGAACCGAACGCACGGCCCTCGCCCACGGCGTCCGGACGGTCGCTCGTGAGGTGGTGCAGACCGATGATCATGTCCTGCGAGGGCATGGTCACCGGACGGCCGTCCGACGGCTTGAGGATGTTGTTGCTCGAGAGCATGAGGATGCGGGCCTCGGCCTGCGCCTCGGCGCTCAGGGGCAGGTGCACGGCCATCTGGTCACCGTCGAAGTCGGCGTTGAACGCGCCGCACACGAGCGGGTGCAGGTGGATGGCCTTGCCCTCGACGAGCTGCGGCTCGAACGCCTGGATACCCAGGCGGTGCAGCGTCGGCGCACGGTTCAGGAGCACGGGGTGCTCCGTGATGACCTCTTCGAGCACGTCCCAGACCACGGGGCGGGTGCGCTCGACCATGCGCTTGGCGCTCTTGATGTTCTGCGCGTGGTTGAGCTCCACGAGCCGCTTCATGACGAACGGCTTGAACAGCTCGAGCGCCATCTGCTTGGGCAGACCGCACTGGTGCAGCTTGAGCTGCGGACCCACCACGATGACCGAACGGCCCGAGTAGTCGACGCGCTTACCGAGCAGGTTCTGCCGGAATCGACCCTGCTTGCCCTTGAGCATGTCGGAGATCGACTTCAGCGGACGGTTGCCGGGGCCCGTGACCGGGCGGCCGCGGCGGCCGTTGTCGAACAGCGAGTCCACGGCCTCCTGGAGCATCCGCTTCTCGTTGTTCACGATGATCTCGGGCGCACCGAGGTCCAGCAGCCGCTTGAGACGGTTGTTGCGGTTGATGACGCGGCGGTACAGGTCGTTCAGGTCGGACGTCGCGAACCGGCCACCGTCGAGCTGCACCATCGGGCGCAGGTCCGGCGGGATGACCGGGACGGCGTCGAGCACCATCGCCGTGGGCGAGTTCGTGGTCGTGAGGAACGCGTTCACGACCTTGAGCCGCTTCAGTGCACGGGTCTTGCGCTGGCCCTTGCCGGAGCGGATGGTCTCGCGCAGCGACTCGGCCTCGGCCTCCAGGTCGAAGTTCTGGAGGCGCTGCTGGATCGCGTTCGCGCCCATCGCACCCTCGAAGTAGGTGCCGTAGCGGTCCTGGAGCTGCCGGTAGAGCATCTCGTCGCCCTCGAGGTCAGCGACCTTGAGGTTCTTGAACCGGTCCCAGACCTGCTCGAGGCGGTCCAGCTCCTGGTCCGCACGCTTGCGGAGCTGAGCCATCTCGCGCTCGGCGGAGTCGCGCACCTTGCGGCGCGCGTCGGCCTTGGCACCCTCGGCCTCGAGCTCGGCCAGGTCGGCCTCGAGCTTCTGGGCGCGGGTGTTGATGTCGTTGTCCCGGCGGTCGGAGATCTCCTTCTTCTCGAGATCGATCTCGTTCTGCAGGTTCGGCAGGTCTTCCTGGCGGGCCTCGTCGTCGACCGACGTGATCATGTAGGCCGCGAAGTAGATGACCTTCTCGAGGTCCTTCGGTGCCAGGTCCAGCAGGTAGCCCAGACGGGACGGCACACCCTTGAAGAACCAGATGTGGGTGACGGGAGCGGCGAGCTCGATGTGGCCCATGCGCTCACGACGCACCTTGGAGCGCGTGACCTCGACACCGCAGCGCTCGCAGATGATGCCCTTGAAGCGCACGCGCTTGTACTTGCCGCAGTAGCACTCCCAGTCGCGGGTCGGACCGAAGATCTTCTCGCAGAAGAGCCCGTCCTTCTCCGGCTTGAGGGTGCGGTAGTTGATGGTCTCTGGCTTCTTGACCTCACCGTGCGACCAGGCACGGATGTCCTCGGCCGTGGCGAGGCCGATACGCAGCTCGTCGAAGACGTTGACGTCGAGCAAGATGTCCTACTTCCTGAAGTTCTCGAAAATCCTCGTGGTGTCCAGGCCCGCGCCTGGAGTCCGGGTCCGCGCCCGATGCACGGGCGCGGACCGGTGTCAGATCTCGTCGACGCTGGAGGCGGCGTTCGGCCGCCTCGAGAGGTCGATACCGAGCTCCTCAGCGGCGCGGTACACCTCGTCGTCCGACTCCTTCATCTCGATGGAGACACCGTCGCTCGAGAGCACCTCGACGTTCAGGCACAGCGACTGCATCTCCTTGAGGAGCACCTTGAAGGACTCAGGGATGCCCGAGTCGGGGATGTTCTCGCCCTTGACGATCGCCTCGTAGACCTTGACACGGCCCGGGACGTCGTCGGACTTGATGGTGAGCAGCTCCTGGAGCGTGTACGCGGCGCCGTACGCCTCGAGTGCCCAGACCTCCATCTCACCGAACCGCTGACCACCGAACTGCGCCTTACCACCCAGCGGCTGCTGCGTGATCATCGAGTACGGGCCGGTCGAACGTGCGTGGATCTTGTCGTCGACCAGGTGGTGCAGCTTCAGGATGTACATGTAGCCGGTCGAGACGGCCTCGGGGAACGGCTCGCCGGAGCGGCCGTCGAAGAGGAACGCCTTGCCGTCCGGGTTGACCATGCGCTCGCCGTCACGGTTCGGCAGCGTCGCCCCGAAGAGACCGCGGAGCGCGACCTCCTCCAGGCCGTCGAACACCGGCGTGGCGACAGGGCGGCCCGGCTCGCTCGTGTGGGCGACGTCGGGAAGGCTCTCCAGCCACTCCCCGCCCTTGTCCTCGGCCAGCGAGACGTCCCAGCCCTGCTTGGCGATCCACCCGAGGTGGGTCTCCAGCACCTGGCCCACGTTCATGCGGCCCGGCACACCCAGCGGGTTCAGGATGACGTCGACGGGCGTGCCGTCCTCGAGGAACGGCATGTCCTCCTGCGGGAGGATCTTCGAGATGACGCCCTTGTTGCCGTGGCGGCCGGCCAGCTTGTCGCCGACCGTGATCTTGCGGCGCTGCGCGATGTACACGCGCACCAGCTGGTTCACGCCGGCGGGCAGCTCGTCGCCGTCCTCCCGGTTGAACTCGCGCACCGCGATGACCGTGCCCTGCTCGCCGTGGGGCACCTTGAGCGAGGTGTCGCGCACCTCGCGCGCCTTCTCGCCGAAGATCGCGCGCAGCAGGCGCTCCTCCGGGGTCAGCTCGGTCTCACCCTTGGGGGTGACCTTGCCGACCAGGATGTCGCCGGCGCCGACCTCGGCACCGATGCGGATCACGCCGCGCTCGTCGAGGTCCGCGAGGACCTCCTCGGAGACGTTCGGGATGTCCCGCGTGATCTCCTCGGGGCCGAGCTTGGTGTCGCGAGCGTCGACCTCGTGCTCCTCGATGTGGATCGAGGAGAGCACGTCGTCCTCCACGAGGCGCTGCGACAGGATGATCGCGTCCTCGTAGTTGTGGCCCTCCCACGACATGAACGCGACCAGCAGGTTGCGGCCGAGCGCGAGCTCGCCCTCGTCCGTCGCCGGGCCGTCCGCGAGCACGGAGCCGACCTCGACCCGCGCACCCTCGTCGACCAGCACGCGCTGGTTGTAGCTCGTGCCCTGGTTCGAGCGCACGAACTTGTGCACGCGGTACGAGCCCGTCGTGCCGTCGTCGTTCGCCACGAGCACCAGGTCGGCCGAGACCTCGGTGACCACACCGGGCTTGGTGGCCACGATGACGTCGCCGGCGTCGACCGCCGCGCGGCGCTCCATGCCGGTACCGACCACGGGGGCCTCGGACCGGACCAGCGGCACCGCCTGGCGCTGCATGTTCGCACCCATGAGGGCGCGGTTGGCGTCGTCGTGCTCGAGGAACGGGATCAGGGCAGTCGCGACCGACACCATCTGGCGCGGCGAGATGTCCATGTAGTCGACCTCGGCACCCGGGATGTCGTTGGTCTCGCCACCCTTGGTGCGCACGAGCACGCGGTCGAGGACGAACGTGCCGTCCGCGAGCAGCGGCGTGTTCGCCTGCGCGATGATGTAGCGGTCCTCGTCATCGGCCGTCAGGTACTCGATGTTGTCGGTGACCTTGCCGTTCTCGACCTTGCGGTACGGCGTCTCGATGAAGCCGAACGGGTTGATGCGACCGAACGACGCGAGCGAACCGATCAGACCGATGTTCGGACCCTCAGGGGTCTCGATCGGGCACATGCGGCCGTAGTGCGACGGGTGGACGTCACGGACCTCCATGCCGGCGCGGTCACGGGACAGACCACCCGGGCCCAGCGCGTTGAGGCGACGCTTGTGCGTCAGGCCCGCGAGGGGGTTGTTCTGGTCCATGAACTGCGACAGCTGCGAGGTACCGAAGAACTCACGGATCGACGCGACGACCGGACGGATGTTGATCAGCGTCTGCGGCGTGATGGCCTCGACGTCCTGCGTGGTCATGCGCTCGCGAACGACGCGCTCCATGCGGGACAGACCGGTGCGCACCTGGTTCTGGATGAGCTCACCCACGGCGCGGATGCGGCGGTTGCCGAAGTGGTCGATGTCGTCGACCTCGACGCGCACCTCGACCTGCTCGCCGTTGCGCATGCCCGACAGGGCCTGCTTGTCGGCGTGCAGGGCCGCGAGGTACTTGATCGTGGCCACGACGTCGGTCAGCGACAGCGTGGACTCGGCCAGCTGGGCGTCGACACCGAGCTTCTTGTTCGCCTTGTAGCGGCCGACCTTCGCGAGGTCGTAGCGCTTCGGGTTGAAGTAGAAGTTCTCGAGCAGCGCGCGACCGGCCTCGACCGTGGGCGGCTCGCCCGGGCGGATCTTGCGGTACAGGTCGACCAGGGCCTCGTCCTCGGTGTGGACGTGGTCCTTCTCGAGCGTGTCGAGCACCGACGGGAACTCGGCGAACTCCTCGCGGATCTCCGCCTCGCTCATGCCGAGGGCCTTGAGCAGCACCGTCACGGACTGCTTGCGCTTGCGGTCGACGCGGACGCCGACGGCGTCGCGCTTGTCGATCTCGAACTCGAGCCAGGCACCACGCGACGGGATGATCTTCGCGGAGAAGACGTCCTTGTCGCTGGTCTTGTCGGGCGTGCGCTCGAAGTAGACGCCCGGCGAACGCACCAGCTGGGAGACGACGACGCGCTCGGTGCCGTTGATGATGAAGGTGCCGCGGGCCGTCATGAGCGGGAAGTCACCCATGAAGACGGTCTGGCTCTTGATCTCACCGGTGGTGTAGTTGACGAACTCCGCGGTGACGAACAGCGGGGCCGCGTAGGTGAAGTCCTTCTCCTTGCACTCGTCCGCCGTGTACTTCGGCGGCTCGAAGCGGTGGTTCGAGAAGGAGAGAGACATCGAGGAGCCGAAGTCCTCGATCGGGGAGATCTCCTCGAAGATCTCCTCGAGGCCCGAGGTTTCCGGGACATCATTACGGCCAGCCGCCTTGGCAGTTTCTACCCTGGCCTGCCAGGCTGGGTTACCAAGAAGCCAGTCGAAGCTCTCGGTCTGAAGGCCAAGCAGGTCGGGGACCTCGAGTGGCTCATAGATCTTTGCGAAAGAAACGCGACGGGAAGCGGTACGGTTCGCAATGGCTTCGGCGGACGGAGCTGAAGGGGTGCGCGAGGCAGCCAAGAGGGGTCCTTCCCTGCAGTTCGAGTGAACGCTGTACGCTCTGCGGTGCTGCAGGAAGCTCTGCCGGACTTCACCGGTCGCCGGAGGGCATCCCACAAGCGGGGATGCAACCAGGACTTTCGGGAAGCAGGGGGAGGCGTCGAGGGCACACGCGGGCGCAAAGCGCTAGCATACCTATCTGGTTCTAGTATGTCCAGTCGCCCTACTACGTGCACGCCGAGATCGCAATAACCTTCGAATCGTTGCGTATCCGCACGGCCGCGGCGTAGCGGGTGAACTGCGAAGACACGAGAGGCCCGCACCCTTCAAGGGTGCGGGCCTCTGCAGTCGGCGGACGGCGCCCGGGACGAGCCCGGGCGACCGTCACACCAGCCCGAAGGCGGTACAGCCAGAGGTCACTTGAGGGTGACGGTGGCGCCGGCGCCCTCGAGGGCAGCCTTGGCCTTCTCGGCGGCGTCCTTGTCGGCAGCCTCGAGAACCGGCTTGGGGGCGCCGTCGACCAGGTCCTTGGCCTCCTTGAGACCGAGGGACGTGAGCGCGCGCACCTCCTTGATGACCTGGATCTTCTTGTCACCAGCAGCCTCGAGGATGACGTCGAACTCCGTCTTCTCCTCGGCGGCCTCGGCGGGGGCGCCACCGGCGGGGCCGGCAACGGCCACGGCGGCCGGAGCGGCAGCGGTGACGTCGAACTTCTCCTCGAAGGCCTTCACGAACTCCGAGAGCTCGAGAAGGGTGAGCTCCTCGAAGGTGGACAGGAGCTCTTCGGTGCTGAGCTTCGCCATGTTGGCGTTCCTTTCGGTAATCGCTTCGCGGGCCGGTCAGCCCGCCAGAAGCAGGGGGTTTGTTGCTGTGCTACCACCCGATCAGGCGGCAGCACCCTCCGATTCCTGCTTCTGACGCAGGGCATCGATGACGCGAGCGACCTGAGCGGGCTTGGCGCTGAAGGCGTAAGCAGCCTGGCTGATCTTCGCCTTCATGGCACCGGCCGCCTTGGCCAGCAGAACCTCGCGGGACTCGAGGTCCGCGAGCTTCGTGATCTCTGCGGCCGTCATGGAGGCGCCGTCGAGCACGCCCCCCTTGATGACCAGAGCGGGGTTCGCCTTGGCGAAGTCACGCAGTCCCTTCGCAGCCTCGACCGGGTCCCCGGTCACGAATGCGATGGCGGAGGGGCCCTTCAGTGCGGCGTCGAGACCCTCGACACCGGCCTGCTTGGCCGCGATCTCCGTGAGCGTGTTCTTCACCACGGCGTAGGTTGCGTTGCCGCCGAGCGACCGACGCAGCTCCTTGAGCTGCGCAACGGTGAGCCCGCGGTACTCGGTCAGCACGGCTGCGTTGGAGTCACGGAACTTGTCCGCGAGCTCCGCAACAGCGGCTGCCTTCTCCGGCGTCGCCATGGCAGTCCTTCCGGTGGTGGTACCACCGTTCCCTGAGGCGTACGCCCCGGGCTGGGCCCCGGAAATGAGAAAGAGCCCCGGCGCAGGCGACGGGGCTCGGTTGCGCGGCAGGGCCGCACTCGAGTTCGCACCTACGCAGGCCCCCGCTCTCTGCGGGACTTCGGTCCTCTTCCGCTCTGCGAGAGAGCAGCGTCGGACAACCGGCGGTCTTGGGTTACACGGAGATCGTACACCCACTAAAGCCCGATGCCGCTCCCAAGTCAGGGTGGCGCCCGCCACACGCCGCCGAAAGTAGGCTCCGTCGCGTTATCGAGCCTCCTCCTGCGACCAACCCTACGTTCGACGGAGTCCACACGGCGCCGACGCAGCCGACGTCAAACGGGCCGGGCTGGGCAGGCGCCATCAGCGCTCAAGCCCCCAAGGGAGCCGAATCACGCCAGAGGCGCCAACTCGATCCCCGCTGCGAGACGGACATGTCACGAGACAGTGATTCTTCGAATCTGCCGATTCCGCAACGGCAGAGCCATCGCGATGAACATGGCCAGGCCGAAGATGGCTAGACCGGCGGTTGCTGAGGTCGCACCTACGACGACGCCGAACGTGACAGTGCTCAGCGGCAGAAGACACTCATCGCCAACCTGCGCGAGCGCCATCATCCGGCCCGTGTACTCGCCCTTGAGTTGCGCGATGAAGACTGCACCAAGCATCGAAGATGCTGCCCCAGCGCAGAGGCCCATGGTCGACGCGCCAACGTACAAGGTCTCAACACCACCGACACCCAACAAGGCAATAGCCAACCCCTCGACGGCGAAGAGGATGTACGCGAGTCGCGCGGGGTGTTGAGCCTTGAACCGGATCGTAAGTAGGGCGCCGACCGTTGCGCCGATGCCGACCGCGACCCCGACGTATCCCACGACTTCGGCTCCAAGACCCAGTTCCCTAGTACGGAGCGTTATTCCAAGTCCGAGCGGCGGGACGATGAAGACGTTGAGCAGCATCTGCGACAGAACGAGCGTCCTCGTCAGAGGGGCATCTTTCAGGTGTGCGAAGCCGCCGAGAACGCTTCGAAGTATCGATCCCGACTCAACTTTCGCGATCGGGTACCGGAGCCTCAGGCCGAACAACAGGACGAGCAAGACTCCACCGAACGCCGCGATGTTCAGTACCGCGGTTCCCTGGATGGACCAGTACGCAACCACGACGCCACCAGCCGCGGATCCGAACAGTTCGCCCAGTCTGCCGACCGTCTGGTAGACGCCCGTATAGGCCGGCAGATCCGAGGGGTGGACGATCTGACGCGCAATCGTCGCTGCAGCTGGTTCGTACATGGCGTCACAGGCGCCAAGGATCGCAGCGGCAGCGATCAGTAGGGGGTAGGACGGCTCTGCAGCGGTCGAGGCAACCAACACAGCCGCCAGAGCCGACAACTGGCCGACGTTCGACCAGATCAGTACTTGGCGGATGTCGAATCGGTCAGCAAACGTCCCGCCAAACATGAGCAACAGGGCACGAGGTACCGTTCCCGCAGCTACGACAACGCCCGCTGCAGCCGGGCTGCCGACCTGCACAGCAGTCCAAGCGAGACCGATGCTCCAGATCGTGTCGGTGACACCCGACATCGCCCGAGTCACGATCCACAGGTGCGCAAGTTTGTCCCGCTTGAACGGAGGTGAAACCCGTTCGACCTCTGCTGGTTCAGTGGCTTCAGTCGACACGCGGACTTCCTCCGTTTAGCTGCCAACTGGCTCGACCGCAGGGGCCATCACGAACCCCAAACGCGCCAATCTGGACAAGTGCGCATGAGTCTGACGCAGAGCAGTCGAGGGGTCAACCAAGTCCGCGGAGGGAGCGAGTGCCTGATCCCAGCGGTTCAGACCTGACGTGCCGCACTCCCGGTCGTCGTCAGCGCTCCAAGCCCTCCAGGGAGCCGAAGCACACCAGCGGTGCCAGCTCCGGCTCGTCGGCGAGCGCCGCCGCGAGCGCCGCCTCCGGGTCGTCGGTCGCGCGCAGGTGGGCGTGGAAGCGTGGCATCACGCGGGCGGCCACGGCGTCGGAGAGCGGGGCGACTGCCGCGACGACGGCGCGGGCGCCGAGCCGCAGCAGCACGGCGGTGAGCCCGAGCACCTCGCCGCCGACCACCTGGGAGGAGCCGCCGACCTCGCACGCCGAGAGGATGACCACGGATCCCGGCAGCCGTGTGCCGTCGAGCTCGTGGGCGAACAGCGGACCGTCGGCGAGGTCGACGGAGGCGAAGAGGGGGTTGTCGGCGTCGTGCCGGCCGTGGGTCGCGAGGTGCACGACGTCGTGCGTGGCAAGCGCCTCGCGCACGGCGGACGTGGTGGCGTCCGCGCCGGTGAGGACCGTCGCGCCGGGCCAGACGGTGCCGACCGCCCGTACCTCCTGCGCGCCGAGGGTGACGCCGGGGCCGTGGGCGGCGAGGAGGCGGTGCTCCTCCCCCGGCCGCGGGTGGGCTCGTCCCCGCGCCACGTACGACCGCATCGTGGTGCGCTTGCCGCGCCGGGACGGGAGCGCGGTCCAGGGCACCCCGACCAGCGGGTCCCTGCCCACGACGTAGAGGGAGCCCTCGGCCTCCAGCGGCTGGACGAGGAGCCGGTCGATCGCGTCGAGGTTGCGGGTCAGGGAGCGCCGGGCGACGTCGCGCAGCGCCGGGGGTACGAGGTCGTTGGCGCACACCCCGAGGTCGGCGCGGGCGCGCAGCACCCGCTCGGCGACGTCGGCTCCGGGGCACAGGTCCACGATGCGGGTGCCGTGCGCGTCCACGCGGACGCAGCGCAGCACGCCGTCGAACACCAGGAAGTTGGCGACCACGGCGCCGTCGTCGCGGGCGGACAGCAGGCTGCGGACGTCCGCGACGGTGGCGGGGCGCTCCTCGACCGCGGTGGAGTCGTCGCCCGTGCGGTGCCAGGCGCGTTCGCGGGCGGTCGCCAGGAGCCTGCCGGAGCGTTCGAAGAGGTACGAGCGGTCGGCCGCGCTCTCCCGGCTCGTGAGTGTGCGGGCCCGGGCGACGAGGCCGCGGGCCTCCGTGACGAGTGCTCGCACGGCGGGGTCGTCCGGGGCGGCGGCGCCACCCACGCCGGCGAAGGTGGCACGGCCGCGTTCGAGGGCCTCGAACAGCGCGTCGGGCTCGCCGGTCCGGGCGGCGGCCTCGACGTCGGTGCGCTGCAGGTCGACGCCGTGCGCGGCGGCGGCGGTCACGGACTCGACGGAGCCCAGGCCGACGCGGTGGTCGGCCAGCAGCCCGAGGCCCAGTCGCACGGCGGCGACGCCCGCTTCGCGGTCCCCCGATGCGAAGGCGATCTGCGCGAGCACCGTCTGCTGCTGGATCCGGGTGGTGAGCGGAGCGTTGGCCATGCCGTCGGGCAGGTTGTCGAGCACGGCGCGGGCGGCCGCGACGTCGTCGGCCAGGAGGTACCACTGGGCCGCGACGAACCGTGCGGCCAGCCCGGGGTGCTGTCCGAGGAGCGGGTCCACCTCGTCGCCGGCCCGCACCGCTTCGAGCGCGTGCTCGGCGCGGAGGCGCGCGTCGTCCGGCACGGGGACCTCGCCGCGGCGGACCGGCAGCAGGATCGCCTCCAGCTCCGCGACGTGGGCGACCGCTGCTCGCTGCGGGTGGCCGATGCCCGCGTAGTACTGCCGGGCGAAGGCCGCGCCGGCGCGGGCCTCGTCCCAGCGGTGCAGCGCCATGAGGCAGCGGGCGCGGAAGTACTCGGCGTCCGCGCGGTGCTGGGCCCGGCCGGGGAGGACCATGCGGGAGATCGCCTGGGTGAGCACCCGCTCGGCGTCCTCGAGCAGGCCTGCCTCGTAGAGGACGGCGCCGCGGCCGATGTCGAGCACCCCGTCCGCTCGTTCGGGGTCGACGGCACGGGCCGCGGCCATGGCCTGCAGAGCGCCCGGGATGTCGCCGAGCGCGTACCGCACGAAGCCGGTGTTCTGCAGCGCGAGCGACGCGACGCCGGGCAGGTCGGCGCGCATCGCCCGCTCGTGGCAGGCGTCGAAGTCCTGGAGCGCGGCGTCGAGCCGGCCGGTCTCGATCGCCGTCGCACCCCGGTTGAGCAACGCTACCGCGAGGTCGCGCGGGGGCAGCAGCACCGGCTCCGCGAGCACGCGGTCGAAGGCCTTCGTGGCGTCGGCCTGCCGGCCCGCGCGCTGCAGGAGCAGGCCGCGCGTCCCTTCGATGACGGCGGCGAGCATCGCCCTGGACGACGGCGGTGCGGCGTCCGCACGAACATCGGCGTCCTCGAGGAGCGCGAGGGGCTTGTCGAGCGTGTCCTCGACCGCCTGGACGGCGACCGCCTCCCCCGTCAGGGAACGCACGGTGCCCTCGGCCCAGCGCTCGTGGTCCCCGGGGTCGAGGCCGGCGGGGTCGATGCACCGCAGCCGGTCGAGCAGGTCCCGGAACCGGGGCAGAGCGTCGCCGGGCCGCGACCGGGAGTTGAGCTCCCGCGCGACCAGCAGCTCCGCCTCAAGTTCCGGCCACATGGTGCCCCCTCGCCTCTTTGGCGCCGCCACGGGGCGTCAGGCGGGACACGCTAGCGGGTGACGTGCCCTATGTCACCGGCCGATACAACGCTGCAGGTCGGAACTCCAGGACGTCGACAGTCTCAAGTTGAAAAGTCACGTTGAACGGACTGACCGAGGACAGCGCATGTAGCAACCCGCACGCTCCCCGGAAAACTAAACCAGGCCGACTGTCCCATATCCGCCGAGCCCGGTCCATTGCGTCGAGGAGGAGATATGAGTTCAGAACTCCAGCACCATCGTCTCCGCGTCGGCACCGTCCGACTCGTAGTAGCCCTTCTCGACCCCTACGGATCTGAAACCTATCGACTCGTACAACTTCTTGGCACCGAAGTTTTCGATACGCAAATTAAGGCGCATCGACGACGCACCCATGCGACGTGCCTCATCCATCAGCCTTGCCATCATAGCCCGACCGGCACCGATCCGCCGGAACCGCTCCCCCACCCCGATTGTAGTGACGAATACGGTCGAGCCCTCGATATACAACGCACAGTAGCCCGCAAAAGTTGGCCCACTCTCGTTCTCGACTTCGGCCACAAACAGCCGGGTGTCGGGGTGCTCGACCGTCGCTTCAATCGAATCCCGGGACCATCGATCCTCGCCAAAGACGACCTCTTCAAAACTGACCACTTGTCCCAAGTCAACGGGTGCGAACGGGCGAACGGTCACTCTTGTGTCCATGTTTACCTAGTCCTGTACGGAAGTACATACCGGCACGGGACGGCCCTGCACGACCGTCCCGTGCCCCACACATTCGACGATCAGCGTGGGGGTCGGCCCCGTTGCCGAGTGCGACCCACGCCCAATTTGCCAATCCTAGAATCCACCCATGTTCTTGCGACCAAATCCAACGCCGTTCCTGCGCATTGCTACCCCCTTAATGTGGACTGAGTTCTGCCCGGAAACTCCGGACCAAACAGACTCTGCAGGAGAGCGACCGCAAACCCGCCCTCACGACGTGCTGACGTAGAGATCACCGTCCCGCCTGCGCCACGGCCGCGACACCCTTCCGGCCACAGCCGACCTCGGCGTGAACTCGGGCGCGGCGTGAACTCGGGAATGCGTGCTAGCCAGCCCAGAGAGCATAGGCGGTCTCAGACTGCCTGACTTCCTGGCTCAATAGCCGCCCTTGTTCCTGCGCATAGTCACTCCCCTCAGTCAGTTCGAAGCCCGCCAGGCCCGCATGGTGGTGTGCCACAGGACCAGCAGAGCCGATGGACGCATGTCGGTATGAACGGCGTTCTAGAAGCCGCCGTTCTGCCGGCGAGTGAAGCCGCCGTTCTCCCGGCTGATGATGAAGCCACCCTGGTTCTTGCGCATAAGCACTCCCATCGACGTGAGCTCTCAGATACAGAACTCGACATATCGGATGTGAGGGATGCTACGGGCAGTCTTTGGCTCCGGTCAACGATTCGCGAGCCCTTCGACCGAGCTGAAGCAGACCAGCGGGACGGGTTCCGCCACGTCCTTGAGGGCCGCCGCGAGCGCCGCCTCCGGGTCGTCGGTGTCGCGCAGGTGGGCGTGCAGGCGGGGCATGACGCGGGCCGCGAGCTCGTCGGAGAGCTTGGCGACCGAGGCGATGACGGCGCGGGCGCCGAGTCGCAGCAGGACCGACGTCAGGCCGAGCACCTCACCACCGAGCACCTGGGTGGAGCCACCGACCTCGCACGACGACAGGATGACCACCGACCCGGGCAGCGGCGTCCCGTCGAGCTCGTGGGCGAACAGCGGACCGTCCGCGAGGTCGATGCTCGCGAAGAGGGGGTTGTCGGCGTCGTGCTGGCCGTGGGTGGCGAGGTGCACGACGTCGTGCGTGGCCAGAGCGGTACGGACGTGCTCGGTGACGGCGTGCTCCCCGGTCAGAACCGTCGCGCCTGCCCACTGGCGCCCGACGGCGTGGACCTCCTCGGTGCCGTGCTTCACGCCGGGGCCGGCTGCCGCCAGGAGTCGGCGTTTGCCGCTGGGCCGGGCGTGGGTGCGGCCCCGTGCCACGTAGGAGTTGACGGCGGTGCGCAGGCCGGCGCGGGACGGGAGCGCGGTCCAGGGAACGCTGAGCAAGGGCTCGCGGGCGACGACGTAGAGGTCGCCGTGGGCGCGGAGCGGGGCGAGGAGGATGTCGTCGAGGACCTTGAGGTTGCGTTCCAGCGATGACTTGGCAGCGGCGCGGAGCGGCGTAGGGATCAGGTCGTTGGCGGCCATGGCGAAGTCAGCGCCTAGGCGGCGGACGCGTTCGGTGACGTCGTCGGCCGTTCCGAAGTCGATGATCGTCACAGTCCGGGCATCCACTCGAACACATCGCAGGACGCCATCAAGCACCAGGAAGTTGGCAACCACCGCTGCCCCGTCGCCACGACCAACGAGAACGCGGCGCAGCTCATTAGCCGTCACCGGCCGCTGCACACCGCCTGCGTTGCCGGCGTGCCGCCACGAGCGTTCACGCACCTCGTTCTGGATTCGGTGTGCGCGACGGGTGAGCCTTTCACGCTCCCTGGCACCTGTTGCACCCATCTCGCGAGCCTTCGCCAACAGACCGCGTGCCTCGGTCAGGAGCGCCGCAGCCTCTGGGTCGTTCGGCGGGGTGACTCGACCGGTGCCCGCGAACGTCGCGCGGCCTCGCTCCAGCGCGTCGAACAGAGCTGACGGTCTCCCGGTACGAGCGGCGGCGGTGACGTCGATGCGGTTGAGATCGACGCCGTGGGCTGCGGCAGCGGTGACTGATTCGACCGAACCGAGTCGACTCCGGTGGTCCGCGAGCAGACCCAGACCAGCCTGGACCGCCCGGAGCCCCCTGGCACGATCATTCGCGGCGAACGCTAGTTCAGCCTGGGCCGTGTAGTGCTGGATCCGCATCGTCAGCGGTGCGTTCGACATGCCACGCGGGAGTTCTCGCAGCGTGGCGCGCGCAGAGTCGAGATCCTCCGCGTGCAGGAACCACTGCGCAGCGACCAGCCGGGCAGCGTGCCCAGGATGTTGGCCGAGGACCGGCCCGGCTGCATCGCCTTGACGCGCGGCAGTAAGCGACTGTCCTGCTCGACGCCGAGCCAGGCCCCGGGCGACCGGCTCTGCCCGCCGAGCTGGCGCAAGGGCTGCTTCGAGCTCCAGAACGCGCGCGAGCACGGCACGGGGAGCATGACCCGCTGCCTCGAAATGCCGGCGAGCCAGGCGAGCAACGCGCTGCGCCTCATCAAATCGACGCAGCACCAGCAGGCTCCGCGCCCAGTAGTGCTCTGCCTCCGCACGTTCAGGGCGAAGTCTCGACTCGGCGAGTTCGGGGACTGTCTCAGCGAGCATGGTCTCGGCATCCGCGACCAGACCCGCCTCGAAGAGCACCTCTGCACGACCCAGGTTCTCGATCCCACGTGCACCATCCGGGAGCAGGCTGCGCGACTCTTCCATCGCGGTCAGTGCGCCAGGCAGGTCGCCCAGGAGGTGACGCACGTAGCCGATGTTGTGCAAGGCCGATGCCTGGGTCACGCTGCTTCCGGCCAGCGCCGAGCGATCACGAGCCGCTTCGTAGTCGCGCAGGGCATCGTGGAGTTTGCCGGCCTGAGACACGGCGAAGCCTCTGTTCAGATGGTCGATCGCGAAGCTGCGATGGTCATCTGGTGCGTGCGACTTGATCGAGTCGGAGATGTGTCCAGCAGCCTCCGCAAAATTACCCACCCGAAGCAGCAGGACACCCCGTTGTCCGGAGACCAGTCCGACCAGGTTGGGTCTCACCGTCTCTGGTGCACAGGACGCGCTGGCCTCGGCTCGTTCAATATGCGCAGTAGCGGTGTCGAGATCGCCGGAGATACCGAACTCCGCTACCGCTAGCCCGAGCCAGCATCGTGTGGTGAGGCGCGAGTGCTCCTCCTGCGCAGCGCGGTCCGCCGCGTCCGTGGAACGGAGGTCGGACAACAACGCGCGAAACCCTTCGGCGGCCTTCGCCGGTTCGTACTGTGAGTTCCACTTCCTGGCAGCCTCGTAGCGGTTACGCAGTGCTGACAGTCTCGGGTCCACGGTGCGCCTCCAACACGACAAGGCGCCCACGCGCCTAGCAGGTCACCCTGCCATGGCAGGCGCCCTCGCGTACAAGTCGCCGACCGCGGCTACTGCGTTCCATGCTGCCGCTACACGAGCTGAGATGCTCCCATTGAGCCCGTTTCCCCCTACCGCGGCTGTCACTCGTGCGGCAAGAACCGCTCCGGCCAGCTCACCCGCAAGTGTCGGGGCGGCGAACGACGTGCCACTCCACGTGCCGAAACCGCCCACGAAGTTGTCAGGATCGAGCGACTGCCGTAGGCCATCGCCGCTCTTCCACGGCTCCTGCGAGCCATCGAAGGTCGTGGGCATCGAGCTCACGACACGTACGCCGTTCCGGACGGCTGTCACCCACGGACCATCGTTGCTGAAATCGGCGAGCGAGCCGTCCGGGTTCATCGCGGTGACGGCCAGCAGAGGGGTGTAGTCCGGTCGAAGGTCCGAAGGGTCACGCGGCACGGCCCCTGCTTCCGTGCGATAGACCTTCGGTGCCCATGCCGCCGGGTACGTCGGCCTGGCAGAGCCGTCGTTACCCGCCGAGAGCACGACCAGGACCCCCACCCGGCGAAGATCACGCAGGCGGCCTCGCAGGACACCCTCGTAGTCGTCATCGTCCTCGGGGTGCTCGGCATAGAACCCGGCGCTCAGCACGACCACATCGACGGGGTGGAACCCTTCCTGACCGGCAACGCCGCGCAGGTGGTACTCAAGGAGCTTCTCGAGCGTACGTGCCAGGTCCCATTCGCTGACTCGACCGTCGCCACCGAACACGCGAACAGGCAGGATTGCCGCGTCGGGACATACCTGGTGGACAACCCCCGCAACGAAGGTTCCGTGCCCCGCGTAGGTGTCGAGCTCGTCCGCGCGATCGCGACGGCGACCACGTACCTCGCAGTCATAGAGTGGCTCGTCCTCGGCACTCGTGCCGATCGGCTCCCCGTCTACCGTCGCATCGCGGATCACGACGGTACCTGGCTCCTCGAACCACGGGTGCGCGCCGATACCGGAGTCCAAGACGGCAATGACAGGTCGGGCAGCCCCTTCCGCGGTGACGAACGGTGTGGTGCCTTCACCGTGGGCACGCAGGGGAGCCGGTCCCAGAAAACTTGCGGGCGAACGGGTCCCAGGAGGGCCGTGCGGCTCCCACTTCTGGTGACCAAGTACGAGGTGGTCCAGCGAAACACGCGGACGGTCGTCATCACCCAGTACCTCGGCGACCTCATCCATGAGGTCCCACGCGTCAGCTTCCCCGACGCTGCTCTCGTTCCCCGTCACCTGGAACGCCACACCGTGTCGCGCGTCCAGCAAGCTCTCCCCCTCCCGAGATGCTCCCGGGTGCAGGGCGACCTCCTCCAGGGCAAGGCCACGCGCCCGTGCGCGATCACGCAAGGCGACCAGCACGGCGTCGTCGCCGTCGGGCCGCCCACGCACGATCAGGCGGTTCGCTACGTACTGGGTTGGCCTGACCCGCCCGCCTCGCCGCGACGTGACCTCCGCCGGGTCCAGGTCTCTCGCCGGACGCCACATCCCGGCGTGGTCCCGGACGCGCATTCCCTCGGGCATGGGCTCACTCACAGCAGTACCTCTCCATCGATAGACGCACTCGGCCGACCTTGCCGCGCCCCCTCGGCAGGGTCAGGGTTCCAACAGTTCAGAAGTTCAGAGCTCGATCACCGGCGTGCTCACGGCGCCGCCACCGCCGTCGGTCCGGCGGACCACGAGGCTCGCGCGCCCGCGTTCGACGGAGTCGAAGGCGAACCGACCGTCCTCGTCGGAGGCGACAGTGACCACGTCGACCCCCGGGCGGTGCAGCTCCACGTCCAGGCCGGCCGCTGGAGCGGCCCACCCGTCGATCCGTACCCGCCCGCCGGCGGACGGGGACAGGCTGATCATGACGGTCAGCGAGTCGTGCGTGAAGGTGATCGTCTTGGCCTCGGCCGGCGCCGTGTCGTCGGCGCGCGCTGCAGCGGCGGCCCCCCGGACGCCCGCGAGCGGCGCGTCGAGGTAGACGGCCTCCATGAGGTCGGCCTCCAGGCCGGCCAGGGTGATCGCGAACAGCGACCGCTCGACGAGGTCGCTCGGCACCGGGTCAACCGCCTCGACCAGATGGGCAAGACGGGTGAGCACGGTTCCGTCGTCCGCGTCGATCCTGCCCTTCGGGTCGAACGAGAGGTCCCCCATGGCCTCTTCGTCCTTGTTCGGATCCGGCGTCAGGTCCACGAGAAGTCCCCCTGCTCGTCGAGGATGGTGCGCAGCTTTGCCAAGCAGCGTCCACGGGTCGAGCCGATGGAACCCATCGGCATTCCGATCGCCGCCGAGATGTACCGGTAGTCCGGCCGGTCGGCGAGCGAAACCAGACGCAGCAGCTCTTGGCAGCGTCCGGGAAGTTTCTGGAGCGACGTCCACAGGATGCGGTCGCGTTCGTCGCGCAGCACCTCGGCATCCGGCAACGGGTCCTTCGAGGGGAGCGCGGTCGGGTGCTCCGGGCTGTCGTCCGGGAGCTCGGTGCGGCGCTTCTCGTCGTCGCGATGCTTGCGCACGGCCTCCCAGGCGGCGCGCTTCGCCGTGACCAGGAGCCACTTCAGCACGGCCTTGGGCTCCGCGATGGAGTCGGCGTGCCGCACGAGCGCCACCCAGGTGCTCTGCACGACGTCCTCGGCGGCATCAGGCTCGACGCCCTGCGCACGGACCGTGTGCCACAGCAGCGGCGTCGCCTCGCGGACCAGTTCACCGAGTGCCTGGTGGTTGCCCTCGCGGTACTCGGTCAGGGCGATCGCAGCGCGATCGCCGAGCGTGAGCCCGGACCCGTCGACGTCGGGCAGGGCCTCCCTTGATCCTGTCATTGCACCACGGGATTCTCTGCTGGCGGATGTTTCCATGTCCAGTACCGGACGTGGACCACTTGGACCAGCCGAGTCTACGGCCGAGACCGCGGATCCGGGGAGGTAGAAAACTGTGCCCATCAGGCACTCCTCCCTCCTCGACGCGCGTCGGCACCGTGCCGCTCATCAGACAAGAGGGGCGAACACCCGGTTCGATACATCCCGCCGAACACAGATCAAAAAGGCCCGCACCCCCGAGGGGATGCGGGCCTTCTCGCGCTCAGGAGCGCTCGGTTCAGGCCGAGACGTCGTCCAGGAGCTTGGTGGTCTTGCTCTGGTCCAGCGGGATGCCGGGGCCCATCGTCGTGGTCATGGTCGCCTTGCTGATGTAGCGGCCCTTCGAGGACGACGGCTTGAGGCGCAGGACCTCGTCGAGCGCGGCCGCGTAGTTCTCCAGCAGCTGGGTCTCCGAGAAGGAGGCCTTGCCGATGATGAAGTGCAGGTTCGCGTGCTTGTCGACGCGGAACTCGATCTTGCCGCCCTTGATGTCGGCGACAGCCTTCGCCACGTCCATCGTCACGGTGCCGGTCTTCGGGTTCGGCATGAGACCACGGGGGCCCAGCACCTTACCGAGACGACCGACCTTGCCCATGAGGTCCGGCGTGGCGACAGCGGAGTCGAAGTCCGTGTAGCCGGCGGCCACCTTCTCGATCAGCTCGTCGCCACCGACCTCGTCGGCACCGGCCGCGCGGGCCTCCTCCGCCTTGGCGGCGTTGGCGAACACGATGACCTTGGCGGTCTTACCCGTGCCGTTCGGCAGGTTGACCGTGCCGCGGACCATCTGGTCCGCCTTGCGCGGGTCGACGCTCAGCCGGAACGCGACCTCGACGGTCGCGTCGTACTTGACGGTGGCGGTCTCCTTGGCGAGACGGATCGCGTCCAGCGGCGCGTAGACCGAGTCGCTGTCGATCTTCTCCGCGGCGGCGAGGTACGCCTTGCTGCGCTTTGCCATGTTTCTCTCCTCTTGTGGTCGTAGCGGGCCGGATGGCCCTGCCACTTGCGGTGGCCGACGACGTCCGCCGGTCACCTTGGTCTGACGGGTCTCGTCACTCCGAGACGGTGATGCCCATCGAGCGGGCGGTGCCCGCGATGATCAGCGATGCGGCCTCGAGGTCGTTCGCATTGAGGTCCGGCAGCTTGGTCGTCGCGATCTCGCGGACCTGGTCCTTGGTGATCGAGGCGACCTTGACCGTGTGCGGCGTCGCGGAGCCCTTGGGGACACCGGCAGCCTTCTTGATCAGCTCGGCGGCCGGCGGGGTCTTGGTGATGAAGGTGAACGAGCGGTCCTCGTACACCGTGATCTCGACCGGGATGACGTTGCCGCGCTGCGACTCGGTCGCGGCGTTGTACGCCTTGCAGAACTCCATGATGTTCACGCCGTGCTGACCCAGCGCGGGGCCGATCGGCGGAGCCGGCGTCGCGGCGCCGGCCTGGATCTGCAGCTTGATGAGGCCGGAGACCTTCTTCTTCGGGGGCATGCTTGTCTACCTTCTGTTCGGTTGGGCCGACGCCGTGGGCGATGACCCGGTTGCAAGTGCCGGGGACGAACTCAGATCTTGGCGACCTGGTTGAACCCGAGCTCGACCGGGGTCTCCCGGCCGAAGATGGAAACGAGGACCTTGAGCTTCTGGGCCTCGACGTTGATCTCGGAGATCGAGGCGGGCAGCGTGTCGAACGGACCGTCGGTCACGGTCACCGACTCGCCGACCTCGAAGTCCACGTGGACCGGGGCCTTGCCACCGGTCGACGCGCCACCGGAGGCGGCCGGCTGACCGGCCTGCGACGGCTGCGGCAGCATCGACGGCGCGAGCATCGAGTAGATCTCGTCGAAGCTCAGCGGCACCGGCTGGTGCGTGTGCCCGACGAAGCCCGTGACACCCGGCGTGTGCCGGACGGCGCCCCACGACTCGTCGGTCAGGTCCATGCGCACGAGGACGTAACCCGGGATCCGGACCCGGCTCACGATCTTCTTCTGCGCGTTCTTGATCTCGGCGACCTCTTCCATCGGCACCTCGACCTGGAAGATGTAGTCCTCCATGTTGAGGCTCTGGATGCGGTTCTCGAGGTTGGTCTTCACGCGCTTCTCGTAGCCCGCGTACGAGTGGATGACGTACCAGTCGCCCAGCTGGGTGCGGAGGGTTCGCTTGAACTCCTCGACCTCGTCCACGATGACGTCGCCGTCTGCGTCGACGGTGCGCTCGTCCGTGGCGTCGCCCTCGTCCGTGGACTCGGCGTCGCTCTCGTCCGTGGTCTCGGCGTCGGTGTCGGCCGCAGTCTCGGCGTCCGCAGGCACGTCAACGTTCTCGGCGTCCAGGGGCGCGTCGACGGCCGCATCGTCGCCGTCGGACGGCGAGGCGTTCTCCGTCTGGTCCAGAGAGTCCTGGGACACGAAACGAACCTGCTTTCTCTTCGTGCGCCGGGCTGCACCCGGCACGGGTGTGCGTACCTCTACGAGCTGTGTTCGCCCATTGTCGCGCGAAAATGCCGCGAAGGGACAATCAGCAACAGGCGAGAACGATCACAGCGAAGTACTGCGCAGCGTGCCCCATCTGCTTGTCCGGCGCACCCGGACCGGCGCCGACCTGCGGTCGGGGCCTTCTACGGACGCGTCAGCGTGCCGTCGCGGAAGCGTCGATCAGCCGAAGACCCAGCCCGCGAGCATGCCGAACGCGTAGTCCAGCGCCACCACGAAGATCATGACGACGACCAGGAAGACGAGCACGACGGACGTGTACGTCATGAGCTCGGAGCGCGTCGGTGCGACGACCTTCTTGAGCTCGGCCACCACCTGGCGCACGAAGAGCGCGATTCGGGCGAAGATGTTGCCGCCGCCCCTGCTCGGACGCTCCGCGGCGCTCTGGATCACCTCGGTGTCGCTCACTGCTACCCCACTCCTGTGGCCCGGCGCGCCGGGCGGCGCGGACTGGCTTTCCAGGTCCACTCACGTGGGCCCGCTGCGCGCGGCCCCGCTGGGGTTCACGCTGGCAGGGTAGACAGGACTCGAACCTGCAACCTGCGGTTTTGGAGACCGCTGCGCTACCAATTGCGCCACTACCCTTTGTGGTCAATGCTGCTGCCACGCACCGCCGCACGCCTCGGAGAGGCACGCCGCATCACGTGAGCATCAATCACCGAGGCACAACTGTACGGTAACCACGGCCGTAGGTCGAACCCGTCCCGAGCAGCGGCGTCAGGCCTTCCGTACGGTCGGCCTCGCACGAGCCAGGACCGCTGTCCACCGAACGATGGACAGCAGGTGCAGCCGAACGGGCGTCCCGCGGACAGGGCCTGCCGGAGCATGCTCGACGGCATGCAGACCTCCGACCCACTGGCCGTGCGAGTACGGGGCCTCCGCAAGCGGTACGGCAACCCCCGCACGGGCTACAAGGACGCCGTCGCGGGCCTTGATCTCGACGTCTCCCCCGGCGAGATCGTGGCGGTCCTCGGCCCGAACGGCGCGGGCAAGACCACCACCGTCGAGATTCTCGAGGGCTTCCGTGACCGGGACGGCGGCGAGGTGCGGGTGCTCGGCGAGGACCCGCGCGAGGCCGGCCGCGCCTGGCGGGCCCGTATCGGCGTCGTCATGCAGGACTCCCGGGACATGAGCGAGCTCACCGTGCTGGAGAAGGTGCGGGCCACCGCCGCGTCCTACCCCGACCCGCGCGACCCCGCCGAGGTCATCGACGCCGTCGGGCTCGCGGGCAAGGCCAGGGCGCGCACCCGCGGGCTGTCCGGCGGGCAGCGGCGGCGGCTCGACGTGGCGCTCGGGATCGTCGGCCGGCCCGAGCTGCTGTTCCTGGACGAGCCCACCACCGGGTTCGACCCGCAGGCACGGCGGTCGTTCTGGGACCTCGTCCTGAGCCTGCGCGACGGCGGCACCACGATCCTGCTCACCACCCACTACCTGGACGAGGCGGCCCAGCTGGCGGACCGCGTCGTCGTGGTGCGAGACGGCGTGGTGGTCGCCTCGGGCACGCCCGACACCCTGGGCGGGCCCGAGGCCCGCACCCCCGTGGTTGCGTGGGACGACGGCGGCGTGCGCCGGACCGAGCGGACGGACCACCCGACGGCCGCCGTCGCCCGGCTGATCTCGGCGGCCGGCCCCGACCACGAGGTGCCCGGCCTCTCGATCACCCGGCCGACGCTCGAGGACGTGTACCTGTCGCTGATCGGCGAGCACCCGGCCGACGATGCGCCCTCGACCGGCCGCGAAACCGACACCAACGGCAGCGACGACAGCAAGGAGGCGGCGTGATGAGCGCGACGACGACCACGAGGTCCGGCACGGCGGCACCGCCCGCACAGCGGCTGCCGGGCACGCTGCGGCAGGGGCTGGTGCGCGCCGGCGTCGAGCTGCTCCAGTTCGTCCGCGAGCGCGACTCGGTGGTCTTCGGGTTCGCCTACCCGATCCTCATGCTCGCGATCTTCTCGACGGTCTTCGCCGACGACGACCCCATCGTGGCCGACGGCGTGACCGTCAGCTTCGCGCAGTACTTCCTGCCGGGCATGGTGGCGACCGGGGTCATGCTCTCGACCTTCCAGACGCTCGCGATCTCGATCGCCGTCGAGCGGGACGACGGCACCCTCAAGCGCCTCCGTGCCACGCCGCTGCCCGCGACGTCGTACTTCCTGGGCAAGGTGTTCCTGTCGCTGGTCACCGTGCTCGTGCAGACCGCACTGCTGCTCGCGGTGGCAGCGCTCGTCTTCGACGTCCCGCTGCCGGACGAGGCCGGGCAGTGGGCCACGTTCGCCTGGGTGTTCGTGCTCGGCACGGCGGCCGGGGCAGTCTGCGGCGTCGCGTACTCGTCGGTGCCGAGCTCCGGCAGGTCCGCGAGCGCCGTCGTCGTCACGCCGGTGCTGCTGCTGCAGTTCACGTCCGGGGTGTTCTTCCCGGTGAGCCAGCTGCCGGGCTGGATGCTCGACCTCTCGTCGCTGTTCCCGCTCAAGTGGATAGCGCAGGGCATGCGCTCGGTGTTCCTGCCGGACACCTTCGCGGCCGCGGAGCCGTCGGGGGCCTGGCAGCACGGTGCGACGGCTGCTGTACTTGCGGCATGGCTGGTGGTCGCGCTCGTGGTCGGCGCTCGTACGTTCCGGTGGCGCCGGCACGATGACGGCTGAGCGGAGCCCGGTGACCGGGGCGGACACGGAGGACGCCGGAGCGCTGTCCGAGAACGGGTCCGGCCCCGACTACGACCTGGAGCGTCTGTACGCCGGGTGGGGGCACCAGGTGCGGTGGTGGGACGCCGCGTTCGGCGTGATCATCGCGCTGACCACGGTCGCGGTGGTGCTGGAGGGCACCCGGGGTGTGCATCTCGCGGTCGCCTGCACGGCGATGGCCGCGATCGTCGTGGCCTATCTGCTGTGGGGCGCTCGGGCGGCGCGGACGCGGGACCAGCGGCTGGCCCTGCTGTATCTCGTGGTGGTGGTCGTCGGCACCGGCGTGACCGTCTCCCAGGCCGGTGTCGCGTCGCTGCTGCTGTTCATCGCGTTCGCCCAGGTGTGGATGCTGCTGGAGTCGATACGGCACGGCATCCTCGGCTGCGTCGCGCTCGCCGCCTCGACGTCGGTCGGGATCCTGGCGCAGTACGACTTCGACCTCGCGATCATGGGCGAGGTCGTGCCGCAGATGCTGGTCACGCTCGTGTTCGCGATCGGGCTGGGGCTGTGGTTCCACGTCGCGATGGGGCGCGCCGAGCAGCATGTGCGGCTGCTCGGCAAGCTGCACGTGGCGCAGACCCAGCTGGCGCAGACCAGCCACGAGGCCGGGGTGCTCGCGGAGCGTGAGCGCCTCGCGCGCGAGATCCACGACACGCTCGCCCAGGGGTTCACGAGCGTTGTCATGCAGGCGCAGGCGGCGTCGGCGGCGCTCGACGTGGGCGACGACGGCGCCGCACGGGACCGGCTGCACGTCATCGAGGAGACCGCGCGCGACAACCTTGCCGAGGCCCGGGCCCTGGTCGCGGCGTTCGCGCCGGTGGCGCTGCAGGACGCGTCCCTCCCCCAGGCGTTGGGCCGGCTCGGGAGCCGGTTCGCCGAGGAGACCGGCCTGACCGTCGACGTCGGGACCGCCCAGGTCGGGGCGCTGTCGCCCGCGGTCGAGGTGGTGCTGCTGCGGGCCGCCCAGGAGGCGTTGGCGAACGTGCGGCGGCACGCGCGGGCGCGGGCCGTCGTCGTGCGGCTGGGGCAGGCGGAGGGGGAGGTCACGCTCACGGTGGCCGACGACGGGACGGGGATCGGCGCGGACGTCGCGGACGGTTTCGGCCTGGCGGGCATGCGGGAGCGCGTTCGTTCGGCGGGCGGCACCCTGGCCGTGGGTCCGGGGGACGACGGCGGCACCATGCTGTGCGCGCGGGTGCCCGTGGACGGGCAGGTCGACGGACGACCGGACGAGGGGGTGGCGGGATGATCCGCGTGCTGGTGGTGGACGACCATCCGGTGGTGCGGTCGGGACTGGTGGGCATGCTCGCCGTCGAGGACGATCTCGAGGTCGTGGGCGAGGCCGCCGACGGGCGCGAGGCGGTGGCGCTGGCCGCGTCGCTGCGGCCGGACGTCGTGCTCATGGACCTGCGCATGCCCGTGCTCGACGGTGTCGCCGCGACGGCGGGCATCGTGGGCACCGGGCCGCGGGTCGTCGTGCTGACGACCTATGACACCGACGGCGACATCCTGCGTGCGGTCGAGGCGGGGGCTACCGGGTACCTGCTCAAGGACACGCCACGTGCCGAGCTCGTCGCGGGTGTCCGGGCGGCGGCCCGCGGCGAGACGGTGCTGGCCCCCAGCGTGGCGACGCGCCTGGTCAGCTCCGTGCGCACGGCCGCGGAGCGGCCCTCCGCACGGGAGACCGAGGTGCTGGCGCTGGTGGCGCTCGGCCGGTCGAACGCGGAGGTCGGGCGCGAGCTGTCCATCTCGGAGGCGACCGTCAAGACGCACCTCATCCGGGCGTTCGCCAAGCTCGGCGTCGCCGACCGGACCGGCGCCGTGACCGTGGCCAGGGCGCGCGGCTGGATCACCTGAGCGGCTGACCGACGGCCGGCCGCCGGTCGCCCTACCGCCCGTCGATGGGGTCGGCGCCGGTGTCGCCGCCGGCCTCGCCACCCCCGCCGGTGCTGCCGCCGGTCGGCTCGGTCGTCGGCTCGACGGCCGGGGTGCTCGGCTCGGTCGTCGGTTCCTGCGTCGGGGTCGGCTCCTGGGTGGGGGTCGGCTCCTGCGTGGGGGTCGGCTCCTGCGTCGGCGTCGGCTCCTGCGTCGGCGTCGGCTCCTGCGTCGGCTCGTCCGTCGGCTCCTGGGTCACCGTCACCGTCGGGGTCGGTGTCGGGTCGGGGGCCGGCGGCGGCACGTACACGTCGTCCTCGGTCTCGGTCGGCGTGGGCGACGACGTGGGCTCACGCGACGGCCGCTCCGGCTCCGGGCTGACGGTCGGCGTGACCACCTGTGCGCCCTGGTCGTCGAGGATGTTCGCGATCAGCAGCCCCGCGCCACCGAACACGAGGAGCGCGAACACGATGATCGTGGCCACGCGTCCGCCACCGGTCGTGAAGGCGTGCCACCACTTTCGTTCCTCCTCCGGCGGCGCCACGGGAGTCGGTCCGACGGGAGGGGGCCCAGCGGGCGGCGGTCCGACGGGTGCCGTGGGCACACCGGCCATCGGTTCGGTCGCGGCAGCATCCTCGGCGCCGGCCGCCGCGGCGATCCCGGCCCCCGCCGCCGCGGCACCCACCGCACCGACCATCATGGTGCGGTCGGCGCCCTCGCTGACCTGGCCCAGCTTCATCGTGCCCGAGCCGGCTGCCCCGGCGACCGGGTCGATCACCTCGGTGCCGCCGGCGCCCACGCCGAGCTGCATGGTCTCGCCGCTGGTGCCCAGGCGGCCGGCCGGGCCACCGAGCAGGATCGTGACCGTCCCCCGCATCGCCTCGGCGGTCGGGAACCGCCGGTTCGGGTCCTTGGCCATCGCCCGGGAGACGAGCCGGTCCACCGACGCGGGGACCGCCGCACGGCGCGCGGAGGCCGCGGGAACGGGGGCGTTCACGTGCGCACGCAGCACGTCCTCCGCCTGCGCGCGCTCGTACGGCGCGTGCCCGGTCAGCGTGTAGTACGTGAGCGCGCCGGCGGCGTAGATGTCGCTGCGGGCGTCGAGGGGCTTGCCGCGCGCCTGCTCCGGCGACATGCCGATGACCGACCCGGCCACCGTCGCGCCGTCGCCGTCGCCGCCTGCCGGCCGCGTGAGACCCAGGTCCAGCAGCCCGACGACGAACGTACCGTCGGCCTGCTTGTCGACCATCACGTTGCGGGGCGCGACGTCCCGGTGCACCAGACCGGCCGCGTGCACGGCGCCGAGCGCCTCCAGGAGGCCGTCGAGGATCGCGAGCGCATCGCGCCAGGGCAGGCCGTTGTCTCCCGCGAAGTCGGAGAGGGACACACCCGGCATCCGGTTCATGACCGTCCAGGGGACGTTCGCGCCCGCGACGTCCTCCTCGCCGGAGTCCAGGACCTTCACGACGCCGGGGTGGTCCACCAGCGCCGACGCGTCGACCTCGCGCCGCAGGGAGTCGCGCGCGTTCTGGTCGTCGACCAGGTGCGGGTGGAGCACCTTCACGACGAGCGGCTGGTCGAGGTCGACCTCCGGCTCCTCGGGCGCCGCCGCCGCGTCGGTCTCGGCCGTCGCCTCCGGGTCGGCCGCGTCAGGGTCTGTCGCGTCAGGGTCTGTCGCGCCGGAGTCCGTGGCGTCGGAGTCCGCGGCGGCACCGTCAGCCGTGCCGGTGCCGTCACCCGCCGGGTCGTCGTCGGCGCCCGCGTCGGCGTCGCTCGCGTCGGACTCGTCCGCCCCGTCGGTGCTCGCGTCGGCGTCGTCCGGCTCGCCGGCCTCGCTCACCGCGGGCTCCGGCTCGGCCGGGACCGCTACCCGCTGCGCCTCGTAGACGGTGAACGTTGCCCCAGTGCCCAGGACGTCGACCAGCTCGTACTTACCGCCGAGGACGACGTGGACGGGAAGGTCCGCGGCGTTGTCCTCGTCCGTGGTCTCTGCGTTCACTGGTTCACCGGTGTTCGTGGTTGCAGTTCGAGCAAATCAGTCATTTCGGCTATCTGGGGCATGTTCTTTTCAGGATACTGAGCGCAGCGCGAGCGCACCAAAGATGGAGCGATGGGATGTGTGAGTAGTGCGGAGTATCACGACCCGCGGCTGCCGGAGGACCACCGCTTTGCCAGACTACGCAGATGCGCGACCTCGCACTCCTGCCCAAGGCGCACCTCCACCTCCACTTCACCGGATCCATGCGGGTACCGACCCTCGTCGACATGGCCGCCGCGCACGGCGTGCGGCTGCCGGAGGCCCTCATCGACAACGACCCCCTGCGCCTACCCGCCACCGAGCGTGGCTGGTTCCGCTTCCAGCGCCTGTACGACGCCGCCCGGGCGTGCGTGCGCTCGGAGGCGGACATGCGCCGGCTGGTCGACGAGGCAGCGGCCGACGACGCCGCGGAGGGATCGGGACGGCTCGAGATCCAGGTCGACCCGACCTCCTACGCACCGTTCGTCGGCGGCATCACCCCGGCCGTGGAGATCGTCATCGACGCGGCCAAGGCCGCGAGCGCGGCGCACGGGATCGAGGTGGGCGTGATCATCGCGGCGTCGCGCATGAAGCATCCGCTCGACGCGCGCACGCTCGCCCGGCTCGCCGCGCGGTACGCGGGCGACGGCGTCGGCGAGGTGGTGGGCTTCGGGCTGTCGAACGACGAGCGCCGTGGCGACACGTCCCAGTTCGGCCACGCGTTCGACATCGCGCGGCGGGCCGGCCTGGCCGCGGTGCCGCACGGCGGCGAGCTGCTCGGTCCCGACCACATCAGCGAGGTCATGCGCGAGCTGGTCCCCGACCGGATCGGGCACGGCGTGCGGGCAGCCGAGGACGAGCGGGTGCTCGCCGGCATCGTGGAGCGGGGTGTCGCGCTCGAGGTGAACCCCGGCTCGAACATCGGCCTGGGCGTCTACAGCGAGGCGAGCGAGGTACCGCTGCGTACCCTGGTGAACGCGGGCGCCCTGGTCGCGCTCGGCGCCGACGACCCCCTGCTGTTCGGGTCGCGGCTGGTCGACCAGTACGAGATCGCGCGGAGCGCGCACGGCTTCACCGACCAGGAGGTCGCCGGGCTGGCGTCGTCGTCGATCCGGGCGAGCCGGGCGTCGTCGGGTACCAAGGCACGTCTCCTGGCCGGTGTGGACGCGTGGCTGGCCGGCCCCGATCCCGCGGATCCGGTGGATCAGCTCCCGACGGGCGGCACCGTCACGATTGGGTGACGATCGCCCGACCCAACCAACCTGGGTACCCGCGCGTCGGTTAGAGATACAGGACACTCACGAGGGGACGACGTCGTCTCGTGTGCGCGGTGCCGCATCACCCCAGAAGGTGCGGCCGAGGAGGAGTCAGGATGCGGGCAATGCACAGCAGGACGACCCACGGTGTGGGCAGGCTCGCCGGCAAGAGGATCATGGGGGCGCTGGGCGCGGTCGCGCTGACGGCGGGCCTGCTGTCCGCGTGCGGTGGCGAGCAGGAGCCCCAGGAGAACGCGGCGGCCAGCAGCACGCCGGCGCCGAGCTCGCCCGCACCGGAGGAGAGCTCCCCCGGTGCGGAGCCCAGCGGTCCGGCGTCCGAGAACCCGGACGACGGCACGCCGACGGACGAGGGCAGCGCCGACGGCGAGGACGACGGCACGGCGGCGCCCGGCGAGCCGGACGACGAGGCCGGTGACGGCGGCAGGAACGACGACGGCAAGAACGACGACCGGCCGTCGGACGAGGGCGACGGGGGCGACGACGCGGGCGAGAAGCCCGACGGCAAGGACGAGGCCAAGGACCCTGAGGACGAGAAGCCCGAGGAGCCGGACCACATCGAGTACGGCGAGGTGAGCAACCGCGTGGGCGACCTGCAGCAGCGGCTGCAGGACCTCGGCTACTTCATCACCTCGGTCGACGACTCCTACGGCGGCGAGACGCAGCAGGCGGTCTTCGCGCTGCAGAAGGCCGGTGGCCTGTACCGCGACGGCGTGGTCGGGGACGCCACGCGGAAGGCGGCGGACGACGGCCTGGTGCCCCAGCCGCAGACGTCGTCGGGCAAGGTGCTCGAGATCGACGTCGACCGGCAGCTCGTGCTGGCGGTCGAGGACGGCACCGTCGTGAAAGTCATCAACGCGTCGTCCGGCAACGGGGAGACGTACGACGCGAAGGGCGCCACCTACACGGCGTACACGCCGCGGGGGTCGTTCGCGGTGTACCGCGAGGTGAACGGGATGCACTCGTCGTCGCTCGAGCTGGGCGACATGTGGCGGCCCAAGTTCTTCACGGGCGGCATCGCGGTGCACGGGTCGTCGTCGGTCCCCGCGTTCCCGGCGTCGCACGGGTGCGTGCGCGTGTCGAACAGCGCGATGGACTGGATCTGGGACACGTGGGGCGCGCCGTCGGGCACGCCGGTCGTCGTCTACTAGGGCTGCCCGCCAGGGGGCGCCGGTCAGAGGGAGACGCCCACCAGGACGGTCTCCGGGACGAGCGTTACCCCGAAGCGGTCACGGACCCCGTCGCGCACGGCGCGGGCCAGGGCGATGACGTCCTCGGCCCGCGCACCCCCGCGGTTGGTCATCGCGAGCGTGTGCTTGGTCGACAGCCGTGCCGGGCTGCGCTCGCCCGCGAGCCCGAACCCCTTGCCGAAGCCCGCGTGCTCGATGAGCCAGGCGGCGCTGGTCTTGACGAGCGCCGGGTCGATGGCGCCGAGGCTCGGGCCGGTGCTCGTCTCGGGCGTCGAGGAGCGAACCGGGTAGCGGGGAGCGTCCTCCGGCAGGTGCGCCAGGTGCTCGACAGGGATCACGGGATTGGTGAAGAACGAGCCCGAGTTCCAGCGGTCGTGGTCCGGTGCGGCGTCGAGAGCCGGCTGGTCGAGCAGCATCCCTTTGCCGCCGCGCAGCCCCAGCACCGTCTCGCGGACCTCCTTCATCGGGGCGCGGTGGCCCACCTCGACGCCGAGACGCCGCGCCAGCTCCCCGTAGCCGACGGGCGCGGAGAGCGTGCCGAGCCGGAACTGGAACTGGACGTTCAGCACCACGTAGCGCGGCGACGGGTACCAGGGGGCCAGCGGGTCGCCGCCGTCATCCCACGAAGTGCCCTCGCGCCCCTCGCTGTGCATCGAGCGCTTGAGGAGCGACGTGCGGTACCCGAAGTCGAGCTGGCCGACGGAGAACGTACGCACCCGTCGCTCGGCCCGGTCCCAGGTGCGTACGAGCGAGACCACGCCGGAGAGCTCCTGGCCGTACGCGCCGATGTTCTGCACCGGGGCCGCTCCGACCGTGCCGGGGATGCCGGACAGCGACTCGATGCCGACCCAGCCGTCGGAGACGGCACGCTCCACGAGCTCGTCCCAGTTCTGCCCGGCCGGCGCGCTCACCACGGCGCCGCCGCAGGAGTCGTCCGACTCGACGGTGATGCCGGTGCGGCTGTCCCGTACGACGACACCGTCGAAACCCTCGTCAGCCACGAGCAGGTTGGAGCCGCCACCCACGACCAGCAGCGGCACACCGTCGTCGTCCGCGGTGCTCACCGCCTCGATCAGTGCAGCCTCTTCCTCTGCCTCCACGAACGAGGCTGCCGGGCCACCCACGCGGAGTGTGGTGAGGTCGGCGAGGCTGGGGGCCACCGCTTGCGCCTGGACGGTGTCTGCCGGGTATGGGCTCACCGTGCAAGCCTATCTACCTGACGCGTTGGATTTGTGCACATCTTCGACATGCCGTGGGTGATGTCTGCCAATTCTGGAACCTTTTGGTGCCCACGGACGTGTGCATTGCTCGCCCTCACGGCCCAGTCGCTGGGCACCGTGCATCTCGCCGCCCTGCACTACCTCTTCACACCGGCAGCCGTCGGCAACGGACGCACCGAACGCGCCACCAGCAGGCCCAGCACCATCGGGACCAGCAGCACGAGCACCGCGAGGCGGTAGCCCGTCGAGTGGGCGACGAACCCGATCAGCGGCGGGCCCACGAAGAACGCCGTGTACGCGATGGTCGAGACCGCGGCCACCCGCATCGCGGCGCGGCGCGGCTCGTCCGACGCGGCGCTCATGCCCATCGGGAACCCCATCGCCGCGCCGAGGCCCCACAGGCCTACCCCGACCAGGGCCACCCACAGCACGGGGACCAGCGAGAACGTGAGCACGCCGACGAACGCCAGCAGGGCGGACAGCACCAGCACCGGCACCCGCCCGAACCGGTCGATGGCGCGCGTGCCGGCGAGCCGCGCCGTCGTCATGGCGGTGAGGAAGACGGCCAGGCCAACCGCCCCCATACCGTCGGACGTGCCGAAGCCGTCCACGACCGCGAGGCTGACCCAGTCGTTGGCCACTCCCTCGGTGAGCGCCGCGGCGAGCACGACCAGCCCGATCGCGAGGGTGCGCGGCTCGCGCCAGGCGGCGAGCAGCCCCCGGACGCCCGACGTCGGCGGCGTCACCTCTCCCGGGTCGGCGCCGTCCGCGCTGCCGGCGTCACCGACGGGCACGCCGTGCGGCACCGCGGCGGAGACCACGCTCGGCGAGAAGTAGCGGACGGAGACCAGCACCGACACGAGGGCGACCAGCCCGGCCGTCACGATGTGCCAGACGACCGGCACGCCCACCGTGGCCACCAGGGCACCGATACCCGCGCCGAGCACCGTGCCGAACGAGAACCCGGCGTGGAACACCGGCATGACCGCACGGCCGAGACGCTGCTCCACGGCGGCGCCCTCGAGGTTCATCGCGGCGTCCCAGACCCCGGCGCCCACGCCGAAGAGGATCAGGCCGAGGCGCACCGCGAGGTGCGCGTCCGTCACCACGCCGTACCCGGCGACGGCCAGCCCCACGACCAGGACCCCCGCGAAGGTGACTACTGTCCGAGAGGTCCCGAAACGCTCCGCGACCAGGCCGGAGAGCGGGATCGCTGCGACCGAGCCGATGGACCCGGTCAGGAGCAGGAGGCCCATCTCCTGCTCGGAGAAGGACAAGCCGTCGCGCACCGCCGGAAGGCGCGACGCCCAGCTCGCGAACGCGAACCCACTGGCAGCAAAGACGACGAAGACCGCACGAGCGGCGGCGTGTGCAGTAGGCACTGGACTCCTTGGTGCGATTGAATCTCCCGACCGTAGGCCACAACCTGGGATCAGCCCAGCAGATTCCTCCCTGCACCGCCCGTGCCCGATCGAGAGAAGGACCGCGATGAGCCGCCAGACCGTACGACCGACCCTCGCGAAGGTCGCCGAGCTGGCAGGTGTCTCCGTCTCCACCGCATCGCTCGCGTTCTCCGGCGCGGGGCCCATCACGCCGGAGACGCGGGAGAAGGTGCTGGCCGCCGCCCGTGAGCTCGAGTACTCCGGCCCGAACCCCCTGGGCCGGCAGCTCAGGTCGGGTCGTTCAGGGATCGTCGGCGTCGTGATCGGCGACCAGCTGGGCCGGTCGTTCAGGGACCCTGTCTCCACCCAGGTGCTGCACGGCCTGGTCTCGGCGATCGGCGAGCAGGGCCTCGGCGTGCTGCTCGTCCCCGGGATGCCGCAGGGCGCCACGGCACAGTCCGTCGGGCTCGCTGCCGAGGCCGGGCTGCCGCCCGCCGTCGACCCGCTCGTCGAGGCCGCCGCCATGGACGTGGCCGTGCTCGTCTGGGGGACCCTCAAGGACGACCCCAACCTCGCCGCCCTGCAGCGGCGGGGCGTCCCGGTCGTGATCGGCGAGGGCCAGCACGTGCCCGGCGTGCCCGTCGTCGGCGTCGACGACCGGCAGGGTTCCGCCGAGGCGGTGCGGCACCTGGTCGAGCTGGGGCACACGCGCATCGCGGAGATCGCGCTGCCGTTCGGCAGGGACGAGCGGTCGGGGCTCGTCGACGCCGACCGGCTCGCCATCGTGGAGCGCACGCCCACCCGTAACCGCCTGGCCGGAGTGCGGGACGTCATCGAGCCGGTCATGTCGTGGGAGACGCCCGCCTCGCTCGTGGAACACGGACGCGACGCCGCCACCGAGATCCTGTCCGAGTGGGCGCCCGCCCGGGACCGCCCGACGGCGATCGTCGCCCACTCCGACCTGCTCGCCGCCGGCGCGGTGATCGCCGCTCGCGAGCTGGGCCTGCGCGTGCCCGAGGACGTGTCGGTCGCAGGGTTCGACGGGCTCGACCTGCCGTGGCTCTCTCCCGACCTGCTCACCAGCGTGCACCAGCCGCTCGTCGAGAAGGGTCGTGCGCTCGGCCTGGCCGTCATCGCGCTGCTCGCCGGTGAGGAGCCGGAGTCGGTGGTGCTCCCGGTCAGCCTGGTCGAGGGGACGACGACAGGCCCGGTCCCCCACTTGACCTGACCCGCCCCGCCCAACCCGTTGAGTGCTGGATCTTCGCCCCATCCGGGCGGTGGACGGGGCGAAGATCCAGCACTCAACGGAGGGTCAGGGGCGGAGGGTGGGGGTCGGGAGGTAGATGTCGCCGCCCGACTCGCGGAACTCCGCCGACTTCTGGGCCATGCCGTCCGCTACCGCCGCGTCCGCGAGCGCCGCCTGGGCCTGCACGCCGCCGAACTCGTCCCGGATGTCCTGCGAGATGCGCATCGAGCAGAACTTGGGCCCGCACATCGAGCAGAAGTGCGCGGTCTTCGCTGCCTCGGCCGGCAGGGTCTCGTCGTGGTACGCCTCGGCGAGCTCCGGGTCGAGCGAGAGATTGAACTGGTCGCGCCAGCGGAACTCGAAGCGGGCCTTGGACAGGGCGTCGTCCCGGTCGCGCGCGCCCTGGTGCCCTTTGGCGACGTCGGCGGCGTGCGCGGCGATCTTGTAGGTGACGACGCCGGTGCGCACGTCGTCGCGGTCCGGCAGGCCGAGGTGCTCCTTGGGCGTGACGTAGCAGAGCATCGCCGTGCCGTACCGGGCGATCTCGGTCGCGCCGATGGCGGAGGTGATGTGGTCGTAGCCGGGCGCGATGTCGGTCACGAGCGGGCCGAGCGTGTAGAAGGGGGCGCCTTCGCAGAGCTCCTGCTGTCGTTCCACGTTCTCGCGGACGAGGTGGAACGGGACGTGCCCCGGACCTTCGACCATGACCTGGACGTCGTGCTCCCAGGCTCGCTTGGTCAGCTCGGCGAGCGTGTCGAGCTCGGCGAACTGGGCCTCGTCGTTCGCGTCGGCGAGCGAGCCGGGCCGCAGCCCGTCGCCCAGGGAGAACGCGACGTCGTAGGCCGCGAAGATCTCGCAGAGCTCGTCGAAGTGGGTGTAGAGGAAGTTCTCCTGGTGGTGGGCGAGGCACCAGCCCGCGAGGATCGACCCGCCGCGGCTCACGATCCCCGTCACGCGGTCGGCCGTGAGCGGCACGTACCGCAGCAGCACGCCGGCGTGCACGGTCATGTAGTCGACGCCCTGCTCGCACTGTTCGATCACCGTGTCGCGGTAGACCTCCCAGGTGAGCGCGCTCGCGTCGCCGTTGACCTTCTCCAGCGCCTGGTAGATGGGCACGGTGCCGATGGGGACGGGCGAGTTGCGCAGCAGCCACTCGCGGGTGGTGTGGATGTCGTCGCCGGTGGACAGGTCCATGACGGTGTCGGCGCCCCACTTGGTGGCCCACTCGAGCTTTTCCACCTCCTCGGCGATCGAGCTGTGGACGGCCGAGTTGCCGATGTTCGCGTTGACCTTCACCAGGAACGCCTTGCCGATGATCATCGGCTCGGACTCCGGGTGGTTCACGTTGTTCGGGATGATCGCCCGGCCGGCGGCTACCTCGCTGCGCACCAGCTCGACGTCGCAGCCCTCGCGTACCGCGACGAACCGCATCTCCGGGGTGATCACGCCCTGGCGTGCGTAGTGCATCTGGGTGACGGTCCGCCCGGGGAGCGCGCGGCGCGGCCTGCGCCGTTCGCCCTGCCATTCCTGCGAGGCTGCGCCCCGGCGCACGGCGCCCCTGCCGTCGTCCGTCAGCGCCCGACGGCGGCCGTCGTACTCCTGCGTGTCTCCTCGCGCCACGACCCAGGGTTCTCGGGCCGGAGCGAGACCGCGCACCGGGTCGGAACCGGGCCCCTGGGTGCGGTAGACCCGCACCGGTTCGTTCGGGGTGCCGTCGGGCGAGGGGGCCAGTGCGATCTCGGTGACCGGCACACGCAGGCCGTCCTCTTCGTGCGGTGTGCTGTGCCCGCCGTCGTGCTCGTGCTCGTACGCGAGCGTGCGGGACTGGGTGTTCTCCATCATGAGACTCCTGCTTCCTACGCCGGTGTTAACCGGACAGGTTCAACGGTCCCGGGCCGTCCAGCCCGATCTCAGCCCCTGCGCGAGGCACCCGTGGGATCGCGATGACGTTAGCACCATGACGGCTGTCAGATCACCTGGGGGCAGAACCCTTCTGTCCCGGCCTCGGGTCTGGTAAAGAAGGTCAACGGCCCACTCCATCCCGTTGTGGGCCCGGGACATGGAGGCAGGCATGTCGATCCGAGAGAAGCTGCGGACGAGGGCGTTCGCGCTGGCAGCGACGGGAGCGCTCGTGGTGCAGGCAGGAATCGTGGCGAGTGCGGTGCCGGCGACGGGCGCGCCCGAGGCAGGCACGACGGCGTCGGACAACCAGATCACGCTGACCACCTGGGACGGGTACCACGAGCTGCGCGCGGGCGAGTCGGAGAACCTGCGGCCGGGCGCCAGGGGCGGGCTCGTGCTGCGGGGCGCCGGTGACACCGTCGAGTACACCGATCCGTTCGGCGACGGCACGCCGGTCAGCTACGAGACGGGCCGGTGGACCTCGCCGGTCGTCGAGACCGGGTACCCGGTCGACGAGTCGGTCAGCTCGTGGAACGCCGTCACGCCGACGGGCACCTGGGTGGAGATCGAGTTCCGCGGGCGCAAGGCCGACGGGACGTGGACCAAGTGGTTCGTGATGAGCCGCTGGGCGTCCGGCGACGAGTTCGCGCCCGCCGACGGCGAGGTCGGCGACATCCACCGCACCTCGGTGAACGGCCAGACCGACGACGACGCGTACCTCTTCACCGATACCTACGTGGCGAAGTCCGGCCACGAACCGGTCGCCTTCCAGACCCGGGCCACGCTGTACCGGCCGGAGGGCACGCGGGTCTCCCCGCGGCTGGACATGGTGACCACCATGACCAACGAGTACCTGCCCGACTCGCACTACCCGGGCACCACCGAGTTCACGCTCGGCCGCGCGGTCGAGCTCGACGTGCCGCGGTACAGCCAGAACATCCACCGCGGCGAGTACCCCGAGTTCGGGGGCGGCGGTCAGGTGTGGTGCTCGCCGACGTCGTCCACGATGGTGCTGTACTCCTACGGCCGGGAGGTCCCGCCGGAGGAGCTGGAGGGGATCGAGGCGCCGAACGGTGACCCGCAGGTCGACTACGCCGCCATGCACACGTGGGACTACGCGTACGAGGGCGCGGGCAACTGGCCGTTCAACGCCGCGTACGCGAGCACGTTCGGCCTGGACTCGTTCGTGACCCGGCTGCGCTCCCTCGCGGAGGCCGAGCGGTTCATCGAGGCCGGCATCCCGCTCATCCTCTCGATCAACTTCGAGGAGGAGGAGATGCCGGAGGCCGGCTACGGCACGAACGGGCACATCGTCACGCTGATCGGGTTCACCGCGGAGGGCGACCCGATCATCAACGACCCGAACAAGGCCAGCAACGAGGCGGTGCGCTCGGTGTACACGCGGGAGAACTTCGAGCGCGTGTGGCAGACGTCGACCGACGGCATCACGTACGTCTACCACCCGCACGACGTGAAGCTCCCCCGCAACGTCCCGGGGGTCACGCCCAACTGGTAGCCGCCCCTCGCCGAGGTAGTCGGTTGGCGAGGTAGTCATCCAGCGCCTGCTGGATGACTACCTCGCTGGATGACTACCTCGCCAACCGACTACCTCGCCAAATGACTACTTCGGCGAGATGGGCTTCGGTGGGGACGTGTACGTCGCCGGCGTGTGGCCCGGGGCCGACGCCGTGACCTCGACCGTGAGCTCGGCACCCCGGTCGTGGCCCGTCACCAGGTACCGGGGGCCGGTCGCCCGGTGCACCGGCTCGCCGTCGCGCAGCCACTGGTAGGTGACGGAGACGTCCTCCGGGAGGTACGTGCCGGCGTCGGCCGTCAGCACCTTCCCCGGCTTGGCCCGGCCCTCGATGGTCGGCCCGGTCACATCCGCGACCACCGGGTCGTGCAGCTCGACGTCGGCCGCCTTGACGAACACGTGCCGGTGGGCCAGCCACAGCTGGTAGTACACGTCGTCGCCCCGCACCACCGTGCGGTCGCCCGGCCCGGAACCGTCGAAGGTGGCGGCCCGGTAGTAGTCGGAGGGCACGTGGTCGTCGGCCACCGCGTAGGTCTGCTCCACGCCGACCCGGTACTCGATCGGCGTGACCTCCTGCACCGGTACGCCCGGGTGTTCCTCGTACGCGTCCACCTCCGGGTACGCGCGGCCGAACACCGGCGCCGGGGCGTCACCGGCGACGGTGACGGTCTTCGCCGTGGCGGGCACCACCACCGGCCGGTCGGCCGGGTTGTGCAGCCACGCCAGCGACCCGGCCCACCACACGCCCAGCCAGTCGCCCTCGACCCGGTCGACGACGAGCTTGTGCCCGGACTGCACGCGCGCGCTGATGTCGCTCGCGTAGGTGCTGCCGTCGGACCCGTCCGGCTTCCAGCCCGGGTCCTTCGCCAGCGGCGCGTCGTCCGACGGCGCCTGGTGCAGGTATCGGAAGTTGGTCCCCGCCCCCTCGACGCAGTCGCCCGAACCAGGAGACGCCGCCTCGCAGCCCGTCACCAGGTTCGGGTTCTCGGCATATCCGGTGCGCACCTCGACGACGTCACCCGGCTCGACGTTCGTCGTCGCCTCCAGGTCACCGCCGACCGGTGCGCCGAGCAGCTCGAAGTAGTGGTCCCAGTCCCAGTACGGACCCGGGTCCCAGTGCACGTTCTTGGTGTACCCGGGCAGGATGCCCGGAACCTGGTCGTGCCCGATGACGTGCGCCCGGTCCAGCGGGATGTCGTGCTCCGCCGCGAGGTGACGTACCAGCGCCGCCGACGCCTGGTACATCGCCTCCGTGTACCAGGCGCCCGTACCCGCCCAGCCCTCGTGCTCCAGGCCGATCGAGTGCATGTTCATGAACCAGTTGCCCGCGTGCCAGCCGACGTCGGCGGGGTCGAGGTGGTTCGCGACGTGTCCGTCCGAGGAGCGCAGGGTGTAGTTCCAGGCCAGGTAGGTCGGGTCCTGCACCAGGTTGACCGTGGGCTGGTAGGCCGTCTCCGTGTCGTGGATCAGGATGTAGTCGAGCGACGGGCCGCCCGCGCCGGTGCGGTCGGCCTGGTCGTGGTTGCCGTAGTCCCCCGTACCGTCCGGCAGGTCAGGGGACGCCTTCTCGTACGGGGCGGGCAGCCACTCGCAGCCCAGGTCCTCGGGGCAGTCCGCTTCCGGGTCGCTGCTGCCGGCCGTCCGCGGCACGACGACGTCCCGGTTGCCGGTGAGGACGACCGCTCCGTCCGCCGGGGTGGTGGTGCCGGCACCCTCACGAAGAGTTCGGTACACCTGTGTAGCGAAACTCTCGACGTCGCTCATCCGCGACACGGCGGTCTGCCAGGCGGCCAGGGTGTTCGACGTCGTGGCGGCCGGATCGGTGTCGGTCGTGGCGGCACCGGTAGCGGCGTCGTCGGTCGCGCCGTCCCGCACCGCCTGGGCCTGATAGGACGCGAGGAGCGCCGCACCGCCGCAGACATTTGCCTGCGCATCGGACTTCAGGGTGGCCTGGTCGAGACCGGTGAGCGCCGCCGCACGGGCGAGCTCCGGGGTGCCCTCGCGCGCGGGGCCCTGCTTGTCGGTGACCGCCGACAGGGGCAACCCCTCGCCGTGCGCGTGGCCGGGCCCCGCGCCGCCCGCGAGGTTGAACACCCCGTAGCCGCCGTCGGCGCTGACCTGGCCGGCGTGCTGGTCCCAGCGCGACTCCATGTACGACACCGCCTTGAGCAGGTCGGCCGGGACTCCGGTCGCCTCGGCGGCGGCGGTGAAGGCCTCGTCGAGCGAACCGGCGGCGAGAACCGGGGCGCAGGCGACGACGCCGTCGCCCCCTGTCGGGGCGGCATCGGCCGCTGTCGGGGCCGCATCGGCCGCCGAGAGGGGAATGAGTGGAAGGAGTACCCCGGCCGCTGTGGCCAAGGCTGTGATGCGCCGTCGTGACGTCACGCGGGGATCCTCTCGTCGAGTCCGTAAACCTGGACGAGAGAATCACACCCGATCGGGGCGCGCATGAGAAGGCCTGGAGGTGAAACAGCGCTGAGCCCGCCGGGCCCGACTCGGCGTCAGAGGCGGACGAGCACCTGGGTACGGCCGAGCACCTTGGCTCCGTCGACCGTGACGGCCAGGTCCACGCGGACCGTGCCCGCGGCGGCGTCGATCTGGCCGATCGTCCCTGTGACCTCGATCGACGCGGTGCCCGGGTTGGGCACCTCGACGGGCTTCGTGAACCGCGTCTGGTAGTCGACGACGGCGCCGGGGTCGCCCGCCCAGTCGACCGCGAGGCCGACGACGGTGCCCATGGTGAGCATGCCGTGCGCGATCACGCCGGGCAGACCCGCGCCCTCGGCGACCTTGTCGTTCCAGTGGATCGGGTTGAGGTCGCCGCTCGCACCCGCGTAACGGACGAGGGCCGCGCGGTCGAAGGTGACGGTGCGCGTGCCGATCACGTCGCCGACGGCGAGGGTGGCGATGTCGGGACGGCTCATGCGTCCTCACCTCGGATCGCGAGCGTGGACGTCACGGTGGCGACGGACTCGCCCAGGGCGTCGGCCTCGGGGGACGGCACCTCGACGCTCTCCGGCACCGCGTAGATCTCGCAGCGCGTGGTCACCATGCTGATGGCGCCGCGGATGACGACCCGGTCCACGTGGAGCACCGTCGTCAGCTCGTCGCCGGCGACGATCGGGCGGTGGTGCGTGAAGCGCTCGTCCGCGTGGACCACGCGCGAGAAGTCGATGTCCGCGGCCGGGTCGCTGATGTACTGCGACTCGGCGCGCTGCGCCACGACCACCGCGAACGTGGGCGGGGCGACCAGGTCCGGATAGCCAGAACCCCGCGCCGCCACGAGATCGTGGTGCGCGGGGTGCGTGGCACCGACGGCACTGGCGAACTCGCGGATCTTCTCGCGGCCTACGGAGTAGGGGGCGTTGGCCGGATAGACCCGGCCCTCGAAGTCAGCGTTCGCCACGTCGGTGTGAGCTTGCTACCGAGACTCAGCGAGTCTCGCGGTGCGACGTGTGCTTGCCACAGCGCGGGCAGAACTTCGCCAGCTCCAGGCGGTCAGGGTCGTTGCGCCGGTTCTTCTTGGTGATGTAGTTCCGCTCCTTGCAGTCCACGCATGCGAGCGTGATCTTCGGGCGGACATCCGCACTCTTGCTTGCCATGGCTCTCACCTCCGCGCCTCGAGAGGGAGGCGCCATGTGTCTTCTCGTCGTCCGGCAGTGGACGCCGAACGGATGTACTTGCTTTGGTAGCGAGGGCGGGGCTCGAACCCGCGACCTCACGATTATGAGTCGTGCGCTCTGACCAGCTGAGCTACCCCGCCGCGCGTGACTGAACGCGAGACCGTCCGCCGCTATTCTCTCACCAGCGAGCCGATGAGGAGGACGGACGACCCCGCGTCGATCACAGAGCCCCGAAAGGGAATCGAACCCTTGACCTTCTCCTTACCATGGAGACGCTCTGCCGACTGAGCTATCGGGGCGGCGAGGAAGACTCTACATGCCCTCCGGCCTGGCGTGAAATCGAATCGGGTGTGAGGTACGCCGCGCCGTCCAACCAGCACCCCGACAGGCCCGAACGAGCCCTTCGGGGAACGAGAACGGGGCGCCATCCGCTTGGATGACACCCCGTCCGTCACGTGGCTGGTGAGGGATTCGAACCCACGTAGGCTGAGCCGTCTGATTTACAGTCAGATCCCTTTGGCCGCTCGGGCAACCAGCCGTGAACGTGCCCAACCATAGCGCCCTCCGGGCCCTCGCGAGAAATCGAAATGACCGCCCGGCCCGGTGACGAGTCCCACAGGGCACTCCGGGGCTGGCGCAACCCCGTGAGACCTATCGTGACGCCGTGAGACAACACCACGATCGGTGGGGGCTCCCCCTCGGGATCAGCGCCTTCATGCTCTGGGGCGCGATGCCCCTGTTCTTCCCCTTGCTCGAGCCGGCGGGCGCCATCGAGATCGTCGCCCACCGGGTGGTGTGGAGCCTCGTGTTCTGTCTGGCCGCCCTCGCCGTCATGCGGCAGCTGGGCGCCTTTCGGGACGCCCTGCGCTCACCGCGCATCCTGGGCACGCTCGCCACCGCGACGGTCCTGATCGTCATCAACTGGGTGGTGTACGTGTACGCGGTGCTCACCGACCGGGTGCTCGACGCCGCCCTCGGCTACTTCATCAACCCCGTCATCACCGTGCTGCTCGGTGTGCTGATCCTGCGGGAACGGCTGCGGCCCGTGCAGTGGCTGGCCATCGCCTTCGGCGTCGCGTCGGTCGTCGTGCTGTCCACCGGGCTGGGCGGGCTGCCCTGGATCTCGCTGTGCCTCGCGCTCTCCTTCGGCATGTACGGGCTCGTGAAGAACCGGGTGGGCCGCACCGTCCCGGCGCTGCCCGGCCTGGCGGTCGAGACCTTGGTCGCCACGCCGTTCGCCATCGCCTACCTCGTCTGGCTCGGCGGCGCGGGCACGTTCACCGGGCACGGCGCCGGACACTCCCTCCTCCTGATGGCGTCGGGCGTCGTCACGGCGCTGCCGCTGCTGCTGTTCGGCGCCGCCGCGCGTCGCCTCCCGCTCTCCGTGGTCGGCATGCTCCAGTACCTCACCCCGGCCCTGCAGTTCCTGGTGGGGCTGCTGATCTTCGGCGAGCACATGCCGCCCGCGCGCTGGGTGGGGTTCATCCTGATCTGGGTGGCGCTCGTGCTGCTCACCACCGACGGCATCCACCAGTCCAGAAGGGCGCCCCGGATCCGCTAGGACGGCCTCAGCAGCCCTTGAACCGGGCGTCGTCGGCCCAGCCGGCGTCCACCCAGTCCTCCGGGTCCGCGGGGACGGGACCGGCGTAGCGCGCCGCGAGCTCCTCCACCAGCCAGCCGGCGAACCGAGCGGCGCCCTGCTGGCAGGTGTGGATGCCGTCGTCGCTCCGGTCGGGCTTGCCGTCGCGCAGCCGCTGATAGGTATCGCCCCACACGACCGAGCTGTCGAGGAACACCGCCCGCCCGTCCGAGCCTGCGGCAACCTCCCGCGCGACGTCGTCCGTGCGGTCGAGGTCGGTCATGTGCGGCGCGTAGAAGTCGTCCGGCCGGATCGGCGGGAAGGGGACGAGCACGAGCTCCGCCCCCGCGTCCGCGGCGGTACGCACCAGCCGTTCGTAGCCGTCGCGCTGCTCCTGCCGGGTGCCCCAGTCGTACGTGGTGATCTGGTAGACGATCACGTCCGGCTCGGCGGAGGCGATGGCGCCGGGCAGATCGGCCCAGGTCGACTCGGCGAGCGGTCCGACCACCCCGCCGCCGCCGTCCGCCGCGACCGACTCCAGGGTGAGGCCGGTGGCCGTCATGGCCGCCTCCAGCGGCAGGGCCTCACCGGCGGCCACGGAGTCGCCCATGAACAGGACCGTGGACAGCCTCGAACCGGACTCCGCCCCGGTGCCGGAGCCCGAGCCCGACCCGATGGCTCCCGCGTCGACCTGGACCCCGGCGGGCCGTGGCACGACCACCCAGAACAGGGCGAGCGCCACCATGACAGCGGCGACAGCGGCGAGCCCGGAGCGGCCCCTCGCCCAGCCGGCCCGGTACCGGACCGGGTTCTCGACGAGCACCGTGGACAGGGTCGCGAGCAGCACGGAGACCACGCACACGGCCAGCGTGTGCGGCCACCCGGTCAGCCCGAGGCGCTGCTCCGGCAGCAGCAGGAAGACGGGCCAGTGCCACAGGTACAGGCTGTACGAGACGAGCCCCAGCGCGCGGAGCGGCCGCCACCCGAGCAGCCGCGCGAGCGGGCTGCCGGGCGCCTGCACGCAGAGCACGACCAGGAGCGCGGCGAGCAGCGAGTGCGCGAACAGCCCGCCCTGGAACAGCCACGGGGTGGCCTCGCCCTCGGCCGTCCACCAGAGTGCCGCCAGCGCGGCGGCCAGCAGCACCAGGACCACGTCGGCTCGCCTGCCGACCAGCCGCGCCAGGGTGCGTCGCACCGGTCCGGTCGCCACGAGGGCGCCCAGCATCAGCGAGAACGCCCGGGTATCGGTGCCGGTGTAGACGCGGGTCGTGTCGGCCGGGTCCACCAGCATCAGCATCAGCACCAGCGAGGCCGCCGACACGACGACCGCCGTCCAGGCCACCCACGTCTCCACCCGCGTCTCCACCCGCCGCGACCGACGCGCGAGGAGCAGCAGCACCACCGGCCAGACCAGGTAGAACTGCTCCTCGACGGCGATGCTCCACAGGTGCCCGAAGAGCCTGCCGGCACCGAACCCCTCCCAGTAGCCCGCCGAATCGTCGAGCAGGTGCCAGTTCACCAGGTTCGCCTGCACCCACGGCCCGTCGGACAGCGCGGTCCGCCACAGGTCGGCGTCGCCCAGCACCCGGGCGAGCACCGTGGCGCCCACGAGCACGGTCGCCAGCGCGGGCAGCAGACGGCGGGCCCGGCGCCCCCAGAACGCGGTCAGCGACACCGTGCCGCCGGCCCGGACCTCGCGGAGCAGAAGGTCCGTGATCAGGTACCCCGACAGGGCGAAGAACAGGTCGACGCCGAGGAACCCGCCGCCGAGGTGGCCCGCGTGGAACAGGAGCACCCCGAGGACCGCCACGCCGCGCAGCCCGTCCAGGGCAGGCAGGTGCCCGGCACGCCCGGCCTCGCGTCCCGTACCGGGCGGCGCCGCGAGCGCCGCCGCGTCGTCGCGAGTGCCCGCGCCCGTAGCCAGGTTCATGCTCGGCACCCCGGCACGACGTCGAAGGTGTAGCCCGCCGCGGCCAGCCGTGGCAGGGCGTGCCGCAGGGCCGCGACGGTCTGGGTCCGGTCGCTGCCGCCGTCGTGCATCAGCACCACGTCGCCACTCTCGGCCTGCAGCAGCTGGCCGGCGATGGCCTCGGCCCCGGGGCGGGTCCAGTCCTCGGTGTCGACGTTCCACCGCACCTGCGGCATCCCGCGTGCGGCGAGGTCGGCGGTCACGTCGTGGTCGGTGGAGCCGTACGGCGGTCGCACGCACGGGCTGTCGGAGCCGAGGCGGGCGAGCAGGCGGGCGGTCTCGCCCAGCTCGTGCTCGCGGGCGTCCGCGTCGACCCGGGTGAGGTCGGCGTGGCTCCAGGTGTGGTTGGCGAGGGCGTGACCCTCCGCGACGATCCGGCGCCCCAGGTCGGTCTGCCCCGCGAGGTTCTGGCCCAGCGCGAAGAAGACCGCCTTGGCGTCGTGCTCGCGCAGCACGTCGAGGATCTCGACGGTCTCGTCGCCGGGCCCGTCGTCGAACGTCAGGTAGAGCACCTTGTCACCGGCGCCCGCGGCCGTGGGGGTGCCGAGGAGGCTGTAGGCGGTGTAGCCGGCCATGGCGAGCGCCAGTGCAGCGCCGGCGGCCAGGAGTCGTCGGGTTCTGTTCATGCGTCCGACGTTCCCGGCCGCGTGTCCCGGTGGGGTCGCCGCGATGTCGCAACCGTGTCGCAGACCGCCGGCAGGCATGGCTGGGCGGCCGGACCTCCTCGATACTTGAGCCATGTCGCGCATCCTGCTGATCGAGGACGATCCCTCGGTCCGCATCAGTCTCGCCAGGGCGCTCGGCAGGTACGGGCACGACGTCGCGTCGGCGCCGTCCGGCGAGGAGGGACTCCGGCAGTTCGGGGACCACGCCGCGGAGCTCGTCGTGCTCGACCTGATGCTGCCGGGCATGGACGGCTTCGAGGTGTGTCGCAGGATCCGCGCCGCCGGGACCGTCCCGATCGTCATGCTCACCGCCCGCGGCGACGACATCGACGTGGTGAGCGGTCTGGAGGCCGGCGCGGACGACTACGTGGTCAAGCCCGTCGAGCCCCGCGTCATCGACGCCCGCATCCGCGCAGTGCTCCGGCGCGGCGCCCCGGACCGGTCCGGCGGGTCGACGGCGACCTACGGCGACCTGGTCGTCGACCGCTCCTCGATGACGGTGACCCGGGCCGGGCGGGACGTCGCGATGACGCCGACGGAGCTGCGCCTGCTGCTGGAGCTGTCCGCCTCCCCCGGTCAGGTGCTGAGCAGGCAGCAGCTCCTCGAGTCGGTGTGGGAGCACAGCTACCTGGGTGACTCGCGGCTGGTGGACAACGGGGTGCAGCGGCTGCGCGCCAAGATCGAGGCGGATCCCGCCGCCCCGGTGTACATCCAGACCGTGCGGGGCTTCGGCTACCGGTTCGGGCCGGTGTAGACCTCTGGACGGCATGCGTGGGGCACGCGGGACCCGGCGGTCCAGGGGCTGGTGGCCGAGGAGCCTGCGCGCGCGGGTGATCCTGGCGTTCGTGGCGGTCGCGATGGTGGCCGCCACCGCGGCGTCCGCCGCCGGGTACGCCGCGGCGCGCGCGTCGCTCGTCGACGAGACGCAGCGGCGGGCCGTCGACTCGGTGCGGGACCAGATCACGCGGCTGGCGCCGGAGGTGACGTACCCGCCCGACCAGCAGGCCCTGGACCGGCTGCGCACCTCGCTCGGCGCCGACTCGATGGTCACGTACGAGGGCCTGACGTCGGCGTCGGGCGGCGCTCTCGGCCTGATCAGCGACGAGCTGCGGGCCGACGTCGCGACGAGCGGCCGGTTCGCGGTGCAGCGTGTGGTCGACGACGCGGGGCCCAGGCTGGTCCTCGCCACCCCGATCCTGGTGACGGACGTGGACGGCCGGCAGCGCGACTCCGGCATCGAGGTGTACGTGGTGCAGGACCTTGCCCCGACCCAGGCGCAGCTGGACCGGTGGACCCGCGTGGTGGCGCTGACCATCGCGGGCGCCCTGCCGCTGGCCGTCGTGCTCGCGCTCCTGGTCTCCCGCAGCGTGCTGCGCCCCATCCAGCGGCTCGCGCACAGCGCCGACCAGCTCGCGGCGGGGAACCTCGGCACGCGTCTGACGCCGTCCGGCCGGGACGAGCTGGCGGACCTGGCGAACACCTTCAACGACACGGCCGCCGCGCTGGAGCGGTCGGTCGGCGAGCTGCGCGACCGGGAGGCGGAGGCCCGGCGGTTCGTCGCGGACGTGTCCCACGAGCTGCGGACGCCGATCATGGCGCTGGCCTCGATCATGGAGATGCTGGAGGCCGACGCGCGCGACCGGTCGCCGGAGGAGCTGGAGCTCGCGACGATGGCCGTCGACCGGACCCGGAAGCTCTCCCGGCTCGCCGAGGACCTGCTGGAGCTCTCCCGGCTCGACGCGGGTGCGGTGGAGCTCCGGCTGGAGCACGTCGACGTCGCCCACGTCGTGGCGGACACCGTCCGCACGCGAGGCTGGAGCGACGCCGTCGACGTGCGCCTGACGGGTCCCGTACCGGCGAGGGTCGACGTGCGCAGGCTGGACATCTCCGTCGCCAACCTGGTGGGCAACGCCCTGCGGCACGGCAGCCCTCCCGTCGTCGTCGAGGTCCGGGCGGAGGCGGACGACGTGCTCGTCATGGTGACCGACCACGGTCCGGGGCTGCCCGACGGTGTCGCCGCGGAGCGGCTCTTCGGCCGCTTCTACAAGGCAGACTCGTCCCGGACGAGGTCCGACGGCAGCGGGCTCGGGCTGGCGATCACGCTGGTGAACGCCCGGCTGCACGGCGGCGACGTGTCCGCACGCGATGCGCCCGGGGCGGGGGCCCGCTTCGAGCTGCGCCTGCCCCGCCGGCTCGACGACGACGTGCCCGAGGACAGGCCTGAGGACGCACGAGGAGGCGACGATGAGCGTGCGTAGGGCGGTCCGCGCCACGGCCGCCGCACTCACCCTGGCCACCTGCGCACTGGCCGGCGGCTGCGGCGTGGGCGCGAGCGGGGTCGAGGACGGCGGCGAGGCGCCCACCGGACTGGCGACGGGTCCCACCCTCTACTTCGTCGACGACGCCGGGCGGCTGCGGCCCGACGTCCGGGACACCGGTCGTCTCGGCACGGCGCTGGGGGCGGTGCAGCTGCTCATGGCCGACACCGAGCCCACGGCGGAGGGCCTGCACAACGAGGTCCCCGTGACGACCACCCGCACGATGGTGGAGGACGCCGGGGACTACGTGACGATCTACCTGCCGCTGCGCAGCGCCGACATCAGCGCCGTCGGGGTGGACCAGATTCTCTGCACGACCGCGGCCGTGGTGGCTGCCTCGGGCCGTGACGTAGCGGACGTGACGATCTCGGTCCGGCCCACCCACGGCCCCGTCGTCACCCGCCCCTGCCCGCTCGTCGGCTGACGTCGGCTTCGGCGTCGAGAACGGCCGGAGGTCCGGCCCGTCACATCGACGCTCCGCGCGCCGTCACACCGTTGACGCCACCGAGAACGAGGATGTGACCGATGACCCCCGACGAGCTGGCCATCGCCTTCGAGAAGCACCGTCCGCGCCTGCGCGCCGTGGCCTACCGGATGCTCGGCAACCCCGACGACGCCGACGACGCCCTGCAGGAGACCTGGCTGCGCCTGAACCGCACCGGCTCCGAGGGCATCGACAACCTCGCGGCCTGGCTGACGACGGTCACCGGCCGGATCTGCCTCGACATGCTCCGCTCCCGGTCGACCCGCCGCGAGGACCCGCTCCCGACCGGCCTGCCGGACGACACCGCACCGGAGATCCTCGACGAGGACTCCCCCGATCCCGCACGACAGGCCGAGCTGGCCGACATCGTCGGGCTGGCCCTGCAGGTGGTGCTGGAGAGCCTCGACCCCGCCGAGCGCCTGGCGTTCGTGCTGCACGACCTGTTCGCAGTGCCCTACGAGCAGATCGCACCCGTGCTGGGGCGGTCGGTCCCTGCGGCGCGCCAGCTCGCGAGCCGCGGCCGGCGGCGGGTGCAGTCCGGGTCTGCTGTGGCGCGGTCCGACGGCGGCACCCGGTCACCCGCCGACACACGGACCGACCGGCAGGTGGTCGAGGCGTTCCTCGAGGCCTCCCGCACGGGTGACCTCGCGGGACTCCTCGCCCTGCTCGCGCCGGAGGTGGTGCTGCGGGCGGACCAGTCCGCGGTCGACTCGGCCGCCGCCCACGCCGACCGGGGCGCGCCCCTGCTGGCCCGGGAGATCCGTGGCGCCGCCGCGGTGGCGGAAGCGTTCCGCGGTCGGGCGAAGCTGGCCGTGCCCGCGCTCATCGACGGATCGGTCGGGTTCGCCGGGGCGCCGGGCGGCATCCCGCGCTTCGTGTTCTCGGTCGTCGTGCACGACGGGCAGGTCGCCGCGATCGACCTGACCGCCGACCCGGACGCCGTCGCCGGCATGCACGTGGTACTGCTCGGCCCCTCGTGACCGGCGGTCGTCCACCGATGGCGGGGCGACCCGCACGACCGGCCCAGGGCGGGATACGCGCAACCAAGGGTTGCGCATCTTGCTCCGGCGGCGTAGGTTCATACGCAACCAAAGGTTGCACTACGAGACGCTGGAGGAACTGAGATGGCTGACATCCTGCACCGGGTCGGAGCGGTGGCGCCGCTGGAGAAGGTGTACGAGGCTCTTGCGACACCTCGAGGCGTCGCAAGCTGGTGGACGCAGGACACGACGGGCGACGGATCGGTCGGCAGCACGCTGACGACGACCTTCAACGACGACGCGGGCGAGCGGCTCGGCTTCTTCGAGCTCGAGGTCACGGAGCTCGACCCGGCGGGTTCGGTGGACTGGATGGTCACCGGAGGGCCCGACGAGTGGATCGGCACGCACATCCACTTCGACCTCAAGGAGGAGGACGGGTACACGATCGTGCTGTTCAGCCACACCGGCTGGAAGGAGCCGGTGGAGTTCATGAACCACTGCAGCACCAAGTGGGCCACGTTCCTGATGAGCCTCAAGAGGTTCGTCGAGACCGGCACGGGCGAGCCCTCGCCGCACGACGTGCAGATCAGCAACTGGCACTGAGGCGTGGTCTTCTTGCACCCGGACACTGCGAAAGGTTGGTCGGCGATGGAGTACGGAACGATCGAGCGAGAGATCTACATCGAGGCATCCCCCCAGGTCGTCTTCGACGTGGTGAGCAGTCCCGAGCACGTGCGGGAGTGGTGGTCCGACGAGGCGGAGTTCGGCCCGGAGCCCGGTGAGCCGGGCTGGATCGGCTTCGGGGACCTCGCCCAGGACGGCCACAAGGCTCAGCTCACGGTTGCCGACGCGGTGCCGTACACGCACTTCTCGTTCCGCTGGACCCACGAGGAGGGAGAGGTGGCCGGCCCGGGAAACTCCAACCTGGTCGTCTTCGAGCTGGCGCCCTCGGGAAGCGGCACGCTCGTCCGGTTCACCGAGAGCGGCTTCCGCGAGTGCGGCTGGGACGAGGCGAAGGCGGCCGCCGAGCACGCCGACCACAGCTCCGGCTGGGACCACTTCCTGCCGAAGCTGAGCACGTACGCCGCGAAGGTGGGCGCGGACACATGAGCGTGACGGTCGACGACGACCTGTGGTCGGCGATCGGGGACCCGACCCGTCGACGGATGCTCGACCTGCTGCTGAGCGACGGCCGCGGGACGGCCACGAGCCTGAGCGAGCAGCTGCCCGTGTCCCGGCAGGCCGTGGCGAAGCACCTCGGAGTGCTCGACGAAGCCGGGCTGGTGCACGCCACCACGGCCGGCCGGGAGCGGCTCTATCGCGTCGACCAGGCACAGCTCGCGCGCGCGGTCGGGCAGCTGATGAAGGTCGGCACGGCCTGGGACGGCCGCCTCGGACGCATCCGCCGGATCGCCGAGCGCGTCCAGCGTGCGGCCGACAGCGGCAACGGGTCCGGCGGGGAGCCGCCTTCCTGAGCCCGTGCTCACCGATGTGGCCGGAGGGCTCCGTCCAGCGCGGTCGCGAGCTCCTCCGCCACGCCGTCGGCATCGTGATGCCCGACCACGGCGTCCGCCGAGGCCAGCACGTCGGGGTGGGCGTTCGCCACGGCGATGCCCCGGCCCGCCCAGGTGAGCATGGGCAGGTCGTTGGGCATGTCGCCGAAGGCCCAGACCTCGGAGGCGTCGACCCCGAGCCGTGTGCACCAGCGGGCCAGCGCGGCCGCCTTGTCGACGCCGGCCGGCATGAGCTCGGCCAGGCCGACGGCACCCGAGTACGCGAGCTGCGCGTGCGGGCCGACAGCGCCGCGGACGGCCGCGAAGAACCGCTCCTGCGCCAGCCGGATCTCCTCGGGCGGGTCGAGGAGGATGCCCGGCGGAGGGATGTACGCGGGGTCGAGCGCGAGGATCTTCGACACGGGTCCGGCCGCGCCGAGCGTGTCCTCGACCGGCACCGACCACAGCGCGGGGTCCAGCGCCGGCTCCCGGTTGGGGTAGGCGGGGTCGAACGCGACGCCGTCGGGCCGCTCGAAGGCGAGCGCTGCGTGCGGCAGCTCGGCGCGGATGCCGGCCACGACGGCGCGCACGGCGTCGTCGTCGAAACCGCAGGTGTCGAGCGTCTCGCCCGTGGCGAGGTCGAGCACGCACGCCCCGCCGATGCAGATGACCCGGCCGTGCCCGCCGACCGTGTCGGCGAGGTGGGTGAGCCAGCGGGGCGGGCGGGCCGTCACGAAGACCACCTCGACGCCCGCCGCGTCCAGGTCGGCGAGCACCTGGCGGGTGCGGTGGGAGACCTTGCCGTCGCTGCGGAGCAGCGTGCCGTCGAGGTCGGTGGCGATCACGCGCGGCAAGGCGGTCACTGCTGCCTCCAGGGGTTGATGGCGCGGGCACCCGGCGGCTCGTGGTCGGCCGCGTCGAGGAACGCGCCGTGATCCGGTCGCGGGTCCGGCACGGACGTACACCCTATGCGGCGGGCGGCGTGACGTGGAAGGCCACCCGAGGGGCTACATGATTTACATGTTATAACGTGTACCAGAACCACGGAACCACGACCTCGGAGGCACGGAATGGCCGGCGACAAGGACTCGACGCACTACGGCCCGGGCGGCCGTGGCTTCTACGGCGCAGTGACGGTGAGCGAGCGCGGGCAGATCGCCATCCCGGCCCAGGCGCGGCGCGACCTCGGGATCGGCGCGGGCGACAAGCTCCTGGTGCTCGCCGACCCCGAGCAGGGCCTCGCGCTGATGACCATCGAGACGCTGACGCGCAACCTGCAGGGTTCCTCGTCCCTGCTGGCGATGATCCAGCAGCACGCCGACGACGAGGCCGACCCGGAGGAGAAGCCGTGACCGGCCCCGGTACGTCGGCGTCGACCATGCCCACGCCGTCGGCGCGCAGGGCACTGGCTCCCGACCTCGCGCGCGGCGGGATGCTGCTGTTCATCGCCCTCGCGCACGCCCCGCTGTTCGTCTCCGCGATCGACCGCGGGCCCGAGGTGGTCAACGAGGTCACGAAGGTCGTCCACCTGCTTCTCGTGCACAACCACGCACGGCCGCTGTTCGCCTTCCTCTTCGGCTACGCGCTGGTGCAGATGATGAACCGGCGGCAGAGCCGCGGGGCGAGCTGGTCCGACGTGCGCGGGCTGGTGCGGCGACGAGGCTGGTGGCTCGTGGCCATCGGCGGTGTCCACGTGCTCCTCTTCACGCCGCTCGACATCCTGGCGCCGTACGGGATCGCGGGGCTGCTGCTCGTCTCACTGCTGCGGGCCAAGGACGCCACCCTGCTCCGGGTGGCGGGGCTGACGCTCGTTCCCGCGACAGCCGCGGCCGCCGTCGGGATGTGGCTGCCGCTGTCGCAGGGCATCTCGAGCTACACCGTGGGCAGCGTGGCCACCGGCGACCGGAGCTGGACCGAGGCATTCGTCGACCGGGCGGCCGGCTGGCCGTACGGGCTGGTCATCGGCATCCTGCTGGTCATCCCGGGGGTCGTGCTCGGGATGTGGGTGGCGCGCCGCCGCGTCCTGGACGAGCCGGAGAACCACCGCACCCTGCTGTGGCGGTTCTCGGTCGTCGCGACGGTGGTGTCGGTCCTCGGCGCGTTCCCCGCCGTGCTGGTCGAGCTCGGCGCGTGGTCGAACGGGAACCCGGTCACGGTCCTGGTGGCCTCGGTCGCGCAGCCGCTCACCGGCTATGCGGGCGGGATCGCGCTGGCCGGGTTCATCGCGCTGGTCGCACTCACCGTGGCCGACCGACCCGGGCGGGTCACGACCGCGATCCAGGCGCTCGGCCAGCGGTCGATGAGCATGTACCTCTTCCAGACCGTGGTGTGGGTAGGTGTCTTCGCACCCTTCGGGCTGGGTCTGGAGGACCGGATGGGGCTCGCGGGTGCCTCAGGCGTCGCGGTCGCCACCTGGGTGGTCTCGGTGCTCATCGCCGACCTGATGCGCGCCGCCGGCCATCGCGGCCCGGCGGAGATCCTGCTGCGCCGGCTGTCGTACCCGAAGGCGATGACGGCTACCCGCTGAGCCCGGACCGCCCGGCCGTCACGCGCCGAGCTCGGCCACGGACCGGCCCTTGGGGAAGAGGGAACCGACCAGGACCCGGTCGAGGCCGGGCAGCTTCATGGCACGGAACCCCCACCGGCGCAGCACGAGCGTGGCCGTCCTGGTCGGCACGAACCACTCGGTGACCCGGTCGCGGGCAGCGCGCTGGACCTCGGTGACGACCGGCCGCCAGCGCCGTTCGTAGTCGGCGACCCCCTCCGGCACCGACGACGCAGCCTGGAGCCGTTCGGCCAGCAGGTACGCACCGGCGACACCGAGGGACGCACCCTGGCCGGCGACGAGCGAGACCGCGTGGGCGGCGTCGCCGACCAGGGCCACCCGCCCGTCCGTCCACCGCGGCGTGATGGTCTGGGCGACCTGGTCGTAGTAGATCTCGCCGGACGGCGGACACCGGTCCATCGCCCGCTCGACCAGGGCACCCATCCCGGCGAACGTCCGGCGCAGCGCGTCGCGCGAGTCCTCCGGCAGCGCCGGGTCGTCGGTGCGGAACACGGCGAAGATCGCGACCCGGCCCTCGTCGAGCCCGTAGAAGCCGATCTGGCGGTTGAGCGTCTCCGTGAGCACGAACCTGCCGCGGACGCGTTCGAACACCTCGGGGTCCGTGAACACGAACGCCGCGGTCTGCATGCCGAGGTAGCGCAGGTAGTCGCGCTCCGGACCGAAGACCAGCGATCGGACGCCGGAGTGCACACCGTCGGCCCCCACGACCAGGTCGGCGTCGACGGTGGTGGCGTCCGAGAGCTCGACCACGCCGTCCGCCAGCCGGTCGACGGTGGTGCCGTAGCGCAGGTCGACCGCTCCGTCGACCGACTCGCGGAGCAGCCGTTCGAGCTCCGGCCGCATGATGCTGACGATCTTGCCGTCGATCGCCCTGGCGAAGAGGGAGTAGTCGACACCGACGGTCTTGCGCCCGCGGTCGTCGATGTAGCTGAACTCCTCGACGGGGCTCGCGAGCTCCCGAAGCCGCGGCTGCAGCCCCATCGCGGTGAGGGCGTCGAACCCCGGACCGAAGAAGTCGACCATGTACCCCTGGGCACGCGGCCCGGGCGCCCGGTCGACGACGTGGACGTCCCAGCCGTGGTGGTGCAGGCGGTTGGCGAGGGCGAGGCCGGCGATGCCGGCGCCGCTGATCAGTGCTCTCATCGTCGCGCTCCGTTCGGTTCGGTGGACTCCGTGCCGGCGAGCGTGCGCAGGAGGGGTGCGATCCGCCGGCCGGTGAGCTCCGGGTCCAGGCCCTTGTGCAGGATGAACCCGTCGAACACCGCCATGACCACGCTCGCGGCCGCGTCCGGGGCGGGGTGGCCCGCCTCGGCGAGGGCCGCGGCGAGGGCGGTGTGGAACCGGGCCAGGATCGCGCCCATGCGCTCGCGCAGCTCGGTGTCGCGGGTCGCGGCCAGGTAGCCCTCGATGAAGAGCAGGGACGCGGGGTCGGTGCCGTCGTACCGGTCGAGCTCGAGCAGCATGGCCTCCACGCCGTCCGCGGGGCTCGCCGCGTCGGTGAGCAGCGACGCCGTGCCGTCGAGCACGCCACTCATCGCCTCGAGCGTCGCCTGACGCAGCAGCGCCTGCACCGACTCGAAGTGATAGTGCACCAGCCCGTACCGCACCCCGGCACGCTCGGCCAGAACCCGGGTGCTCACCCCGCCCCAGCCCACCTCGCCGATCAGTTCCCGCGCGGCCTGCAGGAGGCGGGCCCGCACGTCCCTGCCGCGTTCGGCATTGGTCTGACCGGGCACCCAGCGCCTCCTTGGTCGATCGTCTTGTACGACTGACCAAACATAACCCTCACATGCGCCGATGTACAGGGTCAGCCGACGACCAAGGCCCCCACCGACACGAGCGCGGACGCGACGAGCAGGCCGAGCACCACGCGCTCGTAGCGTGCGCTGCCGAACGCGTGGAACACGCGGGACCCCACGAGCTGCCCCAGCAGCGCCGCACCGACGAGAGGCAGCCACAGCGCGTAGGTCTCCCACGTCCCCGCGAGGACCAGCGCGGCGACGCTCAGCGGCAGACGCACCAGCGACACGGTGACGAGGGTGTCGCGCATCGCCTGCGGCGTCAGGCCACGATGGACCAGGTAGTAGACGCTCGGCGGTCCCCCGAGGGACGTCGAGGTGCTCAGCGCACCCGAGAGCAGCCCGGCGGGCACCGCCCAGGCAGGCCGGACGACGACGCCGCGCTCCCGCGAGCGCAGGCGCAGGACGACCGCGGCGAGGACCACACCGGCGACGAAGACCTGGAGCCCGGCCGCCGGCAGCGCCGCCAGGAGCCAGGCGCCGGCCAGCATGCCCGGCACGGACCAGCCGGCCAGCGCCCACACCTCACGACCGACAGGACGAGGCACGCTGCGCCGCATCGCGAGGATGGCCACGTCGCAGGCGGTGCCGGTGAGGATGATCGTCGACACCGCCTCGGCGCCGCCGATGGTCGCGGCGAGCACCGGGGCGCTCAGCAGCGCGAACCCGAACCCGGACAGCGACTGCAGCACCGCACTCACGAGGATCAGGCCGAAGAGAGCGCCGAAGAGCACACCGCTGTCGAGAGGCACCGGGTCAGGCGGCCCGAAGCCCCGCGGCCGGCAGGATGATCTCGTCGATGTTGGCGATCAGGAACTCCCGGTCGACGGGGATGCGCAGCATCAGCGTGCGGTACGCGACCATCGCGGGGCCGACCATGCAGAGCTTCTCGACGTCGAGGTCCGCACGGACCTCTCCGCGGTCGATCGCACGCTGGAAGAAGACGCGGTTGACGGCCGCGCGCGGCTCGACCAGCGCCTCGTGCGCGGCGGCGGCCAGCTCGGGGTTGCGGGCGATCATGGAGACGATCCCCGCCATCACCTTGAGCTTGCGCTCGCTGTCGCGGATGCTCGGCGGCCGCACCATGGCGACCAGGTCGCCGCGCAGCGTCCCCGTGTCCGGCAGGCTGTCGAGGTCCAGGTCGCTGCCCTTCATGCACGCGACCGCGTCGAGCACCAGGTCGGCCTTGGACGACCACCGGCGGTAGACGGTCGCCTTGCCCGCCTTGGCCCGCGACGCGACGAGGTCGATGGTCATCCCGTCGTAGCCGGTCTCCGCCAGCACGTCGAGCGCGGCGTCCAGGATCTCGGGGTCGCGGGTGTGGTCCCGCTTGCGCCCGAGCCGGGGTCTCGCCTCGGCCTGCTCGGTCTGCGTCATCGCAGTCGCCCTCCTCCCTCTGTCCGTCCCGACCTTACCGTCAGGTTAATTATTGAACCAGCCCTTTCCGGAACTACTCAGTTCCGTATATGGTCCTCGCATGTCCGATACCGAAACACCCGCGACCGACCGCCGGCGCTGGATCACGCTCGTCGTGGTCGGGCTCGCCCAGCTCATGGTGGTGCTCGACGCGACCGTCGTGAACATCGCGCTCCCGTCCGCCCAGGCCGACCTCGGCTTCTCGGACGGCCAGCGGCAGTGGGTCATCACCGCGTACTCCCTCGCCTTCGCCAGCCTGCTCCTGCTCGGCGGACGGCTCTCCGACCTCATCGGCCGCAAGCGCACCTTCGTCATCGGCCTCGTCGGGTTCGCCATCGCCTCGGCCCTCGGCGGCGCCGCGGGCTCGTTCGAGCTGCTCGTCGCGGCTCGCGCACTGCAGGGCGTCTTCGGCGCGCTGCTGGCCCCCACCGCGCTCGCCGTGCTGACCACGACGTTCACCGTGCCGAAGGAGCGTGCCCGGGCCTTCGGCGTCTTCGGCGCGATCGCCGGTGCCGGCGGCGCCGTGGGCCTGCTCCTCGGTGGGGTCCTGACGGAGTCGCTCGACTGGCGCTGGAACCTCTACATCAACGTGTTCATCGCGGCGGTCGCCCTCGTCGGCGCGCTCGTCCTCATACCGCGCGCCGAGCAGGCCGGACCCCGGCCGAAGCTCGACGTGCCCGGCACCGTGCTCGTGTCCGGTGCGCTCTTCAGCCTCGTGTACGGCTTCTCGAACGCGGAGACCGGGGGCTGGGACGGACCCCAGACCTGGGGCATGCTGGCCGGCTCCGTCGTGCTGCTGGCGGCGTTCGTCGCCTGGCAGGCGCGAGCGGAGCACCCCCTGCTGCCGCTCTCGATAGTCCTGGACCGCAACCGCGGCGCCGCCTACGTCTCGGTGCTGATCGCCGGTGCGGGGATGTTCGGCGTCTTCCTCTTCGTCACCTACTACCTGCAGCTCACGCTCGGGTACTCACCCATCCGGACGGGTCTCGCGTTCCTGCCGATGATCGCGATGCTGGTGCTCGCCGCCCAGCTGGGCACCAATGTGTTCGTACCCCGGTTCGGCCCCAAGCTCATGGTGCCGGTGGGCATGACGCTCGGCGCCGCCGGCATGGTCGGCCTCACGTTCCTCGACGCCTCCAGCTCGTTCGCCCCGGACGTGCTGCTGCCGCTGATGATCGTCGGGTTCGGGATGGGCACGATCATGCCCGCGTCGATGCAGACCGCGACGCTCGGCGTGGACCGGCAGTTCGCCGGTGTCGCCTCGGCGATGGTGAACACGAGCCAGCAGGTCGGCGGCTCGATCGGCACCGCGCTGCTCAACACCCTTGCCGCCACCGCGGCGGCCGACTACCTCGTGGCCAACGCGCCCGTGACCGAGGCGGTCGGGGCGGACGCGGCGATCGCCGGCTACGCGACCGCGTACTGGTGGGGCGCAGGGCTCTACGCCCTCGGGGCGGTGCTGTCGGCGCTGCTGTTCCGCCGGCGCGGCGACGGCCTGTCCCTCGCGACCTCGCGCCCGGCCCCCGCCGAGGCGCGGGACCTGGCCCCGGTCGGCTGAACCCCGGCCTCGTTGAGTGCTGGATATTCGCCCCGATCCGGTCCGGTCCGGGGCGAATATCCAGCACTCAACGGTGGCTGCTCGACCAACGGATGAGACGTCAGCGGTAGTTCGTGGATCGCAGTCCGGTCCACCGGCACGTTCTGGTGAGAGCGACAACGGCCGGGAACGTTGGAGTTCCAACGTTCCCGGCCGTTGGTCGCGTTGGGGCCGGATGGGCTGGCGCGGACCTCTTGCGGACTATCTGCGGACTGGCATCGGGCCGTGTCTTAGGGCGCGTGCAGGCCATCGGTCGGCTCGGACCCGGTGCCCTCCAGTCGATTCAGTTGCTCTTTCCACGTCTCAGCCTCGCCATCCTCCAGCTCCCGCACCCAGACACCGTCGGTAGCCACCTCCACCGCCTCGGAACGTGAGTCTGAGCAGTTGCTACGGGGGTTGGGCGATGTGTCACATGCGGCAACTTCAAGAAGCGCATAGTAGAGCACCGTGAATCGCGCCGATTCGGGCTCGTTGTCGACTACGTCGCCCGCCAAGCCGAAGTTCATCGGCAACGTCGGTTCGATGGCATGCGCGAGCAACCCTGCTTCAACACTCGCCACGAGTTCCATGCGGGGCTTCTGGTCGTTGAGCGTGTCCCTAGCGGTTCGATACTCGCCGAGAGTCGGTTGGCACGGCGAGTCCGGGGCAAGTCGTTTGTCGGTGCCGGGAACGCACGATTCCCAGCGTGCCGCCGCCGCCGTCGCGTATGTATCCAGAGCATCGAAGTACTCGATGTACGCCGCCCGTCGGAGGTCTCTCTCCTGCGCTTCGGCGACAGCGTTGGCGGCGGCGCTTGTTCCGGCCATGGTGAACCCACCACCGATCAGAGCACCCGCCAGCCCTACTGCACCTGTAATTGCAGCCACCGCGATGTTCGACCTGGACGTTATGGCGGTGTTCCGTGGAACTCTGGGCTGCCCCGCAATACGGCGAGATGTCCGCATGCCCGATATTCAACAGCACCGCGTGCCCCCGGTCAGAGTGAGAAGCGTGACTTCACCCCGGGTCATAGCCGATCTGAGGTGAAGTCCCCGCGAACTAGGCAACGGTGTTTGACTCAGAGCGTTATTCACGGTGGTGGGCCGGCTCGTGAGCTGGTCACGTCCTTACCAGCATCGTTGCTGGTCAGTGGCGAGCTTCGG